>JAERSO010000115.1 GCA_016845585.1 Acidimicrobiaceae bacterium | reverse complement strand
GAGGGGGCCGAGGCGGCCCGGGCGTTCGCCTCGGGCATGGGGGCGGTCAGCGCCGTCGTGCTCGGGCTCTGTTCGTCGGGCGACCACGTGGTGGCCCAACGCCAGCTGTACGCCGGGACCCAGCTGTTCCTGCAGACGGTGTGCCCGCGGATGGGCATCGACGTGACGTTCGTGGACGGCACCGTGCCCGGGGCGTTCGCCGAGGCCGTGGTGCCCGGGAAGACGATGCTGGTGTTCGCCGAGACCCCGGCCAACCCCCGCCTCGACCTTGTCGACCTGGACGACCTCGGGTCGCTCGCCGGGGCGATGACGGTGGTCGACTCCACGTTCGCCACGCCGCTCGGACAGAACCCGCTGGCCCACGGCGTGGACCTGGTCCTGCACTCGGCCACCAAGGGCATCGCCGGGGCCAACGACGCCACGCTCGGCGTCGTCGCCGGCTCCCACGACCTGATCTCGTGGCTGTGGGGGTTCGCCACCCTGCAGGGGGCCAACGCCTCGCCCTACGACGCCTACAACGCCCATCGGGGCGTGCGGACCCTCGGGGCCCGGCTGCGCCAGCAGTCGGAGACGGCGGCGGTGCTGGCCGGGTTCCTCGACGGCCACGACGGCGTCGCCGAGGTGCGGTACCCGGGGCTGGCCTCGCACCCCCAGCACGACCTGGCCGTCCGGCAGATGCGGTCCATGGGCGGGCTGCTGACCTTCGACCTGGCCGGTGGCCTGGAGGCGGGGAAGCGGTTCGTGGAGGCCACGTCCATCGCCCGCCAGGCCACGTCGCTGGGCGGACCGGAGACGCTGGTCTGCCACTCGGCGACGACCACCCACGTCAGCCTGACGCCCGAGGAGCGGGCCGCCTCGGGGATCGGCGAGGGGACGGTGCGGGTCTCGTGCGGCCTGGAGCACGCCGACGACCTGGTCGCCGACTTCTCGCGGGGCCTCGACGCCGCCGCCGGCTGACCGGGCCGGGTCCCGTCGCCCCGACGACACGCCGCTCCGATGCCCGAGATCCTGGAGGCCGACGCCTATCGGCGCCTCGCCGAGGGCGTCGTCGGTCGGACGGTGGTCGCCGTCGAGGCGCCCGATCCGCTCTACCCGAGGGGAGGGGTCGACGCCGGGGGCCTGGCCGACGCGCTGGTGGGCCGCCGGATCACCGCGGCACGTCGCCACGGGAAGGTCGTCCTGCTCGACTCGGGTGGCCCGACGCTCGCCCTGCGGTTCGGGATGACCGGGCGCCTGCTGGTCGACGGCCGGGCGGCCATCGAGTACCTGGAGTGGGGTGGTCGCCGGTCCGACCCGTCGTGGGTGCGGTTCGGCCTGGTGTTCCGGGGTGGCGGGCGCCTCTGGATCGACGATCCACGGCGGCTGGGGAGCGTCGAGCTGGCCCCGGACCTGTCGGGGCTCGGACCGGACGCCTGGTCGCTCCGTCTCGACGAGTTGCGGGGTGCGTTGGCCGGCGGCGGGGGACCGTTGAAGGCCCGCCTGCTGGACCAGGGGCGGGTGGCCGGCCTCGGCAACCTGCTGGTCGACGAGGTGGCGTGGCGGTCCGGCCTGTCGCCGCTGCGGCCGGCGGGATCGCTGGCCGACGACGAGGTGCGGCGCCTGCACCGGACCATCCGTCGGACGCTCGACCAGATGGACCGGCGGGGAGGCAGCCACACCGGCGACCTGTTCGACCACCGACGGGCCGGAGGCACGTGCCCGAAGGACGGAGCGCCCCTGCGGCGGGACACCGTCGGAGGGCGGACCTCGTGGTGGTGCCCCGAACACCAGTCGTGAGGACGGTGGGCCTGCCCCGGTGGTCCTGCCCCGGTGGCTTGGCCGGGCACGGGTACGATCTGTCCCATGCGGAGCAGGGGCCCGGACATCTCGCGCGCACGTGCCCGCCTGGCGGCGTTGCTGCTGGTCGGTGGCCTGACCGTCGTCGGCCCGGCCGGGATCGCCGCGGCCCAGGTGACCACGGTGGAGACGGTCCCGCCGATGGTGGACGCCGACGGGCGGACGGCCGACGAGCGCATCGACCAGGTCGTGGTGCTGCTGCGGGTCCTCGGCGTGGTCCTCGTGGTGGGCACCGCCGGCTACTGGTGGCGGACCCGACCGGCCACCGTCGAGCGGCTGGCCGCCTCCGAATCCGAGGTCGAGGTCGGATCGACGGAGGTCGTGGGATGAGCGAACCGACGCTGGACGTGGACGCCATGCTCCTGCGGTTCCGGGAGCGGGCCGCCGCGGTGCGGACCCGGACCCTGCCGCCGGTGGGCGGCGAGGAACGCCAACGCTTCATCGACCAGGCGCAGGCCGACCTGCTGGACTTCGGCATCGTGGGCGACGCCGAGGCGACGCTGGAGGACGGCGTCCTGACGCTGCGGATCGACCTCCGACCGCCGTCCGACGGCTGACCGGACGGTCCCGTCGCGCCCGTCGAGGCGCCGAAACGGGCCGTCCCCCGCTATCGTTTCCGACTGACGCGGACGTAGCTCAGCTGGTAGAGCATCACCTTGCCAAGGTGAGGGTCGCGGGTTCGAATCTCGTCGTCCGCTCCAAGAGAACCACAGGTCAGCCCGGCAATCTGATTGCCCGGCGAGACCTCAGGCTGGTTCCTACACGGCCTTGGGACGCGTGGGGGGCGCGAGAGCGTCACCGAAGGCCGAATCGATCCTCTCCGCCAGGACCTCGTCCAACGCTGGAAACAGGTGTCCGTAGCGGTCCAAAGTGACCGTGATCGAGGAATGGCCGAGCCTTTCCATGATCGCCTTGGGGTGCGCCCCGACAGCGATCGCCAGCGAAGCAGCAGTGTGTCGAAGGTCGTGGAACCGGAGGCCGTCTAGTCCTGCCTGCCGGATGGCCGGCTGCCAGACCCGGCGATTGAAGTTGGACGCCCTGATCGGATTCCCGTCCGGCGTGGCGAACACGTAGTCGGTGGTCGACCTCTCTGAGAGCTGCTCTTCGAGTTCCGTGACGAGAAAGCGCGGGATGGTGATGGTCCGGGTGCTCGTTGGCGTCTTGGGAGTCGTTCGGTGGAGCGAGCCGTCGATCTCCTGAAGTTGCTCGACGATGTGGACCTGGCCCTTGAGCAGGTTCAGCCTGGTGGGGTGGAGGCCACGGAGCTCACCACTGCGGGCCCCGAGGACTCCGGCTGCGAGGACAAAGGTCCGGTAGTGGGGCGCGACGGCCCCGACGAGGGATCCGAGTTCCTCGTCCGTGAGAAAGCGCATCTCGCGGGCGACCTCCCGAGGAAGCCGGACCCCGTCGGCAGGGTTGTGGGCGAGGACCCGGTCTGTCACCGCTGTCTTGAGGATCGTCGATGCCAGACGAGCGATGCGTCGGATCGTCGGGTCGGCCAGCCCAGCCTCGGCCTTGTCGGCGATGAGCTCCCGGAAGTGCTCTGGGCGGAGGCGGGCGAGGGGAGTGGAGCCGATCGCCGGCACCAGGTGGTTGCGGAGGATCCCTTCGTAGTTCTCGCGGGTGCGGGGCTGCAGGTCATGCGCCGCCCTGAGCCACCGGGCCGCGAATTCCTCGAACGTGACCCTCGCTGCTTCTGGGTCGATGTAGTTGCCGAGGTCGAGTGATCGCTCGACCTCCCTCGCATACCGGTTGGCCTCGGTCTGCGTGCGGAAACTCTTGGTCCGGTGCCGTCCTAGGTCGTCTCGGTAGCGGACCCGCCATCTGAGGCCGGATTCCTTGCGAGAAGGTTCGGCCGACCAGCGGTTCTCAACGTGGGCCATCGTCGTCCCCATCCTCAACTAGTCGCTTCTGGTTCAGCAGGTCGTAGGCCTTCGAGGTCAACTGATGGTTTCGCTGTCCATGGCGGGCTGGGCCAAGGAGTCCCTCGGCCCGTGCCTTGCTGACGAGTTGACGTAGGTAGCCAGCTGAGAGATGGAACTCGTGTCGGAGTTCCTCGTAGGGGCGTTCGGCGTCTACGAGCCTGGCGTAGGCCTCGGCGATTCTTAGGAGAAGGTCCTGAGTCACCTGTCGCCGACGGCCCCTCCCAGGCGGCTGGGCTGCTGGGTAGTCCGCCATGGACCAATGCAGTCCGTCAGATGCCTGCGACTGGTGATGCCGCAGCACGCGTACGACTTCCTTCGCCAACTCCTCGAAGGGAAGGGATCGGATCATGGTGGGAGTGATCGAGTGGTCTGGATCGGAATGTTCCAGGCTGAGGACGGAGGACAGCCGCATCTCGCCGTCGCCGAAGTAATAGATCGCGCGACCGTGCACGCCGGCACATCTCGCTTGCGTGCCAGCCATCACGAACTCGGCGGTCAAGTGGCCTGGATTGATCACCCGACCATCGGAGTCAATGGCCGGTCTGCCGTCCTCGACTGGCCCATCGTGCGCGATGAGGGGGCCCAGCACACTTGTGATGTGACGCACGTTGGCCACGACCGGGCGTCCAATGAGTGGCCCGCCATCGGGGGTTCCGGCGAAAACGAGACCGGGAAGCTTGGCTTCAGACGGCTCGTCCGGTCCCTGATCTTCATCCACCGCGCTTCAGGAACCTTCCAATTGAACACACACAATCAACGGACTCGAACACGCCAACGCGTGTACGTTACAAGATGAGCTGATGCTGATGCAACCGAATCAACGAAGAGGTGCCATGGACGACCTGCTGACCATCAATGAACTCGCGGACTACCTGAAGGTCCCAACAGCCACCATCTACTACTGGCGCCATGAGGGCGTCGGACCTCCTGTGCTCAAGGCCGGCCGGGCCCTCCGCTACCGACGAAGCGAGGTCGACGCCTGGCTGGAAGCAGGAGGACGCTAGGGAACCGGAACGATTCGGAAAACTCAATGACACACGCGGGGTGCGCCGGTGCAGCTACACGAGTCTGCCGAGAGCTTGCCCCTCCCCGCCAGATCGCCATCAGGCAGGGAGAACACCCCGAATGGAATCGAACTACAACCGGTACTGCCGAGAGCACCAACACCGAGCCGCCCAGGAGGCGGGCCGGTACCTCGACCATCTCGCAGCGAAGGACGCGGCCGCCAGGGGCCGGTGCCGCTCCCACGAGGATGAACGAGCGCAAGCGACCAGCAGGTATGACCACCTGAACCACTACGTCCGGGGGTTGGAAGCGAGGCTCGAGAAGTTGGAGCGGGGCTGGTGATCTTCGCCCCGACCACCGCCGACATCCTCGACCGCATCGCCCGGTACACCAAGCAGTTCGTCGTGCTGGCCGACGAGCGGCTCCACGACGTGATCGCCCTCTGGGTCCTCCACACCCACGTGATCGACGCCCTGCCAGCAACCGCACGGCTAGCCCTGCTGTCACCCGAGCCCGGGTCGGGCAAAACGAGGCTCCTTGAGATCCTCCAACTGCTCGTCCGAAACCCGCTCCTAGCCGCCAACGCGTCGCCTGCGGCCGTCTTCCGACTGATGAGTTCCGAGAAGAAGCCGACCCTCCTCCTCGACGAGTCGGACACCTACCTGCTCCCAGGCTCGCCCGGCTACCGCGACGACCTCCGAGGCGTCATCGACGCCGGCTACCGGCCAGGCAGCCACGTCGTCCGCTGCGAGCCGCCGACGATGGAGCAGCGGACCTTTCAGACATACGGCGCCGTCGCCATCGCCGGATTGGGTCGGCTACCCGCCACCATCCTCCAACGGTCCATCGTCTTCCCCATGCACTCTCGACGCGCCGACGAGAGCGTCAAGTCCTTCCGCTGGCGGATCGAGGAGGAGAACACCGAACCAATCCGCGAAGCACTGGACGCCTGGGCAGACGAGAACTTCAACAACGTCGCCAAGCTGCTGAGCGGAGACCCGGTCTCTGGCCTCGACCGGCTGGAAGACCGTCAGGGCGAAATCTGGGAACCGCTCATCGCGATCAGCGACCTGGCCGGAGGCGAATGGCCACAGCGAGCCCGACTCGCAGCCGACTACGTCTCGTCATCGAGCAGTGCCAATGACCCAACCGTCGGTGTCCTCCTGTTGGGCGACATCCGCCGAGTGATGGAAGGACAGGAGCGCATCTCGACCGCCGACCTGCTGCATCTCCTGAACGAGCTCGAAGAATCCCCTTGGGGAGCCTGGCCACTCGACTCCCGAGGCCTCGCTCGCTACCTCAAGCCGTACTCCATCAAGCCGGCCCAGATCCGTCTGACCGACCGAACCTGCAAGGGATACCGAACCAGGGACTTCCACGACGCTTGGTCCCGCTACCTCCCCAGAGACGAAACATCGGAAACACCCGAAACGGAGACCCCCTGCTGACAGCGAATGTTTCCCTTGTTTCCTTCCCCACCGGGTCCAGTTGCACGTCACAGCTGCGTCGTATGAACTGGGAAGATGGCGGAGAAAAAATCCACGACAGCACAACGACGCAAGGCGCAGAAGCAGCACCGAGTCGTACCAGTCGAGGACTACGAACATTCCGACGCCACCAGGAAGAACAATCCGCCCGCCGGACTCGCCCATCTGGACAGAGACGAGACGCCCGTCCGAGACCTTTCCTACGACCCCCATCTCGACCCCTGCCTCGACTGGGCAGGCAAGGCGGAACACCAAGAGGTCGAAATCCCGGCGCCCTCGATCCACGTCCACGAGGAACTCTCGGCCCAAAAGATCGTCGGCTCGATGCGCAGGCAGCGTCTCCAAGCGTCGCTGTTCGACGTAGACAAACTGGACCCGGACAAGGCCGTCGACTTCTACCAACACGACCTCGAATGGTCGAACCGAATGATCCTCGGCGACTCGCTGATGGTCATGGCGAGCCTCCTCGACCGGGAACGCATGGCCGGACAGGTCCAATGCGTCTTCATGGACCCGCCCTACGGCATCAAGTACGGCAGCAACTTCCAGCCGGGGATCGGCCGCCGCAACGTCACCGACGGCAAAGACGACCACCTGACCCGGGAACCGGAGATGATCCAGGCCTACCGGGACACCTGGGAGATGGGCGAACACTCCTACCTCACCTACCTCCGAGACCGGTTCGCAATCGCCCGGGAACTGCTAGCCGACAGTGGCTCGATCTTCCTGCAGATCGGCGAAGAGAACGTCCACCGGGTCAGGTTGCTCCTCGACGAAGTCTTCGGGAGCGACAACTACGTCAGCCAAATCACCTTCAAGACCACAAGCGGAGCTGGATCTCCAGGGGAACTCACCACGATCCCAGCGACCTCGAACTATCTCGTCTGGTATGCGAAGGACCGGGCCAACTACAAGTACCGGCCGCTCTTTCTCCCAAAGTCATCGGGGCGTTCGACAGAGGTTGCGTATAGCTGGATCGAACTACCAGATGGATCACGTAGGTCCATGACCAAGGAAGAGAAGGCCAGCAGGGATCAGATTCCTGCGGGGTCGCGCATTCTCCGTCGGGACCAGTTCACTTCCCAGAGCGGCGGCCCGACTACCCGGTTCCCGATTGAACTGGAAGGGGTGGAGTATTCGCCTGGGCGCGGGTACTGGAAGACCAATAGCGAGGGTGCAGAGCGGCTCAAGGAGTCGAACCGGTTGATTGGTTACGGCAAGACCCTCGGGTACGTGAGGTATCTCGACGACTTTGATGCTGTGCCGCTTTCAAATGTGTGGGACGACACCCTGACCGCCGGCTTTGCCTCGGACAAGCGGTACGTCGTTCAGACCAACCCGAAGGTCGTCACACGTTGTCTGCTCATGGCTTCAGATCCTGGAGACCTCGTGCTCGATCCAACCTGTGGGTCGGGAACGACTGCGGTTGCCGCAGAGCAGTACGGAAGGCGCTGGATCACGATCGACACGTCCCGTATCGCGATGGCGATCGCCCGCGAGCGCCTGCTCACGAGCATCTATCCGTACTACCGACTGCGGGATGCCGGGCGCGACATCGACGGCGGCCTCCAATACAAGAAGCTCCAGCGAGTGACCCTCCGATCCATCGCCAGGGGCGAGGACCCGGAAGAAGTCGTGCTCGTGGACCAGCCAGAAGAGGATTCGTCCAAGATCCGAGTCTCCGGTCCCTTCACCAGCGAGGCCCTCTCCAGGTATGCGGTCAATCCGCTCGACGAGTCAGATCCTGAGGGCGAACCCGACCTGGGTACCCACAGCCACCTTTCCGTGCTTCTCGACGCCCTCAAGGCTCAGGGGATACCCCGGCCGGGCTCCAAGCCGGCCAAGATCGAGTCCCTCACGGAGCTCTCAGCGGTAGGGACCCTCCACGCAGAAGGCGTCTACCTCGCCGGCAAGAAGAAGCACCGGTTCGCAGTCTCGATCGGGCCACGGTTCGGGACCGTCACCATGGCCCACGTGTCCGAGGCGCTCCGAGAAGCCATCGGCTTCGACCTCGTCGTCTTCGCCGGCTTCGCGTTCTCGGCTGACGCCCAGGAGAAGCTCGGATCCGGCCGGATCGGCACCAGCAACGTCGCCCTCCTCATGGCGAACCCAGACCTTCTGGTCGGCGACCTGCTCAAGAACACCAGCTCCTCGCAGACCTTCCGGCTGTTCTCCTCGCCCGACATCACACTTGACAGGGAAGACGACGACTACCGGGTGACCGTCACGGGCGTGGACTCGTACGACGCAGCCACTGGCGAAGTCACCTCCTTCGGCCAGCACGGCGTCCAAGCATGGTTCCTCGACGACGACTACGACGGAAGTGTCTTCCAGGTCTCGCAGGCCTTCTTCCCGGTGACCGACGGCTGGCAGAAGTTGAAGAAGGCCCTCGGCGGCACGGTCGACGCAGAACTCGTCGACCAACTCCACTCCTGGACATCCCTCCCATTCGCCAAGGGCGACTCCGGCCGAATCGCTGTTCGAGTCATCACCGACGACGGCAACGCATCAGAGGTCGTCGAGGATCTGCCGTGACCGAGGCAGATGCGCCTGAAGTCGGCCAGGTCGTCGACGGCAACCCCATCATCAACGACGCGTACGCAGAACCAACCACGCACTGGTCGTTCAGCGAAGTCTCCCCCCAGATCGTCGAAGGTCGCCGACCCGCCGGATACCTCGCACCCTCGCCCGACGGCCAGCTCCGCATCACGGACGAGGTGATCCCGCTCCAACTCGTCAACGACCTCCGTGACCGGGTGAGGCAATGGCGCCACGACAGCTACCCGGGCGCCACCACAGTGACCAGAGACCTCCTCGACTACTGGTTCGACGAGAGCCGCCGGGCGACGCAGACCAGACCCTTCTTCTGCCAGCAAGAAGCAGCCGAGACGATCATCTTCCTCACCGAAGGGCCAACCGACCTCCTCGTCGGCGCCGACGTGCCTCCATCCGGAGAGGCCTACGCGCGATGGGCCGTCAAGATGGCGACCGGATCAGGAAAGACCATGGTGATGGCCCTCCTGGCGGCATGGTCAGGTCTGAACAAGGCCGCGAACCGAAACGACAACCGGTTCTGCGACCAGATCCTCGTGCTCTGCCCAAACGTCACGGTCCGCGACAGGCTCTCTGGACCAGGTGGCCTCGACCCGCGACATGACAGCAGCGCCTACGTCGAGTTCGCGCTCATCCCACCCAAGTACGCGTCCCTGCTCGGCCAACTCAGAGTCCAGGTCGCGAACTGGCACCAACTCGCACCGAAGGAAGACCCAAAAAGATCAGTGGTCAAACGCGGCCGAGAATCCGACCAGGCCTTCTGTCGACGAGTCCTGACCGGCCTCTCAGGCAAGGGACGAATCCTCGTCTTCAACGACGAAGCCCACCACGCCTACAGGTTCCCACCCGGAGCGAGCGTCAGCCGAGCAGACAAAGACGAGGTGAGGGAGGCAACCGTCTGGATCGAAGGCCTCGAACGGCTCCACCAACACCGCGGAATCCTTCGAGCCCTCGACTTCTCCGCGACACCCATGTACCCGAGCACCTTCAAGGAGCAGGCCTGGACGCCCTTCGACTGGATCGTCTCCGACTTCGCCCTCGTGGACGCCATCGAAGCCGGCCTGGTCAAGGTCCCTCGAGTCCCCACCGACGACAACACCGGCGACTCGATCCCGAAGTACCGGCGGCTCTGGGACCACATCAAGGAATCACTGCCGAAGAAGGCCGACCTGGAAGACGACGGACATCCCCTGACCGACTACCTCTCAGAGGCAGACGGACCGCTCAAGCAACTGGCCTCGGAGTGGGAGGAAACATTCGAGGCCTGGCAGAAGGACGGTCGCGAGATCCCGCCGGTGATGATCGTCATCTGCCACGACACCAACGTTGCGACCCTCCTCGAACGTCACATCGCAGAGTTCGGAGAGGCCAGCCCACTCCTCGTCAACAGTGGAGACCGAGATCCAGTCACCATCCGAATCGACACCAAAGCGCTCCGCGATGCCGAAGCGGGAGTGAACAGCCGAGCCGGAGACGAGATCCGAGAGATCGTCTCGACCGTCGGAAAGCCCGGCCGTCCGGGAGAAGCGGTCCGCTGCCTAGTGAGCGTCGCCATGCTCTCAGAGGGCTGGGACGCGAGAAACGTCACCCACATCCTCGGCCTCCGCGCCTTTCAGTCACAGCTTCTCTGCGAGCAGGTCGTCGGTCGAGGGCTTCGCAGGAGTGACTACACGGACCTGAGCAAGGCCGAGTACGTCGACGTGTACGGCGTTCCATTCCAACTCCTGCCGATGGCAAAGGCAGAAGGAACCGGCACCTCGAATCCGCCCGACTACACGAACGTCCACACTCTCGCCGACCGAAACGAACTGCGAATCAAGTTCCCGAGGATCATCCAAGTCGTCCCAGACATCGAAGACACCCTCGATGTCGACCTCGACGCCATCGAGCCGGTGCGGGTCACCCCACGCTTCGACCCCACGGACACCTGGGTCGAACTTGACCTCGGAGTCCCACACGAAGGAATCGGAGGAGAGATCCAGGACCGGGACCGCGCCTACCGACACTTCCGCCGCCAACGGCTCCTCTACCGAATCGCCTCACTCCTCATCGCCCCCTACGACAAGCCCTGGCTCTTCCCACAGGCGCTGGACATCGCCGACCGGGTCGTCCGCCCCGTCGAAGAGGGCGGCAAGATCGACTACGCAGACGGCGTCGACCACCGAGAGATCTGCAACCTCCGGTACCTGACCGTGATCCGAGAACGAATCGGAGCCTCGCTGCGACCAGGCGAAGGAGTTGAACGCTTCCTTCCCTACCTCGACGAATACCAGCCCGTCGGAACCACCGACTCGCTCAACTTCAACGCCCCCACCGACCGCTGCGTACCGGCCGAACGCAGCCACCTCTCGCACGCAGTCTGCGACTCCAACCTCGAACGCAAGATCTGCGCCGTGCTTGACGCCCACCCACAAGTGGAGGCGTGGGTAAAGAACCACAAACTCCACCTCGAGATCCCCTATCTCTACTTCGGGACCAGCAGGCGATACCGCCCCGACTTCATCGTTCGACTCACCACCGGACTGACGGTCCTCCTCGAAGGGAAAGGCGACCCAGACGAGAAGGACGACGCCAAAGCGACCTCCGCCCGGCGGTGGGTGGAGGCCGTGAACGCCTGGGACGGTCTCGGCGAGTGGGTTCACACCATCTGCTACGAGCCGGCCAAGCTGAAGCCTGAACTCACCAAGTTGGCCGACCGACAGCCAACCTCAGTGACGCAGTGATCAAACGAATCCTGGTCTTCGTGCTCTTCCTGCTGCTCATCACAGGCACATGCGACGGACATCCAGTACGCCCACCGCCGAGCGTCGACGGAACGCTCCAACCGTTCGGCAGGTAGGCGTGGCCGCCATTACCGGGCAGCCAGGGCTTCATCTAGTCTTTGGGGAGCAGCTAATCCCTGCTACTGGTAGAGCGGTCCCCCCGGTTTCCGGGGGGTCGCTCGTCTTTTGCCCCCGGTCAGGGGCCGGTCGTGAGTGGGTGAAAAGCAGAGTCATTCCCACACCGCTAGTCATCACCACGCTGGGGGGCGACCCGGCAGACCACCCATCGAAATGAAGTGGCGCCGGTCCAACGCCCTGGGGCGCGCTCGGGACGCGAGACCCCTCCCAACACCCCCGAAACGTCCACAACACCCGAAGAACGAAATGGCCACTGAACAGGCAAGACGTGGAAATTGCCTGTTCAGGCAGCCAACCGTTTCACCTTGCCAAGGTGAGGGTCGCGGGTTCGAATCTCGTCGTCCGCTCCACTCGGAACCCCCTGCACCGCAGGGGGTTCCGCCCGTTTTCGACTGCGGTTCCGAAGCGTTCCCGCCTCTGGGAGGATCGGGCCGTGTGGATCCGGTGGATGGCGGTCGCCCTGGTCGTGACGGCCTGTGGTGGTCCCCCCGTCGTCGAGGGGGCCGCTCAGACACCGGCGACCGTCCCGGAGTCGTCCCGGCCACCGTCGTCGACGGTGGTTGCGGAGACGACCTCCGTCGTTCCGACCTCGGCCGCGCCGGCGGCCTCGAGCACGAGCACGTCCACCACCATGGTTTCCGGATCGTCGACGACGACCAGCACCACGTCGACATCCACGACCACCACCATGACGACCACTTCCACGACGGTTCCGCCGACCACCGTGGCGGCCGGACCGCCGCCGACGCCAATCGAGTTGGAACCGGGGGAGCGGCTGCGGGTGGTGGTGACCGGTGACTCGGTGACCGACCAGGTGGCCCCGTACCTGACCTGGATCCTCGGACGTGTCGCCGACGTGGAGGACCGCCACCACGGCGGGACGGCACTGTGCGACTGGTTCGTCGAACGCGGCGACGACCTCGGCCTCGAGCACCTCGAGGCGTGGCGGCCGCACGTGTACGTCGTCGACCACGGCGGCAACGCGCTCACGCCGTGCATGGCCGACGGCGACGGGGTCGCCCTGAGCGGCGACGCCTACGAGGCGAAGTACCTGGCCGACAGCGACCGGGTGGTCGACCTGGCGGCCCGGACCGGCAGTCGGGTGCTGTTCGTCGACCAGCCCGTCGGCCGAGGCGACCTCCTGTCAGGCACCCACGACGTGTTCCGGTCCATGCCCGTCCGCCATCCCGGAGGTCACGTCCGGTTCCTGTCCACGTGGCCGGCGGTGTCGCCGGGCGGCCGGTTCCTCCAGTCGGCCCCGTGCGCCGACGACGAGCCGGGGTGCGTGGACGGCACGGGCGAGATGCGGTCACCGTGGCCGAACGGACACCTGGAGGCGCTCGGCGCGTGGCGGTACGCCATGGCCATCGTGGACGAGTTCGTGGCCGCCGGGTGGGTCGACGCCGCCGACGTCGACGTCGCCGGCCGTGCCATGCCCTGAGGGGTCACTGCCGGGAACGGCCCCCGCCGGGTCAGGTCGTCCAGGTCGGGGGGCGCTTCTCGAGGAAGGCGCGCATGCCCTCCCGGGCTTCGTCGGTCCTGAAGAGCTCAGCGGACAGGTCGGCCGTCCAGGCGAAGGCGTCCTCCACCGACATCGTCGGCACCCGGGTCAGCAGCTGCTTCGTGGCGGCCAGCGCCCCGGGCCCGCCGGCCAGCAGGTCGGTCACGAAGCCGTCGACCGTGGCGTCGAGCTCGTCGGCCGGGACGGCCCGGTTGACGAGGCCGAGGCGGGCGGCGTCGGCGCCGGTCATCCGGTTGCCGAGGAGCATCGCCTCGGCGGCCTCGGTGGGCCGCATCTTCGGGAGACAGAGCACCGAGATCATGGCGGGGGCCACGCCCCGCCGAACCTCGGTGAACCCGAACTTGGCGTCGTCCACGGCGACCGTCAGGTCCATGGCCGCGGCCAGTCCCATGCCGCCGGCCACGCAGTGCCCGGCGATCCGGCCCACGTAGACCTTGGGCGACGCCCGGAACCGGGAGAACAGCGCCGCCGGGTCGACCCGTGGAGGCGGTGCCGATCCCTCGTGGGAGGGCCCACCACCGGACCGCTCCGACAGGTCGGCTCCGGCGCAGAACACCCGCCCCCGGTTGGTGAGCACCACGACCCGGACGTCCGGGTCGGCGTCGGCCTCGTCGAGGGCGGCCACCAGCCCGCCGACCAGCGCCGTGCTCAGGGCGTTGCGGTTGTCCTCGTCGGCCAGCGTGACGGTGGTGACGCCCCGCCGGGCACCGTCGCCCCGAGTGACCTCGACGAGGGCCATCAGAAGGTCCCGGCGCTGGGTCCGTCGGTGGGTGGGCCAGCGAAGGCCTGGGCGCGGACCATCCAGTCGCGGGCCGCGCCGCCGACCATCTCGAGGGCGGTGTCGTCGGCGTGGCGCCGCTGGGTGACCACCAGGCAGAAGTCCTCGGCGGTGCCCCGGACCACGTCGGTGGCGTCGCCCGGACCCCACGTCCACGTGTCGCCCGAGGGAGCGTCGAGCACCACGTCGACCTCGGCCTCGGGGGCCTCCATGCGCCGGTTGGCGTACGACCAGCCCCGGGTGATGACCCCCAGCTGGGCGATGTGGCGCAGCCGGTCGGTGGCCGGACGTTCGCCGCCGACGGCGTCCAGCACGTCCTGGCCGTGGGCCCACACCTCCATCAGTCGGGCTGTCAGGAACGACTTGCCGCTCATCGACGGGCCGTACCACGGCACCCGTGCGTCCTCGGCCAGGCCGGCGGCCGCCTCGGCCAACTCCCGTCGACCGTCCCGCCAGACGGCCAGGCGATCCGCTGCCGCCAGTTCCCGGAACGGGCCGATGGTCAGGTCGTCGACGGCGGTCCCACCCCCACCGGCCACGCCCATCAGCGCCTCGACGGCGGCCCGGAAGCCGTCCGGGTCGACGATCGCCTGCGCCGCGGTGCGGTCGAAGTAGGTGAGGTGGGCGACCTGGTCGCCGACGCTCCACCGCGGGCTGGGCGTCGCCGTCTCCCAGGCCTCGTCGGCCAGTTCGGCCACCACGGCGTCCAGGGCCTCCTGTTCGGCGACCAGGTCGGCCGCCACGTCGGCCACGGTCAGGCGGGTGCCGCTCACGGCGCCAAGCCTCGCAGGATCACGTCGGCCATGGCGT
>JAERSO010000114.1 GCA_016845585.1 Acidimicrobiaceae bacterium | reverse complement strand
CGACGGCGAGGACCTGACCAGCGTCCTGGTCAACGCGGAGATGGAGGGCGAGCGGCTCACCGAGGACGAGCTGGCGTCGTTCTTCGTGCTGCTGTGCGTGGCCGGGAACGAGACGACCCGCAACGCGACGGCCTGGGGCCTACAGCTGCTGACCGAGAACCCCGACCAGCGGGACCGGTGGCTGGCCGACCTGGACGGCGTGACGCCCACCGCGGTGGAGGAGATCGTCCGGATGGCCAGCCCGGTCATCCACTTCCGGCGGACGGTCACCGCCGACGGGGTCCGCCTCGGCGACCACGAGTTCGCCGAGGGCGACAAGGTGGTGCTCTTCTACGCCTCGGCCAACCGGGACGAGGCGGTGTTCGCCGATCCCGACCGGTTCGACGTGACCCGGGACCCCAACCCCCACGTCGGATTCGGGGGGCCGGGGCCGCACTTCTGCCTCGGCGCCCACCTGGCCCGCCGGCAGGTCGGCGCGATGTTCCGGGAACTGCTGACCCGCTTTCCCGACGTGCACGCCACCGCGCCGCCGGACCGGCTCCGATCCAACTTCGTGAACGGCATCAAGCACCTCCCCTGCACCTTCGAGGCCTGAGTCCCGTCGGGGCCCGACGGGGTCGGGGCGCCATACGATCGGGCGGAGTGACGAACGGCGCCACCCTCCCCGGCCTTCCTCCGCCCCACCGGGTGGCCCGTCGGCTCGCCGCGTCGGGCCTCCGCGGCGCCTCGTGGTACTGGCGGCTGGCCCGCCTCGTCGCGACCGGTCCGGAACCCGGGTTGGTGGTCCTCCCCGATGGCACCCCCATCGTCCACGACTCGACCGACTGGACCTGTCGCGGGTCGTACGAGGGCACCTACGAGCGGGAGGTGCTCCGCATCCTGCCGGACCTGGTCGGCCCCGGGGACGTGGCGGTCGACGTGGGGGCCAACGTGGGCATCCTCACGGCCCGCCTCGCCCGCCTGGTCGGGCTCTCCGGTCGGGTCATCGCCGTCGAGCCGTCTCCCCGATGCCTCGACGACCTCCGGGCGGTCGTCGACGCCCTGGGGGAGGCGGCCGACGTGGCGGTGGTGCAGGCCGCCCTGGGTCCCGACGAGGGCACGGTGGCCCTGACCGGGTGGGACAACCCGGATCACCGCGGCCTGGGCACCGCGGTCTCCGGCCACCGGGCCGGGCTGGCCGAGAACTGGTACGACGGGCAGGCCGTCGAGGTCCCGCAGCGTCGCCTCGCCGACGTGGTGGCCGAGCACGCCGGGGATCGGGAGGTGGGCCTGCTCAAGGTCGACGTGGAGGGTTACGAGGGCGAGGTGCTGGCCGGTGCGCCCGACCTGTTCGCCGCGGGGCGGGTGCGGTCGGCGATCCTGGAGGTCACGCCCGACGTCGACGCCTCCTGGGCGGCCGACCTGATCGCCTCGTCGCCCGGCTACCGGGCGTTCGCCATCGGCGAGCGGGGTCGGGCGGTCCGACGGACCCACCTCCGCCCGGTCGACGTCACCGAGGCGGCCTCGTGCCCCGACCAGTGGAACCTCCTGCTCCGCCGCTCCGACCGACCGGGGTCGGCGGACCGGTGACCGGTCACCACGCGTAGGGGATCGGGGCGTCCTCGGGTTCGACGATCTCGTTGTCCTCGGGATCGTGGGGGACGTCGGCGCAGTTGGCGATGAGGGCCGACCGGTCGCCCAGACACCGGAAGCCGTACCAGAGCCCCGCTGGGATCAGGAGCCGCTGGTAGTCGTCGGGACGACCCAGGTCGACCACGTCGAGGGCGCCGCGCGACGGCGACCCGTCGCGGTCGTCGTACACCACGAAGCGGACGCGCCCCACCGGGACGGCGAGCTGCTGGGCCTGATGCTGGTGACGCTTCCAGGCCTTGACGGCACCGGACACGATTTCTGAGAAGTAGCACTCGCCGAACCCGGTGAAGGTCGGGTCGTCGTTCCGGAGGTGGTGGAGGACCGCTCCCCGCTCATCCTCGAACCGGAACAGGTCGGTCAACCGCACGTCGTGGATGGCCGGCCGGTCGCTCATGGGCGTGCCCAGGCCGGACCGGCCTCGGCCGCCAGACCGACGTACCGGTCGATCTGGCCGAGGGTCGTGGCCCGCATGTCGGATGGGTCGAGGTGCCACGACCGGTACCAGTCGACGGTCATGGCCACCGTCTCGGAGAAGGGCAGGACGGCGTGCCAGTCCAGCATCCGCAGCGCCTTGTCGCAGGACAACTTGAGCAGAGCCGCCTCACGTCCCGCCTGCTCGGACCCGGTGGCGATCTCCCAGCGGGCTTCGTCCCACCGCTCGGCCATCGACTCCAGCAGGTCGGCGACCGTCTCGTCCTGATTGGTCCCGGGACCGAAGTTGAAGGCCTCCCCGTCGAGGCTCGGACCCGCCTCCTCGAGGAGCCGGGCTCCGAGCCACAGGTAGCCACTCAGGGGTTCGAGGACGTGCTGCCACGGCCGGGTGGCCCGGGGGCTGCGGACGGTCACCGACTCGCCGGCCGACCAGGCCCGGACGCAGTCCGGCACGATCCGGTCGGCGGCCCAGTCACCGCCACCGATGACGTTGCCGGCCCGCGTGGTGGCCATCCGGGTGGGGGCGTCCCGCAGGAACGAGTGGTGGTAGGAGTGCGCCACCAGCTCCGCGCAACTCTTGGAGCCGCTGTAGGGATCGTGGCCGCCGAGGTGGTCGGTCTCCCGATACCCCCAGTCCCACTCCTCGTTCCGGTAGGCCTTGTCGCTGGTGACCAGGACGACGGCCTCGATCCAGGGACGTTCCCGAACGCACTCCAGCACGTTCACCATGCCCATGGTGTTGACCTCGAAGGTCTCCACCGGGTCGGCCAGGGACCGCAGCACGAGGGGCTGGGCGGCGAGGTGGAAGACCACCTCCGGGCGAGTGGCGTCGATGACCTCGGCGAGCCGTGACCGATCCCGGACGTCGCCCAGGTGGTGGTCCACGAGCCCGTCGAGCTCGAGCAGGTCGAAGGCCGACGGCTGGGTGGGGACGCAATCGGAGTAGCCGGTGACCTCCGCCCCGAGGTGGTGGAGCCAGAGGCCGAGCCAGGTCCCCTTGAAGCCGGTGTGGCCGGTGACGAGGACCCGTCGTCCGGCGTAGGCGTCGTCGAGTCGGCTCACCGGTGTCCTCCTCCCGCGGCCAGGACGTCGTCGATGACGAGCGTGACCTCGTGGGCGAGGTCGTTCGGGTGGGGCCCGGAGACCGCCTCGATCCGGGTGGATTCGAGGTCGAAGGCCGGGAGGCCCACCTGGTCGTCGGGGTGTTCGATGGCGACGGGACGGCCATGGTACCGGGACGCCGCATCGGCGACCGTCCGGGCGAAGTCGCCCATGGTCGTGGTGCGCCCGCCACCGACGTTGAAGGCCTCGTACCGGCCGGGAACAGTGGGTCGGCCGAGAAGCGCGTCGATCCGGTGGTGGAGGAGGCCTCGTGCCAGGAGGTCGCGCCCGGTCGACGGCGGGGACCGGAGGACGATCCGGTCGTCGAGCAGGGCCATGGCGGCCAGGTCATGGGTGAACGAGACCTTTGCACCGGGGTGGCGGGAACGCGGAGCGTGGAACGGATCGGCGCCGACCAGGTTGGTCATGCGGAGCACGACCACGTCCAGGCCCAGGCGTCCCGCGGTCCGTTCCAGCGTCCGTTCGTTGGCCAGGTGTGCCGCTCCGTAGGCATTGGAGGGCGAAGGTTCGGTCGCTTCGGTGACGGTCCCGAGGAGCGACTCCCCATAGACCCAGACGGTGGAGAACCACACGACGGTCCGGAGTCCCTGCCCGACGAGGCGCTCGAGGAGCCGGTCGATCCAGTCGGGATCAGCCTCCCCGTCGAGGACCCAGGGAGCGATCACCGCGGTGGACGGCCCGAGGTCGGGAGGGTGGTCGGTCGGATGGCCGAGGTCGAGGCGTACCTCCTCGATCCCCGGATGGCCGAAGCCGGGTGAGGGACGACGGGAGGTGGCGACGACCCTCCGACCACGGTCGGCGAGGTGGAGGCAGAGGGCCGCACCGACGTGCCCCGTGCCACCCACGACGAGGGTGGACGGCGGCGCTCCGACGCCGGTCGGGGGGTCGACGACCATCGTGTCGACGCTAGCAACCGGGCCTCGGGAGGACCGGGCGTGTCGGAGGGTGCTGGCTAGGGTCGCGACGTGCCCGGGGAGCCCGCGACCGATCGACCGCTGTTCACGGTGGTGGTGCCGACGTTCAACCGGGAGGCGCACATCGGCCGGTGCCTGGCGTCGGTGGACGCCCAGGGGTTCGACAGCCTGGAGGTCGTCGTCGTCGACAACGCGTCGACCGATGACACGGTCAACGTGGCTCGGACCTGCGTCCCCTCGTTGGACGTCCGGGTCCTGGTCAACGACACCAACCGCGAGCGGTCGTTCTCGCGGAACCGTGGCGCGCGAGAGGCCCGGGGCCGGTACGTGGTGTTCCTCGACTCGGACGACGTCCTCGAACCCGGTGCGTTGGCCGGGGCGGCCGACCACGTGGCCGCGGACCCGTCCCGGCGGTTCTTCTTCCAGTTGCTGCGGATCGTGGACGAGGCGGGGGCCACGGTGTACCGGCCGAGGGTGGGTCGTGGATCGATGGCGCGGGTCCTGGCCGAGGGCAACCCGCTCTCATGTTCGGGCGTCTACGTGGACCGGGAGCTCTTCCTCCGGCATCGGTTCGACGAGAGGGCCGAACTGGTGGCCAGCGAGGACTGGCACTGCTGGCTCCGGGTGGCCGCCGAGGAGTCGCCGACGGTGTGCCCCGGGGTGGGTGCCCTGCTGGTCGACCACGCCGGTCGCACCATGGCCGTCGATCCGTGGTCGGTGGCCGAGCGGCGCTTCGCCCTGTTGGCCGACGACCTACTGGGGCGACCCGAGATGGTTCGCTTCCTGACGCCCCACCGGCGCCTGTTCCTGGCCACGCAGGACCACTACGTGGCGGTCAAGGCCGCCGGGCAGGGGGCGTTCGGGGTCTCGGTGTCCCGCTTTCTGCGGTCGGTTCGCCGGTGGCCTCCACTCCTGGCCTCCCGTCGGACCCTGCACCTGGTTCGTCTGTGGCTCCGCCTCCTCGGCGGCGTCGGTCGGGCGCGTCGCAGGAGGCGCCCCTAGGAGGGGCGACTGGGGATCGGGTCGCGGTCCCGGCGGGCGTCGAGGGTGGCGAGCATGCCCTCGCGCCAGTCGACGGTGCAGGGCCCGGTCAGCGAGCGTCGCTTCGTGGGGTCGGCGGCACTACCGGGCTGGCTGCCCGGGAGGTCGTAGTAGGTGGGCCGGGGCTCGACCCCGAGGTGCTCGCCGAACAGCGCCACCCAGTCCTCAGCGGCCACCACCTCGTCGCCGCACCAGTTCACGACGGTGGCGGGGGTCGCCGCCGCGTCGAGCAGGGGCGCTACCTGGGCGGCCAGGTCGTCCTCGTGGATGGGGCTGTACGGGTTGGGGCCGGGACCCCGCAGCCAGACCGGCTCACCGGCGGCCACCCAGTCGCCGTGGTAGGCGGGGAGCCCGCCGTTGGGGCCGTAGCTGGCGTTGATGCGGGCGATGGTGGTGGGCAGGTCCAGCACGCGGGCCATGGTGCGGGCCACCGCCTCCTGGGAGACCTTGGAGATCCCGTAGGTGGGGCTGTGGGGGGCCGTGGGGTCGCCCAGCGGGTCGGTCTCGACGTAGGGGTGCCAGGGGTCCTCGTGGGCCCGGTACACGGAGTTGGTCGAGGCGATCAGGGCGGCCTCGGCGTTGCGGCAGTGGGCCATGAGCAGGCCGGTGGCCTCGGCGTTGGCCCGGATGGCCCGGTCGTGGTCGAGGTCGCGGCCCTGCCAGGCGGCGAAGTGGACGAGGTGGGTGAAGTCGTCGGGGAGGTCCCCGAGGTCGCCGTCGGCCAGGTCGGCCACGTGGGGCCGCACGTCGATGGCCTCGGCACGTTCCCGGCTGCCCTCGGCGGAGTAGCGGGCCACGCCCCACACCTCGTTGTCGCGGGCCAGGAATTCGGCGATGGGGTGGCCGATCTGGCCGGTCAGGCCGGTGACGAGGATCCTGCGGTCGGAGAGCACGTCGGTGATGTTAGGGAGCGGTCCCCGGTCGGGTCGCCCCGAGGGCGAACTCGTCGGCCAGGGTGAACGGCACGACGAGCTCGTGGCCGTCGCCGGCGAGGACGAGGTGGCGCTCGGATCGGTGGCCGGGTGCGGTCATGAGCGGATCGGTGGGGCAGGGTGCGTGGGCGGACGGCCCGACCCGGGCCGACCAGTCGACCGCAGGAGGAGAGGCGCGCCGATGTTGGACCGGGACGCAATCGCCGGGCTGCACGACCTGACGGGCCGGGTGGCCGTCGTGACCGGGGGCAGCCGGGGCATCGGGCTGGCCGTGGCCCACGCGTTGGCCGCCCAGGGGGCGAAGGTGGTGGTGTCCAGCCGCAAGGCCGAGGCGTGCGACGAGGCGGTGGCCGCCATCCGGACCGCGGGCGGCGAGGCGTTGTCCGTGCCGGGGCATGCCGGGGACCTCGACGACCTGGAGCGCCTCGCCGCGACCACCGTCGCCGAGTACGGCGGGATCGACGTCCTGGTCAACAACGCCGCCAACCCGGTGGCCCAGCCCATTGGCGAGATCACCCCCGAGGCGTTCGCAAAGTCATTCGAGGTGAACGTGCGCGGCCCGCTCTTCCTCTTCCAGGCATGCCTCGAGCACCTGCTGGCCTCGGACCACGCGGCGGTGGTCAACGTGGTCTCGGCCGGGGCGTTCCTGCAGACCCCGGGCGGGTCGCTGTACGGGGCGGGCAAGGCGGCGTTGCTCCACTTCACCGGTTCGATGGCCGCCGAGTACGCCACGAGGGGGATCCGGGTCAACGCCCTCGCGCCGGGTCCGACCGACACCACGATGGTCCGCAACACCGGGGAGGAAGGGGCCGCCTCGATGGCCCGGTCCACCCGCATGCGCCGCCTGGCCGATGCCGACGAGATGGTCGGCGCGGTGCTGTACCTGGCGTCGGACGCTTCCAGCTTCATGACCGGCCAGTGCCTGACCGTGGACGGTGGGCTGGTCCCCGCCCGGTGACCCGCCGATAGGGTGACGGGGAATCTGACGGACCGTCAGGAAACGTTCGAAAGCGACCCCGGAGCAGACCAGGACCATGGGCCACCTCGAAGGAAAGAACATCGCCGTCACCGGCGCCGGGAACGGCATCGGCCGGGCCATCGCCATCGCGTGCGCCGCCGAGGGCGCCAACGTGGTGGTGGCCGACTACGGCGTCTCCATGGACGGCAGCGACCCGTCCAGCGAGGTGGCCGACGCCGTGGTGGCCGAGATCGAAGCCGCCGGAGGCACGGCGGTCGCCGTGGCCGGCGACGTCTCGGAG
>JAERSO010000113.1 GCA_016845585.1 Acidimicrobiaceae bacterium | reverse complement strand
ACACCGGCGCGTCCTCCACCGGCCGGTGAAGCCCGGCTCTCTCTGGATCACCGGCGATCCCGCCGCTGATCGGCGCGTCAACACCGATCCGCTCGCCATCCTCATCGGCATGCTGCTGGATCAGCAGATTCCGATCGAATGGGCGTTCATGGGCCCCCAACGCCTGGCCGAGCGGCTCGGCCTCAGCGACGACGATCCCCTGGAGGCCGCCTCGATCGCTGCGCTTGACCCTGATGCGTTCGCCACGCTCGTGGCCATCAAACCGGCATTGCACCGATTCCCGGCATCGATGGCGAAAAGGATCCAGGCGTTGTGCGCGCACATCGTCGATGAGTACCACGGTGACGCGGCTGCCATCTGGCGAGGACGACGCTCCGCTGCCGCCATCCACGACCGGCTCGTCCAGGTGCCCGGCTACGGCGACGAGAAGGCCCGAATCCTCGTCGCGGTCCTGGCGAAGCGCTTCGGGAAGCGTCCCACCGACTCGCTCGAGGTCAGCGCGCCCTTCGGTGACGATCTCCCCCGGTCGGTCGCCGACATGGGCAGCGAGGACGGCCACGCCGCCGTGCGGGCTTGGCGGCTCGAGCAGAAGGCCAAGGGCAAGTCCAAGGCCGACTGACGAAAACGAGAACCACAGGTCGGGCTACCACTTCTGCCCGAACCGGACCCGAGAAGGTGGCGAGATCCCGCATCGATGGTGCCGGATGCACGGGTGACCGCTGTTGCAGGTGCCACAACGAACGTGACGCTACGTGGCCTTCTTCGCCGCACTCTGCAGAAGGGCCACTCTCTGTCTCTCCAGCCATCCAAGCAGGATGGCGATTGCGCGCGGATCGTGACGGAGGTGGTGCCCGCCGCCGTGGACGAGACGAAGATCGGCCGCACCATGGGCATCGGCCACCGCGCGGGCGTCGAAGACCGGCACGGTGTCGTCGTCGCTGCCGTGCAGAACCATCAGCTCCCGGGGGGCCAGCCGCGCGGCCGC
The DNA here is from genome assembly GCA_016845585.1 of Acidimicrobiaceae bacterium. GTDB lineage: Bacteria > Actinomycetota > Acidimicrobiia > Acidimicrobiales > Aldehydirespiratoraceae > JAACCU01. Next base: position 85,367 of record JAERSO010000113.1, on the reverse strand, counting down.
GTCGACGGCGGCAATGGACGTCAGCTCAGCGGCCCAGTCATCGAACGAGCCGGAGAAGTCGCCGTCATCTCGAAGCACGCCCATCTCGCGAGCGAGGACGAGCAGTTTGCGGGGGTTGCTGGCCCAATCCTCGAAATCGGCGGGTGACGCCACCGCGGCAACGCCTCGCACCGCGGGGTCGGCGGCAGCCGCCTCGATCGCCAGCGCCCCGCCGGTGCCGAAACCCACGATCCAGACACCATCAACCGGCACGGATTGGCGGAGATGGGCGACCGCTCCCTTCAAGTCCCGAAGCCAACCCCCGAGTGAGAAGTTGCCCTCCGACTCTGCGACACCCCGGCTCGCGAACGCCAGCGCCGCCCAGCCCAAGTCCGTGGCCACGCGATCCGCCAACTCGGGGAAGCTCGCCGTACTGTTGATCCCACCCCCGACCTCAGCCGGGAACCCGTGCGCGATCACCAGACCGGCCTGGGCCGTCGGATGCAGCTGCGTCGGCCTCGCCAGGTGACAGGCGAGCTGATTGCCGTCTACCGAAAACCGACCGTCCATCTACGCCGGGCGATACCCGCGGTTGCGAGCCTCGGCCAGAGTGTCGGGTCCGAACGTCAGGCCGAACGAGGTCGCGGCCAACTCGTTCACCCGGTCGATCACGGCCTCGTCGGTGATCTCATCCATGTCGTAGACTACCTGCACACGCTTGTCGCCCAGGAAACGATGCTCTTCATACCGGCTTGGTCGATCCATGCCCGGAGACTACCGAAGAGAGAACCGCCCCGACGCATCCACCGGAGTGGCGCATCGGGGCGGTCCCAGTTGAATGCTGGAGAACCCGCGGGGTGCTCGTCGCCGAAGCGACAGATCAGGTGTGACGAACTCCCGATCACAACCACCGCGGGGGTGACTGGCTGGTATTCGCCAGGTAGTCCAGCAGGCCTGCGTTAGCGGCCAGCCACCTCCAAGGTCACGAAACTTTGAGCTATCAGCTGGACCACCTCCTCTCTTTGGTTGGACCAGTGAAGCACATCTCGACCCGTTGTGGGAACGGTTTACGTCTCAGGCGACTCCGGTGCCTCTCTCGCCGACGCCGCACTCACCGCGCCGATCTCCTGGAGATACTGCATCTGCAGGTCCAGCACACACACCACATCGACCGGGTCGATCACGGCGCCGCCGGCCGCCGCGTCCGCCACGGCCCGCGCCACCACCGCATCGATCGCCGCATCCTCGACCGCCACCGCTCCCTCGTGCACGACCTGCTCCCCCGCCAGCTCCTCACCGTGTTCGGACGCCACCCCGACATCGGCGAACCAATCCAGATGCCAGCCAACCACCGTCGCCACGTCGTCATAGCTCACCCGCGCCGTCACCTCATCCGGGAGCCGACCCGCGATCCACTGGACGGCCGCCTGCACCTCGAACACCGCCGGTGGACGCTGGAGTTCCAGGCGCCCGACGGTCTTTCCCAGCGCGACGAACCCGATGACGAACACCACCACCGCACCCAAAACGAAGAACACCCAGGCCATGCGTCAAGCGTACGGCCTGGGTGTTGATCAGGGATTAGCGGGAGCAAACGATTGCTCGTTTACATCTCTGCGCCGACTCCGTCGGCTGTCGGTATCTGAGGCTGCGCCTCAGATACCGATGCGCTGGGCGAGTTGCTCGCGGTGGTAGGTGGGATCACCGAACATCAGCTCGGAGCTCTTCGCACGCTTGAAGTACAAGTGTGCCGGGTGCTCCCAGGTGAAGCCGATGCCACCATGGATCTGGATGTTCTCGGCGGCGGCGTGGAAGTAGGCCTCCGAGCAGTAGCTCTTGGCGAGCGAGGCAACCTGGGGCAGCTCGTCGTTCATCTCCGAGGCGCACCAGCCGGCGTAGTAGGCCGCCGACTTTGCCGACTCGACCTCGAGCAGCATGTCGGCACACTTGTGCTTGATGGCCTGGAACGAGCCGATCGGACGACCGAACTGCACACGGACCTTCGCGTACTCGACGGACATCTCGAGACACATCTGAGCGCCACCGACCTGCTCGGCGGCGAGAGCCACGGCAGCGAGGTCGAGAACGGTCTGCATGGTGTCCCAGCCGCCGCCATCGGTGCCGATGAGCGTGGCGGGCGTGTCGGCGAAATCGATCTTCGCCTGCTTGCGAGTCTGGTCCATGGTGGACAGCGCCGTACGGGTGACGCCGGCCGCGTCAGGATCGACGCTGAACAGCGAGACGCCGGCATCGGTGCGAGCCGCGACCAGGAGCAGGTTGGCGGTGGCGCCGTCGATCACGAAGCTCTTGGTGCCGTTGAGGGTGTGGCCGTCGCCGCCGGCCGAGGCCTGCATGGTGATGCCACCCTCGTCCCAACGACCGTTCTCCTCGGTGAAAGCGAGCGCAGCGCGGGTCTCACCGGCCGCGATGCCGGGGAGGTGCGCAGCCTTGGCCGCATCATCGCCACTGGCGAGGAGCGCGTTCGCGGCGAGCACGCACGACGAGAAGTACGGGGCGCACAGCAGGGCGCGGCCCATCTCCTCGAGCACGACGACCTGCTCGATGAAGCCGAAGCCCTGACCACCGAATTCTTCAGGAATCGCCAGCGCCTGCAGGCCCATCTGCTCGGCCATCTGGCTCCACACGGCATCGTCGTAGCCCTGGTCGGTGTCCATCTGCTCGCGGACTGCGGCTTCGGCCGACTTGTCCTCGAGGAAGCTGCGAACGAATTCGCGGAGCTGTTCTTGCTCTTCGGAGAATGCAAAGTTCATGGCCGAGAAGGTAGCGACCTGAACCCCACATCCCAAATCGCAGTGTGTACGCTTGTGTACAGATGTTGCACACCGATGGCCGCCACCAGCTCGGGATCCGCGATCTCCGGGCCGATCTCGCCACTCACGTGCGCCGCGCCGGTCGCGGCGAGCGGGTCGTCATCACGGTCGACGGCGAGCCCGTCGCCCAACTCGGTCCCCTCACCCCGAGCGAGGAGCCAACGCTCGACGACCTCGCCGCCGCGGGTCTCGTTCGGCTGCCGGCCCGCTACGACAAACCTGCGGCGGGTGCATCGCCGCCGATTCTGCCCGTGGACCTCTCCCCCGATCGCGTGCTCGCCGAACTGCGCGGCGACCCACCTCGCCGCCGATGAACCGCGTCGTTCGATGATTCTGGCCCTCGACCCATCTGCGCTTCTCCAGCGTCACACGGGCGGCCCGCACCGGCGGCTCATCAACGACGCCATGGCCGATGCCGGCATCTGGGCGATCTCCGATCTCGCGCGGGCGGAGCTCCTGATGGCGCTGCACCGTTCAGCGCCTGACCCGTATACCGCGGCCGACCTCGCCGCGGCCGCACGAGCGGACATCGATGCCATGACCGTGGTGCCCGTCGACGAGCGCTGTCTGGGTCGAGCAATCGAGATCGGAACCCTCTACGGGCTCACCACGGTCGACGCCGTCCATCTCGCGGCGCTCGATCGGCTCCCACGGCCCGTTCGATTCGCTACCCTCGACTTCCGCCAAATTCCGGCCGCAGTCGCACTCGGCTTCGAGGTCATCACCCCGGAGGTGGCGTAGAACCGATGCCTGACCAAGCTCCCAAGTCGCTGCCGGCGGACCAGCGCCCCTACGACGATACGCCGATCCACACCGCTGACCTTCCCGCGCTCCCTACCCGGGACCGCAACATCTCGGCCGAGGCCTGGATCGAAGCTCCCGCCGCACTCCTCCGGTCGGGAGACGACATCGGCTCGCCGCGCATCGCCTACAAGCGCCGCCTCGGACCATGGCTCCTCTGGCGCGCCGGACCGGCACGCGGCGCCGATGCCCGCTACACGGCGATCCATGCCGACGATCTCGACCGCGTCCACACCTTCCGGTTGCATCCCGACGGACAAGGCTCCGGCACCGGTCCGAGCGGCACCGAACACGAGCGCTTCCGCACGTGGAAAGAGGACCTCAACGCGCTGCCGGACTTGCCCGTTCCCGAGTCGACGACCAGCGATCTCCACCCGGACCACGAAACCGAACAGGACTACCTGCGTCACGCCCGGGCCACGCTCGAAGCCATGATCGAGCGCACGCAACGTGTGCTGGAGTTCAGCGAACAGCGCGTTCGCGATGAGGAGTCGGCCGACGCCATGATCGCCCGCGCCAAGATGGTCGATCGGCGCCACGCGGTCGACGTCGGCGACGTGGCGCTGTGCTTCGGACGCATCGACGAGGATCCGATCATCACCGACGGCGATCATTGGTACGTCGGGCGCCGTCACATCGAGGATGGCGAGGGCATTCCCGTCATCGTCGACTGGCGCGCGCCGGTGGCGATCCCCTTCTACCGCGCCACGGCCGCCGACGCCTTCGGACTCTCACGGCGCCGCCGCTTCTCGACCGAGGTCGACGAACTCGTGGCCATCTTCGACGAGCATCTCGACGATCCCGACTCGATCACCGCGGCGGGAATCCCCGACCCGGTCCTCGCCGAGATCGAACGAGGCCGCAGTGGCGAGATGTCCGACATCGTGGCCACCATCGCCGCCGAGCAGGACGAGATCATCCGCGCCTCGCTCGATGAGTGCCTGCTGGTGCAGGGTGGCCCCGGCACCGGCAAGACCGCCGTCGGCCTCCACCGCGCCGCGTTCCTGCTCTTCGAACATCGTGAGGCCCTGTCGCGCAGCCACGCTCTCGTGATCGGCCCGAATCGGGTCTTCCTCCGCTACGTGTCCAACGTGCTCCCGTCGCTCGGCGAGACCGCAGTGAGCCAGGCCACAATCACGTCGCTGCTGAGCGCCCGTGTGCGCGTCCGCGGCGAGGACACGCCCGAGACGGCTGAGGTCAAGGGGCGGGCGGTGATGGCGGAGGTTCTGCGACGGCTGGCCAACTCACGCATCCGGGTGCCCGTCGACGAGCAGTCCGTTCCGATCGGGCTGCGATCGGTGCGCTTCAGCCCCACCGTCATCGAGGCAGCGCTGAAGACGGCCCGCGACAACAACCTCCCGCTCAACGACGCCAAGGGCGTGTTCACCCAGGTTCTCCTGCGTGAGGCCCGGCAGCAGCTGATCGACCGCGGTGTCGTGGAGGAGGACCTCGCTCGACAGATCCCCGAACTCCGCAAGAGCGACGGGTTCAAGAAGATGGTCGACAAGATCTGGCCCAACCTGTCCGGGGCGCAGCTCGTTCGCTCGCTGCTCGGCAGTCCGACCAACCGCCGGAAGGCGATCGACGGACTGCTGACGCCCGAGGAGGGTGAGCTCCTCCAACGGTCGTCGGCCAAGAAGATCGCCGAGGAACCCTGGACCCCCGCTGACCTTCCGCTGCTGGACGAAGGGAACGCGTTGACCACCGGCGGCGGGCGCCGCTACGGCCACGTGGTGGTCGACGAAGCCCAGGACCTCTCGGCGATGGCGCTTCGAGCCGCCGGCCGACGGGCCACCGATGGTTCGATGACGATCCTGGGCGACATCGCCCAGTCCACCGGCGTCGGCGCCCAGGAGTCCTGGGAGGCTGTCACAACCGGGTTGGGCGTGCCCGTCGGGTTGGTGCGGCGCCGGGAGCTCACGGTGGGCTACCGAGTCCCTGGCCCGATCCTCGACTACGCCAACCAGTTGCTCCCGGTGACCGCGCCCGACATCACTCCGTCCACCTCGATCCGCAGCCGTGGCGCCGGCGCCGAGCACCACGAGGTCGCCGCCGGCGCCATCGCCGGCACCGTGGCCGAGCTGGCCGCCGATCTCGGCGGTGGCTGGTCGACCATCGGCGTGGTCGCCCCCGCCGCACACATGGACGACGTGCTCGCCGCGCTCGCCGATGCCGGCCTCGAGGCCGGCGACACACGCAAGGCCCTCGATCTCGACAAGCCGATCTCGGTGGTGGATCCGCCGACCGCCAAGGGCCTCGAGTTCGACGCCACGATCGTGGTGGAACCGGCCGAGTTCACCGCCTTGCCGAACGGCCTTCGGCTGCTCTACGTGGCACTCACCCGCTCGGTGCAGCGCCTGCTCGTCGTGCGCTCACAACCGATGCCACAACCCCTCTAGGCGGCCGCTTTGGTCAGTCGCTCGGCGGGCGTCGGTCGGGGAAGAGGCAGAATGGATGACCTTCGGGGTCGAGCATGACGCGCACGTCGTCCTGCAGTTGATGCTCGGCCACCCGGGCGCCCTGCTCGACCGCCCATGCCACGCCGATGTCCACCTCGGCCACCCCGATGTCGAGATGCATCATCGCCAGCGGTTGCCCGGCCACAGCTGGCCAGACGGGTGATCGGTAGTGCGGCTCCCATTGCACCTCGATCTTCCGGCTGCCGTCAGGCGACCGGACGACCGCCCAGCCGGCCGTCTCGGGTTCCCCGGGCCGGGGACCTTCGTGGTGCTCGATCGACCATCCGAGCAATCGGGCGTAGAACCCGGCCAGGGCGACGGGGTCGGCCGCGTCGAGGGTCGGGCCCGAGAGTCGCATCGGTGGTCGCTGCACCCTCACATCATCCCACGGCCGGCGACTACCGTTCTGCCGTGACCGTCGAACCCGCCGATCCGATCACAGCACTGACCGACTACGACTTCTCGGCCGGCCAGGAACCCGCCGCCGACCTGGAGCCTCGGCGATTCTTCGAGTCGTGGCTTCGCTACCAGCGCCACGAGTTCATCCGGAAGCTACGAGACCTCGACCGGCACCAGCTGGCACAGCATTCGATCCCGCCGGTGGAGCTCTCGGTGCTGGGATTGGTTCGCCACATGACCCAGATGGAACACGCCTGGCTGGTGCGGGGCCTCGGCGGCGGCGAGCCGGGGATGCGGTACGGCGAGGACGACTACGCCGGAGGCTCAGCAGCATCCGTCGATGACGACCTCGCCTGGTACTTCGCCGAGGTGGCCGCCGCCACCGATGCCATCGCCGCCATGCCGTCGCTGTCGGCCACCGGAGCCGGCCATGGCCGGTCGTTGCAGGCGACCCTGGTCAAGATGGTCGACGAGTACGCGCTTCACGCCGGCCAGGCCCACATGCTCCGTTTCGCCGCCCTCGGCGAGGTGCGCCGCTAGGTGCTCGGCGGCTCCGCAGGAACCGGGCGCGCCGTCGCCCCGCACAGCGCGTGTCTGGCGGGGTATCAGCGGGTTGCGCCGGTTCGTTTGGTGGCTTGTTTCCCGGATGATCGGTTGGTTCTTCGCCGCCGCGCCCTGGGCCGATCATGGGGCCAGGCGTTTCGGGCCGGGCCTTCTCGTGGCCGGAGTTCGGCAATCCCGTCATGGGTTACGAGTTCCAGCTCGTGCTTGTGGAGGAGGTGATGGTGTTCGACGCACAACAAGACGAGGTTGGTGATGTCGGGGTCGCCGTGGTCTTCCCAGAATCTGATGTGGTGTGCGGCGCATCGTGAAGGGTCGGCGCCGCACACCACACAGCCCCGGTCTCGCACGATGAGGGCTCGCCATTGCGCCGGCGTGGCGGTGAGGACTTGCCGGCCCATCCAGAGCGGGTCACCATCAGCGTTGACGATCAACGCGGCCAGGGCCATGTCGCACCGCATGCGCTCGAACACGGAGTCGGGCAGGGGGCCTGATCCGATCAGTTCGGCGCGAGCCCCGCTCGCGGGTCCGTCGAGGTAGCGCTCAACGGGGATCACGACGCAGCCCTGATACTTCGGGGGCGGCGCCTTGACGTGCTTCCCGACCGCGGCAGCTGGCGTCATGCCCGCGCCGCGCTTGACCAGCCCGACCAATGCGTCCCATCGACGCTGGTCGCCGGTGCGCGAGCTGATCTTGTCCACCGAGTCGCGGCCTCCGTCGTCGCGCCACAGCGAGTCGGTTTCGGATTCGATCAGATCCCACAACTGCTTGCCCTCGGTGGAGTCCGTCGCGCCCACCATGGCGAACGCCCCGTGATCGCCTTCGAAGCGGCGCAGATGACGGTGCCGACGCTGCCGAGCGTGAGCATCCTCACCGGCATCGGCTCGATTCCTGTCGGCCCACTCCTTGGCCTTCTTCTCGAACAAGTCCGCCGGCAACCGCTCAGCCGTGCCCGACAGCGCCTCGTCGGCAGCCCCCGCATCATCGACCGTCTCCGCCGCACCGGCGACGGCATCCGCATGTTCCTCAGAGATCATCCCCTGCGCCAGCTTCTCGCGCGTCTTGGGCATCGACGCCAGCTTCGTTGCGGTCCTGGCCGACTTCTTGGCCTTGTGCGCCGAGGACTCCAACGACGACAGCTCCGCAACCAACGATTCCAGCCCTGAACGCGACAGACCGGCGACAACCACCCGACTCAGATCCTCTCGCGCCGTCTCGAACATGAGCTTCACCGTACACGAACACATGTTTGCCCTACAATTCCGAAGTAGGATTCCTTTCCATGCCCGACACCCCATGGACCGGCGACGTCGTCAGCCTGGTCGACGCCTTCCGCGCCGGCGATCACACCCCGACCGACGAGCTCGACGCCACCCTCGCCGCGGTGGATGCCAGCGACCTCAATGCCGTCTGCCACATCGACGCCGAGGCCGCCCACCAGGCCGCCGCCACCGCCGACGTCACCAAGCCGTTCGGCGGCGTGCCCCTGGCGATCAAGGAACTCCTGGCCGTCGCTGGCTGGCCGGCAGCGGCCGGTTCGGTGCCCCTGGCAGACCGGACTTTCGCCGAGGACTCCGTGTCCGTGCGCCGGCTGAAGGCCGCCGGCGCGGTCGCCGCCGTTCAGACGACGTCGAGCGAGTTCGGCGGCACGAACCAGACCACCACCAGGCTCCACGGCGCCACCCGCAACCCGTGGAACCCCGAGCGCACCCCCGGCGGCAGCAGCGGCGGTTCGGCGGCTGGAGTCGCCGGCGGTCTGTTCACCCTGGCCACCGCCAGCGACGGGGGCGGCTCGATCCGGATCCCCGCCGGCTTCTGTGGTCTGTACGGCCTGAAGTCCACGTACGGACGGATACCCCGCGGCCCGGGCATCATCCTCGGCAACGCCACGTCCGTCGAGGGAAGCGTGAGCCGCAGCGTCCGCGACTCCGCCCGATTCCTCGACGTCACCAACGGCTTCGATCTCGGTGATCCCAAGTCGCTCCCCCGCGTCGAGGGCTACGAGGCCGGACTCGGTTCACACGCCGACGAGGTCGGGTCGCTTCGAGTCGCCGTCGTGGTCGACCTCGGCTGCGCCGTCGTCGGCCCCGAGACCACGGAGTTGATCACTGGTGCGGCCGAAGAGCTCATCGCCCTCACCGGCATGAGGCGTGTCGAGATCGACCTCCACCTCCCCAACATCATGGGTGCCTGGGGACTCACCGGCACGATCGGCAACCGGGTCACCCTGGGCGACCGCTGGCCGAGCGCCGCCGCCGACCTGACGGGCGCGATGCGTGTCGGGCTCGAACGCAGCGAGGAGCACCTCGACCTCGACGCCATGGCCCGCGCCGAGTCCCGACGGGTCGACCTGAACAACGCGATGGCCGCCATGTTCCGCGACGTCGACATCGTGCTCGCCGCCACCAACCCGGCCCCGGCATTCGATGCGGAGGGCTGGCTGCCGAGCGTCTTCGAGGGAGTCGAGGCGAAGTCGAGCAACAATGGCGCCCTCACGGCGCCGTCCAACATCTTCGGCAACCCGGCTGCCGCTCTCCCGGTCGGGCTGTCGAGCGATGGCCTGCCCATCAGCCTGCAGATCCTCGCCCCGCATCATCGGGAGGATCTCCTCCTCGATCTGTCACTCGCCTGGGAACGTGAACGCCCCTGGCCCCTCCTGGCGGCCCGGCCGTAGCCGATGCGCACCGACAACGCCGACGATCCGGAGCGTTTCGCGCAGCGCTACAGCGTGTCGGCCAACCCGTCCCAACTGGCCACTGAGCTGGAGGTCCTCGGCAGCGACTACCAGGCCAACGGCTACACCACGATCGCCCAGGCCGACCGAATGAGTGCCGCCCTCGGGCTCGAGCCGGGAAAGATCCTGGTCGACCTCGGTGCCGGATGCGGATGGCCCGGCCTCTACATGGCAGCGAGCACCGGGTGCAGCGTCCTGAGTATCGACCCCGTGGGCGAGGGCAGCGCCACGGCACGAGACCGGATCGTCGCCGACTGTCTCGAGCCACCATCCGCCGCCATTCAGGCCGACGCCGAGGCAATCCCGCTCCGCAGCCGATCGGTCGATGCGATCGTGCACGGCGACGTCTTGTGTTGACTCACCCGAAAGCGCTCCGTGTTGAGTGCATGTCGACGGATCCTCAAACCGGGCGGACGCACCGCCTTCCTCACCATCGAGGCGGCACCGGGTCTCAGCAAGGCCGATCGTCGGCGGGCGAACGCGGCCGGCCCGCCCGGCGTAGCGATGCCGACGAGCTATGTCAGCATCCTCCAGTCGTTGCGGTTCGAAGCCATCACCGCCACCGACCTGACGACGGAGTACCGAACCACCCAGCGGCACTGGATCGATGCCAGCCTTCGCCACCAGGACGGTCTCCAAGCCGCGATGGGCGACCAGGCTTTCGAGGACCGGGTCACCAATCGACAGGTCACGCTCGACGCTGCAGAGGAAGGGCTGCTTCGCCGGGTCCTGTACACGGCCCGACGACCGGGATGAATTAGCACTATGGCCGTAGGACAAACCCGACCGCACGCATAGACTTTCGCTCATGTCCGACGCTCCCCTGTTCGAAATCAAGGGCCTGCACGCCAGCACCGTCGAAGGCGGCGTTGAGATCCTGAAGGGTGTCGATCTCACGGTCGGCATCGGTGAAGTCCACGCCCTGATGGGCCCCAATGGCAGCGGTAAGTCCACGCTCGCCAGCGTGCTCCTCGGCAGCCCCGAGTACGAGGTCACCGCCGGTTCGATCCACTTCCGTGGCGAAGACGTCACCGAGTGGCCCGCCGACGAGCGCGGCAAGGCCGGCATGTTCCTGGCCTTTCAGTACCCCCAGGAGATCCCCGGCGTCTCGGTGCTCAACTTCCTGCGTCAGTCGCTCTCGGCCCGCAAGGGCATCGACCTCTCGGTGCTCGAACTACGCCTTGCCATCATGGAATGGATGGAGCGCCTGGAGATGGACGAATCGTTCGCCGACCGCTACCTCAACGAGGGTTTCTCCGGCGGCGAGAAGAAGCGCAACGAGATCCTCCAGATGGCGATCCTCGAACCCGAGATGGCGATCCTCGACGAGACCGACTCCGGCCTCGACATCGATGCCCTTCGTGTCGTGAGCCGCGGCGTCCAGGAGGTGCGCCGCGATCGCCCGGAACTCGGTGTCCTCGCCATCACCCACTACCAGCGCCTGCTCGACGAACTGCAGCCCGACCGTGTCCACGTCATCATCGACGGCCGTATCGTCGAGACCGGCGGACCCGAGCTCGCCCAACGGTTGGAGCGGGAAGGCTACGAACGCTTCGGAGTGTCGGCATGACCGATTGGGTGGCAGTGAAGGCCGACTTCCCGGTACTGGACCAAGAGGTCCACGGCACGCCGCTCGTCTATCTCGACTCCGGCAACACATCGCAGAAGCCGCAGCAGGTCATCGACGCCATGTCGACCTACTACGAGACCATCAATGCCAACGTGCATCGCGGCTCCTATGAAATCGCGGTCAAGGCCACCGACGCCATCGAGGGCGCTCGCAAGAAGGTCGCCGCGTTCATCAATGCGCCCGCCACCAAGGAGGTCGTGTTCACCAAGAACGCCACCGAGGCGATGAATCTGCTGGCCCGCTCGTGGGGTGGAGCCAACCTCGGCGACGGCGACGTCGTCGTCATCTCCGAGATGGAGCACCACGCCAACATCGTCCCGTGGCACATGCTCGCGGCCGAGAAGGGCATCGAACTGCGGTGGATCCCGGTCGGCGACGACGGCCACCTCGATCTGAGCAACCTCGACGAACTGCTCGACGGCGCCAAGTTGTTGTCCGTCACTGCGATGAGCAATGTGCTCGGCACGATCAACCCGATCGAGCGCCTGGCCGAGGCTGCCCATGCCCACGGTGCGCTGATCGCCGTCGACGCCAGCCAGTACGTGCCTCACGTCCCCACCGACGTCCAGGCCATGGGCGCCGACTTCCTCGTCTTCACCGGCCACAAGATGCTCGGCCCGATGGGCATCGGCGTGCTGTGGGCGCACGAGGAGATCCTCGAAGCCATGCCGCCGTTCCTCGGAGGCGGCGAAATGATTCTGCATGTCACCAAGGAGGGCTTCACCTGCAACGAGCTTCCCTGGAAGTTCGAAGCCGGCACGCCGATGGTGGCCGAAGCCGTCGGCCTCGGCGCCGCCATCGACTACCTCAATGAGATCGGCATGGACGAAGTGCGAAAGCACGAAGTCGAGCTCACCGCCTACGCCCTGCGCACGCTGAAGGAACGTCACGGCGACAAGATCACGATCCACGGCCCGTCCGAACCCGCCGAGCGCGGCGGCGTGCTGTCGTTCGTCTACGACCAGGTGCATCCCCACGATGTCGCCCAGGTGCTCGACCAGAAGGGCATCTGCGTGCGCGCCGGACATCACTGCGCCAAACCCTTGCTGCAAACGCTTGGCGTCCCCGCCACCAGCCGGGTCTCGTTGTACATCTACAACGACGAGTCGGATATCGATCTGCTCGCCGAGACGCTCGATGAGGCGTCCGACATCTTCTCGTTCTAAGGATCAGCATGCCTGGCCTCGAAGACCTCTACCGAGAGATCATCCTCGACCACTACCGTTCTCCTCGAAACCGAGGCGAGTTGGAGTCACCACCCGCGGTGAAGACCGAGGGATTCAACCCGCTCTGTGGCGACGAGATCATCGTCTACATCGACGTGGAGGACGACGGCACCATCACCGACATCGCCATCGGCGGCCAGGGTTGCTCGATCAGCCAGTCGTCGGCGTCGATGATGTCGGCCGCGGTGAAGGGCAAGACCGTGCCCGAGGCTCGCAAGCTGATCGGGGCGTTCAAGGGCCTCATGTCGATCCACGAAGGCGAGATCGGCGGCGACGGCACCGAGGCCGACATGGGAATCGAGCTCTCGATCGATTCCGGCGACACGAAGCTCGGCGACCTCGAAGCACTCAAGGGTGTGGTGAAGTTCCCCGTGCGAATCAAGTGCGCCACGCTCAGCTGGAACACGCTCGCCCAGGCCCTCGACGAGGCCTCCCCCATCACCTGAGCGGTGGATTCCATGCCCGTGGTCATCGGCCTGCAGATCGCCAAGGCGACCCGACTCGGCATGCGGGCGGTCGAGCGCATCGAGGTCGAGACGGCAGCCGGCATTGTCGGTGACCGGTGTCACGGCTCGCGCCACCGCCAGGTCAGTGTCCAGAGCGCGTCGGATCTGGCGGAGGCGTCGGAGAAGTTCGGCGCGCCCATCGATCCGCTGCTCACTCGTCGCAACATCACCATCGACGTCGGACCCGTCCCCACGACCCCGGGTCACCGCTGGACGATCGGTGTGGTGGAGCTCGAGGTCGTAGGAATCGCGGCGCCGTGCAAGCTGCTCGACGACGAGCTCGGGCGAGGCGCCAAGGATGCACTCCGGCGACGGGCGGGCGTCATCTGTCGTGTCCTGAGCGGTGGGCCTGTTGAGATCGGCGACCCGGTCGAGCGGTAGCGTCCACCTGCGATGGACCGTTTCGACCTCGGCAGACACACGAGACAGATCTCGACAACGTCAGCGGAAGCTCAGCGCTGGTTCGATCTCGGGCTGAACTGGGTCTACGGCTTCAACCACGAAGAAGGCATCCGGTGTTTCGAGCGAGCACTCGAGCACGATCCGGACTGTGTGATGGCCCATTGGGGCGCTGCACTCGGCGTCGGGCCGTTCCTCAACAATGTGTGGCGCCAGTTCAGCGAGGCCGAGGCTGACGCGGCCACAGCGTTCGGCTACGGCCACATCGCGGCGGCCCGGGAGCGAGCGCACACCGCACCACCAATCGAGAACGCATTGGTCGAAGCCATGGCGATGCGGTTCCAAGTACCGCACGGTGTGTCCGGTGCGGAGTTCGACCGCTGGGACGACGACTACGCCGATGCCATGCGGGACGTCTATCGCCGGTTCCCCGATGACCACGACGTGATGGCCGTGTTCGTCGAGGCGGCGATCACCCGCACGCCGTGGCAACTGTGGGACGTGAAGCGAGGCACGCCGACCGAAGGGGCTGACACGCTCCAAGCGTTGGAGGTTCTCGAACGATCCATGAAACTGAAAGACGAGGCCGGCGAGCCCCAGCATCCGGCGATCCTGCACCTTCACATCCACGCCACCGAGATGTCGAACGAGCCGGAGCGTTCGATGCGAGCGGCCGATCTCCTCGGCGACATGTGCCCCGATGCGGGGCACATGAACCACATGCCCGGCCACACCTATGTGCTGTGCGGTGAGTACGAGAAGGCGAAGATCGCGAGCGAGAGAGCGATCGCGGCTGACGACCTGTACGTCGAGTACGCCGGCCCGTTCAACTTCTACACCGCCGCCCGCTGCCACAACCTCCATCTGATGATGTACACGTGCATGCTCCTCGGCCAGTTCGAACCGGCCATGGCTGCGGCGACCAAGATGTGTGCCACCCTCACTCCGGACGTGCTCGGAGTGAGCGACAAACCACAGCTCGCCGTCACCATGGAGGGCTACTACTCCATGAAGATGCATGTGCTGGTGCGCTTCGGGCGGTGGCGAGACATCGTCGACGAGCCCATGCCAGGCGATGCCGACCTGTACTGCGTGTCGACGGCGATGCACCACTACGCCAAGGGCATCGCCCTGGCCACACTGAAGAACTTCGAGGCCGCCGACGCCGAGCGGGCCCGGTTCGCCGACGCCGTCGCACGGATCCCGGCCGATCGACGCTTCTTCAACAATGCTGCGGTCGACGTTCTCGGCGTGGGTGAGAAGATGCTCGACGGCGAGGTCGAATACCACCGAGGCAACCACGACATCGCCTTCGCGAGCCTGCGCGAAGCCGTGCAGCGCGACGACGACCTCGCCTACACCGAGCCGTGGGCATGGATGCACCCGCCGCGGCACGCCCTCGCCGCGCTACTGACCGAACAGGGCCACTACGACGAGGCCGAGGCGGTCTGCCGTGCCGACCTCGGACTCGATCCGGGCCTACAGCGATGCGCGCAACATCTCGACAATGTGTGGGCGCTCCACGGCCTTGTCGAGTGTGTCGCCCGACGTGGCGAGTCCGCCGAGCTGGCGGCTCTCCAGGCTCGTCTCGACGCCGCTCTGGCCAAGACGGACACGTCGATCACATCGTCGTGCATGTGCCGAGGAATGGGAGACGACTGATGATCGCCAACCTGATGATGTATCGCCGGCCGGAGCTCGACGGGGTGCACGAGCGCTACTGGTCACTGATCCGAGCCAACCTCGCCGCCGCCGGAATCGACAGTCCCGAATCGCTCTCACAGGACGCCGAGGAGTTCGAGGTCTGGCGCAGCCCCGACCTCGTGCTGAGCCAGACCTGCGGCATGCCGTACCGACTGTGGCTGCACGGCGAGGTCGCCATCGTCGGAACACCCGATTTCGGAATCGACGACTGCGCGCCGGGCTACTACAACAGCCCGTTCATGGTCCGGACGGACGACGAGCGCGCGATGCTCGACGAGTTCAGCAACGCTCGATTCGCCTACAACCAGACCTTCTCCCAATCCGGATTCGCGGCGCCCTACAACCACCTCACCAAACGGGGCTGGTGGTTCGATGATCTGCTCCACACCGGACAGCACCTGGAATCGGCTCGTGCGGTCGCCGGGGGCCACGCCGACATCGCCGCCCTCGACGCCGTCTCGTGGCGGTTGATGCAACAACACGAGGAGTTCGCCGCCGCGCTCCGCGTCCTCGAGTGGACCGAGCCGACGCCGGGTCTTCCGCTCGTCACCGCGCTCGGCAACGACGTCGACGCGATCTTCGAGGCCGTGCAGCGATCGATTGGCGACCTGTGTGACGACGACCGGACTGCGCTCGGCCTGGCCGGGCTCGTTCGGATCCCCGCCGAGGCGTATCTGGCTATTCCGAATCCGCCGGAAAGCGCTGCCGGGCCCGTTCCGTGATCAACACCGCGACCTCGGGGCCGACGAGGGCTTCGAGTTCACCCGCCAACGTCTCGGCCGTGGGCTGATCCCCTACGAACGCGGCCGACTCCTCGGTGCAGCACCACGCCATCGTGGCATCACTCCCCCAGTCGGCGCGTGACCACCGCCGGAGGGTTGCCGCCTCGCCGTCCGCGCCTTCGGCCCGCAGCGGGAGCTGCCAGCACACGGCAGGCTTCCAGTCCATCGGGCGCTCACCGTCCGCCTCGGCCTGCAGGTGGAGCGCACAACCAGCCCCGCCGGCGAAGCCCACACGGTTCAGGAATATGCAGGCGCCCTCCACCAGCGCCGTGTGGTTTCGCTTCTCATCACGAAAGATCCCGGACTCGGCCGCAACCGACCAGAACTGCCAACGCTCGGGATCGATCGTCGGGGCCAGCGCGGAGATCAGCATGGCCTCATCGTCATCGAACAACTCCACACCAACCGAGCAGCAGCCCTGCTGGAGCTCCTCCGCCGGGTCATCGAGGATTCCCTGGCACCCCGCCCCCCAGACGCACCGCCAGCGTGAGCCCAGAAAGCCCATGTCGACCGTCCAGTGGGTGCCGTCGACCGGATCGACGAACTCTTCGAACTTCTCAGGGGCCATGCTCCGATTCTACGGGGGTGACCCACTACCCTCGCCGACTATGAGTCTTCCTCCCGCCGGCTGGTTCGATGATCCGGAGAATCCGGCCATGTACCGCTACTGGGACGGCAGCCAGTGGACCGACCACCACTCGCCGAAGGCAGGGCCACCCAAGTACGAGGACAGGAGCGGCGCGGGCATCATCGGGTCCGCGTGGGAACTCTTCAAGGACAACTGGACCTCACTTCTCGGCATCGGCGCGCTGACCTTCGTGGGATTCATCGCTGGTGCCCTGCTGATCGTCGTCGCCGCGGCGTCGGCACTCGATCCCGACATCTTCGACATCATCGATCGAGTGATGCAGCCGGGATTCGATGCCGACAACGATCCTCTGGACCGTGCCTACATCGACAGCATCGACTTCGACGCTTCGGCCTCGTTCTTCATCCTGGCCGGGATCGGCGTGGTTCTGGTCTGGGTCGTCACCGTCCTCGGAATGGGCGCCGCAACACTCCTGCTCGGAGCGCGCCACCATGGTGAGCCAATGGGTGCCGGCCAGTGCTTCGGGCTCGCCTTCCGCCGCGTTGGGCGTTGGATCGGCATCAGCCTCCTCTGGGGCCTCGTCGGCTTTCTTCCCCTCGTTCTGCTCTGGGTTCTGGCGATTGCCGTGTCCCCGGCACTGCTGTTCCTCGTCGTTCCTCTCACCCTCGCCGTGGTCATCTACTTCTTCCCGATCATGACGATCGCCGGTGGCGGTCTCTTCGTGGGCCCGACCGACAAGCCTCCGTTCCGTACCGCCCTCGCAATCGTGAAGCCTCAGTGGGGCACCGTGGCGGGTCGCGTTCTGGTGGTGAACCTGATCCTCTTCGCCATCAATCTCGGCCTCGGTGTCGTCAACCTGATCCCGATCATCGGCATCCTGATCAATCTCGTCGGCCAGTTCGTCTACTACGGGCTGCAGACGGCCACATCGGTGAAGCTCTACGCATCGGTCGATGCCCCGTTTGCCGAGGAGCTCGCGCCGAACTCCGGGCCCTGGGAGCTCCCCGTCTCGGACCTCTAGCCGGGTTGCCTCTCGCGCTCAGCCGAGAGCGTCAACCCGTTCGATCCATGTGCGGTCGAGGGTCGAGAGCCCGCCGGCATCATGGTCGGTGATTCGCACCCGCACGGTGCCGTAGACATTGCTCCATTCCGGGTGGTGAAAGAGCTCCTCGCTGATCCGCGCCACACTCGACATGAAGCTGAACGCCACGACGAACGACCCGAACTCGAAGGTGCGCTCGAGGCCCCCATCCTCACGGGCCCAATCGGGATGTTGATCCAGCAGGGCATCGATCTCGGGTTCGCTCAGGACGGTTCCACTCATGGCGGTGATTGTGCCACGCCCACCCGTGTACGAGGATGCCAGGATGCGAGATCGACCGATCCAGCGGCTCACCCCCGAATTCCGGGAAACGATCAACCCGCTGGCCTCACTGGGGTTCCTCGGCCTCGCCACCGACCGCGCCAGCCTCCTCGACTTCCGGGCTTTTCTGGACGGCGTCGACGGCGTCGAGGTTCATGCCACCAGGATCCCGTTCGCCCCGGTCGCCTCACCGGAGACCTTGGCCTGCCTGATCAGTGATGTTGCCGCCGGCACGGAAACACTCCTGCCGGGTCAGCCGCTCGGGTCGATCAGCTTCTCCTGCACCTCAGGGACCGTGGCCGTCGGCGAGAAGCGACTGTGTGCCGAGATCGCCCGGGTTCGCCCCGGCGTTCCGGTGGTCACGCCGATCGGCGCGGCGATCGATGGCCTCCGTTTGCTGGGATGCTCGCGTCTCTCGCTTCTCACGCCGTATCTCATGAGCACGACCCACATGGTCGCCGAGCATTTCGAGGAGGCCGGGTTCTCGCTCGACCACGTGGCGACATTCGACCTCGACGGTGACCCCGAGATGAACCGGGTCGATCCCGATCGGATCGCCTCGGCGGCACGGGACGTCTTCGATCCCCACAGTGACGGCCTGTTCATCTCGTGCACGGGTTGGCTCACAAACGCCATCGTGCAGCCGCTGGAGGACGCACTCGGCGTTCCGGTCGTGACGAGCAATCACGCGCTGGCCTGGGGCGCCCTGCGGTCAGCAGGCGCCGATCAGACACTGCCCGGCCGCGGACGGCTGTTCCGCGTGGCCGTCGGAGTCACGGAGTGACGCGACACTTCGTTCCCTTCGAGGACCTCTGGAACATGGCAATCGACGTGCCGTATTCGTTCCTCGTTCGTGACGGCGACCAGGCGTGGAGTTGCGGCCAGCTCGCTCTCGATCGGGATGCCAACGTGCTCGCCGCGGGCGACCTCGTCGCCCAGAGCCAGATCGTGGCCGGCCATGTCGCCGAGATCATCGGCCGCGCCGGCATGGCGCCGGCTGATGTGGCCCGCCTCGTGCTGTTCACCCACGCCGGCCACATGGCCGACGCGGACGCGATGTGCTCCGCGTTTCGGGCAGCGCTTTCGCCCGACGTCATCCTCGATGTCGTTGCGGTACCGCACTTCTACTACGACGGCGTGGTCCTCGAGGTCGACGTGTTCTGCGGCGCCCTCGGGCCGGCATCACCGACGGCGCCGGGTGTCTCGATACGACGAGACGCCGAAATGGCCTGGGTGTCGATCAACAGTGGGGAGTACCGGCTCGACGACGTCCTGTCGGCTGTCGACGTAGACACCTCCGCCCTGTTGAGCGCCCACTGGACGGCTCCCGACGAGGTACTCGGCGAAGTCACCACCGTCGCTGCCGCCCACGGGCTCCTCCCTGACGCCGGGGCCGTCACAACAGCAGGGCGAGGCGCGGCGTCGGCCAACGGCCGGCTCGTGTTCACCACCGACTCGACCGTCCAGGAGCCGGTGGAGTCGATCGGTCCCGTGATCATCACCGGGTCGCGGTCACACCGTTTCGGCTGGGTTCAGGCTCGATCGGTCGACACGTCCGCGGGACTGGTCGAGCAGACCCGCCAGATCATGGCCGGCATCGAGCAGCGGCTCGGCGCCCACGGGGTCGACTTCGACGCGGTGGTCAAGGCCACATCGCTCTACGTCGGCGGGAGTTCGGCCGAAGAACTGCACGACAACATGACCGTGCGCAACGGCTACTACACCAAGCCCGGGCCCGCCTCGACGGGTCTCCCGGTCTTCGGGCTGGCCGGCGACCGAAGCCGGATCGTGGTCGACGTGACCTACGCGAAGGGGTCGGCGAACGGATCGTCAGGCAGGCCCGCTGACGGCTGAGCCGCCGCAACAGGCTGCACCCAGCGCTCGTACCCGGTCTCCTCGAGTTCGGTGGCGAGCTTCGGGCCACCGGTCTCCTGGATGCGACCGTCGGCGAACACATGCACCGTGTCGGGGCTCAACTCCTCGAAGAGTCGCGAGTAGTGGGTGATGGCGAGCACACCGAGACTGTCCTCCTCCGTCGCCTGCTCGATGCGGGCGCTCACCATGCGGAGGGCGTCGACGTCGAGACCGGAGTCGAGTTCGTCGAGGATGGCGAACTTGGGACGGAGGACGCCGAGCTGAAGCGTCTCGTTGCGCTTCTTCTCGCCACCGGAGAGGTCGACGTTGAGGGGACGCTCGAGGAACTGGGCGCCGAACCCGATGCGCTCGGCTTCTTCTCGCATACGAGCGTCGATCTCGTCGGGGTCATCGGAGGTGCTGGCCGACGCCTGCAGCAGGTCGCGCAACGCCACGCCGGGGACCTCCGTCGGGTACTGCATGGCGAGGAACAGTCCGGCCTGGGCCCGCTGCCAGGTCGGGAGAGCCAGCAGCTCGACATCGTCGATACGAACCGAGCCACCGGTCACCTCGTAGCCGGGACGACCGGCGATGACATGGGAGAGTGTGGACTTGCCGGAACCGTTCGGACCCATGACGGCCGCGACCTCGCCCGACTTCACGACGAGGTCGACGCCCTTGAGGATCTCCTGACCTTCGACCGAGGCACGGAGCCCTTCGATGATGAGTTCGCTCATGTTGATTCCTCTGGGGCGGCGTCGACGGTGAGATGGACCCGACCGTCGACCACGGCGACGTCGTACACCGGGACGGGGCGAACGGCAGGAAGGCTCAGCGGCTCACCGGTCCTGAGATCGAAGAGGGCGCCGTGTTTGGAGCACTCGATGGCACATTCGTCTTCTTCGACGAAACCCTCCGAGAGGGAGACATCGTCGTGGCTGCACGTGTCGCCGAGTGCGTAGACGTCGTCCTCGATGCGAACCAGAGCGATCTCGCGTCCGTCGATCTCGACCTTGCGAGCCGTGCCGGCCTCGAACTCATCGAGGGAGAAGAGATCGTGGACGGTCATTCGCCGGCCGCCTGTTCTCGCTGGCGGGCCAGCTTGGCGGCGATCGAGCGACGAAGTCCCTGGGCTGCGGAGGGAACCGCCAGCTCGGTGACGACTTCGTCGAGGAAGCCCGCCACGATCAACCGCTCGGCCTCACCGGTCGGGACGCCCCGACTCTCGAGGTAGAAGCGCTGATCGTCGTCGACCGGACTCACCGTGGAAGCGTGGCTGCACCGGACGTCGTTGTTCTCGATCTCGAGGTTGGGCACCGACTCGGCCCAGGCGTCGTCGCTCAGCTTGAGGTTGCGGTTGGTCTGGTAGGCGTTGGTGCCTCGCGCATCGGGCCGAACCCGAATGAGGCCGGTGTAGATGCTTCGGGCCTTGCTGGCCACGACACCCTTGTAGAGCAGGTTGGACGTGGTGTCGGGTGCCACATGGTCCTGGTAGGTGCGGAAGTCGAGGGTTTGACTCTCGTCACCGAAGTAGAGGGCCTGGAGGTCACCGTGGGCGCCTCGACCGACGAGCCGGGTGTCGGCTCGGCTCCGGGCATAGGCGCCGCCGAACGCGGCAGCGCCGGCAGAGATCGTGGCATCACGTTCGACCCGGGCGAGCTGGGAGGTGATCTGCCACGTGGAGTCGCCGAGTTCCTGGATGTTGAGGTAGCCGAGGCGACCGGCCTGGGCCACGTCGAGCTCGACGACCGGGCAGGCGAGGATCACGTCGCCGTCGTCGGACGAATACTGGTCGAGGATCGTCGCCTCGGCATTCTCGCCGACTCGAACGACGAGACGAGAGAACGTGGCGCCGTGATCGCCCGCAGCGTGATGGGTTATCACGATCGGTTGCTCGACGCTGACGCCGCGCGGTATCTCGACCAGCACGGGATGCGGCGTGAAGGCGTCATTGAGGTCGGTGAAGTAGTCGCCGGCCTCGGCCGAGACCGACCCGAGAGCGGCTTCGCCGTCGGCGTGATCGGTCAGGAGTCCGACGAAGACACCCTGATCGACGAGGGCGTCGTCGATCTCGATCGAGACGACCTTGCCGTTGACGCAGCGCACGATGGCAGCCGGCTCGACATCGAGTCGGGCCATCGGGGCGTCGCCGAACGTGGTGGATGGTGAGAACGCATCGAGATCGAGCTCGGCGATCGGGCTGTACCGCCACTCCTCCTGAGAGACCGTGGGGAAGGCGCGTTCTTCCAGCGCTACAGCAGCCGCAACCCGGCGATCCACCAACCATTGTGGTCCGGAGATCTCCCGTGCGGCATCGGGGGAAAAGGTCGATGACACGGGGATTAATACTACCTGGGTAGTGCTAATCCCCAACGAGAGAATCCAGCTGATTCAGCCGGTTACTGGCCCTCGCGGTAGCGGCGACGCATTCGCTCGCCGAGTCCTTCACCGGGGTTCTTCGGCGGCTTCTGCTTTCCCGGCTTCCCGGGCGACTTCGGCTTGGCCGACCCGAACCGGGAGGACTTCTGCTTTCCGGCCTTGGACTTGCCGCCATTGCCGGGGAGACGCAGACCCTTCTTCGAGCGCTTCTTCCGCTCGGCCTCGAGATCGGCGATCGTACCCGGCACCGCATCATTGATGATGTCTTCGGCCGCGTCCAGGAGAGCAGCGATCGAGTCGTCCTCGCCCAGGCTCTTCGGCTCGGGCGGGGTCTCCGGAGTGACGAGCGAGCCGTGGGCCCAGTTCACGTCGGCCATGCGCCGGGTGTAGGCCGGACAATCGGCCGGACATCGCCAGGGCGCCTCGGGGGCAAGGTCGAGGTCGCATTTTCGCACCGTGTCGCCATTGGCGTACGTGCGTGACTCGAAGAACTTGCAGTCCTGGCGCATCGGCATGGCGTCCATTGTGGCGCACGCGCCGCCGCTTGCGGCACCGCTCAGAAAGCACGCTGGGGACAGACCCCATCGTGCTTTCTCAGATCCCGGCCAGTTCGGCCAGGAGCGCCACGACCGACAAGCCGTCGCCGATCTCGCCGGACTTCAGCAGGGCAGGGACCTCGTCCAACGGAACCCACGCGATCTCAGCCGCCTCGTCAGGATCCGTCGGATCCCCGACCCTGACCGCCTCGATCGCCCGTTCGACATGGAAGCGCAGATCGACCGACCCGTTGGCCGGGCACCATGAGATGAACGGCTCGGTCGGGCCGGGCCGCCAGCCGGTCTCCTCCAGGCACTCGCGTGCGGCGGCCTCCGCGACGGACTCGCCCGGGTCGATGCGCCCCGCCGGGATCTCCCAGCCCCAGGAATCGGTGACGAAGCGGTGGCGCCAGATCAACAACGCGGCTTCATCCACCACGATGAGCGCGCCGGCTGCGTCGTTGGGCATTCGAACGACATGGTGATCGAAACGCCTGCCCGACGGCGTCTCCACGTCGACCATGCGCAAGGACATCCAGTCCGACTCATAGATCGATCGTTCGCCGTGCGCGGTCCACTCGCCATCCATGGCGACCAGTGTGGGCCGAGCTCAGCCGGGCACCCGGGATGCACCGGCCGACTCGAGCACAGCCGGCTCGGCCTGGTCGACGCAATTGGCAGCGGACTCGTCCAGCATGCCCCGCCGCCGTGCCATGAGGAGGGCGACGGCGAGGATCGCGAGGCCTCCGACGAGGAGCACGGCGGCCGGCCCACTCGATGGCCCCGTGCCGGTGATCCGGCCCACCGAACCGGCGAGCACACCCTCGGTGACCGCGGGGCCGGCCACGTGCACGATCGTGACGCCGGCAAGCAGTGAGCCGACGGGTTGCAGAACGTTGCTCAGTCCCAGTCGCAGCGCAAAGACCCGACCCTGCATCTGTGGCGGCACCCGTTCGTTGTAGATCGACGACATCGAGGCCATCACCATCGGCACCGTGCCGAGCGCGACGGCCACGCCCGCGCTCAGCACCCACGCTGACGGCCGGCTTCCCGCCGCGATGAGCCCCACGCCGATGGCGGTGAGGCCCGCCGCGATGCGGCCGACCCGATCGTCGGGAATCTCCTTCGTGGCGGACACGAGGCTGCCGACGACCATCGCCACGCCACCGACCCCGAGAACGAGTCCCGCCTTCGCCGTGCCGGCGAGGGTCGTGGCGGCGGCGAGTACGGAGATGTTGATGAAGGCAAGGGTGAAGTTGAGCATGGCCGCCATGGCCATGAGAACGAGAAGGGGCCGTCCCAGTCGCAGCATCCAGGCCCACATGTCGCGCCACGACCCGTCGTCGCTGACCGACTCCACGGCTGGGGCGTCGTCGAATCGGATCATCGTGACGGCGGCGATCCCGATGACGAAGGTGGCGAGGTCGACGAGGAGCACGGCCTCGATCCCCCACCAGGCGAGGAGCGGTGTCGCCAGTACAGGACCCACCACGATGCCGATCGCCGGGCCGAGCTGTTTGAGAGAGTTCGCCCGATCGAACTGTCCCACCACTTCGGCCGCCTCGAAGACGCCGGCATCATCAGGGTGGTCGCCACTCGCAAGGTGGCCGCGGTGACCGAACGCCGCTACCAGATCGTCGCCCACAACCTCGCTGTGCCGCCCCGGTTCTTCGAGTCACTGGATCCCAGGGAACTCTCGTTGGCCCTCGGGTCGCTCTTCGACGCCGCGAAGCTCGGCCTACAACGCGAGGTCGAGGAGGGCACCTTCGCCCCCAGCGTCGACGACGAGGAGTCGCTGCTCTCGCTCGCCCACCTCATGCTGACGCAGGACCGAAGGCGGGAACTGGTCGCTCGATTGGAGTCGGTCGTGCAGGAGTTCACCTCCGATGCCGACGACGACCCCGACGCAGTGCGGCTCGCGCTCTTCCTCGCTGCATATCCCGAGTCCGAGTAGCTGGGGGCCAGCTAGCGTTGCCGGATGGGTTCCATCCAGGTGAGCCATCTCGGATGGTCGATTCCCGGCGGACAGTCACTGCTCGACGACGTGTCCTTCCGCGTGGGGGATGGCGAGCACGTCGCACTCGTCGGGGCGAACGGCGCGGGCAAGACCACCGTGATGCGGCTGATCGCCGGTGCCATCCCCGCGCGGGAGGGCACGATCTCGATCGACGGATCGCTCGGCGTCATGACCCAGCTCGTGGGGTCGCTCGACAATTCCACCACCGTTCGCGATCTCTATCTCTCGCTCGCGCCACCCGAGATCGTGGAGGCGGCCGACCGACTGGCCCGAGCCGAGCAGCGGCTGGCCGATGGCGACGACGACGGCATGCGCTATGCCGCCGCGCTCGAACACTGGGGCAGCGCCGGCGGCTACGACATCGAGGTCCTCTGGCAGGAGTGCGCGCATCGTGTGGTCGGCCTCGACTGGCGTGATCTCGAACAGAGACGCATGTCGACGTTCTCCGGCGGTGAGCAGAAGCGGCTCGCGCTCGAACTCCTCCTGCGCAGCGAGCACGATGTGCTCCTCCTCGACGAACCCGACAACTTCCTCGACGTGCCGGGCAAGGACTGGCTGAGCGACCGCCTCAACGCATCGCCGAAGACGATCCTCTACGTGAGCCACGATCGAGAGCTGCTGGCCGACACGTCGCACAAGGTCGTGACCATCGAGGCCAAGGGGGCCTGGACCCACGGCGAATCGTTCAAGACCTGGCGCGAGGAACGTGAGCGCAGGATCGCGTTGATCAACGACGAGCAGCGGCGTTGGGCAGAGGAACGCAAGCGTCTCGTCAACCACATGCGCGAGCAGAAACGACGCGCCGCCATGAGCGATGCCAACGCGAGCCGCGCCCGCGCCGCCGAGACGCGTTTACGCCATTTCGAAGAGGACGGGCCGCCGCCCGAGGCCGCCCGCGAGCAGAAGATCAACATGCGTCTCGAGGGTGGCCGCACCGGCAAACGCGTGGTGATCATCGAAGAGCTCGAACTCACCGACCTCACCTACCCGTTCGACCTCGAGATCTGGTTCGGCGAACGGGTGGCCGTCGTCGGGCGCAACGGCACCGGCAAGTCCCACTTCCTGCGCCTTCTGGCCGGCGGCGACGTCGCCCATCAGGGCGAATGGCGCCACGGCGCTCGTGTCGTGCCCGGCCTGTTCAACCAGACCCATGATCACCCCGAGTTGATGGGCAAGACACTGCTGGACGTGCTCGCCAAGCGCGACATCTCCCGCGCCTCCGCCATGGCCCGACTCCGTCGCTACGAACTCAATATGCAGGCCGAGCAGACATTCGAGACCCTGTCGGGCGGTCAGCAGGCTCGTTTCCAGATCCTGCTACTCGAGATCGACGGCGCCAATCTCCTCCTGCTCGACGAGCCCACCGACAACCTCGATGTGGCCTCGGCGGAGGCGCTCGAAGCCGGCCTCGACATCTTCGAAGGCACCGTCGTCTGCGTCACCCATGACCGCTGGTTCCTGCGGGGCTTCGACCGGTTCATCGCGTTCGCCGAAGACAACGACGTCACCGAGATCGACGACCCGGCCAAGGCTTGGAGCTGAGAAACGACAGTCCGCCGGACTGTCCCGCAAACAAGTCACGCGGGGTCTGCGTTGTCGCAGCGAGACGCTGTCCCCAGTGTGCGTTAGCCGACGGAACCCTCCATTTGGAGTTCGATGAGGCGGGACCATTCGACCGCGTACTCCATGGGGAGGGTGCGGGTGATGGGCTCGATGAAGCCGTTGACGACCATGCTCATCGCCTGTTCCTCGGTGAGCCCCCGGCTCTGGAGGTAGAAGAGCTGATCGTCGGCCACGCGAGACACGGTGGCTTCATGGCCGATGACGGCATCCCCGGAACCGACCTCCATGTAGGGATAGGTGTCGGAGATGGAGTCCTCGTCGAGGATCAGGGCGTCGCACTGGACGTGGGACTTGCAGCCATAGGCGTCGTCCTCGACCCGGATGAGGCCACGGTACGACGTGCGTCCGCCGTCCTTGGAGATCGACTTCGACACGATCTTCGACGTGGTCTCCGGGGCAGCGTGGATCATCTTGGCGCCGGTGTCCTGGTGCTGGTTCGGGCCTGCGTAGGCGACCGAGAGGACCTCGCCCGATGCCTTGGGGCCGGCAAGCACCACGGCCGGGTACTTCATGGTGAGCTTCGAGCCGATGTTGCCGTCGATCCACTCCATGTGGCCCTCGGCCTCGACATAGGCCCGCTTGGTGACGAGGTTGTAGACGTTGTCGGACCAGTTCTGGATGGTGGTGTAGGTGACGCGAGCGGAGGGCTTCACCACGATCTCGACCACGGCGGAATGCAGCGAGTCGGACGTGTAGGTCGGCGCCGAGCAACCCTCGATGTAGTGAACCTGTGAGCCTTCGTCGGCGATGATGAGCGTGCGCTCGAACTGGCCCATGTTCTCCGCGTTGATGCGGAAGTAGGCCTGCAGCGGCATCTCCACTTGCACACCGGGCGGCACATAGATGAACGAGCCGCCCGACCAGGCCGAACTGTTGAGTGACGAGAACTTGTTGTCGTTCGGCGGAATGATCTTGCCGAAGTACTGCTTGACGAGCTGCGGGTACTCCTTGAGCGCGGTGTCCATGTCGCAGAACAGGACACCCTGCTGCTCGAGGTCCTCGCGGTTGCGGTGGTACACCACTTCGCTCTCGTACTGGGCGGTGACGCCGGCGAGGTACTTGCGCTCGGCCTCGGGGATGCCGAGCTTCTCGTAGGTGTTCTTGATGGACTCCGGGACCTCGTCCCAGTCGTCGTTCAGGCCGCCCTTGGGCTTGATGTAGTAGTAGATGTCGTCGAAGTCGATGCCGGACATGTCGCCGCCCCAGATGGGCATGCCACGGCGGCCGAAACGCTTGTAGGACTTGAGGCGGAAGTCGAGCATCCACTCGGGCTCGCCCTTCAGCCACGACATCTCTCGCAGGATGTCTTCGGTCAGGCCCTTCTGGGGCTTGAAGACGTAGTCCTCCTCATCAGACCAGCCGAGCTGGTACTTGCCGAGGTCGAGGTTCTCTGCCGTGGTCATGTGAGCGCTCCGAAAATGCCACCGTCGTCTGCGGTTGCAGGGACGATACCGAATTTCTCCTACGCAGATAGTAACAACTCAGACGACGCGAACAACGCCGATCGAATCGCCGGAACCCGACTCCGGAAACGGAGCGTCGTCGTCATCGCCGGACCAGGGGTCGAGGCCGCGCGAGGCGACGACATCGGCGAGAAGCTGTCCGACGGCGGCGATGAGCACGTCGACGTTCGCGGCAGCCCGGTCACGTTCTCCCGGGACATCGATTCCGAGCAGGAACACGACCTGTCCGGCCGGAAGGCCGGCCAGATCCATCCCGCGGGCGGAGGTCTCCCAGTTCCGCTCGTTCAGGAGTTGGGTCCGCAGCTCGGACAGGGCGACCAACCGTTGGCCGGCCGCATTGACGCGTTCGGCACGCTCTCGTTCGTCGCGGGCATCGATCACGTCGTTGGTCGCAAACCATCCGACGCCGGCCAGCGGCGTTACGGCAATGGCCACGAGAACGACCCAGAGCCGGTATCCCGACACTCGATCGCGGCGAAGACGCTAAGTCACGTACATATGGTCGGCATTGCAAGGCTCCACATGAGAGCTGCGGTTCGTCGAAGGATTCACGGCTGGACGCATCCCGGTTCTGCAAGGCTCATGATCGTGACCGAGCGGATCCACGATGACGAGCCCGACACCAGCGAGTGGGTCGTTCGATCCCTCCTCGAGGCCGAGTGTCCGGCCTGGGCCGGATTGCCGCTCGAGTGCCTGCGCAGCTCTGGCACGAGCAATGCCATGTGGCGGCTTCGTCATTCGACGGGACCCGACGTGGTAGTCCGGCTACCGAGGCATCCGGAGGCAGCAGCCGACACCGCCCGCGAGCTCCGAGTACTCGAACTCCTCGAGCGTGAAGAGATCGGATCGATCGTCTCCACACCAAGAGTCGTCCACGCCGGCCGTCCGAACGAGGTGTTTCCGCACGCGTGGTCAGTGCTCGGATGGCTCCATGGCACCGATGCATGGGCGGCCACAGGGCGGGTCGACCGACCGGACTCCTCCCTCGCCGAGGATCTCGCTCGATGTGCCGGCGCCATCGGATCGATAGGGACCGATGATGCGATGTGGATTCGTGCCCGAGCATTCGAACTCGAGCACGCGGTCAGCGGGGTCCTGTACTACGTGCCGAAGAAGCACCCACTCGGCGATGTCATGGCCCGCACGCTCGCGCGGATCCTGCATGAGCAGTGACGAACGAGCAGTCAGTCGCCGTCGCCGCCGCCGGGGAACAAGAGCAGTATCAGCTCGTTGCACAGATCAGTGAGCCGGTCGGCGGCCTCGCGATTCACCTTCTTGGACTTCCCGAAGGGATCGTCCACCTCGTCGGGGCCGTTCCCGAGCATGTCACCGGCCTCGCGGGGAGCAGTGGCCGATGCCACCCGTTCCCGCGGCGAGTCGCCCGTGGCCGATCGCAGTCGATCGACCAAGCCGCCCAAGGTGTCGATTCGACCGACCGCACCGTCCGTCAGCAACGCCAGATCGCGCACATGGCGGCGTTCCATGGCGACCACGAGGTCAGCTTCCTCCACCATCGCCGCGGTGACCATGCGTGAACGGTGATCGGAGATGTCGATTCCACGCTCGCCCATGATCTCGACCACGACCGGCGTGGCCTCCTCGTCCTGGGTGAGGAAGCCTGCCGAGCTCAGGTGCGCGGCGATGCCCGCATCCTCCATCGCCAGGCGCAAAAGCGCCTCGGCCATCGGTGATCGACACACATTGGCCGTGCACATGACGAGGATCCGGAACGGCGTCACGGCCCTGTCGGTGTCAACCATGTCAATCGAGCCGTCGTAGCTCGTTGCGGAAACGCTCGCCCCGCTCGATGTAGCTGTCGGCGCCCTCGCGGGAATGATGATCGGGCAGGCGGTCAGCGAGAATCCTGGCCGGCACACCCAATGCCATCGCGTGAGGCGGAACCTCGACGCCACCCGGCACCATCGCCGCACCCCCGACCAACGCGTGCGGGCCGATGACCGCCTCGTGCAAGACGACCGACCCCGACCCGATCAGCGAGTGATCACGGACGGTGCAGCCCTCGAGATGTGCGAGATGGCCGACGGTGCAGAAGTCGCCGACGACGGTTTCGAGCTCCCCGGTAACGTGCACCACGGCGCCGTCCTGGATGGAACTGCCCTCCCCCACACGGATGTAGTTGTCGTCGGCTCTCAGGACCGCGTGGGGCCAGATCGTCGATCGCGGACCGATGACGACGCTGCCGATGATCGTGGCCTCCGGCGAGACGTAGGCGCTCTCATCGATCTCGGGGACGCGGTCGCCGAGGGCGTAGACCGCCATCAGAGATCCTGGAACTGGCCGTAGCGACCCTGGAAGAACAGCAGCGGCCCGCGGGGATTGTCCTCGAGGTCGGGGGCCGTCCACAGTGACTTCACCAGACCGACGACGATGTCGTGGTCACCGCCGTCGTGGATGGCGTGGAGCTCGCAGTCCATCACCGCGAGTGATCCCGGGATGACGGGGGCGCCGGTGACGTCGGTGGTCCAATCGATGCCTTCGAACTTGTCCTCGGCGCGGCTGGCCATGACACCACAGACCTCACCCTGGTCCTCACCCATCACGTTGACGCAGAAGCTGCCCGCGTCCTTCATGCGCAGCCAGCTGCCGGACTCCTTGCCGGGGCAGAACATCACGAGGGGCGGGTCGAGCGACACCGAGGCGAACGAGCCGATCGCCATACCGGCGGGACCGTTCTCATCCGCGGCCGTGACCACGGTGACACCCGTGGGGAAGTGGCCGAGTACGCGTCGGAAGTCGGCGCCATCGATCGACATGTGGGTCTCCAAGCTCTCAGTCGAGTGAGCCAGAGAGTAGCGCCCTGGCCAGGTGATCAGAGACCAGCGCCGAGGGTCACCTTCAGGCCTTCGGTGGCCGCGACGATCGGGACGCCAGCGGTGTCGGCGACCTCACGGGTCGACTCGGTCATCCGATCGAGTTCGGCGTCGTCGTGACTCGGGTCGTGATGGAACATGACGAGCGCCTTGGCACCACTCTGGCGAGCCACCTCGACCGCGTACTCCGGGGTGCAGTGGCCCCAATCGGCCTTCGCCGGGAATTCGTCCGTTCGGAGCTGGGCGTCGTGGATCAACAAGTCGACGCCATCGCACAGCTCCAGGACAGACTCCGCGACATACGACATGTCCCCGGGCTGCTGATGGTCCGGTACGTAGGCGACCGAGAGCTCCCCGAAATTCACGCGATACCCGGCCGTCGGGCCGGTGTGCGGGACCGGACGCGCCATGACCGCTGCGTTGCCGATCGTGAAGTTGCTGCAGAGGACGTCGCGGAACTCGACGGTGGCGGGCAGGTCCCGCGGCTGGATCGGGAAGAACGGTGGAGTCATGAATCGGCCGAAGCACGAACCAATCGTCTCCCCATCCTCACCGGGGCCATAGACGTTGAGCGTGGTGGACTCGCATTGGAGCGGGAGAAAGAACGGCAGGCCCTGGACATGATCCCAGTGGAGGTGCGTGACCAGCGCGTGCACGGTCAGCCCATCGGTGCGGCCGAGTGCGGCACCCCACATCCGCAGCCCGGTGCCGAGATCGAGCGCTATGGGCTCCTGTCCCGGTGTCTCGATCGTGACACAGGAAGTGTTGCCGCCGTAGCGCTGCAGCTGAGGACAACTGCAAGGCGTCGAGCCACGAACACCGTGGAACCCAATCGTCACCGCTTCTCGATATTCCCCCATTGAGAAATCCAAGGTAGCGAGGTTGTCCACAGCCGTCGAGATGCGTGTGACGAATATCTCACCGATATTTCGATGTGCCAGAGTGGGGCCATGAGCTCCGATTCCTCGACCCGGCCGCCGCTTCCCGAGGGCCTGGTGGCCGTCGTCAAGGAAGACTGTCCGACGTGTGTGCTGGTTGCGCCGGTGCTCGCTGATCTCGCGGAACGGGCCGACATCACGGTGATCACCCAGGACAATGCGGAGTTCCCCGCAACCGCCGATTGGGTCGTGCACGACACCGACCTCGCCCTCTCCTGGCACCACGACATCGAGACGGTGCCGACCCTGTTGAAGGTCGAGAACGGTCGAGGCACGAGCCAGATCGAGGGCTGGTCGCGCGACGAATGGGAGACCTTCACCGGCATCGACGGGCTCGGCACGGACCTCCCCGACTGGAGGCCCGGCTGCGGCTCGCTCAGCGTCGACCCGACACGGACTGACGAGCTGGCCGTCAGGTTCTCCAACTCCACGATGGCCAGTCGCCGGGTCGAGATCGCCGCCCTCGAGGACGAGTGGGAGGCCATGTACGACCGCGGTTGGAGTGACGGCCTGCCCGTCGTACCGCCGAGCGAGACACGCGTGCTTCGAATGCTCGAGGGCACGACCAGGGATCCGCAGGAGGTGCTCGCGATCATCCCGCCCGACCTCGTCGAGTGCACCGTCGAGAAGGTCGCCGTCAACGCCGTCATGGCCGGCTGCCTGCCCGAGTACCTGCCGATCGTGCTTGCTGCCGTCGAGGCAGCCTGTGGCGACGAGTTCAACATGCATGGCCTACTCGCCACCACAATGCCGACGGCCCCGGTGCTGATCGTCAATGGTCCGATCCGCAACGAAATCGGCATGAACAGCGGCATGAACGTGCTCGGCCAGGGCAACCGAGCGAATTCCACGATCGGGCGTGCACTCCAACTCGTCATCCGCAACGTCGGCGGCGGGAAACCCGGCGGCGTCGACCGAGCCACCCACGGGAGCCCGAGCAAGATCGGTTTGGCGTTCCCCGAGGACGAGGAAGGATCCCCGTGGGAGTCCTACGCCGTCAGCCGCGGCTTCTCCCCCGACCAGTCGACCGTCACGCTCTTTCCCGGCGAAGGGCCGCGCATGATCGTCGATCAGATCTCCCGTTCGGCCGATTCGCTGGTCAAACACATGGCACTATCGCTTCGAGCGAACGTGAGCCCCCGCCTCGTCATGGGATTCGAGACCGCGCTCGTGATCAGCCCCGAACACATGGCTCGCTTTGCCGACGCCGGGTGGGACCGTGCCCGGTTCATGCAGGAACTCGAGGCGAACCTGATGGTCGACGCCGACGACATCCTGCGAGGCGCGGGCGGCATCGAGGAGGGTGTACCGGTCGAATTCGCCGGCCTCGAACTCCCGAAGTTCCCTCCTGGTGGCATCCATGTCGTCCACGCCGGCGGCGGCGCCGGCCTGTTCTCCATGACGTTCGGTGGATGGGTCGCCGGTGCCATGGGTAGTGTCACCGTGACGAAGGAGATCACCCGATGAACACCATCGTGCTGGACCCGACCGGCGAGCTGCGACCACAGGACCGAGAGCGCGTCGCCCGTCCCGAGTCGCTCGACGGCCTCACCGTCGGCCTCCTCGACATCTCGAAGCCGCGGGGCAATGTGTTCCTCGACCGCGTCGAGGAGAAGCTCAACGATCTCGGCGCCGAGGTGAAGCGTTTCGCCAAACCGACCTTCTCGAAGCCGGCGCCAGTCGATCTGCGCCACGAAATCGCCACGTCGTGTGATGCGGTGATCGAAGCGCTCGCCGATTGAGGCAGCTGCACGTCGTGCAGTGTGCACGACATCAGCGACCTGGAACGCCGCGGTGTCCCGGGCGTGTTCGTGGCCACCGTCGAGTTCATCGACGCCGCCCAGACGCAGTCGGCGAGTCTGGGCCTCGACGCTGCCCGTGTCTTCACCGAACACCCGATCCAGGACCGCACCGACGACGAGATGTTGGCGATCGCCGACCAGGCCATCGATCAGCTGATCTCGTCGCTAACCGGCCCCTAGCGCACACTGGGGACAGACCCCAACGTGCTTTCTGAGCGCCGACGATCACGGAGCCGGCGATGATTCTTTGGCTGAACGGCCCGTTCGGTGGCGACAAGACGACCACCGCCAACCTCTTGAGCGACCAGCCGGGTTGGCGACTGTTCGACCCCGAGCACGTCGGCTATCTACTGGCCGGAAATCTCCGTGACCGCCAGTTCGACGACTTCCAGGACCTCCCACCCCGGCGAGCGTTGGTGCCCGCCGTGGCGCACGAGATCAGCCGATTCACGGGTGTTCATCTGGTCGCAGCGCAAACCGTTCTCCGTCAGCCGTACTGGTCAGAGCTGATGGCGGGGCTTCACGAGCGCGAAATCCCGGTCTTCCACGTGGCGCTGAAGTGCGAGCGGTCCGAATTGATCCGCCGGATCGAAGCGGACGAAGCCGAGGCCGGCGCACGGGACTAGCGCCTCGACCACATCGATGCATTCGAAGCCGCGCCGGCGTGGCTCGAGCGAGCCGCTGATCTCGTCATCGACACCACGGGCATCGACCCGACGGACGTTGCAGGACAGGTTCTTCAGGCCGTGGACCGGCACGATCGCTGACGAGTAAGCACGTGGGGGTCTGTCCCCAGCGTGCTTTCACGGCAGGCGGACGTCGGCTGCGGAGACGACGGCGAGTCCGTCACGCTCCAATCCGGCCAACACCCGACCGGCTCGCTCGTTGTCGGTTTGCATGACCGCGGGCAGGTCCGATCGCCGAACCGGCCCGCGCCGCATCGCGTCGACGAGGCGGCCTCTGAGCTGACGATCGCTGCCCTCGAACGGCGCCTGGGGAACCGAGACCCCGGCGGATCCCATCGCCGGGTCGTCTCCGACCCCTCGCCATGCGCACAGATCGTCGACGGGGCACGACCCGCACGACGGCGAGCGCTTCGTGCAGACGATGGCCCCCAGCTCCATGATCGACTGATTCCAGAGCCACGGCTCGTCGTCACTGGCGGTGTAGTCGGCCACCTGCTGGACCTCGCCGCTGGTGAGCCTCCGCCCGAGCAGTCGGGCGTAGACCCGGCCGATGCTGGTGTCGACGACCGCGGCTGGCAGCTCGAATGCGAACGCTCGGACCGCGCGCGCGGTGTACGGCCCCACGCCGGGAAGCGCGAGGAGATCGGTCAGCCCCGACGGAACCGCTCCCGCGTGCAGAGCCACCATCTGGACCGCAGCCCGATGCAACATCAACGGACGACGGTTGTACCCGAGGCCGGCCCACGCCGCGACCACCTCACCCGCACCGGCAGCGGCACACGTTGACGGGTCCGGGAACCGCTCCAGGAAGTCCGGAAGTCGCTCGCTGACCCGGCTGACCTGCGTCTGTTGCAGCATCGTCTCCGAGACGAGGATCACCCACGGCTCTCTCGTGCGTCGCCACGGAAGGTCGCGAAGGTTCGTCCCGCCCCACTCGAGCACGCGTTTGCCCAGGTCAGCGTGGTACGTGGCAGACGATGTCACACCCCGATCGTAGGTTGCAGAAATCCACATGATTTCCACCGCCTCTCCTGCTCAGGATCCCACCCGGATCAGCCGATGGATCGGAGAGGAAAGGCGGCTGCCGGTGCGGGGCGATGAGATGACCCAGAACATCACAAGTCATCGCGAGTTCGAGCGCGAACTCTGGAGACTGTTCTTCACGGTGCGCTGTGTCGGATTGACGACACTCGGCGTCATCTCGATCACGCCGTTCGTCGACATCGATCCGATCGTCACCCTCGTCCTGCTGCTCGTTGGCCTGCCGGTCAACCTGCTGCTTCGAGGGCGCGTCGAGTTGGTCCAGCCCCACCCGTGGGCGGTGGTCCTGAGCGACAGCTTCCTGCTCAGTCTCGGCATCCTGGTCGACCCCAACACCGCCGCGGCCGCCGCCGTGCTTCTCATGGCCTCCACCAGTGTCGCGGCCACCGCGGGCTGGCGACCCACGGTGGCGGCGGCATTGGCCGGCTCCCCGTTGATCGCAGCAGCGCTCGCCCTCCGCTCGGTCGACGACGCGGTCATCATCATGGCGACCTATCTCTCGACCGCACTGGGAATGGCGTACTTCGTCTCCGTGATCGCCATCTCCGAACGCCACGAGCGGCAACGTCGAGACGAACTGCTCGACGGCATCGATGCCGTCGTCTGGGAGGCACACCCGTACCCGTTCGTCGAGGCCGAAGTGTCGGGTCGGGTCGACGATCTGCTCGGCATGTCCATCTCGGACGTCGCCGGCCCCGGTGCCTGGCTGCGCCGTCTTCCGGCATTCGACCGGTCGACGGTGGTGAACCGGTCCCAGACGCTGATCGACATGGGCGAGGATCACGAACTCGTCTACCGCCTCACCGCCGCCGACGGCAGCCTCCGGCATGTGCGCGATCGAGTTCGGGTCGAGACCGACGCCGAGGGCAGGCCGACCACGGCCCGCGGGATCGTCACCGACATCACCGAGGAGGTCCGGGTTCGCGAGTCCAACCGCAACCTCGCTGAACTCGTCGAACGAGTACCGGTGGGGCTGGTTGTCGCTCAGGCCGAGCACGTCGACGGCGACACGATCTTCACAACCCTCTCCGTCAACCCGGCCTACGAGGGACTGACCGGACTCGATGCCACCGCGCTGGTGGGCAACAGCGTCGCCGGTCCGCCCAAGGGGCCGGGGTGGGTCGATGTCCGCCGAGTGCTGCTGGAGGTGGACGAGACCGGTGCACCGGCCCGGATCGAAGAGGCGGGCGATCTCTGCGAAGGCGGCGACCGGACCCTCTCCCTCGAGGCGTTCCCGATCTCCGGTCTACTGATCGGCATGAACGTCGTCGACGTCACCGAACGAGTCACCACCGCGGCCCGACTACGGCACCAGGCCCTGCACGACGCCTTGACCGGTCTACCGAACCGCACCCTCCTCGAGGATCGACTTCGCCACGCGCTCGAGGCGGCCGCCCGGGATCATCGTTCCGTCGGCCTGTTGATGCTCGATCTCAACCAGTTCAAGGATGTCAACGACACGCTGGGACACGACGAAGGCGACCGACTTCTCCGCACCGTCGCTCACCGTATTCAGGGGGTCGTCCGTGCCGTCGACACCGTCGCTCGCCTCGGCGGCGACGAGTTCGCGGTCCTCCTGACCGACGATGCCTCACCGCGTCGAACGCTGCGCGCGGCGGAACGGGTCCTCGAGTGCTTCGAGGAACCGATGGAGGTCGATGGGATGAGCCTGCAAACCGGTGCGAGCCTCGGGGTCGCGTTGTATCCCGACCACGGCGACACCGCCGATGCGCTCCGCAAGAATGCCGACATCGCGATGTACGTCGCCAAACGCCGCGGCGGCGGGATCGCCGTCTTCGACCCCGAACGCGACCGGCCCAATCTGCAACGGCTCACGCTCGTCACCGAGTTGCGCGAGGCCATCACCGAGGATCGCCTCGCCATTCGCTACCAGCCGGCCATCAGCCTGGCCACCGGGCGTGTCGAGAGCGTCGAAGCACTCGTGCGCTGGAATCATCCTGAGCGGGGCCTCATGAACCCGGGCGAGTTCATCGACCTCGCCGAGGTCTCCGGTCTCATCCGACCGCTCACCCGTTGGGTTCTCCACCGTGCCATCCACGACACGGCCCAGCTCAACGCGATCGGCCACGCCGTCGGCGTGTCGATCAATGTCTCGGTCAGGAACCTCTACGAGCCCGTACTCGTCGATTCAGTTCGGTCACTCACCGAGAACGCAGGCCTGCCTGGAGAACGCCTCACCATCGAACTCACCGAGACCCAGGTGATGGACGACCCCCTCCTGGCCCACAACGTGCTCGGTCGACTCGGCGAGTTCGGGGTCCGCAGCGCCGTCGACGACTTCGGCACCGGCCACTCATCGTTGTCGAACCTGCAGAGCCTGCCCGTGAGCGAGGTCAAGATCGACAAGTCGTTCGTCCAGGGGATGGCAGCCGGCGACGAAGCGGCGTCCACGATCGTCCGCTCGATCGTCTCTCTCGCCCACAATCTCGGCCTCGAAGTCGTGGCAGAGGGGGTCGAGACGAACGAGGCGCTCACCAAACTGGCACTGCTCGGCTGCGACCGCGCTCATGGCTACTTCTTCGCCAAGCCGATGGCCTACGACGACCTCTGCTCGTACCTCGACGATCCGAGCCTCTCCCCGTCGCCCGAAACAGCACCGGTCCGTGACCTTTCCTAGGGTGGTCGCCCATGACTGCCCTCACCCTCGAAAACGCTGCTGACGTCGCCGCAACCCTGCAGGACGTGGTCGACGGTGCGCTCGACACGCTCGTCGGGATCGACATCGACGAGCACCAGGTCGTCGCCTACGACGTTGCTCACGCGGCGGCCGCGGTTGCCTCCGCCACCAACCTACTTGCCTACGGCGCGCGGGGTGATGCCGAAGCGCAGCTGACCGTGGCCTTCGTCGCCGACGTCGCTCACGATGTCAGCACCCGGGTGCTCGGCCGGGAGGCCGCGTGGGGTTGCACGATCGACGCACTCGACAGCGTTCGCGACTTCATGGCCGCGGGCCGTGAACCTGGCCTCCTCGCCTCTCTCGTCGACGGCGCCCCCAATCATCTCGACGAGGACTTCGAGATGGTGGCCGACACGTTCCGCCGCTTCGCCGACGACCAGATCGTGCCCATCGCGGAACACATCCATCGCACGAACGCCGACATCCCCGAGGATCTGATCGGGGGCCTCGCCGAGCTCGGGGTGTTCGGCCTGTCCGCTCCCACCGAATACGGCGGCTTCGCCGAGGGTGGCGCGAGCGACTATCTCGGCATGGTCGTCGCCACCGAGGAGCTCTCCCGGGGGTCGCTCGGCATCGGCGGGTCGCTGATCACTCGTCCCGAGATCCTCACCCGAGCTCTCATCGCCGGCGGCACCGAGGCGCAGAAGGCGGAATGGCTGCCGAGACTCGCCAGCGGCGAGATCATGGCCGCGGTCGCGGTGACCGAACCCGACTACGGAAGCGACGTCGCCGGCATCCGCGTGTCGGCCACGCGCGACGATCAGAACGGCTGGGTCATCAACGGCACCAAGACCTGGTGCACGTTCGCCGGCCGCGCCGACGTCTTGATGCTGCTCGCCCGCACAACGCCAGGGTCCACGAACCACAAGGGGCTCAGCGTCTTCATCGTCCCCAAGCCGCGTGGTGACGGCCATGGCTTCGCCCATGAGCAACCCGACGGCGGCCGCATGGAGGGTCGAGCGATCGACACCATCGGCTACCGCGGCATGCACAGCTACGAGGTCAGCTTCGACGACTGGTGGGTCCCCGCGGATGCACTGATCGGTGAGGCCGACGGCGAAGGCCGTGGCTTCTACTTCCAGATGCAGGGGTTCGAGAACGGCCGTCTCCAGACCGCTGCCCGTGCCGTCGGCGTCATGCAGGCGGCCTACGAATCGGCGGTCGACTATGCGGCCGATCGTGTGGTCTTCGACAAGCCGATCGCCGAGTACCAGCTCACCCGGGCCAAGATCGGTCGAATGGCGATCGTCATCCAGGCCGCTCGTCAGTACGCCCTCCACGTCGCCCACCTCATGGGCGACGGCAAGGGCACGCTCGAGGCCTCCATGGTGAAGGCCTACGTGTGTCGAGCGGCGGAATGGGTGACGCGCGAGGCGATGCAGATCCATGGCGGCATGGGCTACGCCGAGGAGTATCCGGTGTCGCGCTACTACGTCGACGCCCGCGTGCTGTCGATCTTCGAAGGTGCGGACGAGACGTTGTGCCTCAAGGTGATCATTCGCCGCCTGTTGGCGGATCGCTCCTGAAGAGGCTTTCGGCGGTCAGCCCATCGACGGGGCCCAGGCGAGAACTCACGACGTCCTCAGTGCGGCCTTCCGAGATCTCCAACGTTCGCGCCGTCTCGGCGGGCAGATCCTCGCGGCCGGGTTCGGCGAGGCGGATGACGTAGCCGTTGTGGCGGTCGACCCATGTCGGCACATAGTGCACGCCCGTCGCGTCGATCCTGCCGGTATCGGGGTTCTCCAACAGCTGCACGACGGCGATCATCCCGTCCTGTGACGCGGCCACACAGCAGTTGGCCGACTGGTTCGACAAGAAGTTGCCGAGCCCGAACACGACCCATTCGTCCTCGACCTTGTCGACCGGCTGCACGACGTGCGCGTGATGACCGATCACGAGGTCGACTTCGTCGGACGGCAGAATCTCGGCGAGCCGCTCGTTCTGCCACGAGGTGGGCTCGTGTCGGTACTCGTTGCCCCAGTGGAGACTGACGACCACGAACTCTGCGCCGGCCGCCTTGGCGAGCGCGGCCTCGGCGATGATCGCCTCGGCATCGATCAGGTCGACGAGGTACTGCCGGTCGGCGGGCATCACGAAGCCGTTCATGCCGTAGGTGGCCGAGATGTGGCCGACGGTTATGCCATTGACGTCGTAGAGCACGGGCGCGAGGTCTTCCTCCTCGCTGCGGGCCATGCCGGCGAACGGCATCCCCATCTCCTCCATGGCGTCGAGCGTGCCGACGACCCCCGATGCGCTCCGGTCATAGGAGTGGTTCGATGCCGTGGAGCATCCGTCGTAGCCGGCGTCCATGGCCCCCTCGACCAGGGCCCGGGGAGCGTTGAAGACCGGGTAGCCGCTGAGGTTCGTGTCGTCGTAGGAGATCGGCGACTCCAGATGACAGATCGCAAGATCGGCCTCGGCCAGAACCGGCCGCACCTCGTCGAACATCGGCCGGAAATCCCAACCGTCCGCGCCCGCCTCATCAGCCCACGTCGCCGCCGCTCTCACCACACCACCATGGGGCAGGAGGTCACCCGTGAACGCCATTGTGGCGGTGCGCGGCGGGGGGAGCGTCGTGGTCGTGGTCGTGGTCGTGGTGGTCGACGTGGTCGGGGTCGTCGTGACGACGACGGCCTCCACCGCCGTGTTCGCCGCTGCCTCGGAGGGATCGTCGGGGGCGCGGCTGCCCAGGTACATGCCGAACGCGAACATCACCGCCACGAAAAGAACGAGCCCGACGCGCTTCATCGGAACAACTCTGGCGCAATCGGACAGTCCACCCGTAGTCGCGCCTCGGCGACCGGTTGGGGCCCCGCCGGCCCGATGACCGTGTCGACCATGTCGAGGGGGACGAGCTCGACCTCATCGTCCCAGGGCTGGTCACTGACCGACCGATCGACCATCGGGTCCCACATCCGGGCCGGCAGGCATCTCCCGACACCGGCCACCAGCCAGACCGGCACATCCATCTTCCGAGCCACGGCCGCCGCGGCGAGCGAACCGCTTCGACACAGCGCTCCCCCATCACTCAACGCATCCGTCTCGAGCAGGACGAGGTCGGCATGGGCCGCCGCCGCGCCGATGCCACCCGAGGGCACATCGGCGACGGCGTGGTCATTGATCTCCAGCTGATGAATCAGGCCGTAGCCCTCACCGATCGTGTCGGCGACGAGCACGTCGACATCGGCCCGTGAGAACAATGCCGCGCCCGTGATCTCGGGGGAACCGATCACCAGCACAGTCGAATCCGCAGTGAGGATGTGCACGAGTTCCCGGGCGGTCGTGTCGCGCTCGATCGCCTCCGCGGCATCCCACGCTTCCTCGCGGGCATCGGAGCCGGTGATCATTCGAGCGGACAACCAGACGAGCGGACCCGACGATGGCCGGCGTTCGATCAACTGCCGGCACGCCATCACGAGCTCCATCGGATCGCCGGCGGTGGCGCTCAGCGCGATGGCGGCCTCTCGAACGAGCGAGGCGGTTCCGACATCGCCCGCCCGGGCCATGTAGCGAAGACGCTCGATGGGGTGCACCCCATCGATCGTAGTAACTCGGCGCAAGGTTGCCTGCCCCGATGCGACCTGATGGCCCTCCGGCGCGATATCTTGACCCTCCGTGGTAGCCCTCGATTTCGAACTGACGCCGCTCGACGGCGAATCCCGCTCGCTGAGCGAATGGCTGACGACATTCCCGCTCGTTCCGATCGTGCTCGACCCGTACACGCACGAGAGCGCGTGGATCCTCGACACGGCCCGCCGAGTCCTCACGACCTACAAGGGTGCCGGTTGTCGACCGTGCTGGATCGTCGCCGCATCGGCCGACGACGCCAAGCAGTTCCTCGGCCCCTACGCCGATGAGTTCCTCACCTTCGCCGACCCCGATGGGGCCGCGATCAGGGGTTGGGGCATCGAGTCGGCGCCGGCGTTCGCCCTCGTCCGTCAGGACGGCAACATCGTGGCGAAGGCCGAAGGCTGGGACCCCGAGACCTGGCGCGAGGTGGCTGAGGCCATCGACGCCCAGACCAAGTGGATCCGCCCGCAGCTTCCCGCTCCCGGCGACCCGGCTCCCTTCTCAGGCACCTCGCTCAGCGACTGAGTCCCGGGCCACGCGCCAATCGCGCACGGCTCGAATCGCCAGCAGAGGGATGATCACCGCCACGAGCGCGCCATGAATGCCCGTGAGCACCCACTCTGATGTGGTGTCGGCCACCAGAGCCCGCTGAATCACCGTCACGCTGAGAACCACCGCGAAGACCACGATCATGATCGCCAACGTGGGACCCTTCCAGGCCGATGGGGTCAGCGCGTGGGCGACTCGATCGATCGTTTTCTCCGGATCCCCACTCACGACCGAGAGAGTAGTGCCGGGTAGCGTGACTGACATGACCGAGTTTGCGTACTCCGATCTCCTGCCAGTGGGCCCCGACACCACCGAATACCGACTTCTCACCACGGAAGGAGTGTCAACGGTCGAAGTCGACGGCCATACGTTCCTCAAGGTCGAACCCGAAGCGTTGCAGCTCCTGACACGCGAAGCGATGAAGGACATCTCTCACTACCTGCGCACCGAGCACCTCGCGCAGCTCGCATCGATCCTCGCCGACCCGGAAGCCTCGCCCAACGACACGTTCGTGGCCACCGAGCTCCTGCGCAACGCCAACATCGCCGCGGCGGGCGTGCTGCCGATGTGCCAGGACACCGGCACCGCCGTCGTGATGGGCAAGAAGGGCGACCAGGTCATCACCTTCGCCGACGATGCGGAGTGGATCAGCCGCGGCGTCTACGACACCTACACCGAGACGAATCTGCGGTACTCCCAGTTGGCCCCGATCTCGATGTTCGAGGAGAAGAACACCGGCAACAATCTCCCGGCCCAGATCGAGCTCTACACGAAGCCCGGCCGGAGCTATGAGTTCCTGTTCATGGCCAAAGGTGGCGGTTCCGCCAACAAGTCGTTCCTGTTCCAGAAGACCAAAGCCCTGCTCAACGAGGAATCGATGTTCGACTTCCTCGACGAATCACTGCGCGCCATCGGCACCGCGGCCTGCCCGCCCTACCACCTTGCTCTCGTCGTCGGCGGCACATCCGCCGAACACAGTCTCAAGACGGCGAAGCTCGCCTCGGCGCACTATCTCGACGACCTGCCGACGTCCGGCGACGCGGCCACGGGTCACGGCTACCGCGATCTCGAATGGGAGCAGCGGGTGCTGGAACAGACCCGTGACTTCGGCATCGGCGCCCAGTTCGGCGGCAAGTACTTCTGCCACGACATCCGGGTGATCCGTCTCCCCCGCCATGGTGCCTCCAACCCGGTCGCGCTGGCCGTTTCCTGCTCAGCCGACCGTCAGGCGCGAGCCAAGATCACCGCCGAGGGTGTCTTCCTCGAGCAGCTCGAGATGGATCCGGCCCGGTTCCTTCCCGAGGAGACCGACGATGACCTCTCCACCGAGACTGTCGCCGTCGACCTCAACCAGCCGATGGACGCCATCCGAAACCAGCTCAGCCAGTACCCGGTCAAGACCCGGCTCTCGCTCACCGGCACGCTGGTCGTCGGCCGCGACATCGCCCACGCCAAGATCAAGGAACGCCTCGATGCCGGCGAACCGATGCCCCAGTATCTACGCGACCACGCCATCTACTACGCCGGCCCGGCCAAGACCCCGGAGGGCTACGCCTCGGGTTCGTTCGGACCGACCACGGCAGGTCGCATGGACTCGTACGTCGAGCAGTTCCAGGCCGCCGGCGGCTCGATGGTGATGCTCGCCAAGGGCAACCGATCACGCCAGGTCACCGAAGCATGCGCCGCCCACGGCGGCTTCTACCTCGGCTCCATCGGCGGTCCTGCCGCTCGCCTGGCAAAGGACTCGATCCGTAGCGTCGAGGTCCTCGAGTTCCCTGAACTCGGCATGGAAGCCGTCTGGAGGATCGAGGTCGAGGATTTCCCCGCCTTCATCGTCGTCGACAACAAGGGCAACGATTTCTACGCCGAGGTCACCACCCCCGTGAAGCTCCGCTGACCGTCCCTTCTGAATCCGACCCCGTCCCCTCTCCGTGATGGGGGTTACAGAACGGCGCCGAGAGAAGGCGCATGGTGAACGGCGGGGGTGTCAACGGGGATGCTCCCGAACCACTAAGGGTGGTTCATCATGTACACCACAAGCCGAACGGCTCAGGCCGGGAACGATCTCCCCGGTGCAATCGGATTCGCCGTCGACATCGCCGACACCGTGGAGAACGCGACCGGCGTACCGGTCTCGGTCTGGACAGGGCTCTACGGAGCACCGATGGGCACGATCGTATGGTCGTCGCAGGTCGAGTCCTTCGCCACGATCGCCAGTGTCGGCCAGAAGCTGGAGGAGAGCGCCGACTACCTGGAGAAGGTCGCCGGTGCGGGCGCATCCGGCCTGTTCATCACCGGGTCGCTCGAGAACCGGTTGGCGAACGTCGTCCATCAGGCCGGCACGCCTGGGGCCATCGAGTACGTCTCGACGCTGACGGCCACGACGAACCTCGGCCGGGCCGCGGACGCAATGGCATTCGGTGTCGAAATGGCGGACTTCGTCAACGGGCTGACAGGCAGCGCAGTCAGCTTCGCCGTGAACACGTTCTCAACGGTGGGCCAGGTCACCTGGTTCGCCGGCTATGAGGATGCGTCAGCAGTGGACGATGCTCAGG
Organism: Acidimicrobiaceae bacterium; assembly: GCA_016845585.1. Lineage (GTDB taxonomy): Bacteria > Actinomycetota > Acidimicrobiia > Acidimicrobiales > Aldehydirespiratoraceae > JAACCU01. The sequence goes on along the minus strand of JAERSO010000113.1, from coordinate 40,862 downwards.
CCGCCATCGCGGCAAGCGCCGAGTACGCCGAACGTGCTTCGGGGGCGGCGGATCTGTTCGTGCCGGGTACCGGCGAGATGGTGCTGGCCCAGCGCCTGAAGTAGGCACCGACGGCCAGGCGGAAAACGACGACCGGGGGGCGCAGCGGGTGCACCCCCCCCCCGATTCGTTCGGTTTGTCGGGCCTGACCTGTCCCCAACGGGACAGGTGTCTGACCCCAGCGTCCCAACTACCAGGGTTGGATGCCGCTGCTGACGTTGTTGAGTCCGCCGTAGTGCCAGAGCACTTCGCCGTAGACCACGATCGTCAGGACGATGGCGATACCGGCCCAGATCTTCAGGTCGTCGAGGAGGGCCCAGCTGCGTCGGGGGCCGTGGACGACCTCCGCAATCGGAATCTCCTGGCGCCCTTCGACTGCGATCGGATTGGCAGCGGTGCCGATGATCACGATGAAGAACAGCAGGGCCGAGAGGAACATGATCGTTCCGCCGATGGCGGTGAGGGTGTTGGCCCACTCCCACAGCGAGCCCTGCGCCTCGACATACTCCGAGCCGCTGATCTGGGTGCGACGTGGCATCGCCTCCAAACCGCCCATCATCTGCCCACGACTGAAGGTGAACACACCGACGATCCACAACCAGGTCTGGGCGACGGCGATTCGCCGACCCCACAACGCACGACCGGTCAGGTACGGCACCAGCCAATAGCAGATCGCCATGATCGACAGCGCCACGCCGGTGCCCACCGTGAGATGGAAGTGACCGGGGATGAAGGCGGTGTTGTGGACCAGGTTGTTGACCGTGTAGCTGGCGTTGATGAGGCCGGTGGAGCCACCGAGCATGAAGCCGATACCGGCCAGCAACTGACCGGAGACGGCCGGGTTGCCCCACGGAAGCTTGCGGATCCAACCGACGAGACCCTTGCCGCCGTGGGCCCGGCCACCTTCCTCCAGCGAGGCGAAGATCGAGAATGCGGTGACCGCCGATGGGAAGAAGATGAAGAAGGTCAAGATGAACGAGACCGACTTCGAACTGAACGGGATGCCAGGGTCCGTGAACTGGTGGTGGATACCGACCGGGATCAGAATCACGAAGGCGATGAACACCATTCGTACGAGACCGTCACTGTAGACCCGGCCTCCGACCAGCTTCGGCAGGCTGAGGTACCACGAGATGTAGACCGGCAGCAGCCAGAAGTAGACGATCGGGTGACCGGTGAACCAGAACAGGATTCGGGTGAACTGTGGATCGACCTGGTCGATCCATCCCAGTGACCAGGGAATCATCCAGCCCAGGACCTGAATGGCAACACCCAGACTCGCCAGGAACCACATCAGCGAGGTCACGAGTGACACGAACCCGACGAGCGGGATGCGCTCGTGCGCATGTTCGGCCCGCCAGGATCGGTGCGTGAGGATCAGGTTCAGGAAGGTGAGCCAGGTCGACACCACGAGGAACACGGCGCCGAAATAGAACGCCGGCGTGGCCTCGAGGGGGGCATAGAAGGTGAACATCACCGTCGCCTTGTTGGCGAGGATCGCCCACCCGGCCAAGAGCACGCCGAGCCACGCGATGTACAGCGACGCGTTGGCAATCATCCGATTCATCGGCCGCCCGTAGGCCCGCATGCCGAGGATCGACAAGAAGGCGTTGGAGAAGCAGAAGGTGAAGATGAAGGCCAGCGCCACGCCGTGCAACGTGAGGCCCTGATAGTAGGACTCCATCTGGAAGGCGTCGTAGAGGTCGAGGTCGACACGGTCGGCGGCCTGGGCGATGCCCATGAGGGCACCAAGCGCGAGACCGACGAGTGCCAGCCAGAGTTGGCGACGGACGGGAGCGAGATCTTCTCGCTCCACTCCTTCGATGTCGATGTCCCAGCCGGGACCGCTTGCAGCCTCCTTGGCCGCGTCAGACGATTGTGGGTCGAGTGTGGCGGTCATTCGGCGATCACCCTTGCTGCCATGTTGTGGTGTTGAAGTCCGCAGTACTCGTGGCAGAACAGCCAGTACGTACCGGGTTCGTCGAAGTGCACGTCTCGCACTTCAGCGATGATTCCGGGGATCACCATCACATTGGCGTTGGTGTCCTTGAGGAGGAGTCCGTGCACCACATCGACGGAGGTGGCGAGGATGCGGATGTTGGCGCCGGCCGGCACCACGATCTCCTCCGGGCTCCACGACCAGGTCTGGGCGACCATCACGAGGTCGTAGTCGTGATCCGGATCGGTGCTGGGGTGCAACCCCGGCTCGTCGAACGGCGCGGTGGACCGCACCTCTTCGGGGGCGATCCTGCCGGCCTCCTCGGCGAGTGAGGCGTGGTGGCCGACCACAGAGACGATCAGGGCGATCGCCGCCCCGATGATGAACGCGAACGTGGCCATCATGAACCAGCGTTCGTACTTTGCGATTTCCATGATGCTCCCTCAGCCTCGGCTCAGCAGGATCAGGTACATCCAGATCCACGTTGCTGCGATCACGCCGAGGAAGATGAACATCAAGACGAGCGTGCCCTTGGGGTTGTGCTCGTGGTCAGCGTGTTCGACGTCCCCGGAACTGTCTTCGCTGGTCATGCGGCCACCTCCAGTGGAGCGCTCATCCCGGAGTTGTAGTGCCCGGGGATGAGGCACACGACGAGGTAGGTGCCGGCGACGAGATTGAGCGTTCCGCTCGAAGACTCGCCCGGTAGCACGTCACCGAGATCGGCGATGATCATGCCGTCGTCGAGCTTGCTCTCATCGGCTGGGTTGGCCCCACTGCGCAGAACGGCGAAGTTGTGCTCGACGTCACCGACGTTGGTGAACAACACCGCGACATCCGTGTCGGCTGCAATGGCCGGGGAGTCGAAGATGAAGTCCCATTCGCCGAGATCAGCGTTGAGCGATGTCGCCCCGGTGGCGGCAACCGGTCCGCTCTGGATGACAGTGGTCTGATCGACGTTGACGGCGACCGCGAGCGCGATCACCGACAAAACGAGCGATACCACTACCAGAGGCGCGAACAGATTGAGCCAGGCGGCATTCTGCGTCTTGTAGGGAATGTGTGTGACCGCGGGATCCGCGGCTGGAGGGTCCATGGTTTGCGTCACGCTGGCACTTTCGCTTGTGAACGCCAGCGGGGTTAGGGCCTTCGGTCCCTAGGTCCGGACATCTCTGGCGATGGCAGCCATCGGAGGCGGTGATCGGTCGTGAACATCGCCCTGGTGAGACCCAACGCCATGACGGACGTCGTGGTGGCAACCGAGCCCAGCACCAGATACATCACGGCAACCTGGATCCGAACGGCGTCGACCGGGTCCACCCCTCCGAGGATCAGACCGGTCATGGCGCCCGGCAGGAACACGATTCCCACCGCCTTCGTCGACTCTATTTGGGGCACCAGTGCAGTGCGGAGTGCTTCTCGGAGGTGGGGCGCAAACGCCTCGTTCGACGGAAGTCCGAGCGCGAGCCGCGCTTCGATCAGATCGCGCTTCTCTCTGGCTTCGGCCACGATGCGTCGGGACGCGACCACGGTTCCGGTCATGGCGTTGCCCACCATCATTCCGCCGAGCGGGACCATGGCGCGGCCGGTCGGTTCGAACACGCCCAAACCGAAGAGAACGCCGAGCGTGACCGTGGCGGCCGCGCTGAACGAGATCAGGGCGAGGCGGCGAGCCTGAGGGACTTCCGGGGCGCGGCGGCCCACCGTCCACGAGGCGAAGATCACCATCGCCACGAGCCATGTCCAGGTCCAGATGAGTGGCGAATCGTCCTCGACGACAAGGCCGAGCGCCACGCCGACGATCAGGAGCTGAACCAGCGCCCGGATCGCGGCGATGATCATCTCGCGTCCGATCCCGAGCCGGCGCACGAGCGAGAGCACGAGGGCGACCCCGACCAGGATCCCGGAGAGCGCGAGCCCGATGAGGCCGATGTCGGTGTCAACCATCGAGTCCCCCGGAGACGACCCGACCGTGGTCCAGGGTGATGACCCGGTCGGCGAGGCGATCGGTCTGTCCCGCGTCGTGCGACACCCACACCCATGCGACGCGACGGTCACCCTCCGCGTCGGCGAGTCCACGAACCGAGCCCTCGATGATCGTTGTGGCCTCGGCGTCGAGTGAGGCGGTTGGTTCATCGGCGAGCACGATCACCGGATCGGTGGCCAGGGTTCGGGCCAGGCACACCCGCTGCCGCTCTCCCCCCGACAACTCGAGCGCGTTCCGGTTCAGGAACCCGGCATCGAGCGCGACGGTGTCCAGTAACCCCACGAGTCGATCGTCATCGAGGTCGGGCGCCGCCAGTCGCAGGTTGTCGGCAACCGTGCCCGGGAACGCCGACGGCTGCTGGAAGACCATGCCGACCTGTCGGCGATGCGTGAGCACGTCGAGATCATCGAGTGGTGTGCCGCACCAGGAGACGACGCCGGCATCGGGGACGTCGAGGCGGTTGAGCAGGCGCAGCAGGGTGGACTTGCCCGCCCCGGACGGACCCACCACCACAGTGATGCCGGACGCGGCGATGTCGACGTTCACACCCTCGAGACGTCGACGTCCGGAGGCACCAACCGACACTCCCCGCAGCTCGAACCCGGACTCACCCATCTTCGCAACTCTGCCCCATGAGCCGTTCTGTGGAAACCTCACGGCATGAAGGTACGAATCGGATTCGGAATCGGCGCCGCCCCCAGGCTCTACGGCGAGCCCCACGGCCTCGGCCGCGTCGTCGACGCGCTCGACAAGCATCGCTACGACTCATTGTGGTTTCCCGAGCGGATCAACAGCCCGCAGCTCGATCCCATCGTGGCGATGTCGTACGTCGCCGGGCGCAGCGAGCGCCTGAAGTTCGGGCCGGCCGTCTCCGTCATCCCCGGCCGAAACCCGGTCGTGATGGCGAAAGCCCTCGCCAGCCTGGATCTCCTCTCCAACGGGCGCTGTCACCCGGCGTTCGGCTTGGGGATCGCCAACACCGCCGAACAGCAGGCGTTCGGCGTCGAGCGAAAGGAGCGGGCGCCGTGGTTGAACGAGGCCATGCCGCTGATGCGCCGGCTCTGGACCGAGGAGGTCGTCGATCACGAGGGCGAACGTTTCTCGATCAAGGGGGCTCGGGTGCTCCCCAAGCCCGTGCAGAATCCGTTCGAGGTCTGGCTCGGCGGACAGGCACCATCCGAACTCCGCCGCACCGGTCGCCTCGGCGATGGCTGGTTGGCATCGTTCACCACCCCCCATCATGTGGCGGAGGGAATCAAGGTCATCGAGGCGGCTGCCGCCGAGGCTGGGCGAACGATGGATCCCGAGCACTACGGCGTGCTCATCCCCGTCTCCACCGACGGCATCCCTGAACCCGTCGCCGAACGCATCGCGGCCCGCCGCCCCGACGCTGACCCCGAGGACGTCATCGCCACGTCGTACGAGCGACTCGGCGAGATGATCGACAACTACCTGGAGGTGGGTGCGTCGAAGTTCGTCGTGTTCCCTTCGGGCGATCTCGGCACCCCCGACGACTGGATCACCGAGATCGACAGAATCGCCGACGCCGTCCTCCACAAACAGACCTGAGAAAGAATGGTGGTCGGACCCCCGTTCTTTCTGGGGTCCGACCACCATTCTTTCTCCCCTCGAGGTCAGAGGGTGAGGCCGAGGCGGTCGTGGGGGCCGTCGAGGATCTCGTCGGTGGGGCCACCGAGCCAGTCGAGCGCGGTCGAGTAGACGCTCCGGGTGTCGACGAGGACCGGGAGGTCACCGTTGACCGGGTTGGCGAGGTCGAGGTCGCCGACGACCTGGCCACCGGCGACCTCGGGACCGAACACGAACTGCAAACCACCGTTGCCGTGGTCGGTGCCGAGCGAGCCGTTCTCCTCGATCCGGCGACCGAACTCACTCGTCGTCACGACCATGACCTTGTCGAGGTTGCCGTCGACCCCAAGCCGGTCGAAGAAGGCGGCCAGGCCCGTACCGACATCGGCGAGAAGAGCCTGATGTCGGTCGAGTTGATCGGCATGGGTGTCGAAGCCGCTGATGCCAACAGTGATCACCCGGGTTCCGATTCCGAGGTCGATGATGCCGGCCGCGGTCTGGAGGAGGCCGGCTGCGCTCTCGCCTCCCTGTTGCGGGCCGGCCCCGAACACCGCGGTCTCGTCGCCGTCGCCCGACACGCTGGCCAGGAGCTCGACCGCCTCGAGAGTCGACGGGATCGCCTCCTGAGCGGCGGCGAACTCGGGGGATGTCGCGAGTGGTTCGGCCGTGGCAAGGAATGCGTCGATCAACGCGCCGGCATCGACGTTGGGGAACGTCCGCATGGAGAAGTTCGTCGGATTGCGCACCACAGTGGCCAGTGTGCGCTCGCCGACCAGCGCCGGGCTCCCGCCGCCGAGGGCGATCGCCCGGAGGGGATCGTTGGCACCGTCGAGCGTCGCGTCGAGCCAGCGCCCGAGCCACCCGGTCTGGGATGGTGCTCCGGGAATCCCCGACCACCACGTGTCCATCGCCTTGAAGTGGGAGCGGCTCTGATCGGTCATGCCGACTCCGGCCACGGCTGCCATCGAACCGGCTTCCCAGAACGGCCCGAGCGGGGCGAGGGCGGGATGAAGCGAGTAGTCGGTGCCCGAGAGTGCGATCAGTTCCTCCGCAGGGAGTGCGAGTTCGCGGCGCGCGTCGTGGTAGCGGCCCGATGCCGGCACCAGGGTGTTCGCTGCATCGTTACCGCCGGCCATCTCGAGCACGACGAGAACGCGGTCGCCGCTGACGGCGGTCGTGCCGCCGGCCACGGTCGTGGTGGTAGATGTCGTGGTCCCGATCCCGTCGAGCACCGACTGTTCGACACTGTCCTGCATGAGGACGGCCCAGAGGCCACCTCCGGTGGCAGCGACTCCGGCAGTTGCACCAGCGGCTCCGAGGAATGTTCGGCGAGAGATGTTCGACATGAGGCTCCTACGCGACCAGCAGATCGGGAGAGGCGAGTGCCAGGGCGAGCGCCCCTTCGCCGGGACGGGTGGACACATTGGTCGGGAGCCCGCGGAGGGCTTCGATCGTCGCAGGACCGAACCCTTGCGGTCGGAGCAGCAGATCGGCCAATCCGTCCCACTCGCCGGCGGACGCGTGCTCGAGGGCGGGCGCGCCATCGGCGGTTGACCTGGCGATGACGTTCGCCGCGCTGAACCGAGCGGCCGTTGCCGACGACGCCAGCCAGGTTGCCGTGCCCGGGAAGCCACCCACGTTCGGCGGCGAGCCGGGCACCTGCCCCATCGATCGCAGGAGGCCGACCTGCGCTCGGGGCTCGACCTGTGCCCCCGTCGCCTTGAGCGCACCGATGAACCATGGGACGGGCGCAACGATCTGCGGCGCCGACTCCCCAGCGACGCCGGCCTCGAGCACCTCGCGGGCGAGTACCGGCAGCGCGAGGTCTGAGTCGGCGAACCGGGAGGCCATCCCGTCGAGAGCGGTGTCGCTCACTGCGCCGAGGAAGAAGCGGGCGACCTTGCTCGCGATGAACCCAGGGCACGCGTCGTGGGAGCACGCCACGTCAACGACCGAGTCGACGTCGCTGACCGTCTCTCCGAGGAACGATTGCGGAGTCGGATCATGGCGGCGGGGAATGAACTGGACCTCCCATCCCAGCCGCCGGCGCACGACCCACCCGGTCAACGCCACCGCGGCGGCCCGGACATCGTCCTCGGCGTAGTTGCCGATTCCGAGCGTGTAGAGCTCGAGCAACTCGCGGCCGTAGTTCTCGTTGGGCGCGTCGCCCGTGGACGTCGCACCGTCGAGAAAGACCAACATGGCGCCATCGGTGGAGATGCTTCGGATCAGCTCCCGGAAGTCGCCGAGCCCCTGGTCACGGATGAGGTCGAGATGGTCGATCAGCGTCGGGAGGTGGCGAACGACCTGGAACGACACGGCGAAGTGGTCGTGCCAGAACCACGCCATCGTGTTCTCGAACGGCCGCTCGGTCTCGATCAGGTGCGTGATCCACCGGTTCAGCGTCTCCAGACCCTGCTGCTGGCGCTGCTCCTGGTCGTCGGTGTATTCGAACGTCGCCCAAGGAGAGGGTTCGGTGACGATGCCGGCACCGTCGGGATCGAGGAGCTGGTCGAGGTAGGCGGACGTGCCCGCTGACACCAGTTCGTCGAGCTCACCGGGAGCCAGGCCCCAGGCGGCCCTGCGGGCCAGGAATGCGATGTCGTCTCTCGTGGTCACAGGGCCAGGATCGACCTGACCTGTGAGGAGAGTGTGAGCTTGCGGCTAGAGCCCGTCGAGGGCCTGGGAGAGGTCGTCGAGGAGATCCTGGGTCGATTCGATGCCGACGCTGAGGCGCACGAGGTCGTCGGGCACCTCGAGCGGGGATCCCGCTGCCGACGCATGCGTCATCACACCGGGATGCTCGATCAGCGATTCGACCGCGCCGAGCGATTCCGCCAGGGAGAAGACCCGTGTCGCCGTCGTCACCCGCATGGCGGCGTCACGGCCCGCGGTCACACGAAACGACACCATCCCCCCGAACCCGCTCATCTGGCGGGCGGCGGCCTCGTGCCCCGGGTGCTCCGCCAGCCCCGGGTACAGCACGTGTGAGACCGCGGGGTGGTCGAGAAGAAGGTCGACGATCGCCTTGGCGTTGTCACAGTGACGATCCATGCGGACGGCAAGCGTCTTGAGACCCCGCAAGGTCAGGTAGTTGTCGAACGGGCTACCGATCGCGCCGATGGCGTTCTGCAGATACGCCAGCCGCTCCGCGAGTCCGTCGTCGTTCGTGGCGACGAAGCCACCAACGACATCTGAGTGCCCACCGCAGTACTTGGTGGTGGAGTGCACGACCACGTCGGCACCCTGCGACAGCGGCTGCTGGAGGTATGGCGTGGCAAAGGTGTTGTCGACGACGAACCGGGCGCCACCGGCGTGGGTGACTTCAGCGATCGCCGCCAGATCGATGACCGTGAGCAGCGGATTGGTCGGTGTCTCCGCCCACACGACCTTGGTCTCGGGCCGCATCACGGCCCGGAGGGAGTCGGGGTCGGTGAGGTCGGCCGCGCTCCACTCGATGCCGCTCGGTGCGAGCACGGCCGAGATCAACCGGTACGTGCCGCCGTACGCGTCGTTGCCGAGCACGATGTGGTCTCCGGGCGAGAGCGTGCGAAGCAGCGTGTCCTCGGCCGCCATGCCCGAACCGAAGGCCAGACCATGGGCAGCGCCTTCGAGCGAGGCGAGGCAGTCCTGCAGTGCCGATCGGGTCGGGTTGCCCGTCCGCGAGTACTCGTAGCCCCGGTGCTTGCCGGGCTCTTCCTGCACGAACGTGGTGGCCAATGAGATCGGCGTCACCACCGCGCCCGAGGAAGCATCATGGTGCTGTCCGGCTCGGATGGCTCGGGTCTCGAACCCCCACTCGTGGGGGTCGGCGAAGATATCGTCAGCCACTCAGGTCTCCTGGCGTGAGGTGGGCGTTCTGGGAGAGGAAGGTGAGCACATCGCCCGATGAGACGACGGCTTTGGGCCGGCCGCCGTCGAGCACGAGCAGGGCCGAGCACGACTCGAGCATCTCCACGGCGAGGGCCACGGGTTGACCCGAACCAATGGTGCGCAGCTTGGTACTCATGATGTCCTCGACGGTCTTGTCGAGCGCCGCGTCGGTCTCGAATGCGAGCTCCATGAGGCGTAGCTCGCTGACCGAGCCCATGACCTCGGCCGCGGCGAGCGGCATCTCGTTCTTGGCGACGGGCAGCTGCGACACGCCGTGCTCGCTCATGATCCGAGCGGCCTCGCGCACGGTCTGCTGCGGCTGGACATAGAGCAACTGGGGGACGCCGTCACGGCGACTCCCGAGCACATCGGCGACCACCGGTCCGTGTGCACGCAGGAATCCGAAGCCGTGCATCCACTCGTCGTCGAACACGGTGGAGAGATAGAGCCGGCCGCTGTCGGGGAGCAGGACGACGACGAGGTCGTCCGGCGACGCGTCCTTCGCCACGGTGAGGGCGGCGTTGGCGGCGGTGCCGCCCGAGCCACCGATCAACAGGCCCTCCTTGCGGGTGACCTCGCGAGCCGTGAGGAACGAGTCCTGATCACTGACCGCAATGGTGCGGTCCACGAGATCGGGGTGGTAGTTCGGGGGCCAGAAATCCTCGCCCACACCCTCGACCAGGTACGGCCGGCCGGACCCGCCCGAGTAGACCGACCCTTCGGGATCGGCCGCGATGATCTGGATGTCGGGATTCTGTTCCTTCAGGTACCGGGCGACGCCGGAGAGCGTGCCACCGGTGCCGGCACCGGCCACGAAGTGGGTGACCTTCCCGTCGGTCTGGCGCCAGATCTCGGGTCCGGTCGTGTCGTAGTGGGCCTGGACGTTCGACGGATTGAAGTACTGGTTCGGCCGGAACGCGCCGGGAATCTCCTTCACCAACCGCTCAGCCGTGGAGTAGTAGGACGCGGGATCCTCGGGCGCGACGGCCACCGGACACACGACCACTTCGGCGCCGTAGGCACGCAGAAGGTCGACCTTCTCGACGCCGACCTTGTCGGTCATCACGAAGACGCACTTGTACCCGCGCTGGGCCGCCACGATTGCGAGACCCACGCCGGTGTTGCCCGAGGTCGGCTCGACGATCGTGCCGCCGGGCTTCAGCAGCCCATCTCGCTCGGCCGCGTCGATCATCGAGATCGCCGGGCGATCCTTCGAACTGCCGCCGGGATTCGTGGCCTCCACCTTGGCCACGACCGGGCACGGAAGGTCTGCTCCGACCTGACAGAGCCGCACCAACGGCGTCTCCCCCACCATGTCGAGCACCGAGTCGAAGATTTCCATTCCGTCACCCTTGCATATCGAAGGGGCTAGCCCCCTGCAAGTGACACGTCGGCCACCTCACCTCCCCAACCGTTGACTTGGTCTCTTCCTTCCACGATCACCGAATCGATCTCATCGGGAAGCTCGACGCCACTGAGGCTTCGGGTGAACGGCTGTTCGCCGGCGTGGTCGTGGGCCAGTTCCCGGACCCCGTACTCGGTGCCGTCCGGGCCGATGATCCGCCACGCGTCCGCGTACCGCTCGGCCGAGTCGTACGGCGAACTGAGCGTCACATCGAATCGCCACGAGCCGTCGCTCGACTGCTCCGCCACGACCCCGATCACATCCGGGAAGAGGCCGTCATCCGGCTCACCGTCTGAACCACAGGCGACAAGCCAGATGGCGCAAGCCAGAACCAGGGCGAGTCCTAACGCCCACTGGGGTCTGTCCCCAGTGTGCGTTAGGCGAGCACCCATCCTTCGTAGCCGGCGGCGGCCACGTCGTCGCACTTCTTCTTGTAGTCGGGGAAACCGACCAGGGGCATGAAGACCCGGGGCTTGCCGGGGACGTTGGCCCCGAGGTACCACGAGTTGCAGTCGTTGAACAGGGTGAGACCGGCGACGGCGTTCACGTGTTCGACCCAGTTCGCCTCGGACTCGCCCTCCGCCTCGATCGTCGACATGCCCTGCTCGGTCATCGACGCGATGACGTCACGGATCCACTCCACGTGCTGCTCGATGGAGGCGATCATGTTGGTCAGCACCGAGGGACTGCCCGGGCCGGTGATCAGGAACAGGTTGGGGAAGCTCTCCACCCCGAGGCCGAGATACGTGAGCGGGCCGGCCGACCACTTCTCGCGCAGCGACAATCCGCCCCGTCCGGTGAAGTCGACCTTGTCGATGGCGCCGGTCATGGCGTCGAACCCCGTGGCGAACACGATGTCGTCGGCCTCGAACTCGACGCCGTCGACCACCACGCCGGTGGGGGTGATTCGCTCGATCGGCGTCTCGGCCACGTCGACCAGCGACACGTTCGGCCGGTTGTAGGTCGCGAAGTAGTCGGTGTCGACGCAGATGCGCTTGCAGCCGAGAATCGTCTGCGGTGACAGCTTCTCCGCCAGTTCGGGGTCATCGACGATCTCGGCGACCTTCGAACGGAAGAAGTCAGCGGCCAAGGTGTTGGACTCCTGATCGAGCATGAGGTCGTTGAAGGAGCCGCCGAACCCGAGCCCACCGTATTCCCAGCGCTCTTCGAACGTCGCCAGCCGTTCGTCGTCGGAAACCGCCTTGGCACTCACGTCCGGGCGAGGTCGGTAGCCACCGAACGCCGACGTCGAATCCCGCGCCTTTGCTCGCCATGACCGGTAGTCCGCCTTGATCTCCGCGACCTCGGCCGGATCGAGCGGCTTGTTGTGGGCGGGAATGGCGTAGTTCGGCGTCCGCTGCATGACCGTGACGTGGCCGGCTTTCGCAGCGATGATCGGGATCGATTGGATGGCCGACGAACCAGTACCGATGACCACCACGCGGCGCCCGGTGAAGTCGACGTCCTCGTGGGGCCATTGTCCGGTGTGGAACGACCGTCCGGCGAAGTCGTCGCGCCCCTCGATGTCCGGCGTGTTGGCCGACGACAGGCACCCCGTCGCCATGACGACGAACCGGCACCGAATCTCCTCCCCGCGATCGGTGCTGACGGTCCACGTGTCGTGGTTCTCGTCGAACGCTGACGCCGTCACCCGTGTCTCGAACGTGATGTCCCGCCGGAGATCGAAACGGTCGGCCACATGGCCTGCGTAGGAGAGGATTTCGGGCTGGGTCGCGTAACGCTCCGTCCACTCCCACTCGTTCTGCAGATCGTCGTCCCACCCGAAGGAATACTCCATGCTCGGCACGTCGCAGCGGGCTCCGGGATAGCGGTTCCAGTACCACGTGCCGCCGACGTCGTCGCCGGCTTCGATCACTCGGGCGTTCAGCCCGAGACCCCGTATCGAGTGCAGCATGTAGAGCCCGGCAAACCCGGCCCCGACGATCACAACATCCGTATCGATCTGCGCGTTCATCACCCCACGCTCGCAGTTGGCGACGATTGACGCCAGCTGCGAGTCTCTCCCGATGGAACTCACACCGAGCGCGGTCATCACATGAGCGCGCCCACAGGAATCAGCGCCGGCCCCGTCACCGAGTGGATCGCTGCACGCGTCGACGGGCTCACCACGCCGCTCGAGTTCGAGCAGATCACCGGCGGTGCGTCGAACCTGACGTTCCGTGTCACCGACGCGGCGGGAGCGAAGTTCGTCCTTCGCCGTCCACCGACCGGCCATGTGCTCGCCAGCGCCCACGACATGGGCCGTGAGCATCGGATCATCGCGGCGCTGCAGGACACCGCCGTGCCGGTTCCGCCGCTCGTCGGCCTGTGCGACGACGATGAAGTGAACGATGCTCCCTTCTACGTGATGGGGTTCGTGGAGGGCTCGATCGTGTTCGATCTTGCCGACGGCGAAGCGGTCGATCCCGCACTGCGGCCCATCATGCGAGACTCGCTCGTCGACACACTCGTCGAACTCCACGCCATCGACCCCGACGAGATCGGGCTCGGCGAACTCGGCCGCAAAGAGAACTACTGCGCCCGCCAGCTCCGCCGGTGGAAGCGCCAGATCGACGAGGGCTCGGATCGCGAGATCCCGCTCCTGAACGACCTCCACACCCGCCTCGAAGCATCGATCCCGACCCAGCAAGGTGCCGGCATCGTCCATGGCGACTACCGACTCGACAACTGCATGATGGGCCACGACGGCAGTGTCGCTGCCGTCCTCGACTGGGAGCTGTGCACCCTCGGCGATGTGCTGGCCGACCTCGCCGGGATGGTCATGTGGTGGGGCGACGACCCGGAGGCAATCGGACGGATCGCCGACGTGCCGACGAGAGCCGATGGTTTCGGCACAGCTGACGACGTCGTGGCTCGCTATGCGGCATCCTCGGATCGCGACATCTCCGCCCTCCCCTGGTATGTCGCCTTCCAGCACTGGCGGTTGGCGTGCATCAGTGAGGGAGTGCGTGTCCGCTACAGCCTGGGCGCCATGGGCGACCAGGAAGAGCGCGACGACGACTTCTCCCGCGAGAACGTCGACGGACTCCTCAACGGGGCCGACCGCTGGCTCAGGTCGTGAACCCCTGCGACTCGAGTTTTGTGATGTTGGGGCCTGTCCCCAACATCACAAAACTCGAAGCAGCCACGGTCCGGGAGTGACCCCCTCAATCGAGCTTCTCCGCTCGCTCGGAATCGAACACGATGTCGTGGAGTACCACCATGACCCGGCCCACGGCTCCTTCGGGATGGAGGCAGCGGAAGCGCTCGGTGTCGAGGCCGACTCGATCTTCAAGACGCTGATGGTCACCCTCGACGATGGCTCGACCGCGATCGGGATCGTCCCGGTGATCTGCACGCTCGATCTCAAAGGCCTCGCGGCAGCTGCCGGAGCCAAGAGGGCGGCGATGACCGATCCCGACGAGGCCGAGCGCCGAAGTGGCTATGTCGTCGGGGGCATCAGTCCGTTCGGACAGAAGCGGCCGTCGCCCACGTTCCTCGATGAGTGGGCGATGGCCCACGACCAGATCCATTGCAGTGGCGGCCGGCGGGGACTCGAAGTCGGCGTTGCTCCGGAGGACCTCGTCAGTGTTCTCGACGCCGCAGTTGCACCGATCGCGGTCTGGCCCATCTGACCACTGCGGCATCCGGAGAAGGGTATGGTCAGACCCCATGAGCCACCGTATCGAAATCACCTACTGCGTTCCTTGAGACTATTCGTCTCGCACCGTGAGTGCGGTCTCCGATCTCCTGTCGAACTACCAGCACGTCATCGAGGACCTTCGCCTCGTCATGGGCTCCAAAGGCGTCTTCGACGTGACCGTTGACGGCGAAATGCTCTACTCGAAGCACGACACCGGCCGCCACGCCGACGACGGCGAAGTCCTCGCACTCTTCACCGATCTGGTCGGCCCGATCAAGCGGTACGGCGACGAGTGACCGACCCTCTGGATCTGGATGCCTTTCGTGAGAACGGCTACCAGCTGATCGACTGGATCGCCGACTACCTCGGTGGTCTCGAAGACCGTCCCGTGCTCGAACCGGTCTCCCCCGGCGATGTGCGGGCCAAGATGCCCGCTGCTGCGCCCCGAACCGGCGAGCCCTTCTCGGCGTTGATGCGCGATCTCGACGAGATCGTCGCTCCCGGGATGACGCACTGGCAGCACCCCAACTGGTTCGCCTACTTCCCGGCGTCGTCCTCGCCGGCCTCGATACTCGCCGAGTTGGCCGCGGCTGGGATCGGTGCGCAGGGAATGCTCTGGTCGACGGGGCCAGCGATCACCGAGGTCGAGTCACATGTACTCGACTGGCTGGTCGACCTCACCGGCGCCCCCCAGAACTGGAAGACCACGAGCACCGGCGGAGGCGTCATCCAGATCAGCGCGTCCGACTCGACCCACACCGCGCTCGTGGTCGCCCGTGAGGAATGCCGCAAGCGCTCCGGAGCGAGCGCCGAGCAGATGGTGGCCTACACCTCGAGCCAGGCCCACTCGTCGGTCGAGAAGGGGGCCATCGTCGCCGGGTTCGGCCACATCCGTCTGATCGATGTCGACGAGGAGTTCGCGCAGCGACCTGACGCCCTTCAGGCCGCGATCGAAGCGGACATCGCCGCCGGGCTCACACCGGCGTTCGTCTGCGCCGCGGTCGGCACCACCGGCACCACGGCGATCGACCCTGTGCGCGCCATCGGCGAGATCGGAAGGGCGCACGACATGTGGGTGCACGTGGATGCGGCCTACGCCGGTTCGGCGATGATGTGTCCGGAGTTCAGGCGACTACAGGACGGCCTGGAGCTCGTCGACAGCTACACGTTCAACCCGCACAAGTGGCTGTTCACCAGCTGGGGTTGCTCGGTGTTCTGGGTCGCCGACCGCAAGCCCCTGATCGACACGCTCAGCATCGCCCCGCCATATCTCCGAAATGCCGCCACCGACTCAGGCGACGTGATCGACTACCGCGATTGGCACGTGCCGCTGGGCCACCACTTCCGCGCTCTCAAGCTCTGGTGGGTGCTGCGCAGCTTCGGCGTCGAGGGCATCCAGTCCATGCTGCGGGCGCACATCAGCTGGGCCAATGACTTCGCCACGTGGGTCGAGGATCAGCCAGAGCTGGAGATCTTTGCTCCCAACCCGCTCGCGCTCGTGTGCTTCCGCCACCGCGGGGGCAGCGAGGCCACCCAGGCACTCGCGACGGCGATCAACGCCGACGGGAGTGTCTACGTCACCCCATCCCTCATCGGGGACGACGCGTTCATCCGGGTGTCGATCGGATCGACCTCCACCGAGCAGCGCCACGTCCTGGCGTTCCAGGAGAAGATCAAGGCACTTCTCTAGGCCGAATCGGCGGGTCGGCCGAGCACCTCGGCCCGTTCCATCTCGTCCAGGGTCTCAGACACATAGCCGATCTCCTCGAGCACCTCTCGACTGTGCTCGCCGATGCCGGGAGCATGACGATGCAACCCGGCCGGCGTCTCGGAGAACCGTTCGGCAGGGGGGATCAGACGATAGGAGCCCGCGGACGGGTGCTCTTCCAGCCCGAGATCGGCAACGAGTTCGTCGAGCGTGGCCGCCTTGGTCGCCGGCACCCCGTTCTCCCGACAGAAGGCGAGCCACTCTTCGGTCGTGCGTTGCGGGAGGAGACGGGCCACCTCGGCGTAGAGGGAGCCGCTGTTGGCCATACGATCGCGTGTCGTTCGGTAGCGGTCGTCGCCCACCAGATCCTCGCGGCCACCGGCGGCGAAGATGGCGTCATAGTGATCGCCGTTGTACGGGAGGATGTTGATCCAACCGTCGGCGGTCGGCTGAGGGCGCCGCGACGGCGTCAGAATCCGCTGATGGCCGGCTTCGCCCGTCGCCGGCTCCGGGATCGCTCCCCCGCCATGCTCGACGAGCATGAACGACGTCATCACGTCGATCATCGGCACCTCGATTCGCTGCCCCTCTCCGGTCATCGCCCGGTGATAGAGCGCGGCGAGCACGGCGTTCGCGATCGACATGCCGGAGACCTTGTCGGCGACCAGTGTCGGCAGAAGGTTCGGCTCACCTCCGATTCGTTGGTACACGTCGCTCACCCCACTTGCCGCCTGGATGATGTCGTCATAGGCCGGCGCGTTCGCATCGGGTGAGTCCGATGGGTAGCCGTGGGCCGCGCAGAAGATGATGTCCGGGCGCGCCTGTCGGACCGCGTCATAGTCGAGCCCCAGCCGACCGAGCGGGCCGGGGCGGAGGTTCGTCACCACGATGTCGCAGCTGGCGGCGAGATCGAGGCATGCGGTCCGCCCCCGTTGCTGCTTGAGGTCGAGCACGATGCTGCGCTTGTTGCGCATCAGGTTGAGCGAGGTTCCTGAGAAGTCGCGCGTCGGCCCGGTGCCCATACGCCGGTTCAGATCGCCGTGCCGGGTCTCGATGGTGATCACCTCGGCTCCCAGATCACCAAGCGTTCGAGTGGCCAGCGGGCCCATGACCACCGAGGTGAGATCGAGGACGCGGATACCGACGAGGGGCCCTTCGGCTGACTGAACCATGCGAGATCCTCGCATGGTCCGGCGCCGCGGAGGTAGGTCGATCAGCTCATTTGAGCAACCGATCAAGAAATCACTTGACCGCGGGATCGACATAGTTGACCATCTGCTCAAATCAATCAATCAGCCGGACGAACCGGCAAGGAGCAACCCTCATGGACTTCCTGGTCATCACCTATGCCGTCTACTCAGCCGCGGCGCTTGCGCTGACGGGCGTTCTCGCCCGGACCCTCTTCCGCAACGGCAAGGTCTTCCTCGAGGACGTGTTCGAACAGGACGGACTCGCCGACGCCGTCAACCACCTGCTGGTCGTCGGCTTCTACATGCTGAACCTCGGCTACGCGTTCCTGATCTTTCAGACCAACAACGCTTCGACCCCCGTCGAGGCCATCGAGCTCCTCGTGACGAAGCTCGGCGCGCTGCTGCTCAGTCTCGGAGTCATCCACTTCGTGAACATCGCCGTGTTCTGGAAACTGCGGGGCCGCTCCGCACCGGAACTCGAGTACGCACCGATCAACCCGACGAGCCTCGTGCCCCCTCCCCCGGCACCGAACACTTCGGTGTTCCCGGCGTGAAGCCCACCCGGTTGACCGTCGTCTACGACGAGGACTGTGAGCTGTGTCGACGCTGCCGGCACTGGCTCTCGCTCCAGGCCACCCACCTTCCGGTGGACTTCTTGGCGGCGGGCGATCCCGCCGCCAAGGACCGATATGGGCAACTCGCAAGGTATCGGGTCGAGCTCATGATGGTGGCCGACGACGGCCGGGCGTGGGTCGGCCCGGCCGCGTTCATCATGTGCCTGTGGTCGACGGTGAAGTGGCGACGGATGTCGTATCGCCTGCGCTCGCCATCGTTCGCTCCCCTCGCCGAGTCGTTCTTCCACGGACTGTCCTCCCATCGCTCGACGCTCTCGGGCATGCTCAGGGATCACCGATGCGACGACGGCGCGTGTGGAGCCCTCGCATCATGAGTCCGATTTCGAACCAGGGAGGGAGTTGCACGATGGCCAAGGCGAAGCGCCGCAGCTCGAGCGCCGGCGAGGCAACCCGGGCCAAGATCCTCGAGGCCACTCTCGCCACCCTCGCCTCGGAAGGGATCGTGGGAACGAGCGCTCGGGCGATCGCCACCGCCGGTGACTTCAATCAAGCGCTGATCTTCTACCACTTCGGTTCCGTCGACGACGCGATCATCGCCGCCGTCGACCGCATGAGCGAAGCACGCATGGAGCGCCATCGCGCCGCCCTCGACGAGGCCGCCACCCTCGTCGACCTGGTGCGGGTGGCGCGGGAGCTCCACTGCGATGATCAGGCCAACGACAACATGACCGTGCTCACCCAGGCATTCGCCGGCGCCGCCGGCGACCCGGTCATGGGTCCCAAGCTCTACGCCTCGTTGGAGGCGTGGAGTTCACTCGTCACCGACTCGATCCGTCGAGTGCTCGCCGATGCCCCGGCCGCGGCGATCGTTCCAGCCGAGCTGCTCGGCCAGTCGATCAGCGCCCTCTTCCTCGGCATCGAACTCCTCGCCGACCTCGACCGCGAACGGGCCAACACCGATCAACTCTTCGACTCGCTCGAAGGCGCCGCCGTCGCCGTCGAGCAGATGCTGAAGCCGTAGAGCCGGCTAGGCGCCGGAATCGGTGCCCGGGACAACCACGCCGCGTTTGAACACCATGCGGTGGTGCTCCTTGCGGGCGGCCATGTGGATGTCGTGGGTCGGGTCACCGTCGACGACGAGCAGGTCGGCCGCATTCCCTTCGACCACGCGACCCTCGTTCCCGAGCGCCACGAGATCCGCAGCGTTCGACGTGCCGGCGACCAGAGCGTCGATGGCGCTCATGCCCGCGTCGACCATGAATTCGAGCTCCCTGGCATTGTCGCCGTGCATGCAGAACGGCACGCCGGCGTCGGTGCCCATCGCCACCTTGCCGCCGGCGTCGTAGAAGAGCTTCAGCGACGCCGCACTGCGGCCGAGAATCCGCTCGAGCTTCGCTTGTACGTACGGTGGAAGTGAGGCCCGCAGCGCCTCGTCGTTCTCGATTCGGTGACCGGCTGCGAGTGTGGGCACCAGGTACGTGCCGCGTGCGAGCATCTCCTCGACGCACTCGTCGGTCATGAACATGCCGTGCTCGATGCTGTCCACGCCGCCCCTAGTCGCGTTGAGAATGCCCTCTGTTCCCTGCGCGTGGCTGGCTGTGCGCTTGTGGAAGCGATGCGCCTCGTGGATACCCGACGAGATCTCCTCGAAGGTGAAATGGGCATCCTCCGGATTGACGCCGGGGGTGAGGACGCCACCGGTCGCCATCAGCTTCACGAAGTCGGAGCCGGCGTGGATCTGTTCACGAACGGCCTTGATGACGTCGTCGGCGCCGTCCGCCACTCGACCGATCCCGTTGCCGTGACCGCCGGTCATGCAGATCATTCTCCCGGCCGCCCGAATCGTCGGGCCGAGCTGGGCACCGCTGTTGCATGCGTCGCGGATGGCGAACTCCAGATAGTCCTTGCCGCCGCAGTCCCGGATGGCCGTGACGCCGCCGGCCAGCGTGGCCTGGGCGCGGCCGAGACCAGCCATCACGAGCTGACCCGGGTCCATGGCTTCGCGCATCGCCCGCGGGTCACCCTCGCCGCCGAGACAGAGGTGGACGTGGCAATCGATGAGACCGGGCATGACCGTGCCACCGGAGGTGTCGATCGTCTCGCCGCTGAACCCCTCGAATTCCGCGGCAGGGGCCACGCGTGTGATCACTCCCCCGCCGATGAGAACTCCGAGACCGTCCGTCGGGGCGTTGACCCCGTCGAACACCCGTCCACCGAGCAGCAGCGTTTCCATCACGACCTCCCTTGGCCGCATTGACACTAGAACAGCGATCTCCGGTGGGGCGCTACGCGGCCGAGTCTGAATCAATCGCTCGAACGGCACGCCGGGCGCGGCCTGCCGCAATCAGACTTCCGACCAGCATCACGCCACAACACAAGAGGGCAACGGTGTTCGCCCAGGCCTCGGAGTCGTCGCCGACGACGGGCAAGACCGCGGCGAGCATCACCACGACCGCTCCCGACAACATGAAGGTGCCACCCGCAGCCTTGTGCGCGACCAACCACGTTTCATCGGTCGCGGTGGCCCAGCTGCTGCGAATCCCGGCCCACCGGTTTCGCCGGAGCCGTCCCTGAACCCCGAGCCGACCGATCACGAGAATGGCCACCCCTCCGAACCCGAGCGTCGCCGTCAACAACCACATCCGTTGGAAGGTACACCTGCCCGGAGGTGTGAGAACATCGAGCAAGACCGACGGGGAGATCGATGGCAACCGAAGGAATGCAAGGCTTGTACGCCGAGACCGGCGACGACGCCGCAACAGCCACGTTCTGGGCGGTGACCGAGGCGGTCGTCCTCGACCCCGACGGCCGTGGCGTCAGCCTGCAGGCACCCCTTCCCCCCGACGCCAAGGCGGGCGATGCCGCTGCTCACCAGGCCGAGAAGACCGGGCACGCATGACCGCTTCCGGGAAGGGACGATGCTGGCCGCCTGCTGCGATCGGTACGGCGGACCTGAAGTCGTCGAGGTTCGACAGGCACCGATCCCCGTGGCCGGCGACGACGAGCTGCTCGTCCGCGTGGTCTCGGCCACCGTCAATCGAACTGACTGCGGCATCCGCAACGCAGCACCGATCCTCATTCGAGCGATGTACGGACCGCGCCGACCGAGACGTCCGATCCTCGGCACCGATTTCGCCGGCATCGTCGAGCTGGCCGGCTCCGAAGTCGAGGGATTCCAGCCGGGCGATCGGATCATGGGCTTCGACGACACTCGACTCGGCGGGCACGGGGAGTTCCTCACCATCTCGGCCAGGCGCGGGATCGCCAAAATTCCCGACGGCGTCTCGTTCGCCGACGCGGCGGCCAGCGTCGAGGGCAGTCACTATGCAATCGGTTACATCGACCGGTCCGGCGTACAGGCCGGACAGCGTGCGCTCGTCTATGGCGCCACGGGCGCGATCGGCACCGCGGCCGTGCAGTTGCTGGTGGCACGCGGTGTGCGGGTGACTGCCGTCGGGGACACCGATCGACTGGAGCTGATGGCACGACTCGGTGCCGATCAGGTGATCGGCTACACCGCCGGGGACTTCACCGCTCATGGCGACCAGTACGACTTCGTGTTCGATTCCGTCGGCAAGACGACGTTCGGCGTGTGCAAGCCGCTGGTAGCGGACGGCGGGTGGTTCATGGGCACCGAGTTCGGCCCGCGCTTTCAGAACGTGTGGCTTCCGTTCACCACGCGCTTCTCAGCAAAGCGGGTGGCGTTCCCGTTGCCCCGCACTACACGAGCGCACGTGAACCACGTCGCCGAGCTTCTCGACCAGGGCTCCTTCTCACCGGTGATCGATCGCCACGTGGGCCTCGCCGACATCGAAGACGCGTACCGATACGTCGAGTCGGGACGAAAGACCGGCAACGTCGTGATCGACGTCGGGTCGGAGGACTGATCGTGTCCGTGACTCGAGACGAACTGCAGAGCTACTACGAGGAGGAGGCGGCTCGGGGGCTTCGTCGCACTTCTGTCAGGGGACCACGGCTCGAGTTCCGAGACCGGTTCATCGCGCAACTGCGTCGAGAGGGTCGCGGCCGGGTGGTCGACCTCGGCGCCGGTCCCGGTCGAGACGCCGGAGGTTTCGCCGAAGCAGGCCTGGATGTCATCGGGATCGACCTTGCCCATGGGAACGGGGTTCTGGCCCGCGGCCGCGATCTCACCGTGATCCAGGCGTCGGTGCTCTCACCACCCTTCAGGACCGGTGCGTTCCCGGCGGGCTGGTGCATGAGCGTGCTCATGCACCTCTCGGAATCCGAGATGGTCCAGGCGGTCCAGGCGATGGCTGAGGTTCTGGCACCGGGGTCGCCGCTCTGGATCGGAATGTGGGGCGGCGAGGACGCCGAGCGGGTCGACGAGTCGATTCCTGGGCAGCGACGCCCGTTCTTCAGCCGACCCCTGACGACGAATCGGGAGATCATCGACTCAGTCGGTAGCATCGAGTCGGCCGACGACTGGGACTTGGGCGAGACCGGCCGCTACCACGCTATCGCGGCCCGGATCGGAGGCTGACACCGATGAGCGACCGTGCCGGGCATTGGGACAACGTCTACGCGGGCCGCCGGTCGGAGGACCTCGGTTGGCACCAACCTTCGATCGCCACGTTGGATCTGGTGTACGAACACACGATGCCATCGTCCTCGGTGATCGACGTCGGAGGCGGCGACAGCCGCCTGGTCGATGCGCTGGTCAGCCGCGGCCACGCCGACATCACGATCCTCGACCTGAGCCGCGTCGCCCTCGACCGTGGCCAGGCCCGTCTCGGTGAAGCCGCCGCTGCCGTTTCCTGGGTCGAGGCAGATGTGTTGACGTGGACACCGCCGCGCACATGGGACCTCTGGCACGACCGTGCCGTCTTCCACTTCCTGACGGAGGCGGAGGATCGCCGCACCTACATCGCGGCGGCCGAACGTGCCATTGCGCCGGGTGGAATCCTGATCGTCGCCACGTTCGGCCCCGACGGACCCGAGACATGCGCGGGACTCCCAGTTGTGCGGTACGGCACCGACACACTGGTAGCGGCGTTCGCTGATGGTCACGAGCCACTGTGGGCGGGTGAGCTCCCACCCTCTCAGCGCACCGAGGGCGACCAGCGAGCGTTCGTCGCGGCGGTGTTTCGGCGCCGTAGTGTCAGCTCGGCGACACGTCAGAACTGAGACCGGGGGTCTCTACTCCCGGACGCGACGACGGCGCCACCCGTGGGCAGCGCCGTCGTCGTCCGAATCCCCCAATTCGGACAACAGATAAGACTCTAGAACGGATTTTCCGTCACCGCACTCTCTGCGGCTGATCGACTACCACACGGCGCGGGTGTGGCACCGGTCACGACCACACGTCGGCTCGATCTCGCGGCATCTCGATCCGGCCCCGGATTCGGCGGAAAACTACACTCCGGGGATGGCAACACCGACCGCCCTGGAACGACGACCCGCCACGACGCCGGTGGAGGAGACCCTCCGGATACTCGACCGCGACGGCGGTCTGATCATCGAAGGCATGTTCCCCCGAGCGGTCATCGACGCGATGCGAGCGGCAACCGACGAACGAGCCGAAGCGGAGATTCCGGGAGCCGCGACGCAAGGATTGGGTGAGGACGGCAAGGGCTTCGTCGGCGCGAACACGGTTCGGTTCTCGTCACTCGGCACCTTGACGCCGGCGTACTTCGAGATGCTCGACAATGAGGTGTTCGCCGCCATCGCCGACGCCGTGCTGTTGCCCACGTGCGGCTCCTATTGGGTCAACACCGGCCAGGTCATGTACATCGGTCCCGGTGAGAGCGCCCAGGTCCTGCATCGAGACGGCAACAACTGGTGGGAGTTCGTGTCCCGCACCTGGCCGGACTCCCCGGAGATCACACTCAGCATGATGATCGGCCTCGACGAGGTGACCGAGGAGCTCGGTGCCACGCGCGTCGTGCCGGGCAGTCACAGATGGGAGAGCCTCGAACGGTGGGGTGACGACGACCTCGAGACGGTGCCGGCCGAACTCGGCCCGGGCGACGCACTCGTCTATTCCGGCCAGGTCCTTCACGGTGGTGGCGCCAACCAGACCGCCGACCAATGGCGTCGGGCCATGCACCTCTCCGTCGTCGCCGGTTGGCTGACACCCGAGGAATCCAACCCGATCGACTACACGACCGAAGAGCTGGCCCAGCAGTCTCCGCGGGTCCAGCGCCTCCTCGGTCACCGCTCCTACGATCCTCGTCCGTTGCGCGGTGGTGGACTCTGGCTCAAGCACGCACGAGCAATCGAGGAGAACTGATGACCGACATCCGAATCCGGCGAGACCAGTGGGGCATCGCCCACGTCACCGCCCCCGACCGTGCCGCGGCGTTCACCGCGCAGGGGTATTGCGCGGCAGCCGACCGGATCTGGCAGATGGAGTTCGACCGTCTGAAGGCAGCCGGTCGCTGGTCCGAGGTCGTCGGCCCGGCAGGTGTTCGCGAGGACACGTTCTTCCGCCGGATCGGGATCGAGGCCGCGGCTCGACGCGATTGGGAGGGACTCTCCGACGACGCCAAGACCATGACGACGGCCTACGCCGCCGGCGTGAACAAGTGGCTCGAGGAGAACCGCGACGAGCTACCGGCGGAGTTCGATCATCACCCCTTCGCCCCCGCCCCGTGGGAGCCGTGGCACTGCAGCGCGGTCTACAAGGTGCGCCACGTTTTCATGGGCACCCTCATGCGCAAGCTGTGGAGAGGCGAGGTCGCCCGCTCCGCGGGGCCTGAGCTTGCTCGGCTCATGCGAGGCGAACCCGGCGCCGCGTCCGCGGTCGTTCCCGCCGGCGGCCCGACGATCGACCTGCTCGAGGACGCCGCCCAAGCGCTCGCTGCGTCCACCGATGCACTTGCCGGTGTCCCCGAGATCGACGGCGCATCGAACAGTTGGGCCATCCACGGCTCGCGGACCGCGTCGGGCAAGCCGCTGCTGGCCGGCGACCCACACCGCGGCATCGAGTTCCCCAACGTCTACTTCCAGTTCCACATGACCTGTGACGAGTTCGACGTGATCGGCCTCTCGTTCCCCGGTGTCCCCGGGTTCGCGCACTTCGGCCACAACACCGACGTTGCGTGGTGCATCACCCACGCCATGGCCGACGATACCGATGTCTTCGTCGAGGCCGCTGACGACGTCGCGGATCGTCGTCACGAAACCATCTCGGTGCGCGACAACGAGCCAGTCGAGGTCGCCTGCGGAGTATCACCTCGGGGCCCGTTCATCCTCGGTGACCTCGATGGCGGACCGGTCCTTTGTGCCAACTGGACCGGGTTGACCCCCGACACCACGCTGGACTGTCTGCTCCCGATGATGCTGGCAGGGAGTTGTGATGGTCTGGAGGAAGCCGTGCGCGGCTGGGTGATTCCCGCCAACAGTCTGCTCACCGCCGACACCGCCGGCGACATCTCGTACAAGGTTCGAGGGCGGATCATCGAACGACCACCGGCGAACCGCTGGGCACCCGTTCCCGGCGATGACGACCACTCCTGGGATGGGCTCGAACCGGTGCCGTTCGACGATCTCCAGCAGTGGCGCAACCCCGAGCGCGGCTATCTCGTCACCGCGAACAACCGCATCAGCGACCACGGGCCCTACATCTCGCTCGACTTCGCGCCGCCGTCGCGACACGACCGCGTCGTCGAGTTGCTCGACGGGCTCTCAGCAGCAACCGTGGACGACATGCGGGCGATCCACAGCGACGTCCAATCGCTGTTCGCCCCACCCATCTGCGCGATCATCGCGAACCTCGAGCCGTCCAGCGAACTCGGCCGTACCGCCCGAGGCATCGTGGCCGACTGGGATCATCGGTCGACCGCCGACAGCGCCGGGGCCGTCGTGTACACGACCTTCCGGCAAGCGTGGGCGACAGACGTCGACCGCCGCATCGGCGTCCGCACCGGCGACATCGGCGAAGCCGGATGGCCGCGGGCGCTCGACGCGTCCCGGATGTTGCTCGACGCATCGACGAATCTGCTCCTCACCGGCGGGTGGGAACTGGTCCCCGGTATCGAAACGGGAGATGAACTCCACGCGATTCTGAGCGACCTTCTCGACCAGGCCGTCGCCGACATCGCCACCGAACTCGGCGATGATCCCGCAGCATGGCGCTGGGACGCTCAGCACGTCATGCTCAGCCCCCATCCACTCGCCGCGGCGCGACCTGAGGCCGCCGATCTCGCACTCCCCGTCACCGGCGTCCCCGGCGACGGCGAGACCGTCCGAGCCGGCGGCGTGGCCACGATGTACGGGCTTCGCTCCTATCTGAGCTCGGTCGCCCGCTACGTCTTCGACGTCGCCGATTGGGACAACTCCGGTTGGATCGTTCCCCACGGCGTGAGTGGCGTCCGCGGCAGCGGCCACGACCTCGATCAACGCGACGCCTGGTTGGCGTGCGAACTGATCCCGATGGCGTACTCCACTGATGCGGTCGACGAGCATTGCGTCAGTGATTCCACAATCGAGATCTAGGGCCTAGCCCAGGCGGTCGCGCTGCGCCTTCAACGTCTCGCCGGCACCCCACCCGTTGCCTTCGAGAACCTGGAGGAAGCCGACAAGGTTGCGGTCACGAATCCGCTCGAGTTCACGAATCGAATTGGCACCCGATTGCTCATCGGACTGAGTGGCGATGGTGTCGACGAGATCGTCGGTCAGTTGCGGCGTGTCCATCAGCTTGGAGTACGGCCAGGTCAACGTCGGACCGAACTGGGCGATGAAGTGGCCGATGCCGCCTTCGCCGCCGGCGATGCGGTACGTCTCGAACAGCCCCATCTGGGCCCACCGCAGGCCGAAGCCGTAGCGGATCGAGTCGTCGATCTCCTCGGTGGTGGCGACACCGTCGTTGACGAGCCACAGCGCCTCGCGCCACACCGCTTCGAGGAGCCGGTCGGCGATGAACGCGTCGATCTCGACACGCACATGCAGAGGCTTCATCGAGATCGAGGCGTAGGTCGCCATGGCTGTCTCGACCGCGGCTGCTGACGTCAGATCGCCGCCACAGACCTCGACGAGCGGCAGCAGGTAGACGGGGTTGAACGGGTGACCGACGAGCATGCGCTCGGGGTTGACGATGCTGGGCTGCAGCACGGACGGCTTGATGCCCGAGGTCGATGAGGCGATCACGGTTTCGGGCGGACACGCCTCGGCGATCGCTTCCAGAATCGAGATCTTGATGTCGGGGTCCTCGGGTGCACTCTCCTGAACGTGCACTGCACCGGCCACCGCTTCGGCGATCGAGTCGCAGAACGTGACGGATCCCTCGCTCGGCTCCGGCAGACCGAGGTCGGCCCAGGCCGCGCGGGCGTTGTCGAGGACCTCCCCCATGATCCGCTCGGCGTGGGGCGACGGGTCGCTGATCTTGACGTCGATGCCGTGGAGCACGAACCGGGCGGCCCATGCCGCACCGATGACGCCGGCGCCGACAATGGCGGCGTGTTCAGCCATGCTTGACCAGGTTCAGTTGGTCCCGCACTTCGTCGGGGCCCATGACGTTGATGTTCATGGCCTCGAGAATCACGGTGGCGCGCTCGACGAGATCGGCGTTGGTGGCCTTCACACCCTTCTGGAGGTAGAGGTTGTCCTCGAGTCCGACGCGGATGTTGGCCCCGACGAGCGCGGCGGCCGCGACGTACTCGAGCTGGCGACGGCCGATGGAGAAGGCCGAGTAGGTCCAGTGGTCGGGAACATTGTTGACCATGGCCATCAGAGTGTTCATGTCGTCGGGGGCGCCCCATGGCACACCCATGCAGAGCTGGGCATTCATCGTCTTGCCGTCGTACAGGCCGCGCTTCTCCTGCTCCTTCGCATACCAGAGGTGACCGGTGTCGAAACACTCGAGCTCGGGCTGCACGTCGATGGCCTGGAACTGTCGGGCGATCTCGTCGAGCTGGCTCGTGGAGTTCGTCATGATGTAGTCGCCTTCACCGAAGTTCATGGTGCCCATGTCGATGGTGGCGATCTCGGGCAGGCACTCGACCACATGGGCCATGCGCTCGGTGGCGCCGGCCATGTCGGTGCCTTCTTCGTTCAAAGGCAGCGGGTTCTCGACCCCGCCGAGGGTGATGTCGGCACCCGTGCCACCGGTGAGGTTGAGCACGACATCGGTGTCGCTGGATCGGATGCGATCCGTCAGCTCCTTGTACAGGTCCCGGTCGCGGCTCTGCGCGCCGGTCTCCAGATCGCGGACATGGCAGTGCACGACAGCCGCACCGGCCTTGGCCGCATCGATCGCCGAGGTGGCGATCTGCTCCGGCGTGACGGGTACGTGCACCGACTTGCTGACGGTGTCGCCCCCACCCGTCACGGCGCAGGTGATGAAGACGCTGGTCATTTGTTCCCCTTGTTGTTCGTTCTCGGTTGTTCGTGCATGATCTGAGTGGTCGAGTTCAGGCGAGCCTGCGGGACAGGACTCGGAGGCGGGAGTACACCTCGTCATGGTCGATGTACGTGCCGTGGAGTTCGCGTTGGCCACCTTCCACATCGATCGTCGCACGTCCGTGGAGCAGGCGTCGATTGTCGAAGGCGACCAGATCACCGGGTCGGAACGGATACCGCATCTGAAACTCGTCGCTACTCGCGAGCCGAGAGAATTCACGGAGCGCGGCGTAGGCGTCCGGCACGTCGGCGTCGTCCATGTCGGGGAACGCCCGCACGGGGTGGAACGCCCGCAGCGTGAGCGGCATGCCGGGGGTGCCGTAGTCGATCAACGGGCCGGACCAACGATGGTCGTGCTCAGGCGACCGGTTGAAGAAGATCCAGTTGGCACGGGCAAGGACATCGTGTACCCCGCGCTGATGGTCACGGAGGTGCCGCACGACCGCATATCCGTCGGCCATCGTCGAGAATCCGGCCTTGCAGCTGTTGTGGATGCAGTGGAGCATCTGGAAGCCCGGCGGGGTCTCGCGAGTCGGTAGGTCGGTGTGCGGCGGAAGCGGCAGCGGGGTGTTGGCGGTCGATGTCGGCTTGACGTCGACGCTGACCGGCCAGGTGATGCCGAAGTTGGTGTCGCGCAGAGCGCCGACCTTGCGGCCGAGCACGGGCAGGACGTCGTAGTCGGTCGGGAGCCCCTCGAGACGGGCGAGGCCATAGCGGGCCAGCGCGTCGAGAAACTCATACAGCGCGGCGTCGTCGGTGAGCGCAGCTGGACCATCGAACGTGATCGGCTCGGTGAAGTCCGCGGCAGTCCACTCGATCGGCTCGGGGATGACCGCACGGGGCCGATGCCGTGCATCGCTGATGTGGCGCAGCCAACCCGAGTGATAGTCGGCACGGGAGCCATCGGCCCACTGCACCGAGAGATCGCCGTTGGGCGCCACTGATGCGTCGACGAGCACCGACGGATCGGGAAGGTCGACGGGATCGTGCTTGCACTCGCGGGTGCGCTCCTCGATCGTCACATCGCCCATCTGGTTCTCGAAGAGCCAGAGCGCGTGGACCCGAAGCGAAGCACCGTCGGACCATCCGAGATCCACGAATCCACCATCGACGACGGCCGCTGCCAAGGGCTGCTCGTCATACTGGTAGAAGTCGGGTGTCCTACTCAATGGGACGTCCTGCATGATAGGATCAGCGTATGCGTTCCGGGTCGATCTCGTCAACGGTTTCGGGGCCCGTCGAGCGCGCCTTCGCGTTGCTCCGGACCGTGGCCGCAGCCCGTGAACCGGTTGGTGTTCGCGAGCTCGGACGCCTCACGGGGCTCCCCCGGTCAACCGCCGCCCGCCTGGCCGCCCAGCTCGTCGACCTCGGGATGCTCGTTCGCGCGGCCGACGGCGGCGTCGCGACCGGCCCTGCCGTCGCCACCCTGCAACGCAGCGACGGACCGGTCCAGGTCTCACTCGAGGATCGGCTGCGCCCACTCCTCCTCGACCTCGTCGATCACTTCGGCGAGAGCGCAGCCCTCACCGTCGACACACCCGCGGGGGCGCATTACCTCGCCCAGATCCCCGGGCCGTCGGCAGTGCAGGTGCCCGACAGCTCAGGCGCCAGCCTCCCGTTCCACGTGGTGGCGCCGGGCCTGGTCCTGATGTCGGCGTGGGGCGGCGACCGTCTCGGCCACTACCTCGGCGAACCGCTGGGTGCGGCCACACCGAGGACCATCACGGATCCGATGCAGATTCGCCGGCAGCTCGAGACCATACGCACCAACGGCTTCGCGTGGGCCGATCAACAACTCGATCTCGAGGTCAACGGCGTGGCCGCTCCCGTCGTCGACGCCGACGGCGATATGGTCGCGGCGATCAGCCTCTACGGCCCGGCCTACCGCCTGAACCCGGATCGAGCGGCATCGCTCGGGACCGAACTCGCCGAAAAGGTCGACTCGGCGGCGTCAATCGCCCTGGGCTGAAGCAGCCGATCAATACTCGAGCGTCACCGGGGAGAAATTCGGCGGGCGACGCTCGACGAAGCTCTGTACGCCCTCTTTGAAATCCGGCTGACGCAACGAGTGCTTCATCTTCACGTCGGTGTCGGCGTTCGAGGTCGCGAGGTCGAGATCCCACGTTGCCAACAGCTGCTCCTTCATGACCCGCATCGAGCTGGGCGCGACATTGTCGGCCATGTCCTTCGCATACGAGAGCGTCTTCGCCATGAGCTCATCGGCCGGGTACACCTTGTTGACCAAACCGAGCTCGAGTGCTTCCTCGGCCAGAAAGGTCCGCGCCGACAGCAGGATGTCCATGGCCTTCGCGTGGCCGACGATGCGCGGCAGCATCCACGAGATCCCGTGTTCGGCGATGAGTCCACGACGGCCGAACGCGGACGTGAACTTGGCTCCCTCGGCCGCGAAGCGAACATCGAACATCGTCGCCTGCACGAGACCGAGACCCGCACACGCACCATTGATCGCCCCGATGACCGGCTTGGGGATGATGGTCGTGTAGGTCTGATGCTCGTTGCGCAGCAGCTCGTCGCCTCGATCGCCGGCACCGATGCCCTGCAGCACGTCCATGTCGGCTCCAGCGCAGAACCCTCGCCCGGCACCGGTGACCACGATCGCCCTGACCCCGGGATCGGCCGCCGCCTCATCGAGTCGACCCCAGTACTCGCTGCCGAGCTCACCCGTCCACGCGTTCAAGCGATCCGGCCGATTGAGCGTGATCACCGCCACGTTCCCGTCGACCTCATAGAGCACTGTGCCGGCCATCGTTCCTCCCCGGATCGGCGTCTCACCGACACTAGGCGCAACTCCCGGCACACCTCCTCTTGACCCCGACGCGACGTGAGGTCCTACGGTCGTCCCATGACGTCGACCCCGCCCCCGTCCGTCCGCCGAATCGGTGAGCTCGCCGATGCCACCGGCATCACCGTTCGTACCCTGCACTACTACGAGGAGATCGGACTGCTCTCCCCCGCCGATCGCACCGCTGCCGGGCATCGGCTCTACGGGGCCGACGAGGTCGAACGCCTGTATCGGATCTGCATGCTGCGCCAGTTGGGCCTGCCACTCGATGGCGTGCGCAACACACTCGATGGTCCCGCCGATGAACTGGCCTCCACGATCAGCGCTCACCTGGCCGATGTCGACCGCCGCGTCGACGAGCAGAACCGGCTCCGCGCTCGACTCGCCCGTCTCGGGGCGACGCTCGATGCGGGCGCCGATCCGACCACCGACCTGCTCACCGTCCTCGAGGACATGTCCATGCTCGACTCGAATCTCGCCAAGCCGATCGGCGTGCTCGTCTACCGCGACCTGCAGTCCGCCTTCGACCACCTGACCCGCGTCTTCGGGCTCGGCCCCGGGGAGTTCACCGCTGACCCTGACGGCAATCTCGTCCACGGCGAGATCGAAGTCGGCTCAGGGACGCTGTGGCTGCATCCCGAGTCTGAGGACTTCTCGCTCGTGTCGCCCGCGACCCGAGGCGATTCCACCGCAATGATGGTGGTGATCGTCGATGACGTCGACAAGCACCACGCGGTCGCGCACGGAGCGACGATCCGCTACGAGCCGATCGATCAGCCCTACGGCTATCGGGAGTACGGCGCCCGCGATTCCGAGGGGCACCTCTGGTCGTTCATGAAGCCGCTCGCCGGCTGAGCGGCTACCGGCCGTCGTGGTAGTAGGACCTGGCCCAAACTGCGAGCGGATCCTCGCCGCGACCAGGCATGCGCCACGTCCGGACGTCGGACTCCGCCAATGGGAGCCGATAGAGCGCCCGCGGCTCGGCGATCGTGTCGTCGATGTATGCATCGACGAATTCCGACGGTGTGTAGCGACCGGCGATCCGGCGGTAGAGGTCACGCCAGACGTCGTCGGCGCCGAGATCGTGGACCAATTCGGCTCGACCCCGAGCCACCACTTTGCGCATGTGCCCCGTCGACTCGTCGATGGTCGCGCACACTGCTGAGTCAGCCCGGAGATCAGCCAGCCACGCCGACTTCGCCCGCGGCGTGAACCACAAGGCACCCCCTTCACACGCGAACCAGATCGGCACGACTCGGGGTATGCCATCGACACCGTTCGTGCCGAGACGCATGAGATGACCGCGCTCGGCGAGGAACGCTTCAGTCTGCTCCGTCGTGAGGCCGGGCATCGACTACATCAGATCTGCGAGATCGAGTTGATCGACCGCCCGGGCGAACCGGGTGTTCATGTTGTCGATGAGCTGGAACTGGCGCTCGTCGGAGAGGTCCATGCCTCGAGCGGCGATCACCGGGTAGGCCAGACAGAACAACGCTGCCTCGCGGTAGCGGTCCCACAGGTCCTCGGTTTCGGACTCAGCCACGCCGTTGGCGATCAGACCGGACTTGTAGCGCTCGAGGAGGCCGGCTTCGTGCTCACCGGCGAGTTCGGGCGTCAGACTCTGGGTGATCATGTACGCGAGGTCATAGGTGCCGGATCCCTGACCGGTGAGCTGGAAGTCGAGCAGCACGACGTTGCCATCGGCGTCGAAGAGAAGATTGTCGGCGCGGTAGTCGCCATGACACATCGTGTTGTGGCTGCCGTTGATGCCGGCCAGCAGGCTCGGCATCCGCTCGGACCAGCCCGGGCCGACGGCGAGAATCGGCGCGGCCAAGTCCATCTCCGCGTTCAGCTTCTCCCAGCCCTCCCCGAAGACTACCGGGAGTATGGCGGGGTAGATCGGGTCGGTGAGAGCGACGATCGAGCCGTTCGCCACGAGATCGTCGCAGTCGTTCCACCATGTGGCGTGCCATCGAGCGAGTTCGTCGATCGCCTGCTGAGAGTCGGCGAGTGTCATGCCTTCGTTCTGATCGACGATACGGAGGTCTCCCATGTCCTCCATGATCTGGACGAACTGGCTGGTCTCCTCGTCGACGTCGCCGTAGAACGAGCCCGGCACGCGAATCGGCGACTTGGCGGCGAGCTCCTTGAAGAAACGCACCTCGCGGATGTACATCCGCAGCATCGTCGACGTGAAAACCGCCTCCTCGGCCAGCGCCGGCAGCTTGAGCACGACAGAGTCGGGGCCACCCCCGGACAACGCGATCCGATAGACGGCACTCGACACGCCGATGCCTTCACCGATCTGGGAGGTCGAGATCTCGCCGACGTCGGTGCCCATGGCACTCGACATCCAGTCGGCGGTGACGTCGTCGATCGTGGACGGAATCGGAATGCTCATCGGATCACTTCTCGTCCCGCAGCAGATGAATCAGGGTCGAGGTGTCCCAGCGACCGTGACCCTGCGCCTGCAGTCGGGCGTAGAACTGGTCGATCATCGCAGTGACGGGCAGCGAGGCACCGACACGTCCGGCCTCTTCCATCGCGATCCGCAGGTCCTTGCGCATCCAGTCGAGGGCGAATCCATAGTCGAACTTGTCGGCGGCCATCGTCTCGGCCCGGTTCTCCATCTGCCAGCTGCCGGCGGCACCCTTCGAGATCGTGTCGACCACCTGACTCACGTCGAGGCCGGCGCTCTGGGCGAAGTTCACCGCCTCGCTCAACCCCTGCAGGAGCCCGGCGATGGCGATCTGGTTCACCATCTTCGTGAGCTGACCGGAGCCAGGACCACCGAGCAGGTTGCACGCCCGCGAGTAGGCGTCGATGACGGCTGCGGCCCGGTCGAAGTGCTCCTGTTCGCCGCCGCACATCACCGTCAGCACACCGTTCTCGGCGCCGGCCTGACCCCCGGAGATCGGAGCATCCACGAACCCGATGCCCTTGGCCGCTGCGGCCGCGTGCACCGCTCGGGCGACATCGGCGGACGCGGTCGTGTGGTCGACGAGGACCGTGCCGCCGTTCATCGACTCGAGCACGCCACCCTCGCCACTCGTCACGGCCAGGACGTCGGGGTCGTCGCCCACACAGAGGAACACGAAGTCGGCGTCGGCGGCGGCTCCCGCCGGCGTGTCGGCAGCGGTGCCGCCGTGCTCGGCAACCCACTCCTCGGCCCGGGGCGCAGTGCGGTTGTAGACCGTGACCTCGTGGCCGGCAGAGACCAGATGACCGGCCATGGGATACCCCATCACGCCGAGTCCGATGAATGCGCATGTCGTCATAGCCCGCCACGATGCCACAGTTCCGGCCGAGCGTCCCTTTGGGCCCGCGGGCACGGTGTACCTTCGCAGCCATGATCAGGAACCTGGAAGTCAGTCGTGACATCGCCGCGGATCCGATGACGGTCTGGAGCGCCGTGTCCGACATCACCCGCATGGGCGAGTGGTCGACGGAGTGTCACGCCTGCAACTGGCAGGAGGGGCACGACGGCCCGGTCGTGGGCGCTGTCTTCGATGGCGAGAACCGCAATGGCGAGGCGCAATGGACCACCCAGGGAGTCGTGACGGCTTCCGAACCCGGCGTGTCGTTTCACTTCGACGCCGTGTCGCGGGACTTCGTGTTCGCCAAGTGGGGCTACGACTTCGAGGCGATCGATGGCGGCACCCGAGTGACCGAGGTGTGGGAGGACCTGCGACCCGAAGCCGCACTGGCCCGGAGCGTGGCGATATCCGGAGTCGAGGATCGCGCCGCCTTCAACAAAGCCGGCATGGAGACCACGCTCGAGCGCATCGCTGCCGCCGTGGAATCCTGATCGCCAGCGACGAGATCGGATCACTCGTCGACCACGAGCCAACCGCTGACGCCGACGACCACGAGGATCACCACGGCCGTGACCGCGGCCCACTCGAGCGTCTCGGTGATTCCCCCGATCGTCCCGAAGAGCAACAGCGTGCCGCCGTATCCGAGCCGGCCGATCAGGCTCGTCATGGACAGGAACGTCGCCCGCTGGCCCCGATCCACGCGGGGCGCGACGGCCGCGGGGACAAGGATCGACACAATCGATGTCTGCATGCTGCGCATGAGGATGAGCGGTAGCACCGCAACCGAGACCCAGAGGGCCATCGAGGTCAACGCGACCGCCGGAATGGCGGCCATCACGACGAGAGCCCCGACCGTACCGAGTCGTTCGCGCAGTGGCGTGACCAGACGAACAGCGGCCGCCGCGGCGAGGGCCACCACCGCCGCAACGCCTGCGTTGACGAGCGGGGCCCTGTCGATCTCGTCCAGGCTCTCCCCGACCACACGGACGACATACGCGGCACCGAGCTCAGACGTGAGGTGCACGGCGATCACCTCACCCAACACGTAGAGCGTGATCCAGGCCAGGAGCCGATCTCGCAATCGGCCGATCACGGAGACGAACGAGGCTCCGGTCGAAGCGGCGTCATCGGGGTGGTCCGGTTCGGTCAAGGACATCGCCAGCACGAGCTGAACCAGTGCGGCCACCAGCGATGCCGCGAACGGGAGGCGGAGATCGATTAGGGCGAGACCGCCCCCGACCAGGCACGCCACCGCGAGCACACCGAGACTGCTGCGTCGAATGTCCGCCTCCCGAGCCTCGAACTCGCCGGCTCGGTCGAGCGCTTCGAGCGTGTCGAAATGCAGCGTCACATCGGTCCCGGAGGTGAACGCGAATCCCATGGCCAGGAGTGCCTGGGCGACACCGAGCATCCAGAACTCGTCCCCGACGAAGAAGACTGCGTTGGCGCCGATCCACCAGACCGCGGCGAGCCGAAGCGTCAGGACGCGACCCACCCGGTCACTCAGCCGGCCCGACGGGACCTCACACACCACGACCGACAGGTAGTAGATGGCTTGGAGACGGAGCGCGTCGCCCAGACCGAACTCGTCGATGAAGAACAGCACCGACGTCGGTAGCCAGAACAGGGCACTGGAGAGGCGTTGGAGATCTCGACAGCGAACGAGATTGCGTTCGAGGGAACCCGGCACGCCGCCGAGAGTAGGGTCTGGACATGACCGAACCCGTATCGCTCACCGTGTGGTCCGACTTCCTTTGACCCTGGTGCTATGTCGGCACCGTGCGTGTCGAGAAGCTCGCAAAGACGTTTGGCGACCAGATCGAGATCGAGTGGAAGTCGTTCCTCCTACGAACCGAGCCGAAGGCATCCGACCAGGCCAAGTTCGTCAAGTACACGGAATCCTGGCTGCGGCCCGCGGCCACTGAGCCCGATGCGAAATTCCAGGTGTGGGCCACCGACAATCCGGGCCCGACGAGCAGCATCCCCGCCCAGGTGGCGGCGAAGGTGATGGACGGATTCGCACCCGAGGCAGCCGATGCATTCCACTGGCGACTGCTCGAGGCCTACTTCTCGGAGAACCGCACGATCTCGGACTGGACGGTCCTCGGTGATCTGGCCGCGGAGGTCGGTGTCGACCGCCAGTCGTTTCTCACGATGGTCGGCGAGCAGCAGACCGTCGCGGCCCAGATGGTGATCGACGAACACAATTCGGCGATCGAGAACGGTGTCACTGCGGTGCCCACGATCGTGCTCGACAAGGTGTTGCCGATTCCCGGGGCCCAGGAGCTCGAGTCCTACGAGATCTGGATCAACAAGCTCCTCACCAAACGAGAATCCGGCTCGCGCAGGGAGTAGTCAGGCATCCACATCCCGCTCGAATCACGTGCCTACGCTCTGCAGTGTGGTGCTCGTCTTTCACCCCCATGGACGACCAGAACGGTTCCTTGCGGTCCTAGCGGCCAGCTTGCTGTTGATCTACGCACTCGTCGCCGCGTGGATCGTGGCCGGCGATCGACGGCCGCTCCCGGGCTTCAATGCCACCGTCGACGAACATGGATCACTGGTCGTGGAGGGCGCCGTTGCCGAGCCGAGGCTGCGAGACGAACTCTTCGACCAACTCGCCGAGGACGGAGATTTCGACATCATCGTTTCGGGTGTACAGGTGGACGCCGACGCGGGCGAGATCGATTCGATCGATGCGCTCGTCGAGGGCCTGCTGAGCCAGATCAGCTCAACGGACCCCTGACCCGCGTCCGAGCTGCCACCAACTCGGTGACCGACGCCGCACCCTCCCCGCGCAAGAGTTGAGCGAGATGCCCGAGCGTCGTGCCCGTCAGCACGACATCGTCGAGCAGCAGGACGTTTCGCCCGACCGCGATCGGGTCCACGACATAACCCGCTGCGTCCGCGACCGCCACCCGCTCGGCAATCGGAGTGTCGCGGAGTCGGGCGGTTGCGAACCGGCGCTCGATGAGATCCAGCACCAGCGGAACCTCGAGCGTCGCAGCGACGGCAGCGGCCAGGGTGGCGGCGAGATGATCAGGCTTTGCGGGATTCGGCGGCACCGCCGTGACGATCGGATTGTCGGGCAGCTCGAGCGTGGCCGCCCAGTCCCCGACTCGCGTGGCGAGTTCTCGTGCCGCTCGCCGATCACCGCCGTCTTTGGCGGCCGAGATGAGCTCGCCGACGATGGACCGATTCCCGTCGTCGTTCCAGTAGCGGCCATGGACCAACATCGCCGACACCCTGCCACACGAGTGTGCCTGCTCGACGCCATCGTTCAGTGCAAACTTTTGTAAGCGAATTTGCACGAAAGGGGTTGCATTCTCCCGACCGCTAACTATAGTTAGCACAGCAGTACGCACTCATCGTGTTGCACCCCTCCCCCCCCAATCTCCAAGGAGATCGAAATGACCGCAGTCATCGATCAAGTCAAGTCCGCAGCGCTCACCGGTGCCGGCATCAACCTTCTCGTCACCGACGCCCTCGTCGGCCGTGAGGTCCCGGCCCCCAAGTTCGCCG
The DNA here is from genome assembly GCA_016845585.1 of Acidimicrobiaceae bacterium. Taxonomy (GTDB): domain Bacteria; phylum Actinomycetota; class Acidimicrobiia; order Acidimicrobiales; family Aldehydirespiratoraceae; genus JAACCU01. Next base: position 2,918 of record JAERSO010000113.1, on the reverse strand, counting down.
AGGCCTACGTCGCCTCCGCTCGCGAGCAGGCCAACGAGGCGCTCACCGGTTTCCGTGGTCGTACCGAAGCCCCGGCTCTCAAGGCCATCGGCCGCCTTCCCGAGCCCATCGCCGATGCGATGATCACCGGCCGCACCGCGGCATGGGATCGTCTCGGCATCGACGCCCCGGCTCCCGCGAAGCCCGCCAAGGCCACCAAGTCGGCGTCCAAGGCCAAGGCTGCCAAGGCCGACGACAAGGCCTGAGTCAACCCGATCGGCGCCAGCGCGGCGTGATCCCCAGAATCCCCCCCACCACGGCCGGGCTGCACACGATGCGGCCCGGTCGTGGCGCGTCCGGCCGCCGGTTCGCGTTCGCCGGTACGGTGTCCTGATGCCGCCCGATCCTCGAGACGCCTGGCGTGAGCTCGGCGACCACATCCGAGAGCAGCGCCGCCAGGCCGAGTTGAGCGTACGCAAGCTCGCGGACATGGCCGGCGTGTCGAACCCCTACCTCAGCCAGATCGAACGCGGATTGAAACGCCCGAGCGCCGAGATCCTCCAGCAGCTGGCCCGTGCGCTCGAAGTGTCGGCTGAGTCGCTCTATGTACGTGCGGGCATTCTGGACGAAGAACCGGAGTCCGATCTCCTGGCGACGATTCGGGCGCAAACCGACCTCAGCACCGATCAGAAGCAGGTGCTGATTCGGATCTACAAGTCCTTCATCGCGGAGAACGCCACGGACTGAGCCCGCTACGACAATCCGTCCGTCAGGAGCTGCACGCCGATCGTCGTCGTTCGCGTTGCCATGTCGGCGAGGAGCTTCGGGACATCGACGGGTGCGTCGAACCGATCGATGTGGGCCGCGAGCGTGAGCTCGCCCGTCGGTCCGATCTCCACCGAGTCGAGAGTCGTGCGATCAGGAAGCCAGTCGAGTTCGCGTTCGTAACGTCGATGGAAGCGGGTGGGGATCGAAACGGTCCGACCCCGAAGCTTGGCGCTGGTGATGAACACACCGACCGTCCGATCGTCGGCCCATGGCTCGAGAATGGCGTCACCCCACTTCCCGAAGCCGGGGAGCGGGGCGAGCAGCTCACCGTCGACGACGGTCACCGGTGTCTCGGGCGCGATCGACGTGGCCCAGGCCATGACCTCCTCCGCCGTGAGGCCGACCACGACGTCGACAGCCTGTGCACCCAGTCGCTGCGGGACCGCCTCGAGGATCCGAACGTCAGCGGCATTCACCCGGACATTCGAAATCGGCCGACCGGCTGCCACGACATCGCCGAAGGTGATGTCGACTCGCCGCCAGAGCCCGGCCTGACCGCTGAGCATGGCCCGACTCGGGTCATCGACGGGGCTGAGCTCGTGGACGGCACCGATGCGTCCTGTGACTCCGCCGGCCACCGGCAGCTCCACCGTCTGGCCGACGAGAATCTGGCCTGCCGCGGCGAACACCCGGTCGGCCATGCGGCGCAATCCAAGCGGGTCCCATCGGTCGGCCATTCACGGACTCTATTGCGCGACCCGAACGCCGGTAGCCTCCGCCGATGAACGACGCCTCCCCTGCCACCGACGAGTCGGTGCATCCGCTCGGAATCGCCGGGGCGATCGTCGCCGTCTCCGCTTGGGCGTTGTCGGGTGTGGTCGCGAAACACATCGACATGGGTGGCATCGCCATTGCCGCCTACCGATTCATCACCTACTTCCTGGCGCTCAGCGTGTTCATGCACCTCCGGGGGACGCGCGTCACCCTTCGGATGCTGCGGCTCTCGCTGTGGGGTGGGATCGCCCTCGGTGTCGACGTGGCCTTGTTCTTCTCGGCGGTGAAGCACACGTCGGTGGCGAACGCAACCGTCATCGGGGCCCTCCAACCGGTGCTGGTGGCCATCGCGGCCCACCGGTTCTTCGGCGAACGGATCCGGCCACGAGACATGGCATTCGGCGCGATCGCGCTCGCGGCGGCGATCGTCGTGGTCCTGAGCGCCGCCGACTCGGCCGAACCCGACGTCACCGGCGACCTCCTCGCGGTTGGAGCCCTGTTCGCCTGGGCGGCCTACTTCGTCTTCTCGAAGATGGCCAAGGGATCGCTGACCGGCAATGAGTACACCATCGGCACCGCCTTCTGGGTCGGCGTCATCAATGTGCCGCTCGGCTTCGCGTTCGGGCAGGACATGAGTTGGCCGGATACCGAGTCCTGGCTCTGGCTGCTACTCCTCGCCTTCGGCGCCGGCATCCTCGGTCACTCGATCATGAACTGGTCAATCCAGCAGATCCCGCTGTGGCTCGGATCGACCTTCACGCTTTTCATCCCCACCGTCTCTGCCGCGGCAGCCTGGGTGTTTCTCGACGAGCCGCTCACCGGCACCCAGATCATCGCAATGGGGGTCGTGATTCTCGCCTTGGTCGGCGTCGTCACGGGCCAAGCCGGCGTGGGGAGTCGACCGCGACCACTTCGACGGTGAACAATACCTGTAACGCTGGGGTCAGACCCCAGCGTTACAGGTACTGCCCGGGGAGACGACAGCGTGACGCCAGATGAGTACCAGGACTATGACGCCACAGGATTGGCGGGTCTGGTTCGCAGCGGAGAGGTCAGTCCGCTGGAGCTCGTCGACCTCGCCATCGGCGAGATCGAGGCTCACAATCCGGCCATCAATGCCGTGGTCGCCACGCGGTTCGACGAAGCCCGTACCGAAGCCGCCGCACTCGGCCCCGACGCCCTCGGTATCCCCTGGCTGGTGAAGGACTTCAACACCGACGTCGCCGGGCTGCCGACCCGCGGCGGCAGCCGGGTGATGGCCGACGCGCCGCCGGCCGACGCCGATGGTGTGCTGATCGAACGGTACAAGGCCGCCGGCATGGTGATTCTCGGCAAGACGAACACACCCGAGTTCGGCATGAACGTCGACACCACCCCATCGCTGTTCGGCCCCACCC
>JAERSO010000112.1 GCA_016845585.1 Acidimicrobiaceae bacterium | reverse complement strand
GCGTCACGATCGACTGGAATCTCAAGGAATCCGTTCGCGCAGCAATGCGAACCAAGGTCCGGCGTCTCCTGGCAAAGTACGACTACCCACCCGACCTCGAAGAGCAGGCGGTCGAACTGGTCCTCGAACAAGCCATGCTGTTCGGTGACGAGGCGATTGTCGAAGAGGTGCTGCCCACCCCGCAGCGGCAGAGTCGCCTGGGTTCGGGTGCCTCGCAACGAACGAGCCGACTTACGCCCGAGGACTTCGCTGATGCGAGGCACGAGCTCGCTACCGATCTGGAGTCCGAGGATGAGTGAGCAGCGCCTTCTGCTTGCCGACACGATGGTCGTCGCATGGTACGTCCTTGACCCCGGGCGCCTCACCGATATCGCCACTTCGGCGATGGAGGACCAGACGGCCTCGAACTACCCGATCTCGACTTCCGCCTACTCCGTCGTGGAGTTGGTCTACATGACGGAGAAGAACAACAACGGGATCACGGTCGAAGAGTTCGGCGCGGTCATGGAGGTTCTGGACGATCCGGATGGCCCTTTCGTCGTCGTTCCTGTTGATCACGGCATCGCTGCCACAGTCAGGTCAATCCCTCGCGAGTTCACGAGCGGGGATGGCGCAACTATCACGAACGCCGACCCCGGAGACCGGGTCATCGCCGCAACGGCTGTGAAGCACGGCTTCTCGGTTATCACTTCTGACTCGAAGATCCACGGCCTCTCAACGGTGCTAGGCGACCTCGACGTGGTGTGGGGTGCCGCATGACTCCTGACGAGTATCTCGCCTCCATCCTCAGCCGAATCACGGCACCAACCGGGACCCTCGGGCCGGGTAGCCAGGTTCTGAGCGGTCTCACGCCGACAATCCGAGGATGGGCCACCACCCAGCTCGTCGAGGTCAAGCTTTCGGGCTCCTACGCCAAGGGCACATCGATCATCGGCGGGACCGACGTCGATCTATTCATCTCGCTATCGAGCACGACGTCCCAGACGCTAAAGGAGATCTACAACAGCCTGGCCAACTACTTCAGCGGGAAGGGCTACTCGGTCAGGCGCCAGAACGTGTCGATCGGGATCACCTACGCGGCCAAGACCGTTGACCTCGTGCCTGGGAAGAAGCAAGCCGCCTACGGCTCTGACCACAGTCTCTACGTGTCACGGCAGGACACTTGGACGAAGACAAACGTTGACACTCACATCCGCACAGTTTCGGGCTCACGGCACGTCGACGTGATCAAGCTCGTCAAGCACTGGCGAACGCTTCACAATCTTGACTTTCCGTCGTTTGCAGTCGAGCTGGCTGTCCTGAAGGCGCTCGACGGCGTGTGGTTGACGGGTCTTGCCGACCGTTTCCTTAAGGTTCTGGAGTTCCTGCGCGACAGGATCTCGATCGCTGCGCTTCCCGATCCAGCGAACTCAAGCAACAACGTGGCCAACGACATGACGGCGACGCAGAAGAGCGCCATCGCGTCGGCTGCCAGAAGCTCGCTCGGCAAGCAAAATTGGAATCAGATCCTGTGGTAGGTGATTCAAGCGACAGCAACGGGACCACAGGCATCAGGGCGTACTTCCTCGCTCTCCAGGAGCAGCTCTCGGCGTCGCTTGGCTTCACATCTGTAATCCCGCATCCCGTCGGGATGGGTGACGAGGCTGAGGGCAACTGGTCGCAGATGCTCTCGGGCCACCTGCCATGGCGCTATCAAGTCGTCGAGAAGTGCTTTGTTGTCGACCACCGTGGCGAGGTAAGCGACGAGATCGATCTCCTTCTCTGTGATCGTCAGTACACGACCCTGGTCTTTCGAGCTGGCGCCAGACTCTTTGTGCCAGCGGAGGCCGTCTATGCAGTGTTCGAAGTCAAGCCTCGGATCAACCTCGCCAACGTGGAGTACGCAGCTGGGAAGATGGCCTCAGTCCGACGCCTCAGCCGGACGAGTGCTCCAGTCGTCCACGCTGGCGGCACACACGACGAGCCGAAGGAGCCGGCCCACATCATCGGCGGCCTCCTAACGACGGGGAGCGACTGGAATCCTCCGCTGGGGGATTCGTTCGAGAGCGCTCTGAAGGCGCATGTCGGCGATTACCGCATCGACATCGGCTGCGTCGTGCATGCTGGCGGGTGGCAGACCGCGGACGAGGGCGATTCCGTCGGAGTCGAAACAAGTCAGCCAGAAGACGCGCTGGTGTACTTCTACCTCCGACTACTCGCCATGCTTCAGCAGGTCGGCACCGTTCCGGCAATGGACTTCGAGGTGTGGAGCACGTTCCTCCGGAGCGACTCGGACTGAACTAGGCCAAGGGGTTTGAAAGCTGTCCTATAAGGACCACTGCGGGGGATTCGTAGAATTCGGCGGTTTCTCTAGTAGAAATCGGCCCGTCTACTGCTGGTCTCACGTGAACGCTTTGCCAACGGAGAGATCCGCCCACGGCGGGTGGTTGCGTTCGGTTGAGTTCGTCTTGCCATGCCGGCAGCCAAACCGAGCTATTCGTAGAAGGGCGCGGCAGACCCCTGCGGCCGAAGCCGAGTTCGAGGTGTTTGCTGAGGACTGGCGCGAGAAGTACCCCGCCATGATCGGCTCGTGGGAGAACGCGTGGGCCGAGTTCGTGCCGTTCCTCGAGTTCCCCGCCGATCTACGCAAGGTCGTCTACAC
>JAERSO010000111.1 GCA_016845585.1 Acidimicrobiaceae bacterium | reverse complement strand
TTGAACGCCCACATGACCGACTCCATGTAGTCGAGGTCCATGGTCTTGTAGTCGTTCTCGAAATCGACCCATCGGGCCTGCCGGGTGACCGTCTTCTCCCACTCCTGGGTGTACTTCAACACCGAGGTGCGGCAGTACTCGTTGAACCGCTCGATGCCGTAGTCGATGATCGACGCCCGTCCGCTGACGGGTAGCTCCTTCTCGGCCTCCATCTCCGCGGGAAGACCGTGGCAGTCCCACCCGAAGCGCCGCTCGACGCGCTTGCCCTTCATCGTCTGATAGCGGGGGACGACGTCCTTCACGTAGCCGGTGAGGAGGTGCCCGTGATGGGGGAGACCGTTGGCGAAGGGTGGCCCGTCGTAGAAGACGTACTCGTTGTTGTCTGAGCCGATCTCGACCGGCCGCTGATTCACGCTGGCTTCGAAGGTCTCGTGCGCCGCCCAGGCGTCGAGAATTCGCCGCTCGATGCCCGGAAGATCCGGACTCTCGACCTGCGGATACGGCGTCTCGGCGGCGTCAGTCATAGCGAGAAATGCTATCGGCGTTCACGGTGGGGCCGAGAGGACTTAGCCGCTGACCGCGTGGTTGAATCGCGACATGACCACGAACCTCACGATCGAGATGGCCGACACCGCTGGTGAACTCGGACGCCTCGGGTCGATCATGGGGGCGGCCGATGTGAACATCCAAGGGTTGTGCGCTGTCACGCATGGCGGTGCAACCGCAACCGTGCACCTTCTGGTGGAGGATCCAGAGCCCGCGTACCGGGCGCTGGACGCGGCAGGCATCTCGCTCGATTCCGACGAGGAGGTACTCGTGGTCGACGTAAAGGATCGTCCCGGAGCGCTGGGCGACGTTGCTCGCGAGCTCGGCGATGCCGGCGTCAACATCAACCTCATCTACCTGGCCACATCGACCCGCCTAGTGATCGCCGCCGACGATCTGCACAAGGCCCGGATGATCCTGGAGTAGGTCAGGGCACGGCCACCATCGGCACCGCCGCGAGGGCCAGCACCACGCCGAACCACTGCAGCCGACGGAGCCGTTCGCTCAGGAAAACGCGGGCCAACAAGACGGTGCTGACGGGGTAGAAGGCACCCAAGACGGCGGCGACCGCGAGCGGGCCTCGTTGGTAGGCCCACAACACGAAGACGTTCGAGACGCCCTCAGCGACTCCGGCGGCAAGGACGATCCAACGGAGATCGGGCGGCATCGTCATTCCGCCGAATCGCATCGCGATGGCCACGACCGCCGGGACCGACACGACTCGCGCCGCGACGAGCGGCCAGAAGCCGGCATCCGGTTGCGTCTCGGCGAGGGCGAGGAAGAAGACGGAGAAGCCGAGCCCGGCCACGACGGCGAGTGCGAAGGCGAGTGGGGGAGTGGAGCCCGGCTCGTCCGCGTCGGATCGTTCCTGGGTGACGAGCACGATCGCGGCGAGGGCCACCGTGATGCCGACCACGTTGATGAAGCCGAGGCTTTCGCCGCGCGCCACGCCGACAAGTGTCGGGATGATGGCGCCGACCACTGCGGATGTCGGCGCCAGCAGGCTGATCTTCCCGCGGGCGAACGCGGCGTAGAGCGCGACGAACGAGAAGGTGCCCGACACACCGGCCACCATGCCGGCGCTGATGTCGACCGAGCGAACGTCGGGTGCGTCGACGAACCAGACGGCAAGGCCGATCGTGCCGAAGCTTGCCGCCTGGATCCAGCCGGCTGTGGCGAACGGCGAGACCCGCCGCGCGGCGATGCCGCCGCCGAAGTCGGACACGCCGACGATGAGGGCGCCGGCGAGCGCGAAGATCGCGGTCACGTAGCGATCACGTGGACGGAGCGAGGGCCGCGGAACTCGAATCCGTGGAGTTCGACGTCGTGGTCCGGGTCGAGGCGGAGGTCGGGGAATCGAGCGAACAACCGCTCGACGCCGACCCGCACCTCCTGGCGCCCCAGCCACTCGCCGAGGCAACGATGAGCGCCGAGGGCGAAGGCGGCATGCGAGCCCTCGCGACGGTCGAGGTCGATCTCGTCAGGCTTCGTCCAGTGCGATTCGTCCAGGTTGATCGAACGGAGGATCCCGCTCACGAGGTCACCCTTGGCGATGCGCGCGCCGGCCAATTCGAGATCTTGCGTGGCCTGGCGGGTGACCGTCCCGACGGGGGAGTGAACTCGGAAGACTTCCTCGATGAGACGGCGGAGTTTCGCCGGCTGGGCGTCGACGGCTGCGGCGATCTCGCGGTCGGTCAACAGCAGCCAGACCACCAGACCGATGCCGTCACGAGGTTCGTTGATCCCGCCGGAGATCATCAGCCGGACGTTGTTGACGATCTCTTCCGGGGTGGCGCCTTCCCGGACGAACCAGGAGATGGCGGAGTCGTCGCCGCCGGCCTGTTCGATCCGCTCCGCGAGGACCGCGCCGAGGTCGGCCTTGGCCTTTGCACCCACCGCAGCGAGCTCCGGATCGTTCTCGAAGTTGGCCAGGTCGGTGCACAGCCCCTCGCACCACTCCCACATCCGGTCGAAGCCGTAGGAGTCGAGGCCGAGGACTGTGGCCAGCGAGCCGGCCGACAGCGGCTGGGCATAGTCGGCCATGAGATCGAACCCGGTCGGGTCGACGCCATCGAGGAGCTGATCGGCGATCGCTGCCAACTCGTCCGCCACGAACCTACCGCTGCGTCCGCCGGGCGTGAACGGCGGTTGCATGATCTCCTGGAGTCGGGTGTGGACCGGTGGGTCACACGTCAACATGTTGTCGCCGAGCGTGCGCGCCAGAAACGACGGTTCGGTTGCTGCGGTGAACAGGTCGGGATGCTCTTCCATGAACGCCACGTCGTCCCACCGCGTGACGAGCCACATCTCCATGGCCGGAACCCAGCAGACGGGTTCCTCGGCGCGGAGCCGTGCGAGGATCGGGGCGGGGTCGCGTTCGAGGTCCGCGAGGCTGATGGAGTCGCCGATTGACATCAGCGAACAGTACATTCGCGGCATGACTCGCGCTCCACTGATCGGCCTCGTCGGCCGCCGCAAGACCGGCTCGCAGATCGTGGGGCAGCCCGAGGCGCTCCACGCGATCGAGGTCGAACTCTTCTACCGCGACTACGCCCGCGGCGTGATCGAGGCCGGAGGATTCGCCGTGAACCTGCCGCTCGACAGTGACCCAGCCGAAGCCGCTGCCCGCTGCGACGGGATTCTTCTCAGCGGCGGAACTGACATCGATCCTGCGCTGTACGGCCATGAGCCCGAGACCGACATGTTCCCACCCGAGCCGGAGCGGGACGTCTTCGAGATGGCGATCATGGACGCGGCCGGTGCCCTCGGCACACCGGTGCTCGGCATCTGTCGTGGTCTTCAGGTTGCCAACGTCCACGGCGGCGGCACTCTCCACCAACACAACGCCGCGCACTCGCGTTTCGACGTCGTCCCCCACACCGAGGCGCACGAGGTCGCCATCGAGGCCGGGTCCACCCTCGGCTCGCTCTACGGCGACTCCCGGTCCGTGAACTCCCTGCACCATCAAACCGTCGACGAGGTCGGGCCCGACTACCGGGTCACGGCTCGCTCCGACGATGACATCGTCGAGGGCATCGAACATTCGACACTGCCGATCGTGGCGGTGCAGTGGCATCCCGAGATGATGACGTCGCGTCAGGGTGATCCGGTGTTCGCCTGGTTGGTCGAGGCCGCCACGAAGTTCGCCGCCTCCCGCGCCGAATGAGGCTCGCCCCGATCCGCGTCGGCGTCACCAACGCCTTGTCCATGTGGCGTCAGCCGCTCGCCGAGCGGCGGGTGGCCATCGACCGCATCGCCGACTCCGGAATCGATCACGTCTTCTTCGCCGACCATGTGAGCTTCCACGACGGAAGCGGCAAGGACGGCATGTTGCAGGCCACCGGCATCGCCAACCTCCACGACACGCTCGGCATCTACGCGGGCGTGTATCTGCTGGCGCTCCGGCATCCGGTCACCGTCGCCCGCCAGATCTCCGACGTTGCGCAGATGGCGCCCGGCCGCTTCACGTTCGGTGTCGGGGTCGGTGGTGAGGATCGCCACGAGGTCGAGGTCTGCGGCGTCGATCCTTCCACCCGGGGGCGCCGAACCGATGCCGCACTCGACATCGTCGGTCGACTCCTCGCCGGCGAGACCGTCGACCACGAGAGCGAGTTCTTCACGATCGAGAACGCCGTGGTCGCTCCTGCCCCGGCTGGGCGCGTGCCGATCATGGTCGGCGGTCGCTCCGACGCGGCCATCGCGCGCGCGGCGCGATTCGGCGACGGCTGGCTCGGTGCCTGGGTTTCCGCGAGGCGGTTCGCCGAGGTCGAGGAGCGGATGCCCGGCGGCGATCACGGTCTGCAGATCTGGGTCGGCGTCGGTGCTGATCGAGACGCGGCCCGCCAGAACGTCGCCGAGAGCATGGAGTCGTTCTACAAGGTGCCGTTCGCCGCGTTCGAGAAGTACACCCCGTGGGGTACCGCGGCCGAGGTCGCGGAATGGCTGGCCCCGTATGTCGATGCCGGTTGCCGGCACTTCAACCTCACCCCTTGCGCCGATTCCGAGGAAGAGGCCATCGAGTCGATCGCCGAGGTCCGGCGGCTCCTGAAGGATCACCAATGACCGTTGCCCATGAGGGCTACCACCTCGACCAAACAAACATCGCCAAGATCCGGCACTCGACCGACGATCCACGGTCCGCCGGTTTCGTCGACAACCTCGACCGCATCAATGGCCTGGGGATCGAGTCGCCGGGGTGCGTCTGGATCTACAGCGACGACAGTGGTGCCGCGATCGACACGAAGATGTTCGACGATCCGAACATGTTGCTGAATCTCACGGTGTGGGAGTCGATCGAGGACTTCAACCACTTCGTGACGAAGACCGACCATGTGAGTTTCCTGCGTCGCACGCTCGAGTGGTTCGATCGGCTACCGGATGGACTCCCGACGCCCCAGGATGCGATCGATCGTGTGTGCCACCTGCGTGACAACGGGCCGTCGTCGTATGCGTTCACGATGAAGGACCGGTTCCCGCCGGAGGAATGAGCTTCCGCATTGTGGAAGTCGAGTGACAACCCTTCCACATTGTGGTGAGCTGTGTCGATGGAGGTCGATCCGTCAATCACCGCGTTCGCACTCGACACGCGATTCGAGGATCTCCCCGACGAGATCACTGCCCATGGTCGCCGCTGCCTGCTCGATCTGATCGGGGTCGCGGCCGCGGGGTCCACGACGCCGCTCGCGTCGATCATCGCGGCCCACGCCGTCGAGCACTTCGCCGCCGGAGCCGGTGCCCGTGCTCCAATGCTCTTCGACGGTCGAGAGGTGAGCCCCGCCGGCGCCGCCCTGGCCGGCGGGATGACCATCGACTCGATCGATGCCCATGACGGCCATCGACTCACGAAGGGTCATGCCGGCTGTGGCCTCCTCCCGACGGTGCTCGCGTTCGCGGCCGCGGAAGGGATTGACGATGCCGATGAGGTGCTGACGGCGCTCATCGTCGGCTACGAGATCGCCACTCGGGCCGGCATCAGTCTCCACGACACGGTGGCCGACTACCACACGTCCGGCGCATGGGTCGCCGTCGCGTGTGCCGCGGTGGGGAGTCGTCTGCTCGGCCTCGATACGTCGCGTACGGCAGAAGCACTCGGTATCGCCGAATATCATGGGCCGCGCAGCCAGATGATGCGGGTCATCGATCATCCGACCATGCTCAAGGACGGATCGGGTTGGGGCGCAATGGCAGGGGTCTCCGCCGCCTATCTGGCTCGAGACGGATTCACGGGTGCGCCCGCGGTCACGGTGGCTGACCCCGGAGTCGCCCGGTGGTGGGAGGGCCTCGGTGGGACGTGGCACTTCACCCAGCAGTACTTCAAGCCGTATCCCGTCTGCCGGTGGGCCCAGCCGGCGGTCGACGCGGCGCTCGAGCTTCGGTCCTCACACGGCATTGATCCGGCCGACGTCGCACGGGTCGAGGTCAGCTCGTTCCATGAGGCGGCACGGCTCGCCATGCGGCATCCGGCCAACACCGAGCAGGCGCAGTACAGCCTGCCGTTCCCCGTTGCCGCGGCCGTGGTGCGGGGACGGCTGGGGGCGACCGAGGTCGTGGGCGAGGCCCTCGCCGATCCCGAGATCGTCGCCATGGCGGACCTCGTCGTCATCACCGAGAACGACGACCACAACGCGCGCTTCCCCGCCGAGAGGCTGGCTCGCGTCACCATCGAACTCACCGACGGCACCCGCTGGGAGTCGGCCGACACCCACGCGACGGGCGATCCCCACACCGCACTGACCGATTCGCAGATCCGAACCAAGTTCCACACGCTCGCGGACCCGGTGATCGGCCCCGACCGTGCGGGAGAGATCGAGGCTGCAGTGGACGAATTCGGTTCGGGCCGGCCATTCAGCGGCCTCGCTGATCTGATCTGTAGGAGCTGAGATGGTCCAGAGCGTTGTACGGGCCCTTGCGCTGCTCTCGGAGGTCGCCGACGAACCGGCCGGCCTGGGGGCGCTCGCCACTCGCACCGATCTAGCGCTGTCGACGGCATCGAGGCTGCTCTCGACGCTCGAGGACTCCGGAGCCGTCGAACGAGATGGCGACGGCGTGTATCGGGTCGGTCCGGCAATCACCGGCATCCGGCCCGCTGTCGGTGGAGCCGGTCTCCAGGCGCTCGCGCTTCCCCATCTGGCGGCGCTGGCCCGCGATCTCGACGAAGCCGTGTGCCTGTCAGTGCTGGTCGGACAGGAGACCCAGACGCTCGTCCAGGTCGATGTGCCGCGACCGGTACAGGCCCAGGACTGGACTGGGAGGCGGTGGCCGATCGGCGCCGGTGGTGCGGGCATCGTCCTGCTCGCCAGTCAACCCGCGGAGCGATTGAGCACCTTTGAGGGACTGCCGGCGCCTGAAGTGCTCGAGGACGCCCGCCGCCGGGGAGTGTCGTGGACCGATGGCGGCTATGTCGAGGGATTGTCCTCGGTGGCCGCGGCGGTCGTCAGCCCGGATGGGATCGGACGTGCCGCGGTGCTGGCCTACGGACCCAGCTATCGGTTCCCCGTCACCGATGGCGTCACCTCCGCGGATCGAGTCCGTGAGATCGAGACCGCCGTCCTGGCCTGCGCCGCCGCGGTGTCCGAGGAACTCGCCGCCAGTTGGCCGACAGGAGCGCGACCATGACCCGTCGAGGTCGTCGTCGCGTCGCGGCCACATCATCGATCCGGCAGCTGCCGTGGCGGCGGGTCACGAACTCTCACGGCACGCTCGATGTGCTGCGGCCGGAGCAGGTCGACCAGATCCATGATGCGTCGGTCCACATCCTCGAGACGGCGGGTATCGAGCTCTGGTCAGCCGACGCCCGTCAACTCTTCGAGGAGGCCGGTGCGATCGTCCATCACGACACTGCGGTGGTGCGGGTGGGCGCCGATGTGATCGACCATGCGCTCGCCAGTGCACCCTCGTCGTTCACCCTCACGCCGCGCAACCCGGCCCGGGCCATCGAGTTCGGCGGCAACAACCTCGTGTTCGGGCTCGTCGCCGGTCCGCCCGCAGTCCACGATCGCATCAACGGCCGTCGGCAGAGCAACATGGCCGACTACGAGAACTTCGTCCGGCTCGCCCAGTACTTCAACGCGATCCACATGCTGGGCAATCAGGTGTCGGCCCCGATCGAACTCCCCGCCAACTCGCGCCACCTCGACTGCTATCGGGCGAACATCACCTACTCGGATCTCGCCTACCACTGCACGGCCATCGGTCGGGGCCGTGCCCTCGACGGCATCGCCATGTCGGCGATCAGTCGCGGGCTCACCCTCGATGAGGTGGCGGAGAGTCCTGGTGTGCTCACCGTCATCAACGTCAACAGTCCGCGTCGGATGGATGGCGAGATGGCGGACGGCCTCATGACCATGGCCGAACACGGTCAACCGGTCTCGGTCACCCCGTTCACGTTGATGGGCGCGATGACCCCGGCGACCCTCGCCGGTGCGCTCGTGCAGGCCAACGCCGAAGCCCTCTTCGGCGTCGTCTTGACCCAGCTGGCGAAGCCCGGCGCTCCCGTGGTCTACGGCTCGTTCACGTCGAACGTCGACATGCGCTCAGGGGCGCCGGCGTTCGGCACGCCCGAGAATTCGAAGGCGAACGTCGCCGCCGGCCAGCTCGCCCGGCGCTATCGGCTTCCTTATCGGTCGAGCAACTGCACCGCGGCGAACACCGTTGACGCCCAGGCGGCCTACGAGATGCAGATGGCGCTCTGGGGTGCCGTGCTCGGCGGTGCGAACATCGTCTATCACGCCGCCGGCTGGATGGAAGGTGGACTCCAGGCGAGCTACGAGAAGCTCGTCCTCGACGTGGAGGTGCTCCAGAACATGATGGAGTTCCTCACGCCGGTCGACACATCCGATGATCAGCTCGCGCTCGAGGCGATCGCCCGGGTTCCCACCGGCGGGCACTTCTTCGGCGACGAGCACACCATGGAGCGCTACGACACCGCGTTCTACCAACCGATGCTGTCGGACTGGCGAACGTACGAGCAGTGGAACGAGGCCGGTGCCCGCACGGCCACCGAGCGCGCCACCGACATCTGGCAACAGGCCCTCGCCGAGTACGAGGCCCCACCGCTCGACGAGGCCATAGCCGACGAACTCGAGTCCTACATCGCCAAACGCAAAGAAGAGATCGGCGACGGCGACCCCTAGGCGGCCTACACGTAGGAGCGCTTGGCGACCTCTTCGAGCATGACCTCCGTGGCGCCGCCGCCGATGGGGAGGATGCGGGCGTCGCGGTACATGCGTTCGATGGCGGACTCGCGCATGTAGCCCATGCCGCCGTGGAACTGCAGGCAGTCGTACATGACCTGGTTGACGACCTCGCAGCCCCAGGCCTTGGCGCCCGACATGGCCTTGACGTTGTCCTGGCCGGCGTCGTGCATCCAGGCCGCGTGATACATGGACGCACGCACGGCGTCGACCTTGGCCTGGTTCATCGCCATGCGCTGACGGATGGCACCGAGGTCGAACAGGTATCCACCGAATGCTTGACGTTCCTGGCAGTAGGCGTTGGTCAGGTCGATGGCGGCCTGCGCCGAGCCCACACCCATCCCGATGAGGACCATGCGCTCGTTCTGGAAGTTCTTCATCGTCTCGTAGAACCCGCGGTGCAGGGTGCCGAGGATGTTCTCCTCGGGAACGAACACATTGTCGAGCAGGAGTTCGGCGGTGTCGGAGCAGCGCCAGCCGTGCTTGTCGAGTTTGGTGGTGACTTCGAATCCCTCGGTGCCGGCGGGCACGAGGAACATGGTGATGCCGTACTTGTTCTCGGGGTCGGTTCGCGCGGCCACGATCGTGAGGTCGCCGTACATCGCGTTGGTGATGAACATCTTGCGGCCGTTGATGCGCCAGCCGTCGCCGTCCTTCACCGCGGTGGCGCGGATGCCGGCCACATCGGATCCGGCGTCGGGCTCGGTCACACCGATCGACGTGATGGCCTCGCCCGACATCATCTTCGGCAGCCACTCGGCATGCTGCTCCGCGTTGCCCGAGTTCACCAGGTGCGGGCCGGCCATGTCGGTGTGGACGAGCACGGTGACGTCGAACCCGGCGAACGTCGACGCGCCCAGCGCTTCGGAGAATGTGGCGGAGGCCAGCATGCCCATGCCCAGGCCGCCGTGTTCCTCGGGGATCCGGAGGCTGAGCATGCCGAGGTCGCCCATCTGGCGCAGGACGTCGCGCGGGACCTTGCCCGCCTCCTCCCAGGCTTCGCCGTGCGGGGTGACTTCCTTCGACACGAACTCGACCGTCTGGTCGTAGATCGCCTCGAGTTCATCGGTCATGTAGACGTTGCGGCGCAGGTTGGTGCTCATTGTTCGGTCTCCTCGTTCGTCTCGAACGTGATCAGGATCTGATTGCTTTCGACTTGTTCTCCGGGTGATACCCGGACTTCGGCAACGACGCCCGGACCGCCGGCGGTGAGCGTGTGCAGCATTTTCATCGCCTCGATGACCACGATCGGGTCGGCCCCGTCGACGGCTTGGCCCGGCTCGGCCAACACCTCGGCGACGACCGCCGGGAACGGGGCCACGACGGCCCCGGCGTGCCCGTGGGACCCGGCGGACTCGGGGGCCCAGTGCTCGGAGCGGCTCAGGACGCGGAAGGTGTGCGATTGGCCGCCGTCGTTCACGACGACGGTGCGAGCGGCGTGGTCGATGATCGCGGTGCCGGAGGCTGCGGGGACGACCTCGTGGACTTCGCCGTGGGCATCGCGGACCGCGACGGTGCGCGTGCCTGAATGCGGCGTGAAGCGTCGGTCACCAATGGCGGACCACACATCCGTGTTGGACGTGCTGGCCAGCAGAAGTCCCGCAGCGCGCGATGCGGCATCGAGGGTGCCGTAGTCGTCCGGCAGCGGGGATTCGTCGAGGAAGCGGGTGGTGACGCGCCCCTCCATGACCTCGCGGCGATCGATCAGCCAGCGGTGAAACCCCGTGTTGGTGACCAGGCCGCCGACCAGGAGCTCGTCGAGGGCACTGCGGAGATCGCGCAACGCGGCGTCGCGGCTGATCCCGTGAACGATCAACTTGGCGACCATCGGGTCGTAGTGCGGCGTGATCTCCGAGCCGACCTCGATACCCGACTCCCAGCGCACGCCCGCGGGGACGGACAGGGCCGTTATGTGGCCGAGCTGGGGAGCGAAGTCGTTGGTGGCGTCCTCGGCGTTGATGCGCGCCTCGAACGCGTGGCCGGTGAAGGTGACGTCGTCGGGGCCGAGACCGAGCTCGCCGCCGCCGGCGACCCGAAGCTGGAGTTCGACGAGGTCGAGGCCGGTGATCTCCTCGGTGACGGGATGCTCGACCTGGAGGCGTGTGTTCATCTCGAGGAAGAAGTAGTCACCCGTCTCGTCGTCGACGACGAACTCGACCGTGCCGGTGGAGTCGTAGCCGATCGACTCCGTCAGCCGCACTGCCGATTCGCGGAGGCCTGTCGTGGTGGAGGCGGGAAGGTTGGGTGCCGGGGCTTCCTCGAGCACCTTCTGGTAGCGACGTTGCACCGAGCACTCGCGGGTGCCGAGGTCGATCGCCGTGCCGTGGGCATCGCCCACGATCTGGACCTCGACGTGGCGGGGCCGGGTGATGAATCGTTCGACGATCACGCGCCCGTCGCCGAAAGAACGCTCGGCTTCGGTGACCGCTTCGTGCAGGGCGTTGTCGAATTCGTCCGGCGTGTTCGCGATGCGAATGCCCTTGCCGCCGCCGCCCGCCGCGGCTTTGACGAGGATCGGGTAGCCGATTCGTTCGGCGGCTTCTCGCAGATCGGCGGGATCCTGCGAATCGGAATAGCCGGGGATGATCGGCACGCGGGCCTCTGCCGCGAGACGACGAGCCTCGATCTTCGACCCCATCGTGGCGATCGCCTCGGGCTTCGGGCCGACCCAGATCAGGCCGGCGTCCATGACGGCCTGGGCGAAGTCGGCGTTCTCGGACAGGAAGCCGTAGCCGGGATGAACGGCGTCGGCGCCCGTGTCGGCCGCGGCCGCCAGGATCCGTTCGGTGGAGAGATAGGAGTCGGCGAGCGCGGCCGGACCGATGCAGACCGCTCGGTCGGCGTCGGTCGTGAACGGCGCACCCCGGTCCGGTTCGGCGAAGACGGCGACCGTCTCGTGCCCGAGCCGTCGGGCGGTGCGGATGACTCGGCGGGCGATTTCGCCCCGGTTGGCGATCAGCAGGCGCATGACATCACATCCGATACACCAGGCCGGGGCCGGGTGCGGGTTCGTCTTGACGGGCAGCGATGGC
>JAERSO010000110.1 GCA_016845585.1 Acidimicrobiaceae bacterium | reverse complement strand
ACACACCGCTGCTCGTACTCGGGGTTGTGTCGTTCATGACAGACTCCTTGGTCCCGCGGCGTGACCACGGTACCCAATCTTGCCGACCATCGGAGGACGGTCAGGATCTCCGCGCCGACCTACCCGGGCGATGCAGAGCGTGAAAAACGTTCTCCGCTACCCCGTCGGGCAACCAGGGCAACTTCTTGAGGGACTCGAGGTCTGCCGCCTTCACGGCGTTCACGCCTCCGAGCTCCTTCGCGAGCCGTTTCTTGCGGGCCGGACCGAGGCCCGGGATGTCGTCCAGTGCGCTCTTCGTCATCCGTTTGTCCCGCAGCTGGCGGTGGAACGTGATCGCGAAGCGATGTGACTCGTCCCGGATTCGCTGCAACATGTACAGCGCTTCGCTCTGTCTCGGTAGCCGGATCGACTCCGACTTGCCGGGCACGAAGACCTCCTCGAACTGCTTGGCGAGCGACACAACAGGGATCTCGTCGCTGAGCCCGAGATCATCGAGGACCTTGACCGCGGAGGAGAGTTGCCCCTTGCCGCCGTCCACCACCAGCAACTGGGGTGGATAGGAGAAGCGGCCCTCGCGCTGTTCCACCGGCACGTCCCGCTCGGCGAGATAGGCCGTGAATCGCCGGGTCAACACTTCCTCCATCGCCGCGAAGTCGTCGTTTCCGTCGACCGACTTGATCTTGAAACGGCGGTAGTCCGACTTCTTGGGCAGGCCGTCCTCGACCACCACCATCGAGCCGACATAGTCGGAACCCTGGATGTGGCTCATGTCGTAGCACTCGATCCGCAGCGGCGCGACCGGCAGCCCCAGGAACTCCTGCAGCTCGTTCAGTGCGCGTGCTCGGCTGTTGTGATCGGCGGCCCGTTTCATTCGGTGACGCTTGAACGTCTCCTCGGCGTTCTGGGTGACAGTGGCCTGCAGCTGGCGCTTGTCGCCGCGCTGGGGCACCCGCACGGTGACCTTCGATTCACGAAGCTCCGTGAGCCATTCCTCGTACAACCCTGGGTCGTGGGGCAGCTCGGGAACGAGCACCTCCTTCGGCCAACCCACCGGGTTGTCATCGAAATACAGCCGCTCCAGGATCCGGCTGACGAGCTCAGGACCATCGAGTTCCTCGGCCTTGTCGACCACGAAACCCCGTCGCCCCATGACCCGACCCTTGCGCACGAAGAACACCTGCACCGCGGCTTCGAGCTCATCACCGAACAAACCGATCACATCGGCGTCCTCGTTGCGGTTGAACACCATCTGCTGCTTCTCGACGGCCTTGCGAACGGCCGACAGGCGATCGCGCAGATGCGCCGCGAGCTCGAACTCGAGCGCGGCCGACGCGGATGCCATCTGCTCCTCGAGCCTCTGAATCACCTCGTCGGTGTCGCCCTCGAGGAACGAGATCAGCTCCTGCACCAACTCGTCGTAGGCATCCTTCTCGATCTCACCGACACACGGACCCGCACACTTTTCGATGTGGAACAACAGGCACGGCTTCCCGAGCTTCTCGTGTCGCGTGTACTTGCCGTCGGTGCAGGTGCGGATCGGGAACGTGCGCAGCAGCAGGTCGAGTGTGTCGCGGATGGCGTAGGCCTGGCCGTACGGGCCGAAGTAGCGATTGCCTTTCTTGCGTTTACCGCGCATCACCATGGCGCGAGGCCAGTCATCGAGCAGGGTCACACAGAGGAACGGGTAGGACTTGTCGTCCATGTAGCGGACGTTGAAACGCGGTTTGTGGCGCTGGATCAGCGCGTACTCGAGCATCAAGGCCTCGACCTCGTTGCCCACCTGCATCCACTCCACCGTCTCCGCCGTCTCCACCATCTGACGGGTACGGAGTGGGAGGTTCCGGGGATTCTGGAAGTAGTTCGACAGGCGCGAGCGCAGAC
This sequence comes from Acidimicrobiaceae bacterium, assembly GCA_016845585.1. Classification (GTDB taxonomy): domain Bacteria; phylum Actinomycetota; class Acidimicrobiia; order Acidimicrobiales; family Aldehydirespiratoraceae; genus JAACCU01. Next base: position 51,094 of record JAERSO010000110.1, on the reverse strand, counting down.
TCTTCGCCTTGCCGACATAGATCACTCGACCCTCGGCGTCCTTGAATTGGTAGGAGCCGGGTGTATCGGGGATCGTCCCCGCCGGCGGTCGCTGCACCATCACCCGAGACTAGGGCCTCAAGGCCACAGGCCTCAGGCCGGAACCGCGATCCCTGCTGCCCGTCCCACTTCCTCGCAAAAGGCATCACATGCGACATCCCAACTGAAGCGGGGGGCTGTCTCCAATCCATGCCTCACGAGCGAGTGCCGGAGATCATGGTCATCGCTCAGGCGTGCGATCGCCGCTGCGATCTCGGGTGGCTGCTTCGGTGCCACGACGAGCGAATTCTCCTCGTGGTTCGCGTAGTCCTCTGTACCGAGTCGAGTGCACACGATCGGCGTTCCCGTCGCCATCGCCTCCAGGGGCGGGAGCGGGAACGACTCGTACCATGACGCCGAAACGGCAACGTCGGTTCCATGCAGCAGCGCACAGAGTTCCGTGCCATTCACGAAGCCATGGTGCTCGAGTCGCACTCCACGCGGGACCCGAGGCTTGTTCGGGCCGTAACTCACGAGGGTCACGTCACGACCTTGCTCCGTCAAGATCCGCATGGCCTCCACGACGTCGACCATGCCCTTCCAATCGACCGACTTGCCGAGTGTGAGGACCCGTACCGGTCTCCCGTCCTCGATCTCTGACGCCGGCCCAGGCACAAACGTCTCATGGTCGAGCGCCGGGGGAATCACGCGCACCGAAGACGACCCCATGTCGTCGAGTCGGTCGGCAACCCAGGTGCAATTCGCGGTGCGGATCACGTCGGGATGGCACAGCAACTCCTCCACGAGCTTTCGCCGACGACCCTCGGGCTCGAACAGTCGCTCATCGTGTTGGACATGATGGAGAACCGGCGTGTGCCCATCAACAGATGACGCAACGGTGAACGTGTTGGAGCACAGCCGAAGATCGACATTGTCAGGGCGTGCGGCGGTCAGGAGATCGATCTCGCGGCGAGGGAACCCGAAGTTGCCGGGCATGGCCCGCACGGCGACCTTGTAGGGCTTGCTGCGGTGGCCATGGAAGACGGTGGCTACCCCCTCGACCGGTTCGAGAAATCGAGCGTCACCATGGGTGCCCAGCGAATCGATCTGCAGCTCGACACACCGGTCCCGGAGGGCTTCGAGGTAGCGATACCAGACGATCACACCCCCCGTGCGATCGAGTCCGTAGATCTGGAACGACACCTTCATACGAGAACACCTTCTCGGTCGGGGGCGGCTTTCAGCGCACGGATGAACACTACGTAGACGACAGCCTCAGCCACGACCGTGGTCGCCGCCGCGGCGACCATCCCAAAGGCCGGGATGAGCGCGAGATTGCCGATCACGTTGAGGGCTGCGGCAAACCCGACAATTCGGGCGATACCGCGATCCCCACCGATGCTGAGCAGCACGGCACCGAGCGGAGCGCTCCCGATCGCCAGCGCCTGTGCCCAGAGGAGAATGATCAAGGGCCAAAGACCCCCGGCATACTCGTCACCGAAGGCTGTAACCGCCACCTTCGCAGCAGGGATCGACACCAGGATGAGACCGCCGGCCACGACTGCGGCCGCGATGCCGGCCGGTTTGGCGACATCCCATGCCGATCGGCCCCGGACCTGGGTGGCTCGGGTGGCCAAGGGCACGAGTGCGGCGACTGCCAGCCCGGCGATGGTGGCGAGCCCGAACGGCACACGCGCCACGGCACCGTAGATGCCGGCATCAGTCGTTCCGCTCAGGACCGCCACCAGGACTGAATCCATGACCGTGTAGACGGCCGCGAGGGCCGTGATCATCAGCGCCCAGCCATCGACCCATCCGTGCGCGGCCGCCGGCAATCGCTCGAAGTGCGGGCGGGCGGCCAGATATGAGACAGCGGTGGCGAGGAGATAGGCGGTGGCGATCGCGATCACTGTCTCGTCGCGGCCATCGATGAGCAGGCCCGCGACGAGCACGGACGAACCTCGAAAGAGTGGCGTGATCGATGCCCGAAGTGACTGGATCGCCCCAAGCGGAATCCAGTCGAGGTTGCGTCCCCCGTGCCAGGTGACCACTGCGAGCGGCGCGGCCCAGCCAACACCACCGACGACCGCACCCAACGCGAAGCTGATGGCGAGGCCATCAGCGAGGTGTCGACGCTGTTTGACCAGTGCCAACGCGTCCGGCGTTTCGGATGCGACGTCACGGGCACCGCGTCGCCCGGCGCCCCAGTCCGCGAGCAATCCCACGTACCGGGCGATGACGAACGCGACCGTCAATGGGCCGAAGTCGTCGGCGCCGAGTGAGCGGGCGATGAACACCCAGCCGACGAACTCGAGGGCTTGGCCAAGGCCACGAAGGACGGTCAACGGTGCCGCAAATCGCAGCCACGCGAGGATCCGCACGTTCAGGCTCCGACGAGCCGGCCGACGTGCTTCTCGACGCGCGAGGCGGCGTTCATTCCCTGACGCATCGCCTCGTCCATGTTGATGTAGGTGTAGTTCGCCAGGCGACCGGCGGGCACCAAAGGATTGCGGAGAAACGCTTCGGCGCGTGCGCCATATCGCTGCTGCAACGTCTGATTCCGGTTCTCGGCGTCGAGCACCGGGTAGTGCTTGGCCGGCGCACCGGGGTACTCGAAGGCGATCACGGTGCCGGACTCCGAGTGGAGCTCGGGGAAGACCCACTTCGTTTCGACGGTGCGGGTGTAGTCGATGTTGGCGGACGGTTCATTCACGACCATCGCGCTCTGTGCGAGTTTCTCGTCGGGCAGATAGTGCGGGACCAGGTGGACGCCGCGCCATTCCAGCTGACCCTCGGAGTGGTCGAAGAAGTCGTCGAGTGCGCAGGTCAACACCACCGGAACGTCCGGCTTCACGAGTTGCGCGAGATTCGATTGGGTGACCTCTTCACAGAGGATCACGGGCGTATCGGCCAGCAGGGCTTCGACCAACGCGCCATAGCCCTCGCGCGGCCACCCTTGGTAGGGGTCGCGGAAGAGCGGCAGGTAGCCGTCGGTGCGAAGATCCACGCGTTTCGGGGCGAACTGACACGAGAGGTCGGACGGTCGCCGTCCCCATTGCTTCTCGGTGTACCCCTCGATGAACAGGTGGTAGAGGGTTTCTCCCATCAGGGAGATGCACCAGGTCTCGAAGTTCGTGTCGTCACGATGCTCGGGCAACACGGCGAGCTCTCGCTGGATCGACCGCCACTCCGCGAGACCGGCGAGTTCGTCGAGCTGGATAGGCCATGACAACTCCTGGCCGCCGACTCGGGTCCGGACCTTGTGGAGGTAGGGCTCGAAGTTGACGAGGCTCGATACCAGACGCCAGACGTCCTCGTCGTCGGTGTGAAAGATGTGCGCACCGTTCGGCTCATAGGGAAGGCCACGCATCCACGAGTTGCGCACATGGCCGCCGACGACCTCGCTCCGTTCGACGACTGCGACATTCCACCCGGCCTTGCGCAGCATGTGCGCAGCCGTCGCTCCGGTCAGCCCGGCACCGACGACAAGGCACGGTGGCCGACCGTCAGACAGCCGTGGGAAAGGTTCTCGAATTTCGTCCAACGCACGCACGGCCATCTATCGGCCCTGCGGGCCAGAAGTTGATGCGGGGTCGACACCACCCACCGCAGGAGCCGATTCATCGGGCCACGACGGCATACGCGACCAGGCAGGAGCGCGGTCATCGTCCGCCGAGATCAGGTCCCATAGCGCCGGAAGCCACCCATCTGCGGTGTAGTGACGATGTGCGTAGGACCACGCGTCGTCCGCCAGTTGGTCTCGGCTCCCGACGTCGTCGATCAAGCGGCGGGCTTGCGCCACGAACTCCGCCGGGGTCTCGGCGACCAGCGCAGGAAAGCCTTCCGCCAGACCAGCGAGGGCCGGCGGTGTCGCCACCTGGGGCAGACCGATCACCGCGGCCTCCAGGACCTTGTTCTGGATACCGGCAGTCGACTGAAGCGGGGCAAGCGAAATCGTCGCCTGTTCGACAAGCCATTCATTGGACGGGTAGTCCTCGACGAGACCCCACCCACGCCGACGGCAGAGTTCACGGACCTCATCGGTCGGCGCATGGCCCGCAACCAGCACGCGCAGATCTCCTCGAGCTGTGGGTTCGCCTTCGGCCAGCCAGCGAAGCGCCTCCATATTCGGGGCGTAGCCGAGCGAGCCGAAGAACACCGCGTCGTAGGGCTTGGTGCGCGTCCGGTCGGGACGCTGCGCAGGATCAAGCAGGTTCGGGATCCATGTGGCTCCGAGAGCAGCGGCATCACCCCAGCCCGCCGTCACGACATTGTCGGTCAGCTCGCGAGCACGAGATTCGAACCGCTCATGGCCGGTGGCGAGACCGGAGAGCAAGCGGCCTTTGACCGGGCTCGTCGCGAGGTTCGCTCGCTGGCGGTAACTCAGGCTCAACCGATCCACGAGGTCGAGGATCGGCACCCAGGGCCCGTCGAGAAGCTCCAAGCGGAATGACCGAGCGGTCTGCATGATCACGACGTCGGGCTGGAGCTCCTCGAGCTGTCGGCGGATACGGGAACCGTTCCACACCATCGCTTCAGCCACGAGCTCGCCCCGACGTAGGCGGCGCACGTCGGCGAGACGACCGCCGATCGATTTCATGTCGAGAAAGCCGATGTCGGTCGCTTCCGCGCCCGCGGCACGAAAGAGTCGAACCCACGTCTGCGTACGTCTGACCTCACCGAATGCTGCTCGACCCGGCCGCACGACCACGGCTCGAAGCACGCTCATGATCCCGCTCCGACCAGTGCGGTGGCGACCCGCCAGCGCACTCCAGGTTGACGAGCGGCATAGAGGCGGGCGCTGTGGCGCCGGTGGGTGGCCACGCTGGACTTTGCGGTTGAGCTGCTTGCGCAACCGCCGACGAGGTGTCGACCGGGGGCGACGGGCTGAAGCCGGACCCGCATGTCCGGGGACACACGACCGAGGCGTTGCTGGAGATCGGCATCCTCGTAGTACAAGAAGAATGCTTCATCGAAGCCGTCGACCGAACGCAATGCGGCGGTCGGAGCCGAGAGCAGCGCTGCGGTCGCCCACCGCTCCGTCAGCGGCCACTCGCCGGCACCATGATCGAGCGCGGCGAGATGGTCAGCACCATCACGACCGAGAACTCGAGCCGCGATGGTACGGAGCCGTCCACCGCGAGGGGCAAACCGGCCCATCCGAAAAGCCGTGAGCAGGAAGGAGGAGACGCTCCAGTAAGGATTGACAACGGCATTGGGCGTGCCGTCGGCCTCGACCAGCGGCACGGTCAGGATCGTGTCGTCGTCACCGGCGTCGAGCGCGGTGAAGTGGTCGCTCGTCAACTCCGTGTCCGGATTGCACAGAATGACTCGCTCGGTCGCGACCACGCTGAGGGCGAGATTCATCCCCGCACCGAAGCCGAGATTCGAACCGGGTCGCAGGTGGGTGACCAGCGGGTGGGCGCAGTCCTCGGCGGAGAGGACGTCATCGTTGTGCACGATCACGACCGGTGCATCCGCTGGCACCCATGCAAGATCGAGTTGATCGATGCCGTAGGCGACGACCAACACTGTGGAGGACGCACTCATCGTCCGTCACTCCCGATCACGGAGCGAAGCGTGCGCGCCAGGATCCTGAAGTCGAGCAACAGTGATTGGTGCCGTAGGTACCAGAACTCGAACTGCAGCTTCTCCAGGGCATCAGCGTGAGATGACGCATAGCCCTGGCTTATCTGCGCCCAGCCTGTGAGCCCCGGCTGAACCAGGTGACGGAGGTCGTAGAACGGCAGTTTGCCGACGAGTTCGTCGACATAGTGAGGCTGCTCCGGTCGTGGGCCGACGATTGAGAGCGACCCTCTCAGCACGTCGAGCAACTGGGGCAGCTCATCTATGTGGCTCCGGCGAAGGAACCGGCCGAACGGGGTGATCCGTGGATCGGATGCCGTGGTCCACGACCCGGCCCCGTCAGTCCCGACCATGGTGCGGAACTTCGTGATTCGGAATCGACGGCCGTGCTTGCCAATCCGGTCCTGGCGAAACAGCAACGGCCCACGGTTCCCAAGGAGGTTTCCGAGCAGAACGAAGGGTGTGACTCCGACCAGGACAGGAAGTCCGATCAGCGCCACCGCGACATCGACCAGGCGTTTACGGCGACCGTACCGGGCTCGATGCACCTCACCGATGTCGAACATCAAGGACACACGCTCCAACTCAGCGACGGGGAGACGAAGCAGCCACTGCTCATAGAACAGCGACAACGTCCGCACGCGGACGCCTCGCTCGTGGAGAAGGGCGACCTGATCAACGATCAACTGGTCCGACTGACCCGCCCGATCAAGAACCACCACGCTCGCATCCGCCTCATCGGCGATGGCGACCAACGGTGCCGGAACAGCGCCATGCGGTCGAGCGTCCTCGGGCCGGATCGTGGCGGCGAGCGTTGGAGGGTGCGAAAGGTCCAGAAGTTCGGAGCGCAGTCGGGCCTCGGCCTCGACGTCGCTCACGAGCAGGATTCGATCCTCGCGTTGGTTCCGCCGGCGAATACGCAGCGAGACCGCGGTAGCGCAGAGAAACCAGGTTCCGACGGTGAGGGTTCCGCCGAGCACAACGAACCGGGGCAGGACCTGGCCACCGGCCAGAGCCTGCCCGGTCGAGATCGAGAGCAGCCCCAGCGTCGCTGCGGCAACGGATGCCGCGATCGCCTGCCGCCGATTCTGGGGAACGTGCGGCACCCCGAGCGCATAGGCGGCGAGGGAGAACGCTCCGGCCAGCGCGACACTCCACCAGAGCCGTGATCCGCCGTAGCTGTACGGGTTCTCGGCGATCCGAGAATGCATCAGCCCCAGCGCGACGATGAGGGCGAACGTGCCGGCCGCAGTCAAACCGGTGCCGGTCCGGCTCATCGCGGGCCGCGGAGCTCGGCGACGGCGATCCAAGCGTGCCAACGGAGCCGGCTCGAGATCTTGAGCAACCGACGATCGACCCAGCTCAGCGATCGATGGATCGGCCTGCCCCACCAGCGCTTCGCTATGGGGCTCGACACGATGGAGAAGAGGTGGAACATCTCCACGTGCACCTGGTCGAAGTAGCGCTGCGCAAGGGTGAAGTCCTCACACCGCAGGGGGTGCTCGAACTCGGTGCGGTTGCCCGGTGTCCGGTTGCGATATGCGTTGATCACCGGGTTGTGGCCCAATGGTTCGATGAAGATCGAACGACCGCCCGGGCGCAGGATGCGCGCCATCTCGCTGTAAGCGCACATCACGTCCAGGTGGTGTAGCACCGCGGTGCCGATGACTCCCTCGAACGACGCGGCCTCGAATTCGAGGACCTCGGCATTCATCTCCCGAAAGGTGACACCGTCAACGCCGCGACGGGCCGCCTCATCCTGAGCGAGTCCGACCGCGACCGAGGAGATGTCGATGCCGACGACCTCGACGCCTCGCTCGGCAAGCGAGAAGGCGAGCGAATCGATACCGCACCCGAGCTCCAGCACACGATCGCCGGGTTTGAACTGGTCGACGAATGCCCGGAATCGGGAATCCGACTCCTCGAGGCCCTCGTAGTACTTGTCCTGGGCTTCGCGACTCTCGTCTCGATAGCGGTCGTCATGAAAGGACCGCTCGTTCTCGAGGCGGACGTCGACTTGGGTGCTCATGCCCTTTCCATCGGCACGTAGGCCGCGCCGATCAACGCAAACAGCGGGCCTCAACCCAGTTTCATGGGCCAAACGGCCCAGTTTCGCGACGTGGGCGTGTCAGCCGACGAGCAGCGGAGCCAGGAAGCGGCCGGTATGACTCTCGGGGATCTCGGCAAGCTCCTCCGGTGTGCCTACCGCCACGATCGTGCCACCGCCGGACCCTCCCTCGGGTCCGAGGTCGATCAGCCAATCAGCGGTCTTGATCACATCGAGGTTGTGCTCGATGACCAGAACGGAGTTGCCCTGGTCGACCAACCGACCGAGCACACCCAACAACTTGCGGATGTCCTCGAAGTGCAAGCCGGTGGTGGGCTCGTCGAGGATGTAGATCGTGTGTCCGGTACTGCGCTTCGCCAGCTCGGATGCCAGCTTCACCCGCTGGGCCTCGCCGCCCGACAGCGTCGGGGCAGGCTGCCCGAGGCGCACATAGCCGAGTCCGACGTCGACCAGGGTCTGCATGTGGCGGGCGATCGGCGGCTGGTTCGTGAAGAAGTCGAGCGCCTCCTCGATCGGCATGTCGAGCACCTCGGAGATGTTCTTCCCCTTGAATGTGATCTCGAGCGTGTCGCGGTTGTAGCGCTTGCCCTTGCAGACCTCGCAGGGCACGTACACGTCGGGCAGGAAGTGCATCTCGATCTTGATCGTGCCGTCACCCTGACAGGCTTCACAGCGGCCGCCCTTGACGTTGAACGAGAACCGGCCGGGAAGGTAGCCGCGGATGTTGGCTTCGTTGGTCTGCGCGAAGAGCTTACGGATGTGGTCGAACACGCCCGTATAGGTCGCCGGGTTCGAGCGCGGGGTGCGGCCGATCGGCGATTGGTCGATCGCGATCACCTTGTCGAGGTTCTCGATCCCCTCGATCCGGGTGTGGAGACCCGGCGGCACCTTGGACGTGTAGATCCGCTGCATGAGCGCCCGGTGCAGGATCTCGGTGACCAGTGTGGATTTGCCCGACCCCGACACGCCGGTGACGCAGACGAACTTGCCGAGGGGGAAGTCGACGGTGACGTCCTTGAGGTTGTTCTCCTTGGCCCCGACCACCCGCACGAAGGTGCCGTCGCCGATGCGGCGCACGCCCGGCACCTGGATCTTGCGTCGACCCGACAGGTATTGCCCGGTGAGCGACTCCTTGTTCTTCAGCAGTTGCTTGTAGGTGCCGGAGTGAACGATCCGTCCGCCGTGTTCGCCGGCGCCGGGCCCGATGTCGACCACATGGTCGGCCACCTTCATCGTGTCCTCGTCATGTTCCACCACGACCACGGTGTTGCCGAGATCTCGCATACGCACGAGGGTTTCGATCAACCGCTGGTTGTCGCGCTGGTGCAGGCCGATGGACGGCTCGTCGAGCACATAGAGCACACCCACGAGACCGGAACCCACCTGCGAGGCGAGCCGGATTCGTTGCGCCTCCCCGCCCGCGAGGGTGGCGGCGTTGCGGCTCATGCTCAGGTAGTCGAGACCCACGTCGAGAAGGAACCCGAGACGGGAGTTGACCTCCTTGAAGACCTGTTCGGCGATGATCGTGTCGCGATCGCTCAGCTCCAGTTCACCGAGCGTTTTGGCCGAGTCGGCGATTGACATCGAGCAGAGGTCGTGAATCGTGAGGCCGGCGATGGTGACGGCCATCGAGAGCGGATTGAGGCGGGCGCCATCGCAGTGGCTGCAGTCCACCTGCCGCATGTAGCCCTCGATCTGCTCTCGAGTGGCATCGCTCTCGGCTTCGGTGTGGCGCCGCCGGAGATACGGGATGACACCCTCGTACTTGGCCTGGTAGGTGCGCGTGCGTCCGTAGCGGTTCTTGTAGCGAACCTGGATGCGCCCCTTCACGCCTTTGCCCTCGAGCAACAGGCTCTGCTGCCGTTTGGTGAGCTTGCCCCAGGCCTTGTCAGTGGGGATGTCGTACTCGTCACACACCGATTCGACCAGGCGGGAGAAGTAGCGGCTCCGGCCCCCGGCCCACGGGGTGATGGCCCCTCCTTCGATCGTGGCATCCGGGTCGGTGACGACGAGACGATGGTCGACCTCGAACACGGTGCCGAGACCGTCGCAGTGTGTGCACGCTCCATAGGGCGAGTTGAACGAGAAGTTGCGCGGAGCGAGTTCGTCGAACGACTTGCCGTCGCTCGGACGAGACAGGTGCTGACTGAAGACGATCGTCTCGGGATCACCCTCCTTCGGCACGATCTGGAGTTCGGCGATGCCGCCGGTGAGGCTGAGGGCCGTCTCGATCGAGTCGGTCAGGCGGCGATCGATCCCATCCCGGAGAACGAGGCGATCGACGATGACCGAGATGTCGTGTGTTTCGTAGCGTTCGAGTTCGGCGTGGACCTCTTCGCTGAGTTCGATCTGCTCGCCATCGACGATGGCGCGAGCGAATCCCTGCGAGGCGAGATCGGCGAGAAGCGTGTCGTAGGTGCCCTTGCGGCCCTTCACGATCGGGGCCAGGACCTGGAAGCGGAGGCCTTCCTCCATCTTCAGGATCTTGTCGACGATCTGCTGCGGGGTCTGACGGACCAGCTCCTCCCCCGTCTCGGGATCGTGCGGAACGCCGATGCGAGCGTAGAGCAGGCGGAGGTAGTCGTAGATCTCGGTGACCGTGCCCACGGTGGAGCGAGGATTGCGCGACGCACTCTTCTGGTCGATCGAAATGGCCGGCGACAGACCCTCGATGAAGTCGACATCCGGCTTGTCCATCTGGCCGAGGAACTGGCGTGCGTAGGCGCTCAGCGACTCGACATAGCGGCGCTGACCCTCGGCGTAGATCGTGTCGAAGGCCAGGCTCGACTTACCCGAGCCGGACAACCCGGTGAACACGATGAGCTTGTCGCGCGGGAGGTCGAGATCGACCTCTTTGAGGTTGTGTTCTCGGGCACCTTGAATGACGAGACGATCAGCCACGGCGGCACTCTATCGGGCGCGAGCCTGCCGAACACGTGTTCGTCAGCCGGTTGGTTCCTGGGTGCTCACGAGGAGATACAGATCATTGATGAGCGGCACTCGCTCTTCCCCGACCACCTCCCACCCCGCAAGGATGGTGGCGCTCTCACCGCGGTCGGGCTGGACGTAGGCGACCCGCCCGACATCGAGTTGTTCGAGGACATCAGCGACCTCAGCGCGGGTCTCGTCGTCGGGAGCTGCGAGCCAGTGATTGCGATACGTGTGCACCCCTCCCTGCCGCGACAAATGGGAGTCGCTGAAGACCACAACGGCCTCCGGGCGAGCCGCGAGCTCGTCCATCGCGTCCGCAAACGATGCGGTGCGGTGGATCGTGAAGACCACGCCGATCATGGTGATCGCGAGCCCGGCACCGGCTACCCGCAGCAGCATCTGTCGGGAGCGTGGGGTCACCAACACCGCCGTGGCGACAGCGACGAGCAGGGTCCCGGTGGTGAGGATGTAGCGGCCACCCCATTGTGGAGTCGCCCCGCCGGTGAACTGGGTGGCCCAGACGAGCGGCAACGAGCCGATCGCAACACTTGACACGAATGCGCGATCAGCGCTGTGGAACGCCCGCGAGAGGCCGAGAACTGCAACCGGCGTTGTCGCCGTCAAGCCGGGGACGAACCGAAGGCCGTCAACCACGAAATCCAGGCTCACGAGGCCGGCCACGGCCACGAGGCCGATCACGAAGGGGCGAGCCGGCGCCTCGTCGGCGTCGGGTGAGAGCGACGCCCGACCGAGCGCAACCAGGAGGGCTGCAGTCGTCAGGGCCAACGCCAGCCAGAGTGTGTCGGATGAGCCGAACGGTGACGTGCCGGTGATGATCGCCTCTCGAATCCGGACTCCGACATCGGCTCCGGCCGCGACGACCGTGCCCGTCGATCGACCCGTTCGGGTGTCGCCGCCGATCATCGTGGACTCGAGGGCGGTGTTCGCGACCATTGCCGCCAGCGCTCCGATGACCATCGCACCACCTCGAACGGTCACACGAAGGAGACGAATGGGCACCGCCTCGGACCTGGCGAGAACGAAGAGTCGCACCGACAACGCAAGGCCGGATGCGAAGCCGTAGACCAGCGCCTCCTGTCTCATGGAGGCCGCGATTCCGAAGAGGAGACCGGCGAGCGCGGCGTGGGTCCACGATCCCGCCGCCCGGGACGCCCGCAGGGTCAGCGTGACAGCGAGGACCATCGCGGCAACCCCGATGCTGTGCTCCCACAGATCGAGGGCGTAGACGGTGAGCGGCGACGCGGCGCCGACGATCCAGAACGTTTCGCGACGTCGACCACCGATCTCCTTCGCGAGACCCGCCGCAGCTGCCGCCGCCGCGACGGTTCCGAGAAGTGGGATCACGCCCGCGAGTTTGGCGCCGCCCACGCGATACAGCGGCCGTGCCGCGTAGACCATCGGGAGACTCGTGGTGTTCACCCAACGACCATCCACATGGTTGGTGCTCCACATCGGGTACAGGGAGCCGTCGGGATCGAGATCCTCGGCCCAGTATCCGAGATCCGGCGACCAGTCGCCCCGCTCGTCCATGGCCTCGAGCGTCGCCACCTTGCCGCCGACATCACTCGAGAGGAAGCCACCAGGGTCGGTCAGAACGAGCGCGAGCAGGAGCGCGGCGGCCAGGGCAGCCACGTGCCGCATGCCGACGGGGCGGTCCATGAGCTCCCCATCGACACACTCAGCCGGATCCGCCCTCGTCAACGACAACACGAGGACCAATCGGCAGACAGCCGGGCCAATGGAGCAGTCAGCGCATTTCGCGCAACTCGCGTTTGAGGTCCTTGATCTCGTCTCGCAGGCGGGCCGCGTACTCGAATCTGAGGTCGACGGCGGCGTCGTGCATCTCCTGTTCGAGGGTGCGAATCAGCCGCTCGAGTTCGTCCTCGGGGAGGTCGCTCAGATCTTCGGTGGCCCGACGTTTCTTGCCGATCTCACTCAGGCGCTCCGGCACGGGGGCACGGTCCTCTGCGGGGCGGATCATCGACAGGATGTCGGTGATCTCCTTGCGCACCGAGACTGGATCGATGCCGTGCTCCTCGTTGTAGGCCTGCTGGAGACCGCGGCGCCGCATCGTCTCCGAGATGGCCCGTTGCATGGAGTCGGTCATCTGATCGGCGTACATGACGACCTGGCCGGCGACGTTTCTGGCTGCACGACCGATCATCTGGATCAGTGACGTCTCCGAACGCAGGAAGCCCTCCTTGTCGGCATCGAGGATCGCGACGAGCGACACCTCGGGGAGATCGAGGCCCTCTCGCAGCAGATTGATGCCGACCAGCACGTCGAACTCGCCGAGGCGGAGATCCCGCAGGATCTCGATGCGCTGGATCGTGTCGACCTCGCTGTGGAGGTAGCGAACCCGCACACCGAGCTCGAGGAGATAGTCGGTGAGATCCTCGGCCATCTTCTTGGTGAGCGTGGTGACGAGAACACGCTCGCCCTTCTCCGTGCGCCCTTTGATGAGCTCGTGGAGGTCATCGATCTGCCCCTTCGTCGGCTTGACGATCACTTCGGGATCGATGAGACCGGTGGGTCGCACGATCTGCTCCACGATCTGTGTCGAGACGTCGAGTTCGTACTTGCCCGGCGTGGCGGAGAGGAAGACGACCTGATTGAGCCGTTCCATCACTTCTTCGAACGTAAGGGGCCGATTGTCGGCCGCGGACGGCAGGCGGAATCCATGGTCGATCAGGGTGGCCTTGCGACTGCGATCGCCCTCGTACTGTCCGTGGAGCTGGGGGACGGCCACGTGGGATTCGTCGATCACCATCAGGAAGTCTTCCGGGAAGTAGTCGATGAGGGTGTAGGGCGGCTCGCCCCGGCTCCGTCCATCGATCGGACCCGAGTAGTTCTCGATGCCGTTGCAGTAGCCGAGCTCCTGCATCATCTCGAGGTCGTACTCGGTGCGCATCCGCAAGCGTTGCGCCTCGAGGAGTTTGCCGTCGTCCTCGAAGTCCTTCAGCTGCTCCTGCAGCTCGACCTGGATCCGCTCGATGGCCGCGACCATGCGTGCCTCCGACGTTGCGTAATGCGTGGCCGGGAAGATGACGAGCTCGTCGAGTTGCTCCAGTCGCTCGCCGGTCAACGGGTCCACCACGGTGATCTGCTCGACGTCGTCACCGAACAACTCGACCCGAACCGCCGTCTCCTCGTAGGCCGGGTGGATCTCGATGGTGTCGCCCCGCACACGGAACTTCCCGCGCACCAGATTCATGTCGTTGCGCTCGTACTGGAGCTCGACGAGTCGCTTGAGGATCGACCGCTGATCGTGCTCCTCCCCCACCCGCAGGACGAGCAGCTGGGTCTCGTATTCCTCGGGTGAGCCGAGGCCGTAAATGGCCGACACCGACGCCACCACGATCGTGTCGCGCCGCGTCAGCAGCGACGAGGTGGCCGAATGGCGCAACCGGTCGATCTCATCGTTCACCGAGGAATCCTTCTCGATGTACGTGTCGCTCGACGGCATGTAGGCCTCGGGCTGGTAGTAGTCGTAGTAGCTGACGAAGTACTCGACCCGATTGTCGGGGAAGAACTCCTTGAGCTCGTTCGCGAGCTGAGCAGCCAGGGACTTGTTGGGCGCCAGGACGAGGGTCGGCCGCTGCACCTGCTCGATCGTCCATGCGATCGTGGCGCTCTTGCCCGAACCGGTGATGCCCAGCAGCGTCTGGAACCGATCGCCGCGTTCGATGCCGGTCGACAACGCATCGATCGCCGCCGGCTGATCGCCGGCCGGCTGGAACGCGGAGGCCACCCGAAGGGTGGTCTTGCTGGATGGGACGGTCACTGGCGCCATGGCGCCAACCTACTCAGGGGGTGTGACATCCTGCTCCCATGAGCAAGCGCGAGACCTACCTCATCGCGGTGATCGTCCTGCTGGTCGGCCTTCTGCTCGGCCTGTTCCTGGGCGGAGCGTTCAGTGGCGATGACGACAGCAACACCGAAGCTGCGGGCGACACCACATCGAGCACGACGCAGGCCCCGGCGACCACGAGCACCACCACGACGACCACCACCGAGCCGGCGACGACGACCACCACATCGACGACGACCACGAGCACAACCACAACCACCACCACGACCACCACCACAGAAGCTCCGCCACCACTCGCGAGCGCGGTCAGCGGTGAGGTCATCGGCTTCGGGATCGGCAGCGACTTCGACAAGATGCTGAGCGCGCTCACTGCTCGCCTCGGGGCGCCGTTCACCGACACCGGGTGGAGTGACAACTGTGTCCTCGACGGCCCGGCGTCCGACACCGACCGCGTTCTCAGCTGGGGCAACTTCCGAGTCAACTTCACCCGCTGGGACGGCCCCGAAGTGCTCGCCGGATGGATCTACGAGCGTGAACAGGCCGGCAACTGGGACCTCTCCGGCCCTGCCCCCGAGGACATCGTCTTCCCTGCCGGCGCCGGATGGAACCAAACGCTCGACGAGCTCGCTGTGGCCCTCGGTGTCGACCCCGTGATCTACGAGGATTTCCAGATGGCGGTTGTCAATGGTGCCGGTGGCGCCCACTACCGGGTGAGCTACAGCACGAATCCGGCCGACTTCTTCAACCACGTCAGCGTCAACCCGTTCGATCTCTGCGACTGAGCCGCTACGCCAGGCTGGTCGCCCATTCCCACGCGGCGTCGATCTGCGGACCCAGCGAATCGAGATCGCCGGAGTTGTCGATCACGACGTCGGCGACGGCTCGACGAGCTTCGCGAGACGCCTGCTTGGCGATACGGCCGCGGGCATCGTCGGCGTCGAAGCCCCGGTGGGTCACCAGGCGGTCGACGGCGAGATCAGGGTCGATGTCGACCACGATGATCCCCTGCAGGTGGGAGTAGCGATCCTGCACGGCGCTCCCCTCCTCGCCGTCATCGGGGCGAACGAGCAGCGGGATGTCGAAGACCACGACCGAGTCGGTTTCCTTCAGCTCGTCTCGCCGCTTCTGCATCGCCTCGGCGACCGCAGGGTGCACGATGTCGTTGATCGCCTTCAGCTCATCCTCGTCGGCGAACACGATCCCGGCGACGGCGGCGCGATCCAGGGAGCCGTCATCGGCAACGATGCCCGGACCCCAGCGCTCCACCATCGCCTCGAAGACCGGAGCGCCCGGCTCCTGTAGCTCGCGGACGATGCGATCGGCGTCGATCAGCACGGCACCACGCTCCACGAGCATGTCGGCCACCGTCGACTTGCCCGACCCGATTCCTCCGGTCAATCCGATCTCGATCACCGCCGCAAACTAACGGACGGGCGGGCGTCGCCAAAACCGCAACGGGCGGGGCCTCGGCCCCACCCGTCTGCACCACTTCACCCGCTCGGCGTGCTGTGGAGATCGATCAGGGGTTGTAACTCTGGCCACCGGCGGTGACCACTCGGCTCGCCGACTTGTCAACGCTGCCGCTCACACCGTCACCGAACGCGGTGACCGAGGCGAGACAGACGAGAAAGATCAGTCCGACGAGGAGGACGTATTCGACCAACGATGCACCGCGGTCACCGGTGACGGTGCCACCACAACGGTCGCTGGTGGGTTCAACGAGGTGACGATTCATGGGTGGACTCCCTGCTACTTCGGCTCATCCCAGTGCGCCGATGTACTCCCATCGACACGATCGAGACGGGGCTACATGGACCATTTGGCCCAATAGATGCACCATCAGTCGCATGGGCCAGGGAAATGGCCCACTTCGCCGGATGCGCAGGCATTCACGCCGCAAACAGCGAACGCCGCCCGAATCGGGCGGCGTTCCGGGAGACTCGGGGACCACGAGTTCTATTCGAGCGAGACGATGCCCATGCGCACGGCCTGCAGGACGGCCTGGGTGCGATCTCGAGCATCGAGCTTCTGATAGATCGACGCGAGGTGGTTCTTCACCGTCTTCTGGCTGATGTACATCTGATCGGCGACCTCGGAGGTCGAGCAGCCGTCGGCGATCAGCTGGAGAACTTCTTCCTCACGCTTGGTCACGACCCGCTCCTCGCGGGTCGGTGCCATGTCCAACTTGCGCACCTCGTCGAGCATCGAGGCCGCGAGCTGCGGCGAGAGGGCGGTGTCGCCCGTGGAGGCCATGCGCACGGCGCCGGCGATCTCCTCGGTCGAGCAATCCTTGACGAGGTAGCCGTACGCTCCGGAACGGATGGCATTGGCCAGCACTTCCTGGTCGGCGTGCATCGTCAGCATCACGACCTTGGTACCGGGAACCGCAGCGCGGACCTGGCGGCATGCCTCCACACCGTCCATCTCCGGCATCGACACGTCCATCAGGATCACGTCGGGGTTCAGGCTGTAGGCCATGTTGACCGCCTCGACGCCATCGCGGGCCTCACCGACCACATCGAAGCCATGCTCCGACATCGAACGGCTGAGGCCTTCCCGAAGCATCCGGTGGTCATCAGCGAGCATCAATCGAATCGTCATATTTTCCTGGTGCTTTCCTCGAGCTCCCATGGTCCGGAGGGACCAGACTCTGCACTTGCGACCGTTCCCGGTCAGGGAGTCCATCGGTCATTGGCCCCAGTTCATTAGGACTAGTGGCCCACACGGCTCACCCTTTGTGGCCGAAAGTCCCGAACCGGTCACCCAACCGGCAGACGGCCGCGCTCGGGCGGATCAAACCCGACGAGCACCGTTGCGATCAGCGGGGAGGAAGCAGCGGATGACGGTGCCTCGGCCTTCCTCGCTGTGCAGTTCGAGGGTCGCACCGATGCTGGCCGCCCGCTCGCGCATTCCCATGATGCCGTAGCTGTCGATGCGGCCGGCCTTGCCCTCCGGGAAGCCCTTGCCGTCGTCGGCGATCTCGAGCGCCGCTGCGTTTCCATCGCAGCGCCATCGCACCGCGGCACCCCCTGCCTCGGAGTGGCGTTCGACATTGACGAGCGCCTCCTGGGCGATTCGCCACATCTCCCGCTCCTGCAGAAGCGGGAGGCGGGGGCCACTTCGATCGGCATAGACCCGGATGTCGAGATCGGTGCGCTCCATGAGTCGAGCGGCGAACTGGTCGAGCACCTCGCCGATCTCGAACTCCTCGGAGACATCCGTGCGGAGGTCGTACAAGGTGTCTCGCACCTCACCGATCACGCCGCGGAGGTCGTTTCGCAGCTGGTCCAGCGACGAGCCGATCTCATCGCCCTTCTCGTCCTTGGCCACGATCCTGTCCAACTCGAAGGCGAGGTACGCGAGCGACTGGCCGATGTTGTCGTGGAGATCGCGAGCGATTCGGGTGCGTTCCTCGTCAGCGCCGACGGTTCGCAGCCGGCTGAACCAGCGGGCGTTGTCGATCGCCAGCGCCACCGGCTCCACGAACCCGTTCATGAGCTCCGTCTCCCGGCGACCGAAGGCCGAAGGCTTGCGCGATTCGACCGCCAGCAACCCGATGATCGACCCTCGAGCTGGGAGCACGGTGTAGATGCCCGATGACGACATCGGCGAGATGCCCGGCCCGTTGGGCTGGCTCAGATCGGAGACCTCGATCATCTTGTTGCTCGACATCGCCTCCATGAGCGGCTTCGGAAGTTCGGTCGGACCGAGCCGACTCGCGAGCGCGGCGCCTTCGCGGCGAATGACCTGCCAGCTGGCGTCGGTGTCGTCGAAGACGAGCACGGCAACGGAATCGAAGTCGACGAGGCCTCGAAGCCTGGCCACGGTGGTGTCGAGCACATCTCCGAGGTCGAGCGAGGCCGGAAGGGTCTGGGCCACCCGGTGCAGGGAGAACAAGAGTGCATTCGCGTCACTGAGTCGGTCGAGCCGGTCGAGTGCGAGCGAATGCTGGCGATCGGCCTCACCGGAGATCCGGCGGGCATATCCGGCAACAACGCCGACGAGAATGAGGACCGCAGACCATTGGAGGGAGATGCGGAGGTCCTGACCGGCATAGTCGAGACGAGCCGCGTCGGCGAGGCTGATCGCCGTCGCGGCCCCGATGGCGATTCGAAGACCGAACCCGAAGCCACGGGCGAACCCGGCGACCACGATTGCCGTCATCAGCGAGAAGACGAACGGCGACTCCCAGAACGAGGTGGCGGCAACCGCGGCAACGTGGAATGCGATCTCGCCGATCACTTCGAGCAGCGAACGGATACTGCCGACATAGCGCAGTGGGCTGATCGTGCGGATGACCGTGTAGCTCACGACGAGCATGCACCACAGCACGACTTCCCAGTCGTTGTGCACGAACGCGCTCGCGGAAAGGGCCAACGAGACAGCCGTCATGCACCAGCGAATCGCGAGGATGGCGGAGGCGAACGTGGCGACCCGGTCGACGCGGTCGATGATGCCGAGACCAGCGGGGTCGTAGCCGTCGCTCGCACGGCCGAGACGCGCCAAGGGGCGCATCCAGGAGTTGCCCCGGTGCGCCGGACGTCGAAGGCGATCGACGTCAGCCGGCGATGACCCGGCCGGCGTCTGAATCTCGGTCATCGTGTCGATGATGTCTTACCTCCTCAACCCTGCGGGTCCCATCGGCCGCACGCAGCGAAATCGGAGGAGTTTCAGAACCGATCCATCCAGAAAGGGGCTACCGGCACGTCGAGGGCGCACAAGACGGTCCAATCGTCGTCCTGCCACGCGACCCGCCACTCCCCCGTCCCGAGGGCGAGTTCGACGAGCACCCGTTCGCGGGGCCAGAGGATCGCCGTCGGGTCGTACCGGTCGAGAACGTCAGTCCACGACGGCTCGCCGTTGAGCAGCGCGAGATAGCCGTCGACGAGTTCGGCATCATGGAGTTCGAACCGGTCGTCGATCCATGCCGCACCGGCATCGCCATACCGGATGTCGAGGTAGTTCCCGACGAAGTCCTGGTGGATGACCGGGACCGCTGCCGGCGAGAGATCGAGGTCCTCCATGGCGGTCACCGCGTCGATCGGATATCGCTTCATGTCGACGTGATGGCCCCTGACCGCCACGATGGGAAGGACCGCCACCAACGCACCCAGCGCCGTCGCCGCGAGATGCACGGCCGAAGAGGTGTACGTCCGATCGGACGGTCGAGGCTGTGGGAGCCCGTACGCAATGAGCGGGAGCATCACCAGCGCCGCAACCGGGATGTTCCGAGCGCTCAGCAGAGCCAGCACGATCATCACCAACGCGGGAACGATTCGCTGCCAACCGGCGCGCCGGGCCGCGATCACGGCCACGACGATCAGGAGCAGAAAGGCCCGAGTCCAGGTCGACTCGAAACTGCTCGCCTGCCACTCGGCGATGTGGCGCAGGGTGTCCTGTCGGCCGAGCAGGTCGAGTGGGAAGAACAGGAGCTTCGGTCCGTAGGGATTCGCGACGCCGGCGAGCAGGACGCCGACGCCGAGCCAGATCGCCGATTCCGCGTCGCGATCGCGCCAGTCGGCGACGACCGATTCACCCGCGACCGCACGATCGACACGACCGCCGAACCAGCGGGCGCCGAGCACCACGAGACCCAGCGGCCAGCTGCCGTGCACGCTGATCCACAACGCGCCGGCCACCACGAGCGAGCGGGGATTGCCTCGACCCTCGGCCACCACGAGCATCACGGCCAGGAGCACCAACGCGATGAGCAATGGCCGTTCGGTCCATGCCCGGAGCCCGATCCACAGGGTCGGAATCATCACCGCGGAACGCATCACCAATGATGAGTTGCGCTCGGTCAGCACCCATGCCAATCCAGCCAGCACCCCGGCTGTGATCGCCATCAGCAGGCGGAGACCGTGGAAGCCGGCGATCTCGTCGACCACGCCATAGATCAGCGAGGCCAACCAGCTCTGCACGACAACGGACTCGCCGCCACTCGTCCAGGTGAAGACATCCTCGCGGACGATCCCGTCCTCGAGCATCAACCGCCCCGTTGCGAGGTGCGTCAGAAAGCTGTTGTCACCGAGCTTCTGCGCGCCGATCCCGATGCCGACCAACACGACCGCGAGCCCGAGGACCCGTTCGAGTGTTGCGGGACAACGTGCGCTGGATGCGTCCGTCATTGCTCGCCTAGAAGTTGTTGGCGATGCGGATGGCAGCCGGACCGAGCACGATCGTGAACAGGGCCGGGAAGATGCAGAACACCATGGGGATCAGCATCTTGACGGGAGCCTTCTGCGCCTTCTCCTGCGCGAGCTGACGACGCTTGATGCGCATCTCCTCGGCCTGCCCTCGAAGAACGCGACCGATGGAGACACCGAAGGTGTCGGCCTGCAGAATGGCGAGCACGAAGCTTCGGACCTCGGGCACTTCGATCCGGGCATCCATCGCCCGCATGGCCTCTGCACGGGTCGAGCCGGCTCGAACCTCACCGAGCATGCGGCTGAACTCGTCGGAGAGGGAACCCTCGACCGAGACGATGACTCGCTGCAGGGCCTGCTCGAAGCCGAGGCCGGCCTCGACGCTGATCACCAGCAGGTCGATCACGTCGGGGAGACCACGGAGGATGTCGTGCTGGCGTTCCTCGACGGCGCGGTTCAACTTGGCGTCCGGACCGAGCAGCAGCACCATCACCAGCATGAGCGCCACACCCAGCTGGGTCTTTCCGGCAAAGCCGAGCGGATTCCAGAAGTACGAGAACCACAGCGACACCGGCACCAGCACGACCGTGACCACACGCACGGCGAGGAAACGGTCGATCGCGGCCGGCCTCGGGCGACCGGACAGGACGAACTTGTGGCGAACCCCATCGACGTAGCCGACCGGGGTGAGGTGGCGACCGATGTTGGTCAGCGCGCCCAGCACCCGCAGGAGGGCACGTTCGGCCAGAGGGTTCAACAGCTCCTGATCACGAACGCTGTCGACCTCATAGTCCTCGAGGGCTCGAAGCGACTCGCGAACCGTGGCCTTCTCGTGGGCCTGCGAGCCGACGACCCAGATGATCAGGGCGACACCGAAACCAAGGAGGCCGGCAGCAATTTGGGGATCCAGATCGAACACAGTCGCCTCAGATTTCGATGGAGATGATCTTCTTCATCCACGCGAAACCGACCAATGCGGCAACGATGGATGCACCCAGCAGGATCTTCCCGAGCGAGTCGGTGAAGAGAGTGTTGATGTACTCGGGGTTCATGGCCCACATGGCCATTCCCAACAGGATCGGCAGAACGCCGAGAACGATGGCGCTCATCTTTCCTTCAGCGGTCAACGTGGCGACGTCGCGACGCAGCCGCTCGCGCTCGGTCATCGTCTCCGCAACCGTCAAGAGGAGCTCGGACAGGTTGCCGCCGACTTCACGTTGGATCTTGACAGCCATGACCGCCCACGCGAAGTCGTCGGAGTCCATTCGCTCGGCCGAGGCATCCATGGCGTCCTCCAACGGACGACCCAGCTGGGCCTCGGTGACGATGCGACGGAGCTCGCCACCCATCGGGTCCTCGATCTCGTGGGAGACGGCTTCGACACCCTGCATGAACGAGTAGCCGGCCTTGAGGGTCGACGACAGCAGGTTGAGCGTGTCGGGCAGCTGCGACATGAACTTCTTGCTCCGACGAGCCGCAAGAAAGCGGAGAATGAACGGAGGGAGAAGAACGCCGAGCGCTCCCATGATGACGAGTCCGGGCAGCCCGCCGACGAGCACGAGACCAAACGCCAAGGCGGCCAGGACTATGCCGACATATGCGGTCATCGCTTCGCCGGCTCGCAGCGGCATGTCGGCACGTTCGAGAAGTGCCTCCGCCCGTTCGAGCGTTCCACGACGTTCGGCGATGCCCTCG
Organism: Acidimicrobiaceae bacterium; assembly: GCA_016845585.1. Taxonomy (GTDB): domain Bacteria; phylum Actinomycetota; class Acidimicrobiia; order Acidimicrobiales; family Aldehydirespiratoraceae; genus JAACCU01. The sequence goes on along the minus strand of JAERSO010000110.1, from coordinate 28,818 downwards.
GTGATCTCGACGGCACGCTTCAGGAACAGGTTCTTCGCGAATCCGGTTCCGCCTTCTTCGTCCGCCGACTGGGCATAGGGATCGGTGTAGACACCGAGCACCGCGTCGAGCCCCGACGTGTCCTTCTGGAACAGCATCGCGATGGAGTACGCGCACAGCGCAGCAGCCACCGCGCCGAGCGCTAGGCCGACGGTTCGGCCGGTCTCGCCTTCGAGGAAGCCGAGTCCCGGGAGGGTGGTCGGATCCGGTGCGGTGATCGGGGCAAGAGCCCGACCGCTCGTCCGGGCGTTGTCGGAGAACGTGCCGCTGGTGGTGACGCCATCGACGGTGACGTCGAGTGTGCGGCCGTAACCGGCTGCCTCAGCGGCGAAGCCGACCTTCCATGTGGATCCGATGACCTGCGAGATCGACGACCCATGGACGGCCAGCTCAGTGGGCGATTCGATGGCGGCGTACGCACCACCAGCGGAAACCTCGACGAGGCGAGGCTCCTCGGCGCTGGTGGTCTCGCTGCCGTGAAGCATGAACACCGAGGCACCTGCGTTGAGCACGGCACCGCGCGCCTCACCGGCACTCGACGTCGATTCGTTGTCGATGTTGGCGGTCAGCACCACCACGTTGGTGGCGCCAGGGATGGGGTCCTCGAGATTGAGGACCGCGCCGCGAACGCCGTCCCAGAGCTTGTTGCCACCCGAGCCACTCAGGATGTTCGCGATGATCTCGCGTGTTCGCTCGTGTCCGTTGTTGAAGCCGGCTCGCAGGCGAGCCACACCACCGGTCGTCCAGACCTCGATCTGCTCCGTGTTCGGGGCTCGGCGGACATAGTCGTCGGCCGCGGTCAGGAACGAGTCGAGGAACTCCGACGACTCCGAACTGTTGTCGATCACGATGATTGTCTGGACCGGAATGTCGGAGCTGGCCATCGCGACCGGCTCCTCCGAGTCGATGGCGAAGCCGGCGACGCTGACGTCGACGCGGGACGGCTGTTCAGACGTCCTGATGATGACGTACGGATCCTCCGTGGCGTCGATCATCAAGAACTCCGGCGCGGCCGCCGGGGTCTCGGACTCGTCCTGCGCGAATGCTGCCGGCGCGGCAACTGCCGCGATCAGCATCATCGCCGCGAAGAACAGCGCGAACAGACCTCGCCGACGAGCGGCGTGGAGGGACTCGGTCACTGAGCCACCATTCCGCCACCATTGGGCTGGAAGGTCTCCGGGCCGAGACGGATGCCCTCGGCCGTCAGCTTCTCGGCGAACTTGGGGCGGATTCCCGTCGGCTTCAGCACACCGCGATACCGGCCGGAATCGTCGACACCGGCGGCGAAGTCGAACATGAAGATGTCCTGAAGGGTGATGACGTCGCCCTCCATGCCCTGTACCTCGGTGATGTGGGTGACACGGCGGGAGCCGTCTCGGAGACGAGCGATCTGCACGATCACGTCGATGGCAGATGCCATCTGCTCACGAATCGCTCGTACTGGCAGGTCGAAGCCGGACATCAGGGTCAGGGTCTCGAGACGAGAGAGCGTGTCACGAGGCGTGTTGGCGTGGACCGTGGTCAGCGAGCCGTCGTGGCCGGTGTTCATGGCCTGGAGCATGTCGAGGGCCTCGCCTGCACGACACTCACCGACGACGATGCGGTCAGGGCGCATACGCAACGAGTTCTTGACGAGGTCACGAATGGTGACCTGGCCCCGGCCCTCGATGTTCGGCGGGCGGGTCTCCATGCAAAGCACGTGATCCTGGTGGAGCTGGAGTTCCTTGGCATCCTCGACTGTGACGATGCGTTCGTCGGTCGGGATGAAGGACGACAACACATTGAGCGTCGTCGTCTTACCGGTGCCGGTACCACCGGCGACGACCATGTTGAGCCGGCCGACCACACACGCCTGCAGGAAGCGGGCGGCGTTGGCGTCGAAGGTGCCGAAGCGGATCAGATCGTCCACCAGGAGAGGATCGGCCTTGAACTTACGGATGGTGAGGAACGGGCCGCCGATCGTGAGCGGCGAGATGATCGCGTTCACACGAGAACCGTCGGGAAGACGGGCGTCACACATGGGCGTCGACTCATCGATGCGGCGCCCGACCTGGCCGACGATCTTGTCGATGATGCGACGCAAGTGGGCCTCGTCGACGAAGGTCACCGGGTCCTTGGTGAGCTTGCCTCCGCGCTCGACGTAGACGGACTCGGGACCGTTGACCATGATCTCCGAGACGTCGTCGTCACGGAGCAAGGGGTCGATCGGGCCGTAGCCGAGGATGTCATCGGAGACGTCCTGGATCAGCTGCGCCTTGTCCGATGCGGACAGCGGTGCGCGCTCCAGAGCCAATGCGGCGTGAAGCTGCTCGTGGACCTTCTTGCGAAGGTCCTCCTCGCTCAGGCGCGAGTCGTAGAGGACCGGGCCGAGTTCCTCGATCAGGCTGTGATGGATGCGCTGACGCAGTTCGTCGAGCACCGGGTCACGGCGCGCACCCAGGGTGCCGCCGGCCTTCGCCGCTTGTGCTGCAACGGCCAGGCCACCCTGCGCACCACCGGCACTTCCACCGGCTGCGGGAGGCGCGGCCGCAGCTGTCGCCGGCGGGGCTGCCCCCGGTTCGGCTCCCTGCTGCACCTCGTGCAGACGCTTGTACAGACTCATCGATACTCCTCAGTCCTGGAGAGGGGTTACTTCTTGCGACGGCCGGAAGTGGCCACGGGGGCAAAGAAATTTGCGAGCTCTTCGAGTGACTTCGCGACACCGGAGCGGGGGGAACTCTGTACGACGGGAACGCCCCGGTTCACCGACTGCGGCACGACGATGTCGCTCGGAATCAGGATGTCGGCGCTGACCTGGAGGGTCCGCTCGACCTCGGTGACGTCGAGCTTCACCTTCGAATTCGCCCGGTTGAGGATCAGCCGCAGCTTCTCCATCGGCGTGTTCAGCAGGCGCAACGTCTGCAGGCCGATCTTCACGTTCTTGATGTTGGGGATGTCCATGCCGGCGACGAGGAGGACCTCATCACTGACTTCGATCATCCCGAGCACCACGTCGTTGAAGTACGCAGGCGTGTCGATGATGACGTGCGAGCAGAAGCGCCGGAGCACCTCGACGATCTGGATCATCTCGGTGGCACCGATCTGATCGGCGAACGCCGGCTCGAGCGGTGCGGGAAGGATCAGCAGACCCGACGACTCATGCGTCACCAGCAGGTTCTGCATGAGGCTTGCATCGAGACGATCGAGAGAGCTGACCGCATCCACGATCGTGTGCTGCGGCGAGAGCTTGAGCATCACCGCGATGTCACCGAACTGCAGATCGGCGTCGATGAGACAGACCGGCTTCTCGGAACGCTGGGCGAGCGTCACGCCGAGGTTCGAGGCGATGACCGACTTGCCGGCACCACCCTTGGTGCTGAACACCGTGATGACCTGACCGATTTCACCATCACCCTCGAAGGGCGGATCGTCACCACCCGGAGATCCCGGAGTGGTGGCGAGGCCGGCAGCCACGCGGTCGATCGCTTCATGGATCTGGGTGTCGTCGGCAGGAGAGGCCAGCACGTCCTTCACCCCGGCACGGAGTGCCTGCTGGAGAAGGTTTGTGGTGAGCTCCTCGGCAATGAGGATCGAACCCACCTCACGATGAGCGTGGAGCACACGCTCGACACCGTTGAGCGAACCATCGATGGCGCAGCTCGGGCCGAGCACGAGCACGACCGGCTCGCCGTTGAGATACGGGATGAGATCGTCGATCTGCGGGAAGCTGCTGACGTCGGTCCCCAGCTGCGTCAACAGCCGGTTTCGGGCAATATCGTCGGGATCGATGACCACGAGGTTGACCGCGTATGTCACCCCCGCACTGGGGGCCGCGAGCCCACCCGCATCGGTTCCCGATGCTTGTGGCGGCGCCCCGGATGCGGGCACCGACGCTTCGCCCTCCAGCGCCGGGGCCTGGGCCTCAGCACTGTCGTCGGTGAAGAAACTGGACATTCGGGTCACTCCCCCCAGAGCAGTTCGCAAGAGAAGTGAGCGGTGGGCTCACCGTCCTCGTCGGCAACGATGTCGACCGAATCACCCTCGATGAACCCATCGGGGCCGTACGGGGTCAGACAATCGGGTAGCTCGGCGGGCGTGAGGCCACGGCCATCGAGAATCAACGGTGGCAGGGGCCGCAGCGGCTCAGCCGAATAGTCCTCGGGAATCAAGGTCAGGTAGATGTCGTCCTCGCTCACCGAGGCGAGGATCTGAGCGGCCTCGTTCGGGAGCATGAAGGTGATGGCGCCGCCCTGCGGAGTGATCACCCCGGCACCGGTCTCACCGGGCTGGAGAGCCTGTCGAGCGCCAATGGCGAGGATCTCCACCCGCTGGAAGAGGTAGCGAGCAGGCGTGGTGTAGGTACACCAGAGGGAAGTGCCGAGCAGTTCGTCGCTGTCGACACCGCCACCGAAGGAGTTGCCGCTGTCGGACTCGAGTCCGGGCTCCGCCTCTTCCTCGTCCTCCTCGGCGTTCGCACCACAACCGATGTTGTCGTGCCGGACCATGATGTTGACCTCGTCGCCCGGCTGCAGGTAGCCGCCGACCGCCTGGATCTCGTCGATGTTGATGGTCATCGCCGTTTGGCCCGAGGGGATCTGGTCGGTGAACCGAGCAGCCACGATGGCCGGGTCCACGAAGAGCCCCTGGATGATGATCTGGTTCTTCGGGATCAGACCTCGTGACACGAGGCCGGTGATCTGGTCGCCGCCATCGATGGGGATGAACGTCGCCGGGCGAATCTCCAGCGGGATGTCCTGAGGTGTCATCATCTGGAGTGCAATTTCAGCCGGCGTGTTCTCCGGAATGTCCTCGGTCGCAATCAGCACCTGGACAGGCTGTGCACCGGCGTAGACATCGTCTTCGATGCCTCGCACATAGTTGAGCAATGCGATACCGGCAAAGATGCCGACGGCGATTGCCGCGATCAAGATCAGCGTTCGACGGGAACTCACGAGAACCTCGGTGGTGGGGAGTTAGACCTTCTGTGGTCACCCGTCGGTAGCACTCACCGTGAGTTGAGGCATCCGACCAAGGACCTGTGTCCACGGCGCGGCGGGGCCGCTCGCAGACTCACCTTCCGTCGGCCCGCCGAGGTCCCGACTTGATCCAAAAGACCCAGAACGTGGCGGAAAACGCCGATGGCGAGCATCCCGATCGGAATGCTCGCCATCGTCAGTTTTGTCTGATTCCCCCGCCGAATGCAGGCTCGACAGGGTGTTGGGTCACTAGGCCCTTCGGCCTAGGCGAGGGTCACTCCTCTTCGGAGACCTCGACCTCGACCTCTTCTTCGACTTCGACGTACTCGTACTCGACGCCCTCTTCGCCTTCAGCAGTGGCCTCGTCGCCCTCTTCACCGTGCTCGGCGTAGTACTCCTCCCACGCAGCCTGGCCCTCGGAGGTCTCGTCGCCACCGATGTAGTTGCCCTCGGTGTCGTACGCGTGCTCGCCGAAGTGCTCCTGGTACTCGGCAGCGACCTGGCCACCCTCAGCAGCCTGCTTGATCGACAAGCTGATGCGGCGACGCTGGAGATCGAGATCGATGATCTTGACCCACAGCTCCTCACCCGGAGTGACGACTTGCTCGGGAAGATCGACATGGTGGGCCGACATCTCGGAGATGTGGACCAAACCCTCGATGCCGTCGCCCACCTGGACGAACGAACCGAACGGCACGAGCTTGGTGACACGGCCGTAGACGAGCTCGCCGACACGGTGACCGGAAGCGAACTCCTGCCATGGATCCTGCTGGGTGGCCTTCAGTGAGAGGCTGATCCGCTCACGGTCGAGATCGACCTCGAGCACCTCGACGTCGATCTCGTCACCGACGGTGACGACCGAAGACGGGTGATCGACGTGCTTCCAGCTGAGCTCTGAGACGTGGACGAGGCCGTCCATGCCGCCGAGATCGACGAACGCACCGAAGTTGACGACGCTGGACACGACGCCCTTGCGGCGCTCGCCCGGCTTGAGGTTGTCGAGGAACGCGCCACGCTGTTCCTTCTGGGTCTCTTCGAGCCAGGCCCGACGAGACAGCACGACATTGTTGCGGTTCTTGTCGAGCTCGATGATCTTGGCTTCGAGCTCCTTGCCCACGTAGGGCTGGAGGTCGCGCACACGACGAAGCTCGACGAGCGACGCCGGGAGGAAGCCACGAAGGCCGATGTCGACGATGAGGCCGCCCTTGACGACCTCGATCACGGCACCCTTCACGACGCCGTCGGCTTCCTTGAGTTCTTCGATCTTGCCCCACGCACGCTCGTACTGCGCACGCTTCTTGGACAGGACCAGGCGGCCTTCCTTGTCTTCCTTGGTGATGACAAGAGCCTCGACGGACTCACCGAGCGAAACGACTTCGCTGGGATCGACGTCGTTGCGGATGCTGAGCTCACGGCTCGGGATCACGCCTTCGGACTTGTAGCCGATGTCGAGGAGGACTTCGTCCTGATCGACTCGGACGACGGTGCCTTCGACGAGCTGGCCGTCTTCGACGAGCACCATCGTGGAGGTGTAGGCCTCTTCGATGTCGATTCCACCGAGGTCGGAATCAACAATCTGGCGGGGGATGTAGTTGCCCTCGGAATCGAAGGTCCCGAACTGGGTCTCTTCGGGGGCGGCAGTATCAGTCATTACTTCTTCTCGGGGATCGAGTTGACGCGCCGATATCGGACCGGCGGGCCCTGTCGGGAAAGACAGCTTTGCAAGGTTAACTGCGGATCAGTCGGAACGGACGGTCGACCCCCACCGAACCAGCCCCTAGCGTCGTGCGATCACCAGGTACTCGGGCGAGTCGATGTCGGGGGGCCGCGGCGTCCAGTCTCCCGGCTCGGCCGACGTGATGGTGTCGACGCCGAGCCCGACCCTGTCGCACATCAGCCTGAGCTCTCGAGGCGTGAAGCACGTCGTCCAGAGATCGGAGGAGGTCTGCTCGCCGGTCTCGCTGCGGATCTCGGTGGTCTCGCGATGCACACCGCGTTCGGCATCGAACTCATGGCCGTCGATCATGTTGGCGACCTGGAGATAGGCGTTGAACGCAGTGAAGAGGACATGCCCGCCCGGACGAACCGCTCGGACCATACCGGCCAGGATGTCGAGATCCGGGTCGAGGGTCTCCCCTGCCGCCGGGCCGCCGGACATCCCGAAGGCCCCCTGACAGATCGAGATGACCACGTCGAACTCACCGTCGTAGGCGAGATTGCGGGCATCGGCACGGTGGTAGGTCACGCCATCGGGCGCGTCGGCGGCAGCGACGTCGAGAAAGGTCTGACTGATGTCGACGCCGACGACCTCGAAACCCCGTCGGCCGAGTTCGTTGGCGTGGCGGCCGGGGCCGCAACCGACGTCGAGAACGCGCTCGTCGCCGTCGAGATCGAGCCGCTCGATCAGTGCGTCGATCTCCTTGGCCGTGCCCTTCGTGAACGAATAGCGCAGATACGCCGACCCCATGTGGTCGGCGAGCCCCTCGAACCAGTGACCGGTCATCGAGAAAGCACGATGGGGTCTGTCCCCAGCGTGCTTTCTAGCCCTTGGCGTCGGCCCATGTGTCGGCGACCTGGAGGTCGATCTCCATGGGGACCCGGAGGTCGAAGGCGCCCTTCATGATCGAGACCATGAGTTCGCCGGCCTGCTCCACCTCGGCTTCGGGTGCTTCGACGATGATCTCGTCGTGGACCTGGAGGACGATCGTGGACTCGAGTCCCTCGTCCTCGAGTGCCTTGTCGAGGCGCACCAGGGCCACCTTGAAGATGTCGGCAGCGAGACCCTGAATGCCGGCGTTCATCGCCTGACGCTCCCCCGCCTGGCGGATCTGGCGGTTGTTGCTCGCGAGCTCCGGGATCTGGCGGCGGCGACCGAAGAGCGTCTCGGTGTAGCCACGCTCGCGCGCCTCGTTGACGGTGCGGTCCATGTAGCTGCGGACCGAGGGGAACGCCGCGAAGTACGAGTCGAGGATCTCAGTCGCCTCCGACACGGCGATGTTGAGCCGCTGGGCGAGGCCGTAGGCCTCCATGCCGTAGGCGAGGCCGTACGAGACCATCTTCGCCTTCGACCGCTCCTCGACGTGTACGTCCTCGGGCTCGATGTCGAACACGGCCGCCGCGGTGGCCGTGTGGATGTCGTCACCGGCCTCGAACGCGCCGATCAGCCCAGGATCCTCGGCGAGATGGGCGATGCAGCGAAGCTCGATCTGGTCGTAGTCCGCGATCAGGAGTTTGTGCCCGGGCGGCGCCACGAACGCCGTGCGGAACACACGGCCGCGTTCGGAGCGGACCGGGATGTTGTGGAGGTTCGGCTGGTCCGACGACAGACGACCGGTGCGGGCGACGGTCTGCTGGAACGTTGCGCGGATCCGGTTTCCCTCTCCGACCTCGGCGAGCAGTCCCTCGCCGTAGGTCGAGCGCAGCTTCTCGACCTCGCGGTAGTTGAGGAGGTTCTCGACGATCGGGTGTTCGTCGCGCATCTTCTCGAGTGACTGGGCGTCGGTGGAGTAGCCCGTCTTCGTCTTCTTCTGAGGAGTGAGGCCCAACTCGTCGAACAACACCTCCCGAAGCTGCTTCGTGGAGTTGACGTTGAAATCATGGCCGGCCTCCGCGATCACCGCGGCCCGCATCGACTCCGTGTCGGCGTTGAGTTCGTCGCGGATCCGTGTCAGCACATCGGGATCGACGCCGATTCCGCGATGCTCCATCTTGGCGAGCACTCGAACGAGCGGGATCTCCAGGTCGTCGTGGAGGTCGAGTAGACCCTGCGACGCCATCGCCTCACGCAGCGGCATCACCAGGCGATCGACCGCAAGCGCCTCGCTGGCCGGCTGAGCACCGACCGATTCCTGTTCCCCACCATCGAGATCGAGCTGCCCCTCGGGCGCGCCGCCGGTAGCCAACTCCACGCCGGCGTAGCGCAACAGGAGCTCACCCAGGTCGTAGCGGTTGTCGGCGGGATCGAGCAGGTAGGCGGCAAGCTGGGTATCGACGCTCAGATCCCGCAGATCCACGCCCATGTCGAGGAGGCCGCGCATCGCCGGCTTGGCCCCGTGCATCGCCACCGGGCGACCGCCGATGTCGAGGAGCTCCGTCAACGCCTCGCGCACGCCCGCGTCGTCGAGGAACCGACCCTCGACGAAACCGACCTCGGCGTCCGGGCCATCGACGACGAATGCCAGGCCCTGCTCGACGCCACCTTCCGGGACAGCCATGCCGAGCACGTCATTGCCGGAGTTGGCCGAGGCGAGCGCAATCGCCGCATCCTCGGCGGACTCGTAGATCGTGAGCTCGGGTTCAAGGACCTCTGCGGCTGCCGTGGGCGCGGCGCCGAGAACCGGAGCGAGTCGGTCCCACAGCGAACGGAACTCGAGGAAATCGAACAGCTTCTTGATGCCCTCGACGTCGGATTCGCCCTGAGTCAGATCGTCGATCGCGTAGCTCAGCTCGACATCACGAACGAGCACCATCATCTCGATGTTGTTGCGAACGTTCTCCTCATTGGCGGCGAGGTTCTCGCGCAGCTTCGGCGTCAGTTCGTCGAGCGAGGCGTAGATCCCGTCGATCCCGCCCCGTTCGTTGATCAGCTTCGCCGCGGTCTTCTCACCGACCCCGGGGACGCCCGGAAGGTTGTCGGACTTGTCGCCCCGCATGGCCGCGTACTGGACGTAGTCGACCGGTCGTACGCCGGTGCGCTCGAGGATCCCGGCTTCGTCGTAGAAGGCGTAGTCGCTGACGCCACGCTTGTTGTAGAGCACCTTGATGTGGGGATCCTCGACCAGCTGGTAGCTGTCGCGGTCGCCGGTGACGACGATGACGTCGTCACCACGGTCACGGGCCTGGGTGGCGAGGGTGGCGATGATGTCGTCGGCCTCGAAACCCACGACCTCCATCGACGGGATCGCCAGCGCTTCGAGCACCTCGCGAACCAGACCCATCTGTTGCCGCAGGATGTCGGGGGCCGACTCCCGCTGCGCCTTGTAGCTGGGTGTCATCGCGTGACGAAACGTCGGCTCGGGCCGGTCGAACGCCACGCCGATCCGCTCGGGCTCGTGATCCTTCATCAGGTTGATCAGCATCGAGGTGAAGCCGAAAACGGCATTCGTGACCTGACCGGAGGCGGTCGCCATGTCGGTGGGGAGGGCGAAGAACGCGCGGTAGGTGAGCGAATTCCCGTCGATGAGCATCACTTTGGCCATTGCGGCCGACCCTAACGCGATCTCCTAGGGGGTGAGGCGGCCATCGAGCACTTCCTCGGCCACATCCTTCATCTTGCGCCGACCCGACATCGCCGAGCGCTGCAGAAAGCGGAATGCCTCGTCTTCGGAGAGGGCATGAGCGTCCATGAGCGCACCTTTGGCCCGATCGATCGACTTGCGCTCCTCGATGCGGTTCTCCAGCTCGTCCACCCGGGCGACAAGGGCCCGACGCTCCGCACGACGCGCCCGGGCCAGCTCCAGCGCGGGTACGAGGTCAGCGCGTTGATACGGCTTGACGAGGTAGCTCATCGCGCCGGCGTCGCTGGCCTCGTCGATCAGCTCGCGTTGGCTGAACGCGGTCAACATCACGATGGCCGCATCGGATCGCTCATTGATGACTCGGGCCGCGCTCAGTCCGTCCAGGCCGGGCATCTTGATGTCGAGCAGAACGAGGTCGGGCGCGTGCTGCTCGACAAGGGCGACGACCTCGTCACCGCGGCCGCAGTCGGCCACCACCTCATAGCCCTCGTCACGAAGGGTCTCCACGAGATCAAGACGAATGATCGCCTCGTCTTCGGCTACGACGACGCGAGGGTTCACGAGCTCGCGGTCAACCGATCGAGCAGCGCATCCTGTTCGGCGTCGAGTGTCGCGATCTTGGCGGCCACGCGGGCGCGATGCTTGCGGAGGCGATCGACATGTCGGCTCGCTTTGCGGTGTTCCTTCTCGGCGACGGGGGTCTCCGAAACCAGCGCTCGCAAGCGAGCGTCGTCGGCTTCATCCGCCAGCTGGATGATCTGCTCGTCCGTGACCTGCAGCTCATCGCGCAGCGAACGCACCTGATCGCTCACGTTGCGGAGTTTGCGCTCGATCTGGGCCCGGGACATGGCCCGGAGTCTAGTGCCGTTGGAAGCCCGGCATTTTCCGGCATGATCGTTCGGTGCGGCGCTCCCCTGTCATCCTCGCCTCGGCACTCGCCTGCGGGTTGCTCCTGTCGTCGTGCAGCGGCGGGTCCGCGACCGGATGCACCGAGCTCCGCGAGCCGGAGGATCCCCAGAGCGGGCTCCACGTGATCGACCCTGCCGGGCTGACGTACGCCACCGATCCGCCCACCTCCGGCCCGCACGCGGGCGGCCCGGCTGCAGCCGGCATCTTCCACGAGCCGTTGCTGCCCGCCGTCCAGGTCCGCGTCCTCGAATCGGGTGGCGCCATGATCCAGTACGACGAGTCCGTCTCATCGGCGGAGATCGATCAACTCGCAGATCTGGCAACAGGCGCGGTGGTCCTTGCACCGTCAGATGCCGACCTGCCGAGCCCGGTGGTGATCACCGCCTGGACGTGGAAGCTGACGTGCGAGACCGTCGATGCCGAACGGATCGAGACGTTCATCGCCGACCGGCCTCAGGGCGCGCCCGGCGCCGACTGATCGTCCGGTCAATCGTCGTCGAGCAGGGCGGCGAGGCGATCGAGTGTCGCCGCCATGTGCTTCGGGTGGGATTTCGGGTAGCCGAGGAGCTCGATCCCCTTCGGAAAGATGGACGTCGACCAGTCGAAGGTCTCGGTGACCTTGGTGCCACCCTCGACCGGTTCGAGTTCGAATCGCCAGCGATGCCTGCCGAAGTGCGCCCACGCGATCAGCCGGTTCTCCTCGAACTCCTTGACGGTGCTCCCCATGCGATATGGCATGCCCATCCTCATGTTCATACGGAACGTCGAGCCGAGTGCAAGCCGCTCGTCGTCGGTGATCAGACCCTTGACGGTGCCACTGCCATCCATGTCGACGTGGCCCTGCGGCGATGCCAGAACGTCGAAGATCGCCTCCGGCGATGCAGGGATCACCCGGCTCACCGACACCATCTGGTCAGCCATCGGACGGCTTCGCGGCCTGCTTGATTCCCTGAAGCGTGGTCTCGATCATCCCGAGGGTCGCCGCGGCACGTTCCAGGAACTGATCGTGGGACCGGTCGATCCACGCCGGGGGTTTGTTCACCACCCACCACTTCTCGGTGAGTGTGGTGCCGGTGTCAGACGGGGCCATCTCGTAGGACCACCATGTGCGGTTGTTCGCCACCCCGCCGGCCACGAACGTGAAGTCACGTCCCCGGTCCGCCGCGGCGACCTCCACTTCGCGAACCCATTCGCGCTCCCTGACCTTGTTCGACCCGTCGAAGAAGTCGCCGACCTGGCCGGTGCCCCCGTCTCGCCACGAGCCCCCTGTCGACTCCGGACTCCACTCCGCCATGAGCGCCAGATCAGAGACGAGGTCGTAGACGGCTTCGGGGGAGGCGGCGATCTCGATCGATGCCTCCTCGTAAGCGATTGCCTCGTCGGCGCGGTCCATGCCGGCTCCTTCAGTCGATGTCGAGTGCGTGCCTCACCATGGCATGGAAATGATGCACGGCGTGCTCGGAGATCTCGGGCCGGTCGGGGATGCAGATGAACTTCCCCTGGTGATAGCCGAGGGAGCGAAGACCGATCTGCACATCCTCGATCAGTGCGACGTCCTCCGGTCCGAGCACCTCGTTGAAGTAGGCCGATCCATCCGCTTCGGGCTGGTCCAACTCGCCGTCGGGTGTGAGGAAGTGGAGCTGTTGCCGCGTCGACTCCGGGCCAGTGGGCATGAAGCTGAACGCCAGCAACCCTCGCTGGCCCGGGATTCGACCGATCGAGAGGTTGGGCCACAGGAAGGCCGAGAAGAACGAAGCGGGACCCGATCCGGCCTCGTAGACGTCGTTGTCTTCGCGGTGGTCCCCGCTCTGGATCGACCAGTTCTCGTGCGTGTCATTGCGGTAGGTGGACATGTCGATGAGATCGACGAATGCCCGGTGCGCCGGGTGGCAGTGGTAGCACTCGAGCAAGTTGTCCGCGACGTTCTTCCAGTTGCCGGCGATGTCGAACACGCCGGTGGTGGCAGGTAGCAGTCCGTCGACCTGCGGCAGCAGCGACTCGATCTCGGCGCGAGCACCTGGATACATCTCGTCCATGGTGCGTGGGGCTGGGTCGAGGTTGACGAAGATCAGCCCGCAGAACTCCTCGACGGCCACGCCCGGCAACGCGTAGACCGACTCGTCGAAGCCGTCCATCTGATCGGCCATACGAGCACCGCGGAGCTTGCCCTCCGTGTCGTAGGCCCAGGCGTGGTATGGGCAGGTGATGCGCTGACCGCACCGGCCGTCACCCTGCAGGAGAGAGTGTCCACGATGCAGACAGACGTTGAAGAACGCCCTGAACTCGCCGTCGGTCGAGCGGATCACCATCACCCGCTGGTCGCCGATCTCGCCGGTCATGTAGCTGCCAGGCTCGGTGACCGTGCTGGCCGGCCCGATCATCTGCCAGGTGCGGTGAAAGATCGCCGACCACTCCCGCTCGAGCACCTCTGGCCGCACGTAGTACTCGGCGGCGAGCGTGAAGGACGCGACCGGATCGTCCTCGAACAGGTCGGTGGATCGATCCGGACGCTCATGTGCGGTCATGAACTGAAGCTAGTCGCCGCCGCTCACCCGGAGAAAGCACGCTGGGGACAGACCCCATCGTGCTTTCCCACCAGGGAGCGTGGGTGGTACCCGGGGCGGGACTTGAACCCGCACGCCTGTGAAGGCAACGGATTTTGAGTCCGTCGTGTCTGCCAATTCCACCACCCGGGCAGGGAGCGAACCGATTGGCAGCGTAGCCTTCGGAACGTGTTGGCCAACATGAGAAAGCGACTCGTTCGGGGACTGATCCTCGGTTTCGTCATCTCCGCGGCGCGGGAGTGGTCGATTCGGCGTCACCAAGGCGACATCGACGAGTGGCCATCGCGGTAGCGGCCGACAATGGGTGACATCTGACACATCGGGTTACTGTGCAGTGATGAAACCGCAACACGGTTGCGCGAGTCAGAATGGGACCTCACCCGTAGCGCTGCGGGTGGACCAGCCGCTGGAGGGCACACACCCATGATCGTCTTCACGTACCCGGGACAAGGTTCACAGACCCCGGGCATGGGTGCCGCGTGGAAGGACCACCCGTCCTGGGAGTTGGTCGAAGAGGCGTCCGACGTCACCAGCCGCGACATCGCCGCCCTCCTGCTCGACACCGATGCCGACGAGCTCACGATGACCCGAAACGCACAGCTGGCGACGTTCATCACGTCGATGGTCGTGCTCGACGCGGTCAGTCGCACCGGCGCTGAGGCTGCCGCCCACGCCGGCCACTCACTCGGCGAGTACTCCGCACTCACCGCAGCCGGCGCCCTCGACTTCGCCGACGCCGTCCGCCTCGTCAACGAGCGCGGCGACGCGATGCAGGCCGCTGCCGACGAGCAGGACGGCACCATGGCCGCCATCCTCGGCCTCGACGACGACCAGGTCGACATCGCCTGCCAGCGCACCGCGGGCGATGCGTGGATCGCCAACTACAACGCTCCGGGCCAGGTCGTGATCGCGGGCAGCCCCGATGACCTCGACAAGGCATGCGCGATCGCCAAGGAGCTCGGTGCCAAACGCGCCATGCGAATTCCGGTGGGCGGGGCGTTCCACACGCCATTGATGGCGCCCGCCCGCGACCGCCTGCGCAAGGCGATCGACCAGGTCGAGTTCCGCGAGCCCGAGCAACCGGTCTACGCCAACGTCGACGCCACCGCGCACAACGAGGCCTCCGACTGGGCCGACCTGCTCGGCGCTCAGCTCACATCGCCGGTCCGCTGGCGCCAAACCCTCCGCCAGCTCGACGAGGACGGCTTCACCACGTTCGTCGAGCTCGGCCCCGGCACGGTGCTCACCGGATTGGTGAAGCGAGCGGTCAAGACCGGCAACCGCAAGAACGTATCCACACCCGCCGACCTCGACGGCCTTCTCGAGAGCCTGTCGGGCTCGAAGTCATCGGACGCGGGCGTTCTCGAAGGTGAACATCTCTTCGCCACCGAACGCATGGTGGTCTCCCCCGCGGCCGGGATCTTCACGCCGAGCGAGTGTTGCCTCGATGGCACCGTGATCGCGGTCGGCGAAGTGCTCGGTAGCGTCGGATCCCAAGACGTCGTCAGCTCGTTTGCCGGCCAGATCAAGGGGGTGCTCGCCTTCGAAGGCGAACGAGTCACCTCCCGTCAACCCATCGCCTGGCTCAGGACCAACGCATGACCATTCGAGTAGCCGGAATCGGCACCGCCCTTCCCGAGAAGATCGTCACCAACGACGATCTCGCCGAGACCATGGACACCAACGATCAATGGATCCGTGAACGATCCGGGATCGGTGAGCGCCGAGTGGGCGGATCCACCGGCGAACTCGCCACCGAAGCCGGCATCCAGGCGATCAAGAACGCCGGGCTCACCCCCGACGACATCGATCTGTTGATCGTCTGCACGACCACTCCCGACCAGCAGCTTCCCGCCACATCGGCGGTCGTGCAGCGCGACATCGGACTCAGCTGTGGCGCCTTCGACATCAACGCCGTCTGCGCCGGCTTCCTCTACAGCTATGTGGTCGCTTACGGCCAGATCCTGATGCCCGGCGGCCCCAACCGGGTACTGGTCATCGGCTCCGAAGCGCTGTCCCGCATCGTTGACTGGAACGACCGTGGCACCGCGATCCTGTTCGGCGACGGTGCAGGGGCTGTCGTGATGGAACGTCACGGGCAAGGCGAGTTGATCGCCCACGACCTCGGCAGCAATGGCGACCTGCAGGACATCCTCTACGCCGACCACGGTGGCTACATCAGGATGGAGGGTCGAGAGGTCTTCAAGCGCGCCATCCGCGCCGTCAGCGGCTCGGTGAAGACCGCTCTCGACAAGGCCGGGCTCACGCCCGACGACATCGACGTGGTCATCCCCCACCAGGCCAACATCCGAATCATCGAAGCCGTGTGCAAGTCCACCGGCCTCGCCATGGAGAAAACGGTCAACGTGATCGAAACCACGGGGAACACCTCGAGTGCCACCATCCCGCTCTGTCTCGGCAAGGCCGACGACGACGGCCTGCTCGAGCCCGGCAAGATCGTGCTCATGACCGGCTTCGGTGCCGGCATGGCGTGGGGCACAGCGGTGGTGCGCTGGTGACCGATCGCGTTGTCCTCATCACCGGCGGCAACCGGGGCATCGGCCTCGCCACCGCCAAACGTTTCCAGGCCGCCGGCTACCGGGTCGCGGTCACTGCACGCTCCGGCGCCGCCGACGACGCCGCGGGCATCCTCGTGGTCAAGTGCGATGTCACCGACACCGACTCCGTCAACGCGGCGGTCGACGAGATCGAGGAGAAGCTCGGGAATGTCGAGATCCTCGTCTCCAACGCCGGAATCACCAAGGACGGCCTCACCCTGAAGATGAAGGATGACGCGTTCGAAGACGTCATCGACGCCAACCTGACGGGAAGCTTTCGAGTCGCCCGACGTGTCGTCAAAGGCATGATGCGAGGCCGCTGGGGCCGCATGATCTTCATCAGCTCCGTCGCCGGCATCGGCGGCAACCCGGGTCAGGCCAACTATTCGGCGTCCAAGGCCGGCCTGATCGGCCTGTCGAAGTCGCTGGCCAAGGAGTTCGCGAGCCGCAACATCACCTGCAACGTCGTGGCCCCCGGGCCGATCGAGACCGACATGTTGATGGAGCTCACCGACGACCAGCGCGACACGATGCTGTCCGTCGTCCCCCTCAACCGCCTGGGCCAGGCCGAAGAGATCGCCGCGGCGATCGAGTTCCTGGCCTCCGACAACGCCGGCTACATCACGGGCACCGTCTTGCCCGTCGACGGTGGCCTTTCGATGGGCTAGATCGGGCAACGTACGCGTGCACCCCGATAGGGTTCATCGGCTGAACAATCTCAACCAGCAGATAAAACGGGAGAAATACCAATGAGTGACAACTTCGATCGCTTCAAGAAGTGTGCCGTCGACGTGCTCTCCGTCGAGGACAGTCAGATCGTGGCCGACGCCACCTTCGAGTCCCTCGACGCCGACAGCCTCGACCTCGTCGAGCTCGTCATGGCTCTTGAAGAAGAGTTCGACGTCAATGTCGAAGAGGAAGAGCTCGAGGGCGTGGCCACCATCGGTGCCGCGTTCGGCCTCATCACCTCCAAGCTCTGATGCAGGGTCGTAGGGTCGCCGTCACCGGCATTGGCGTTGTCGCCAGGGCCGGCCTGGGCAAAGAGGAATTCTGGAACGGGCTGATCGGCGAGGCGCCGGACGGCACTCGTTTCATCGAGGACTGGGACGCAAGCGCCTACTTCGACAACCCCAAGGAAGCTCGACGCAGCGACCGCTACACCCAATTCGCCCTGGCGGCCGCCGCCGAGGCGATCGAACAGGCCGGGGAGCTCACCGCTGACCCGGCGCGCCGTGGCACGTCCATCGGCACCGGCATCGGAGGCATCGGCACCCTCGAGGATCAGATCGAGGTTCGCCTGAACAAGGGCGAGAAGCGGGTGTCCCCGTTCCTCGTGCCGATGATGATGCCGAACGCCGCTCCCGCCGCCGTCAGCATGCGCTACGGCTGGCAGGGGCCCTGCGAGAACACCGTCACCGCCTGTGCGGCCGGCACCCACGCCATCGGCAATGGTGCCCGCATGGTGGCCGACGGCCGCTGCGACGTCGTGATCGCCGGTGGGGCCGAGGCACCCATCACCCCCACCGCCGTGGCCGGGTTCGCCAACATGACCGCCCTCTCGACCAGCGGCGTCTCGATGCCGTTCGACGAGAAGCGCGACGGATTCGTGATCGGCGAAGGCTGTGGCCTCCTCATCCTCGAGGAATGGGACATTGCGGTCGAACGTGGCGCCACCATCCTCGGCGAGGTTCTCGGCTCGGCCAGCACCGCTGACGCCCACCACATCACCGCGCCCGCTCCTGGCGGAACCGGGGCCGTGAACTGTATGCAGATCGCCATGGAGGACGCAGGCGTCACGCCGGCCGACATCGGCCACATCAACGCCCACGGCACCTCCACCGGCAAGAACGACGCTGCTGAAGCAGAGGCCGTGGCCAAGGTCTTCGGCAGCGACGGTGGCCCGCTGGTCACCAGCACCAAGGGCATCACCGGTCACGCGCTCGGCGCCGCCGGCGCGCTCGAAGCGGTCGCCGTCCTCCTCGCGATGCAGCACGAACTCGTGCCGCCCACCGTGGGCCTCACCACGCCCGATCCGGAGCTCCCGGCCATCAACATCGTGATGGGCGAGCCCAAGGCGTGGACGCCCGCACCATCGCTGTCGAACTCGTTCGGCTTTGGTGGCCACAACGGCACCATCGTCCTCGGCCCCGCCTAGCCAGAACGCACACCGGGGACAGACCCCAGCGTGCGTTAGACGTCGACGATCACGAACATCAGGTCGCAGCTGGTGGCAACTTCGCCGTTGACGAGCGCACGCCCGCTCCCTTTTCCGGCGCGTGCGGAGAGACGGCCCATCTCGACTTCGAGCGTGAGCGTGTCGCCAGGGCCGACCTGGCGACGAAAGCGCGCCCCGTCGAGACCACCGAAGAGCGGGAGCTTTCCCTCGTAGCGTTCATCGGTGAGCAAGGCGATCGCCCCTGTCTGAGCGATTGCCTCGCACATCAACACCCCGGGCAGGGTCGGTCGACCGGGAAAGTGACCGGCGAAGAACGCTTCGTCCCCCGTCAAGGTCCATGTGGCCACGACCTTCTCCCCGGGGATGCACTCGACGATCTCGTCAACGAAGAGGAACGGATCGCGATGCGGGATCACGTCCTCGGGCTTCGGCAACGGGCTCAGTGGCTCGGTCATGCGGTCTCCTCCAGGGCGGCGAGCAGCTTCTCAGGGGTGGCCTTCGGGCTGATCTTGGGCCAGGCGTGCTCGATCTTGCCCGTCGTGCCGATCAGGAACGCGGATCGGATGATGCCCTCGTACTCGCGTCCGTAGAGCTTCTTGGGGCCCCAGACGCCGTATTTGTCCGCAACGGCATGGTCGGTGTCGCTCAACAGCGGGAACCCGAAGTCGTGCTTGGCGTCCCACTTGGCCTGAGCAGCCAGCTCATCGGGGCTGATCCCGAAGACCTGCACATCGCCGACGTCGCCGGCGATGTCACGCACATTGCAGGCCTGAGTCGTACATCCCCCGGTGTTGGCCTTGGGATAGAAGAACAGGAACACGCGCGTGCCCTTCGAGGCGCTGAGCCTGTGCTTCGTGCCGGTCTGGTCGGCGAGATTGAATGCGGGAGCCCGGTCGCCCGGCTGCAGGTGTGTCATGCGGCGAACCTAGACGGCTCGCCGCCGGGACGCGACACGGGGGCGACACGCATGCCGCCCCCGCTCTTCGCGTTGTCGCTGACTACGAGACTCAGCTCTTGCCGGCAGCCTTCAGCTTGGAACCGGCCGACACCTTGGTACGGGTGCCGGCAGGGACCTGGATCGCTTCGCCGGTCTGCGGGTTGCGGCCGGTACGAGCGGACGTCTTGGCCTTCTCGATCTTCATCCAGCCAGTGATGGAAACCTCGTTGCCGGCGCTGACCTGAGCGGCGATGGTTTCGAACATCGCGTCGAGGCAGGCGCCTGCATCCTTCTGGCTCACGTCGGCCGCGTCGGCCATTGCTGCAACAAGTTCGCCCTTGTTCATGTGTGTACTCCTTGGTTGTCCACGACAATTCGCGGTCGGTGAACTACACAGGAGTCGATTTCGGGCCGCGAGTCAAGCATTTCCACCGAATCTCATCGCGAGACTTCCGCAGAATGACGGCCCAGACCAGACTTCGGCGGTCGCGATTCGGCGAATTACAAACCGGCTGGGCCCTCGGAATCGGCAGTTGGTTCGTCCACGTTCCTCATGAACTCCGCCGACCTCTCGAAATAGCCCATCAGCGCGTCGATGACGGGCTGCCCACCATCGACACGACCGAGCATGGAATCCACGGCAGCTCGCATGTGATGCAGCCATGCATCCCGCGCGGCGCGGTCGACCGGGAACGGTGCGTGCCGCATCCGCAGGCGAGGGTGCCCCCGGTTGTCGCTGTAGGTCGTCGGTCCACCCCAGAACTGGATCAGGAACAGCATCAGCCGCTCCTTGGCACCGTCCATGTCGTCCGCCGGGTACATCGGTCCCAGGACTGGATCCGACTCGACGCCGAGGTAGAACCGGTGCACGAGTTCGCCGAAGAACGGATCGCCGCCCACGGCCTCGTACAGGGAGATCTCCTTCGGCTCCGCATCCGTCTCGTCACTCACTGCCGCGACGGTACCGCCGACCGTCAGGAGTTCTCCAAGCGGGCGAGCGCACGCTTGATACAGGCGTACTCCTCGGCGGCGCTCCGACACTCGCTGCATCGTTCGAGATGGGACAGGACTCGCTCGGCGCGGTCGTCATCGAGCTCCTGATCGAGCCATTGCTCGACGAGCATGCTCCAGCGGTAGCGATGGACGACCCCCATTCGCACCGAAACCCAGAGAGCTCCGGGGTCATTCCCCTGACCAACCCCACTGGTCGGCCACGAACTATGTTCATCCCCTGATGGGCGATCCTGTCGTTGACGAGCGCGAGCAGAAGGCGGCATTCGACCGCTACGTCGTGCCGGAGATCGAGGTCCTCTATCGCGTGGCCCGCTCGATCACCCGCAACGCCACCGACGCCGAAGATCTCGTGCAGGACACGATGCTGCGTGCCTACCGAGCCATCGGCCGCTTCGACGGGCGTCACCCTCGGGCCTGGCTGCTCACGATCATGCGCAACGCCCAGATCAACCGAGTCCGCCGCAAGCGTCCCGAATTGATGCGCGATCCGGACGCCACGATGGAGCGGGTCGCGTCTGAGGACACTGACGATTCCGACCCAGAGGCGCAGGTCCTCGACCGCGGCTATGACGCGGCGATCGAGGCCGCGCTCGACGCCCTACCCGAGAGGTTCCGAACGGTCGTCGAACTCGTCGACGTACAGGCCCTCTCCTATCAGGAGGCCGCCGACTTCCTCGGCGTGCCGACCGGCACGATCATGAGCCGACTACACCGCGCTCGCACCCGGATCCGCAAACACCTCGAAAAACATGGTGGCTACGTCAACGGGAGACCCGCATGATCCAACGCCCCTGGTACCGCCGCAAGACATCGCCGGCCAGCTGCCGCGAGGTCGGGCGAGTCCTGCAGCACTACCTCGACAACGAGATGGACCCTGACTGGGCTGCCCGCGTCGCCGAACACCTGGAGGCGTGCAAGGACTGTGGCCTCGAGGAGGAGACCTACCGGGAGATCAAGGCGAGCCTCGGCCGTCAGAAGTCCGGCGTGAACGAGGATGCGGTGGCCCGCCTACACGAATTCGGGCGCTCGCTCACAGACGGCTGACGCCGACATGCGCAGCGGCGGGTGCGGGCCGAAACGCTCAGACCGGTATGCCGAGCGTGTCGAATAATCCGTGCAGCGGTCCCGACTGCTGTTCGATCGCCGCGAACGCGGGTAGGTCGTATCCAGGCAGTACGCGGCTCAGCGGCCGGATGTCATCTGACTCGCCCTTCATGTTCCCGTCGTCGACCTTTGCATCGCCACGCTTCTCCGTGATCGCTCCGGCCGGAACGGTGAACGCCGTCCTGTCGTACCACGATCGAAATGTCACGTGCGTGCCGTCATGGGAGAGCAGACCCGTTCGTTCGGGCTTGCCTGCTTCCCATTCGGCCTCTGCGGCCCAGATCGTCTCGGGCGTCAGGTCGAGCACCTTCGTGTGATAGCCGTCGAAGTGCGCCTGCCTGGCTGCGGCGGACTTCTCCTTCATTCGGTCCAGGAATCCCATGGGACGCCATCGGTAACCACCGGCCCGAACATGAGCCTCGGCGTTCACGGCCGCCACCTAGGCTGCTGGCGCTGTGCCAGATTCGTCGCTTCCCCCACCACCGCCACCACCACCTCTGTCCCATAACGACCAGCGGGTCGTCTACGACCATTCCGTCGGTTGGGGGCTCGGCGACGCCTGGGCCGCGCTCGGAATCTTCTTCATCGTCTCCATCCTCGTCGGATTGGCGATCTTCGGCGCCACCCGAGACACCGGCCTCGACGGGGTGTGGCTCCCGCTCGCGGTGGGGATACCGCCGGTCGTACAAGGGGTCTACGTCTGGTACATCGCCGACCAGAAGGGTCGCGGCGTTCGGTTGGACTTCGGTTTCGCGTTCGAGCCCCGAGACATCTTGCTCGGTGCCGCCCTCACAGTCGCCGGGTTCATGTCCGCCGGCCTGGTGGGCGCCCTGATGCTTGAACTGTTCGATTCCGCACCGAACGCCATCGTGGCCGAACTGACCGAGGACTCCGCCGACGGCGGCGGGCTCACCGTCTGGATCATCCTGCTCGCCGTGCTCACCGCCATGGTTGCGCCCGTCGTCGAGGAGTTGGTGTTTCGTGGACTGTGGTGGAGCGCGCTCGAGAAGCGGGGCATGAAACCCGCCTGGATTCTCGTCCTCACGAGTCTGGTGTTCGCGTCTGTGCATCTCGAACTCGAACGGACACCGATTCTCTTCGTCCTCGGTCTCGCGCTCGGTGCCGGGCGGCTCGCGACGGGGCGCATCGGGCCCGCTGTCGTGGCCCACGCGATGATCAACAGCATCGGCATGCTCTTCCTCCTCATCGAGATCAGCAACCCCGGCGCAGTGAGCTAAGGTTCGCCTACGTCGTCTACGGCGACGGGAGAGTCCTCGCCTTCGGGTGAGGCGCCGAAGGAGCAACCGCCCGGAACCTCTCAGGCCCCCCGACCGCCGCCGTGTGGACGTCTCGGGAGAGTGGCGCTTCGAGCGTCCGCCGAAGGGGAAATCCGGATCGTCCGGAGAAGCTCTCAGGCATCCGGACCGAGCGGGCAGTCGCTGCATACGCGACGCTTGTCTCGACGATTCGGAGCCACCCATGAACACGCCGCACCAGTCCCCCGGCCACTCACTCGCCGATCTCCACGATCGCGACACCTTCGAGAGCCGCCACATCGGCCCGCCCGATTTCGAGCGCGAACAGATGCTCGGGCTCATCGGCGTCGACTCGATCGAGGAACTGATCGACCGCACCGTTCCCGATGACATCCGCATGAGCGAGCCGCTCGACCTTCCCGAACCGGTCGGACAGCTCGACGCCCAGGTCGAGTTGAAGGCGATCGCCGATACGAACCGCCCCGTCGTGTCGTTGATCGGGATGGGTTACCACGAGACCGTCACCCCGCCCGTCATCCGCCGCAACGTGATGGAGAACCCGGGTTGGTACACCGCCTACACCCCCTACCAGCCCGAGATCTCGCAGGGGCGACTCGAGGCGCTCCTGAACTTCCAGACGATGGCGATCGAGCTGAGCGGCATGGAGGTCGCAAATGCCTCGCTTCTCGACGAGCCCACGGCTGTCGCCGAAGCCATGACGATGCTCCAGCGCGTGAACCGCAAGAACAAGGGCACTCGCTTCGTCGTGGACGGGGATTGTCATCCCCAGACGATCGCCGTAGTCGAGACCCGGGCCGAACCGATCGACATCACCATCACCGCTGACAACCCGCTCACCGCGGATCTCGACGGTGTGTACGGCCTGGTCGTGCAGTACCCGGGCACCACGGGGGCCATCCCCGATCTGGCCGCCATCATCGAGCGTGCCCATGCGGCCGACGTGTTGGTCGCCGTCGCCGCCGATCCCCTGGCCCTCGCCGTGCTCACACCCCCCGGGGAGCTCGGTGCCGACGTGGTGGTCGGCTCGACGCAGCGTTTCGGCGTCCCCATGGGTTTCGGTGGTCCTCACGCCGCCTACTTCGCGACACGTGAAGCGTTCCAGCGCTCGCTGCCCGGCCGCGTCGTCGGCGTCTCCGTCGACGCCCACGACAAGCCGGCGCTCCGCTTGGCGCTCCAGACCCGTGAGCAGCACATTCGTCGGGAGAAGGCGACCTCCAACATCTGCACGTCCCAGGTGCTCCTCGCCGTGATGGCGTCGTTCTTCGCGATCTACCACGGACCCCGTGGACTGCGGGGAATCGCGGATCGGGTGAACCGCCTCGCGGCCGTCGTCGCCGAGGGTCTGCGCCGGGGCGGCGTCGAGGTGGTGCACGACGAGTTCTTCGACACCGTGTGTGCTCGCGTGCCGGGTCGCGCTGACAAGGTGATGGCCATGGCGTTGGCAAGCGGCGTCAACCTACGCCGGGTCGACGAGGACACGGTGGCCGCGTCGCTCGACCAGCGCACCAGCCGAGCGATCATCGACACCGTGTGGCACGCCTTCGGGGTCGATGCCGACCTCGACGCGCTGGAAGCCGACGTCGCCGATCCCCGACCCGAAGCGCTGCGCCGCACGTCTCCGGTGCTTCGCCACCCGATCTTCAAGTCGTACCACTCCGAAACGGAGCTGGTTCGCTACATGCGGCGACTGGTCAACCGAGACATCGCCCTCGACCGTTCGATGATCCCACTCGGATCTTGCACGATGAAGCTCAACGCGGCCACCGAGATGGAGCCGATCAGCTGGCCCGAGTTCGCCTCGCTGCATCCGTTCGCCCCGGTCCAGCAGACCGTCGGCTACCACCGGATGATCGATCAGTTGGAACGGTGGCTCGTCGAGATCACGGGATACGACCGAGTGTCGATGCAACCGAACTCCGGGGCACAGGGAGAACTCGCCGGCCTGCTCGCCATTCGGGAGTACCACCGCAGCCGCGGTGACTCACATCGCGACGTGTGTGTGATCCCGAGCTCGGCGCACGGCACCAACGCCGCAAGCGCGGTCATGGCGGGTATGCGCGTCGTGGTCGTCGAATGCGACAGCGAAGGCAATGTCGACATCGCCCATCTCGACAAGATGGTCAGCGAGCACCGCGAGTCGCTCGCTGCACTGATGATCACCTATCCGTCGACCCATGGCGTCTTCGAGGTCGAGATCCGCCGGATCTGCGAGATGGTCCATGATGCCGGAGGCCAAGTCTACCTCGATGGCGCCAACCTGAACGCGATGGTGGGCGTCGCCCAGCCCGGCAGGTTCGGGGCCGACGTGTCGCATCTCAACCTCCACAAGACGTTCTGCATCCCCCACGGCGGTGGTGGCCCAGGGGTGGGCCCGATCGGCGTGCGCGAGCACCTCGCCCCCTTCCTGCCCAATCACCCGCTCAATCGGGCCGCAGGCCCCTCCACCGGTCCCGGTCCGATCGCCGCGGCCCCCTGGGGCTCAGCCGGCATCCTGGCGATCCCGTGGATGTACATCCGGATGATGGGACCCGAGGGCCTCACGCATGCCACCGAGGTGGCCATCCTCAACGCGAACTACATCGCGGCACGACTCGAGCCGTTCTACCCGGTGCTCTACAAGGGGGCCGACGGATTCGTCGCCCACGAGTGCATCCTCGACACCCGGGTGTTGCGTGACGACACGGGCATCACCGTCGACGACCTCGCCAAACGGCTGATCGACTACGGGTTCCATGCCCCGACGATGTCGTTCCCGGTGGCCGGCACGCTGATGGTCGAGCCGACCGAGAGCGAGAGCCTGGCGGAGATCGACCGGTTCTGCGATGCCATGATCGCCATGCACGGTGAGGCGATGCGGGTGAAGTCCGGCGAATGGCCCGCGGACGACAATCCGCTCGTCAACGCGCCCCACCCCGCCGAGATCGTGACGGCGGACGAGTGGCCTCACCCGTACACCCGCCGGGAGGCCGCACATCCGGAGATGGCCACCAGCGGCAACAAGTACTGGCCGCCGGTGAGCCGTATCGACGGCGTCTTCGGGGACCGCAACCTCGTCTGTTCCTGCCCTCCCATGGAGCTCCTCGCCGTCGGCTGACTAGGTTGCGGTCATGACGAAACTCAAGGTCGGAATCCAGATCCACCCACAGTCGACCACGGTGGAGGCAATGCGGGAGTGTTGGATCGCGGCCGACGAGATGGGTGCCGACTCGATCTGGATCTGGGACCACTTCTATCCCCTCTACGGGGACCCGGACGCCACCCACTTCGAGGCGTGGACGCTGCTCGGCACCATGGCCGGCGACACGAAGAACGCCACACTCGGCACCCTCGTCACCGGCAACAACTACCGCAATCCCGAACTGCTGGCCGACATGGCCCGCACGCTCGATCATGTGAGTGGCGGCCGGATGTACCTCGCCGTCGGTGCCGGCTGGTTCGAGCGCGACTACGAGGAGTACGGCTACGAGTTCGGCACGGTCGGTTCTCGGCTCAGACAGCTCGAAGCAGATCTGCCGCGGATGATCAATCGACTCGCCAACCTCAACCCGGGCCCCATCGGTCCGATGCCGTTGATGATCGGTGGATCGGGCCGCAAGGTGACACTGCGACTCGTGGCCCAGTACGCCGACGCATGGAACTGTTTCGGGCCGCCCGAGAACGTGGCCGAACTCGGTGGCGTGCTCGACGAGTGGTGCGAGAAGGTGGGCCGCGACCCCGGTGAGATCGAACGAACCGTGGCCACCAATGTCGACGATGTCGAGGACATCGGCCGCTACCTCGATGCCGGCGCTTCCCATGTGATCATCGGTGTCGCGGATCCGTTCGACCTCGCCCCGCTCCAACGCCTCATCGAGCAGCGCGACGCCATCGGCTGAGTCGGCGGCCGTTGATCCTCCACGGGCCGCCGAGGTGAGGAATACTGGGAAGGTCTCCGAAAAGAGGTACTCGTGACCGATACGTATCGGCTCTCTGATCGCTACACGGCCGATTCCGGCACTGTCTTCATGACGGGAATCCAGGCGCTGGCCCGGCTACCGATCGAGCAATTGAGAGTCGACCGGGCGAACGGCCTGCGTACGGCCGCGTTCGCCGCGGGTTATCCCGGGTCACCACTCGGCGGGTACGACAGCGCCGTGGACACGGCCCGCAAGCAGGTGCCGGACCTTCCGTTCGAGCACGTGCACTCGGTGAACGAGGAGCATGCGGCCACTGCGGTCATGGGCACCCAGCTCGCCTGCACACGTCCGGATGCGAAGTACGACGGTGTGGTCGGACTCTGGTACGGCAAAGCGCCGGGCATCGACCGAGCAAGTGACGCGCTGCGTCATGCGGTGTTCGCCGGCACCGACCCGAACGGTGGCGCTGTTGCGTTGGTCGGCGACGACCCGCTCGCCAAGTCCTCGACCGTGCCCTCGTCATCGGCGGGAACGCTCGCCGACATGCACATTCCCGTGCTCTACCCGGGCACACCCACCGAGGCGCTGGACCTCGGCCGTCATGCCATCGCCCTGAGCCGAGCGACAGGGCTCTGGGCCGGTCTCAAGATCGTGGCCGACGTCGCTGACGGATCGAGCAATGTCGATCTCGATCCACATCGGGTGCAACCGATCGTTCCGTTGATCGACGGCAAGCCCTATGCCCACACGCCTGATGGCGCGCTGGTCCCACCACACATCATCGAACTCGAGCGCGAGATCTACGAGGTCCGCTACGACCTCGTTCTCGAGTACGGAGCGCTCAACAACCTCAACCACACCACGGTCGACCCATCCGACGCCTGGATCGGCATCGTGTCCTCAGGCATCACGTACGGCGAAGTTCGCGAAGCGCTGAGCCGACTCGGACTCGAAACCGATCACGACATCGCATCGGCCGGCATCCGTCTCCTCAAGCTCCAGATGCCGATCCCGTTCAACTTCTCGAGAATCCAGTCGTTCGCCGAGGGGCTCGACGAGATCCTCGTGCTCGAGGAGAAGCATCCCAACGTCGAGAGCCTCATCAAGGACGCGCTCTACAATCAGGCGGTCCGCCCGATCGTCGTGGGCAAGACCGACGAGAACGGCAACACGCTCACTCCGAGCCATGGCGCACTCACCGCCGACCAGCTCATCCATGGACTCCGAGCCCGGCTGACTCCACGGCTCGACGACCGAATCCGCCCGGAACGTCCCGAACGCGAGATGATCCCCCTCGCGGTGAGCCGTACCCCGTTCTTCTGCTCCGGATGTCCCCACAACCGCTCCACAGTCGTGAACGAGGGCACACTCGTCGGCGCCGGCATCGGCTGCCACACCATGGTGATGCTGCAGGACAACGAGCGTTTCGGCGAGGTGGCCGGCCTCACGTGCATGGGCAACGAGGGCACCCAGTGGATCGGCATGTCCCCTTTCATCGAGACCGACCACCTGGTCCAGAACCTCGGCGATGGCACCTTCTTCCACTCGGGCCAGCTCGCCATAACGTCCGCCATCGCGGCCAACGTCAACATCACCTACAAGCTCCTGTGGAACGGTGCCGTGGCGATGACCGGCGGCCAGGACGCCACTGGACAGCTGCCCCTGGGCCGAGTCGCCCGCAACCTGCTCGGCCACGGCGCGAAGCGCATCATCATCACCACCGACGACGTCGACCGCACCACCAGTGACGACATCCCCTACGAGATCGAGATCTGGCACCGCGATCGACTCCTGGAGGCCCAGAGCGAGCTCGCCGCGGTCGAAGGCGTCACTGTGCTCATCCACGACCAGCGCTGCGCGGCGGAGCAGCGGCGCGATCGCAAACGCGGCCGGATCAAGACCCCGCCGACGCGTGTCGTGATCAACGAACGTGTCTGTGAAGGCTGCGGCGATTGCGCCTCTGTCTCGAATTGCTTGTCCGTCCAGCCCATCGAGACGCCGTTCGGCCGCAAGACCATGATCGAGCAGGACAGCTGCAACCTCGACCTCTCGTGCCTCGACGGCGACTGTCCGGCCTTCACAGCAGTGACCAACCGGCCCACCCGGTGGTGGCGCCGGACCCCGGATGCCACCCCAGTCGACGCTGCGATCC
>JAERSO010000109.1 GCA_016845585.1 Acidimicrobiaceae bacterium | reverse complement strand
GAACCCAGAACCTGCGGATTAAGAGTCCGATGCTCTACCAATTGAGCTAGAGGTGCGCGAATTGCCAGCAGGCAATCCTATGGGGTGAACGAGGGGATTCGAACCCCCGACCTCCTGGACCACAACCAGGCGCTCTAACCAACTGAGCTACGCCCACCATGCTGGCGAACCAGCAGGCCATGCCGTCACCGCGAGCGGGTCTGGCATGTGCGAACGAGAGTGTACCGGGTCGTCCCGCCACCGACATACGCTATTTGGGCCTCCGTAGCTCAACTGGATAGAGCACCGGGTTTCTACCCCGGCGGTTGCAGGTTCGAGTCCTGTCGGGGGTGCCAGATCGACTCCGATTGTCATGGAGCGCACCGACCCCTGGAATCCTCACTACCGATCGCGCGAAGATTGTCACGTTGCGCGATGCAGAGGGGGCCTGGAGTGGACGCGAAGTCATTCGTACTGGAGATGCTGGAAGAGGTCGGAATCGCCGTCGGTGGCGATCAGCCCGCCGACATCCACATCCACGATGACCGCGCCTATGACCGCATCGTGCGCGATCGAGAGCTCGGGCTCGGCGAGTCGTATCAGGAGGGCTGGTGGAGCGCGAACCAGCTCGACGAGTTCTTGTCCGTCGTCCAGGAGGTCAACCTCCGAGAGGCCATCAAGCCGAGCCTGGCACTGGCCAAGCTGGCGATCAGCTCGAAGCTGCTGAACCGGCAATCGGTGGGCCGGGCGGCCGAGAACGCGTCGGCGCACTACGACATCGGCAACGACCTGTACGAGCGGATGCTCGACAAGCGGATGATCTACTCCTGCGCCTACTGGCGTCATGCAGAGGACCTCGACTCCGCACAGGAGGCCAAGCTCGACCTGATCTGCCGCAAGCTCGGCCTCGAACGGGGCATGCGCCTCCTCGACATCGGTTGTGGCTGGGGCGGACTCGCCCAGTTCGCCGCCGAGCGCTACGACGTCCACGTCACCGGCATCTCGCCGGCGATCGAACAGGTCACCCTGGCCAAGGAACGCACGGCCGGACTCTCGGTGCACATCGAGCAGGCCGACTACCGCGACCTCGAGGGGCAGTGGGATCGGATCGTGTCCGTTGGGATGATAGAGCACGTCGGTAGCCGAAATCTCGGCCTGTTCTTCGAGCGGTGCGATGCCCTCCTCGACCCCGACGGGATGATGCTGCACCACACGATCGGGTCCAATGACTGGCAGACCCACACCGACCCGTGGTTCGACAAGTACGTCTTCCCCGGCGGGGTGCTGCCATCACTGGGGCAGATCGGCAAGGCGGCCGAGCACGTGTGGACCATCGAAGACGTCCACAACTTCGGTCCCGACTACGACCGAACGCTCATGCAGTGGCATGCCAACGTCGCCGATCGATGGAGCGAGATCCCGCACTACGACGATCGCTTCCGGCGGACCTGGGACTACTACCTCCAGGGTTCCGCAGCGGGTTTCCGGGTGCGGGCCCTTCAGCTCTTCCAGGTGGTGTTCACGAAGGCGCGTCGACGACATCGCGTGTACGAGGCGATTCGCTAGGGGAGCGAGGCTCGCTGAACGTCGTGATGACGTACGCGGTGATGAGCGGTGCCAGGGCCCTGGTGTTGTTGATGAAGTGCCACCACACCTGTCGGGTCATCAAGACGGCGAGAAGGATGAATCCCACTGACCCGAACGCCAGCGGGTTGGGTCGTTGCCAGGCGCGCACGACGAGGAGCGGCATCACGATGATGATCCCGGCGGACACGGCCAGGTCGATCGGACTGTTGAACCAGTGCTCGATCGAGTCGAGCAACCCGCCAAAGGGTGGGCCGAACTCCTGTACCTCGTTGACGCCTTCGGGCGACTCGAGACGGAGACGGATGTAGCCGGCCCAGGCGGCCGCGCTCAACGCAGGGATTCCGCCGAGCAACCAGGGGATCCGGCGCGTCTGCAGGAGCCGATAGACGCAGACGCCGGCGAGGTAGAGGAGCATGACTTCACGGGCGAGAACGGCCGCGACGAACCAGCCGATGGCGTGGCGGTGTTTGCCTTCCTCGAGCATGAGCGTGCCCCACAGGGCCGCGGCGAACGCGAGCACGCCTCCACCGGAGATGTCCATCTCGAAGATGATTCCGGGGTTGACCAGGAAGGCGAGGCCCAGCCAGTGGGAGCCGCCGTAGCGAGTGGCCAGACGGCCCGCTGCCATGGTCCCGAGTACGAGTGCGGCAATGTTGACGAAGCCCATTCCCCAAAGCACTGCCTCCGGAGGAAGGAGGCCTCCAGCGCTCGTGAGCACCGGATAGAGCATGCGTTGGGCTCGGTAGACCGGCCGATCGAGATGGACTGCGTGTTCTTCCGGAGACAGATAGAACGGGTCGAGCGCCTGCAGGAAGAACATGCTGCCGTCGTGGCCCAGCAGGTCGACGGTGGCCACCTCCCGACCGAGCACGTCCTCGACATGGGCGGTGCGCTCCGCCACCGTCTCGCCGCCGCCGAACTTCGCCAGTCCGGCGATGTCGCCATCGTGATACAGCAGCGACGCGAGGAGGATCATCACCCCGACGATCAATGAGACGAGAACGAGCGGACGCTCGTTTCGAGTCTCCGGTTCGGTGGTTGGACGCGGAAGGGCCGACAGATCAGGCATCACACCCAACCTGTCGGCCCAACTTCTCGTTCTGTGACGATTTCTGGCTCTCAGATGACCGGGATCCGGTCAGGAACCAGGGACTAGTGGAACTGCTCTTCCTCGGTGGAGCCTTCGAGGGCGAGGGTGGAGGCGTTGCCGCCCGACACGATCGTGGCGATCTTGTCGAAGTAGCCGGCGCCGACCTCACGCTGGTGCTTGACGGCGGTGTAGCCGTCGCCCTCCAGGGCGAACTCGCGCTCCTGCAGTTCGACGTAGGCCGTCATGTCGCTGGCGGTGTATCCCTTGGCCAGCTCGAAGGCCGACGTGTTGAGGGCGTGCCAACCGGCGAGGGTGATGAACTGG
Organism: Acidimicrobiaceae bacterium; assembly: GCA_016845585.1. Lineage (GTDB taxonomy): Bacteria > Actinomycetota > Acidimicrobiia > Acidimicrobiales > Aldehydirespiratoraceae > JAACCU01. Next base: position 15,032 of record JAERSO010000109.1, on the reverse strand, counting down.
AACGCGTAACCCATCGCACCGAGCTCCTTTTGGAACTTGGCGATGTCGTCGTCGTCGAGGTGGGCCTTCCAGTTGAACGACGGGGAGCAGTTGTACGACAGCATCTGGTCCGGGTAGACGGCCTTGACGGCCTCGGCGAACTCACGAGCCTGGCCGAGGTCCGGCGTACCGGTCTCGCACCAGATGAGGTCGGCGTAGGGCGCGTAGGCGATGGCACGCTTGATCGGCGTCGCCATGCCCGGCTCGGTGTAGTAGAAGCCCTCCGCGGAACGCTCACCGGTCAGGAACTCCTGGTCACGCTCGTCCACGTCGGTGGTGATGAGGTTGGCGGCCAGTGCGTCGGTACGGGCGAGCACGATTGTCGGGGTGTCGGCCACGTCAGCCGCGAGACGGGCTGCGGTCAGCGTGGTGATGTGCTGCTGGGTCGGGATGAGGACCTTGCCACCCATGTGACCGCACTTCTTGGCGGAGCTGAGCTGATCCTCCCAGTGGACGCCGGCGGCGCCGGACTCGATCATGCCCTTCATGAGCTCGTAGGCGTTGAGCGGGCCTCCGAAACCGGCTTCGGCGTCGGCCACGATCGGGAGCATGTAGTCGATCGAGGGGTTGCCGTCGGTCTCGCTCCACTCGATCTGGTCAGCGCGGCGCAGGGCGTTGTTGAGGCGGGCCACCACGGAGGGCACCGAGTTGGCGGGGTAGAGCGACTGGTCGGGGTAGACCTGACCGGCGAGGTTGGCGTCGCCGGCGACCTGCCAACCCGACAGGTAGATGGCGGGGAGGCCGCCCTTGGCGTAGTTGATGGCCTGGCCACCGGTCATGGTGCCGAGGGCATGGACGTAGTCCATGTTGTTGACCCGGTCCCACAGCTTCTCGGCACCCTGGCGAGCAAGCGTGTACTCGGGGGTGACGGAGCCGCGCAGGCGAACCACGTCTTCGGCGGTGTAGTCACGGGTGACACCGTTCCAACGAGGATTCTCGGCCCAGTCCTTCTTGAGGGCTGCGACCTGCTCGTCAAAGCTCGGGTTCATGGGATTCTCCTTGGGGGTGTTCAACGCCGAGTTCGTTGTCGGCGCGGGTAGGTCGGGCTACAGAAGCCCGGCGGTCTGATGGGGGATGAACTCGGCCGACTCGTCGGCCAGCACGAGGTCTAGCAAGATCGGCAGCGCTTCCTCGAAGCGGCCGGACGTCCAGATTCCTTCACCGAGCGATGAACGCAGAGCATCCCGCTCCTCGTCGGCCAGCCGGCGGATGAGGGCATCGTCGACGGTGACGCCGTTGGTCAGTTCGACGCCGTGGTGGCGCCACTGCCAGACCTGCATTCGGCACAGCTCGGCCATCGCGAGGTCCTCGATGTGATCGTCGATCGCCACTGCACCATTGCCTGCGAGCCATTCGCCCAGGTAGTGCATGCCGATGCGGAGATTGCGGCGAAGTCCGTCCTCGGTGCACTTGCCGCGAGTGGTGGTGGTGGCGAGGAGATCCCCGGCGGTGACGTAGACGTCGTCGCGCTGGAATTCGATCTGGTTGGGCCGGTAGCTCAGCACCCGGTCGAATTCGGCTTCCGCGAGCGCCACGATCGCGGGGTGGGCGATGCGCGTGCCGTCGAAGCCGTCACCGGCCTCGCGGCGTTTGTCGACCGTGACCTTCCGGAGTGCGGCGGCGGTGCGATCGGGGTTGATCGGATCGGGAACGATCCCGGACATGCCGCCGAGTGCGTGGGCGCCGCGGCGATGGCACACCGACAGCAGCAGCTCGGTGAACGAGCGGATGAACGGGGTGGTGGCGCCGAGGTCGGCCCGATCGGGGAGCACGAACACCGGGTTGTTGCGGAAGGACTTGACGATCGAGAACAGGTAGTCCCAGTTGCCGGTGTGGAGACCGGTGATGTGATCACGCAACTCGAAGAGGATCTCGTCCATCTCGAATGCCGCGGCGATCGTCTCGATCAGGACGGTGACCCGGATGGTGCCGCGATGGAGGCCGAGTCGGTCCTCGGTGAACTCCAGCACATCGGACCACAGACGGGCATCGGCGGCACCCTCGAACTTGGGCAGGTAGAAGTAGGGGCCGGTCCCGGCGGCGATGGCGGCGCTCGCGTTGTGGAACGCGCAGACACCGAAGTCGAACAGGCTCGCGGCGATCGGCGTGCCGTCGATCAGCATGTTGGGCTCGTCCAGGTGCCAGCCGCGGGTACGGACCATGAGGGTGGCAGCGTCGGGGTCGGGTGAGCGCATCTCGCCGTCGACGACCGCGGTGAGCGTGCCGGCGTAGGCATCGCGCAGGTTGGCCTGCCCGTCCAGGACGTTGTCCCACGTGGGAGTGGTCGTGTCCTCGAAGTCGGCCATGAAGACGCTTGCGCCAGAGTTGAGCGCCTCGACCATCGCGTCACGACGGACCGGACCGGTGAGTTCGGTGCGACGGTTCGTGAGATCGAGCGGCGGGGGCGCGATATGCCACTCCCCGGAGCGGATGTGGGCGGTCTCGGGATCGAAGGACGGGAGCTCGCCGGCCGCGAAATGCTCCCCTGTCTCGGCATGGCGAGCCAGCAGGACATGGCGGGCCGGCTGGAACGCTCGGTGGAGATCGACGAGGAACTCCTGGACGTCAGGCGTCAGAACCGGGTCCACCAAGCGGTGGGGGGTCAAATCCACGCTGTGCAGCACGTCAACAGCCGTTGCCATATGTCGAAGCTTCAACCGGGATCGCGAGAAGAACAACGTGACTTGTGTCATATTCGGGCGGAAACGTTTGCGTTTTCCAAAAAATCTGACACTCTTTCGGCCATGGCCGACGATTTTGACCTCCTCATCCTGGGAAATCGCATCCGTCACGCCCGCCGACGGGCCGGAGCGACACTCGCCGATCTCAGCGAACGGGTCGGCCGACCCGTGCCCTACCTCTCCCAACTCGAGAACGGGAAGGTCGAGCCGAAGCTCTCGCTCGTCGGTGACGTGGCTGCCGCGCTCGGCACGACGACCAGTGATCTCCTCGACACGACACCACCGAATCGCCGCGCCGAGCTCGAGATCACGATCGAACGAGCGCAGGCCGACCCCCGCTATGCGGCGCTCGGACTGCCGCACCTGAAGCCGTCCGCCAAGATCTCCGACGACGTGCTCGAACACGTGGTGGCCCTGTGGACGGCCTACATCGACCGTCCCGCGGTGCCACCGACCGCGGACCAGGCGGCGGTTCGGGCGCGGGCCGCGAACAACGCACTGCGCGAGGAGATGAGCGAGCTGGGCAACTACTTCGCCGAGATCGAAGCCGTCGCCGCCCGTGCCCTCGATGCCGCCGGCTATTCCGGGGCCGGCCCGATCTCCGAGCGGGTGCTGACCGAGCTGGCGTCCCATTGTGGATTCCGGATCGAACGCGTCAACCACATGCCGCGCAGCGCGCGCAGCATCACCGATCGTCGCGACAAGATCATCTTCATCCCCGATCGCGGCGGGCTGAAGATCCGTCAGGCCCGCAGCGTCGTGTTGCAGACGCTCGGCCACTTCGCCCTCGACCATGCTGAGACGTCCAACTTCGCCGACTACCTCCGCCAGCGCATCGAGTCGAACTACTTCGCGGCTGCCGTCCTGGCCCCCGAGCAGGCCGCCGTCACGTTCCTGAAGGAGGCCGACGAGGCCGAGGACATCTCCGTCGAGGATCTCAAGGAGGTCTTCTACATCTCCTATGAGATGGCGGCACATCGGTTCACGAACCTCGCCACCAAGCACTTCGACATTCCCTGCCACTTCCTGCGCACGGATTCCGAGGGCGTGATCGACAAGGCGTACCAGAACGACGGCATCAGGTTCCCGACGGCATCCGACGGTGGTCACGAGGGTGAGCGGGTCGCGCGTCAGTGGGGGAGTCGGCAGGCCTGGAACGCCACCGGCAGTTTCCTGTTGCACAGCCAGTACACCGTCACCGACGACGGTGAGTATTTCTGCACCACCTACATCGAGACCGAGGGCAGCCGAAATCCCCACGCCATCGCACTGGGGACGCCGGCTGCGTACGCGTCACGGTTCCGAGGTAGCGACACGCTGCGCCGCGAATACGCACGAGGCCGCGAGCTCGAACCCGACCCGGTTCTCATGGAGCAGTGGCAGGAGTTCGCGTGGCCGTCGGCCGCCGAACGATCACACGTCCTATCAGCGCTCCCGCCGTCGAGCCGCGAGTTCACCCCGTTCCCCGGCATCGACCTGCTCGACGTCTACCGCTTCCTCGAACGCCAACGCCGCTCCCGCCGAACATAAGGCACACTGGGGACAGACCCCAGCGTGCCTTATTCGATCGAGCGTGCGGAGCGGTGTCACACCCGTCGCGTAGCTTGCGCTGGCATGGCGAGACAGGCTCGATTGTTTGCGGATGGAAACTGGCACCATGTGTTCAACCGCGGTGCACGGCGATGGCCGATCTACCAGAGCGACGGTGATCGCCGGACGTTCCTGCGCCTCGTGGCGGAGGTGGTCGAGGGGTACCGAATCGAGATCCACGCGTTCTGTCAGATGGGCAACCACTACCACTTCATCGTCCGGGCTCCCATCGACCAACTCTCCTCGGGCATGGGCTTCCTGAGCCAGATGTATACCCAGCAGTTCAACCACCATCACGGAGTCGATGGCCCGTTGTTTCGGGGTCGGTTCGGCTCGGTCCCGATCGTCGATGATCGGCAGTTGCTGACGACCGTCCGCTATGTCGCGCGGAATCCGCTCGATCTCGCGCCCTCGCTTGATCTTGATGACTACCGGTGGTCGAGCCACCAGAGCTACCTCGGCCTCAGACAATCGCCCGCATGGCTGTCCACTTCGCGCGTTCTCAAGATGGCAGGTGGTCCGAGCGGCTATCGGAAGTTGGTCGAGGCCGAGTCGCCGAACGACCCGGCACCCGCGGCTGCCGTTCGGGCGGCGGTGATCGACCTGACCGGAGCGAGCCCAGAAGCGCTGTTCAGAAGTCGTCGCAACAATCGCAACGACGCCCGCCTCCTCCTCGTGCTCGGATTGGTGGAACTTGCTGGGATGACAGCGGCGCAGGTCGCTGCCACGTGTGGGTTCAGTTCGGCTTCGGCTGCTCGGTCGTCCGGTCGACGTGCCCGCGAGTTTCGGCGGTCTGCGCCGGACTTCGCAGCCTTGTGGGATTGCCTCGAGTCCAGGCTCGCCGCATAAAGCACACTGGGGTCTGTCCCCAGTGTGCTTTATCGCAGGAGGATGACGAGGTGGTCGATGACGTCGATGGCGATGTGGACGGAGTCGCGGCGGGCGTTGTCGAGGTGGATGGTCATCACGTTGTAGCCGGCTGACCGGAGCTCGCCGGTCACCTCTTCGCTGCCGGTGGCGACACGGATTCGTGGTCGCTCGGCACTGAGCTCCACGAGTGCGTCGGCGAGCGCGAGATTGACATCGAGCGGTCGATCGCCCGTCGGCGTCGTGTCGCCTGGTGCCGGACGGATCATGGCGATGGCGTCGTGACGGATGACGATGTCACCGAGTCGGGGCTCGCGCAGGATCGCGAAATCGGAACCGACGGCCACGACCACACCGGGGTGACGATTGCCCGCCGTAGTGGTGATCGCGATTGCCGTGCCCCGCTCGGCGAGGTCGACGATCGAGCCGACGAGGGTGGCTTCCTCCTCGGCTTGGCGTTCGAGCCAGCGTTGACGGGCCCGGGAGCGTGCGGCGTGGTCGGCGGACCCCTCCGCAACCCATCTCGTCAAGGCAGCCAGGGGGTCGCCGGGACTCAGCCGAATCGGGCGGCGTGGCGTGTCGGGATCGTCAGGCACACGGCGAGGGTACCGATCGCGGTCAACTCGCTGTCGATAGATCTCCCCGGGCGGTACCCTCTCGGGCAGAAGATGAGCGAATCAATCACCATCCGGGTTCCCGGCAACCACCTGATGAGCGCGTTGCTCGGTGAGCATGATCGCCACCTGCGTCGCATCGAAGAGGCGTTCCCCGACGCCGACATCACCGCGCGCGGCAACGAGGTGCACATCGCCGGCGATGATGTCGGCACTGTCGCAACCCTGTTCGAGGAGCTCGTCGTGATGGCCGAACAGGGTCAGCGTCTCGACGAACGCACCCTCGTACGCACAATCGACATGGTCCGGGCGGACGAATGCCCGTCGTCGGTGTTCACCCACGAGGTCCTCCGAGCCGACCGCGGCAAGATCATCCGCCCGAAATCCGCAGGTCAGAAGGCATACGTCGAGGCCATTGCCGACAATGTCGTCACGTTCGGCATCGGACCCGCCGGCACCGGCAAGTCCTGGCTGGCCGTGGCGATGGCGGTGCGGGCGTTGCAGGAAGGCGACGTCGAGCGCATCATCCTCACCCGCCCCGCGGTCGAGGCCGGCGAGCGACTCGGGTTTCTCCCCGGCGACATGATGGCGAAGGTCGACCCGTACCTGCGGCCCCTCTATGACGCGCTCCACGACATGGTCGGCAACGACGGCATGGAACGCCTCGTCGATCGCGGGATCGTCGAAGTCGCGCCGCTCGCATTCATGCGCGGCCGCACGCTCAACCAGTCGTTCATCATCCTCGACGAGGCGCAGAACACCACGCCCGAGCAAATGAAGATGTTCCTCACCCGCATCGGCTTCGGCTCCAAAGCCGTGGTCACGGGCGACATCACGCAGGTCGACGTGCAGAGCAGCAAGAGCGGACTCGGAGGCCTGGAGCCCGTTCTCGGTGGCATCGATGGCATCGGCTTCGTCCGCCTCAGCGGCCGCGATGTCGTCCGCCATCGCATCGTTCAGGACATCGTCGACGCGTACGAGAAGGCCGCCGCCAATGAGGGTGGCAGTCCTTCGTGACCGACACTGCCGACCCGGTCGTGATTGCGGTTGACGAACAAGACGAGCTGGCGGTCGACGTCGATCGCTGGTCGATGCTGGCTCGCGCTGCCCTTCAGCATCAGGGCGTGGACAGCGGCGAATTGAACCTCCTCTTCGTCGACACCGCCGCGATGCACAGTTTGAACCGCGAACACATGGGCAAGGATCGACCGACCGACGTCCTGTCGTTCCCGCTCGAAGATGACGACGAGCTACCCGGTGAGATCCTCCTCGGCGATGTGGTGGTGTGCCCGGCGATCGCCGCCGCGAACGCCGCAGAGCACGCCGGGCAGGGACACCACTCGGGTTCGACCGAGGACGAGATCGCACTCCTCGTTGTGCATGGCGTCCTCCATGTGCTCGGATATGACCACATCGACGACGATGAGGCCGAAGAGATGGAAGCACTCGAGCAGGTCATGTTGCTCGCTCACCACCGATGACGGTCGGCGTCGCGCTCGCCCTCGGGATTGCGTTGTTGTTGATCCTTCTCGCCGGGATCGTGGCCGCCGGCGAGACCGCGCTCACGCGGATCAGCAGGGCAAGAGCCGAGAGCCTCCTCGACCGACACGACGCGGCGTCGGTGGCCCTGGTCGATCTCCTCGACGACCGGCAGGCGAGTCTGGCACCGCTCCTACTGCTGCGTCTGGCGTCGCAGGTCGGTGCTGTCGCCGTTGTGGTCGTGGCGGTCCGCGACGAGCACGGTGTCGGCGCCGCAACGGGCGCAGCCATCATCGTCGGACTGGTCCTCTACGTCTTCGCAGAAGCCGCACCGCGGGCCTGGGCGCTCCACCACCCGGACCTGGCGTCGCGCCGCGCCGCTCGACCGCTGCTCGTACTCCTTCGGATCGCGCCCCTGCGTTGGCTGACCGGCCTGCTCAACGGTCTGGGCAACATGGTGAGCCCGGGGCCCGCACGAGCACCCGTTGTCTCCGAGGACGAACTGATCGCGTTGACCGAAGCCGCAGCGGCCGGCGCCGCGATCGATGACGAGGAGCGAAACCTGATCGAGTCGGTGTTCGCCCTCGGCGACACGATCGTTCGTGAGGTGATGGTGCCGCGCACCGACATGGTCACCGTCGACGCGGTGGATGGAGTCAGCGAGGTTCTTGACCTTGTCTCCGACAAGGGCTTCAGCCGGCTCCCCGTCGTTGGCGATGACATCGACGACATCGTCGGGATCCTCATGGTGAAGGACCTTCTCTGGGAACGCCCCGGTGGTGAGGAGCTGATCGGACGGGTCATGCGGCCGGCGTGGTTCGTGCCCGAGACCAAACACGCCGACGAGTTGTTGCGCGAGATGCAGGTCGGCCGGCCCCACCTCGCCCTCGTCGTCGACGAGTACGGCGGCACCGCGGGGCTGGTGACCCTGGAAGACCTCGTCGAGGAGCTGGTGGGTGAGATCGTCGACGAGTTCGACAATGAGGAGCCGCTGTTCGAACCGGCGGCCGGCGGGGGACTCATCGTCCACGGGCGCATGCCTGTCGACCAGCTTGAGTCACTCATCGACGCCGAGCTCGACGACGGCGACTGGGACACGGTCGGTGGGTTGATCTTCAACACCCTCGGCCATGTTCCCGAGATCGGCGAGTCTGTCGACAATGGCCAGATACGGTTCGAGGTGGAACGAATGGAAGGCCGCCGGATCACCCGTGTGCGCCTGTCGAGACTCACCGATGACTGACGCCGAAATCGAAGCAGACGAGACCGGCCACCGGTCCGGGTTCGTGTCATTGGTCGGGCGACCCAATGCGGGCAAGTCGACGTTGCTCAACCAGATCCTCGGCCAGAAGGTGTCGATCGTCTCGGACAAGCCGCAGACCACGCGCACCCAGGTGCGAGGCGTGCTCACCCGGCCCGATTTCCAGCTGATCTTCGTGGACACCCCCGGGATCCACAAGCCGCGCAGCGCCCTGGGGTCGAGCCTGAACGCCACGGCGGCTGACGCCACTCGCTCGGTCGACGTGGTGTGCTTCGTCATCGATGCCACCGCCCCGTACGGCCGTGGCGACGAGTACATCGCGAAATCGTTGCCATCCGATGCAGTGGTCGTGGTCACGAAGGCCGACATCGCCAAACCAGAGCAGGTCCTCAACCAGCTTTCCGCGACCTCGTCGCTCGACGCCGACGCCTGGTTCCCCGTGTCGGGCAAGACGGGCGAGGGCGTCGACGCACTGATCGAGCATCTGCGTGACCGATTGCCGCCCGGACCGCAGTTCTATCCCGACGACATGATCACCGACGTGCCCGACGCGTTCTGGGTCGCGGAGTTGGTGCGGGAGCAGCTGCTCGCCGTCGCCCGCCAGGAGCTTCCGCATTCCATCGCCACCCGCGTCACCGAGTGGGAATGGCCGCACATCCGTTGCGAGATCCTCGTCGAGCGAGAGTCACAGAAGGCGATGGTCATCGGCAAGGGCGGCGAGACCCTCAAGAAGGCCGGCATCGCCGTTCGCCGTCAACTCCCTGAAGGCGCCTTCATCGAGCTCTTCGTCCGGGTTGAGAAGAACTGGCAGCGCCGTCCGGCCTCCGTGGCCGAACTCGGGTACTAGGCGGCTCAGACCCGGTTCGGGTCTTCGGGCATCTCGTCGCCGTACTTCTCGGCGAACGCGAGCCATTCGACGAGCCATGCCGTGTACGCAGCTTCGTCCACCTCGCCGGAGTTTGTGGGCAGCGGTGGTGGTGCCGGCGCTGCCGCGGCTGCCATGGTGGGCGCGGTCGGCGGAGCGGGCGCCGGATCGACCGGTGCGCTGAACGCCGTCACCGTCGGCTCGGGGGATGCGAACGGATTCGATCCGCGCTCGAGTGGAGGCAAACTGCCATCCACCGGCGAAGACGCCGGGGCGGAGGGTGCCGAGGAGGCGGGCGCGGCCGGGGGAGCCTCACTGCCGAAGGGCGATGGGCCGAGGTTGTTCGGCAGGACGGGCGGCGGTTCGGCGAACGGGTTGTCCTCGAACGGAGCCGGCTCCTCGGGGGCCGGTTCACCGAATGGGCTGCTCGGTTCGAACGGCTGGGATCCCGCGAACGGGTCCGACTCCTGGAGCGGGTTGGAGTCCTGGAACGGATTCTCCTGGAATGGTGTCGTCCCGAAGGGGCTGTCGCCGAAGGGTTGCCCACGCCAGGGGTCGGCGTCCGGTGTCGGCTCAGGGCTACCGAACGGATTGGTTGAGGGCGCCGATTCGGTCGCGGCGAGGTCTCTCGCCCGCTGGAACGGGTCCGGGCTCGGTCGCGACGGCAGAAGGCCGAGTTCCTCGCTGTCGGCGGGACGCTCGTTGTGGCGGAATGGGTCGAGACCCGAGGGGGCGACGGGATCGCCAGGGGAGTCGTCCACCCAGCCACCGATCTCCACTGTCGGGTCGGGGGCCGGCGCACCGAACGGATCGCTGCCGAAGGGCGAGTCGGTGCCGGTCACACCATCGTCGGCAAGGAGCGGGTCCTCGCTTCCCGCGGCTGCGCCCAGGGGAGCACGTCGGGGCAGGGCGATCGCGCTGTCGCGTTGAAGTTCGGGCTGGCCGACCTTCTCGGGGACCGGGAGACTCTCGAGCCGGTTCCGCATCTCGGCCAGCAGTTCCTCGTGGTCGGACTTGCGGAGATGGCCGACGGGCACGTCATCCTTGCGCTGAAGTCGCATCGCGATCAGGCCGACCGCGAGCAAGGATCCGATTCCGGCGACCGACCAGGTGATCGGGTTGCGGACGTCGGATCCGCTGAGCCAGGCGTGGTAGGTGCCCGCGGCCATGGTGATGATCGACAACATGTGGGTCATCCGCCACACGGTCGGGCTGAGATGCTTGCGCAGGATCGAGGTCAACTCGACCACGATGAGCGTCCAGAAGGCGATCACACCCATGGAGGCGGCAGTCGTTTCCCAGGTCGACTCACCCGGGATCAACAGGGCGCGCCAGGTGAAGACGTCGGCATCGTGCACGACCAGCGTGCCGAGGTGGGTGAGCAGGAAGATCACCGAAACACTGCTCAAGAAGCGATGTAGATCGAAGAACCATGGGCCAGTGCGCGACTTCACTGACTTCAGCGAAAGGAGCAGCCCGATGAGGACCGATCCAAACGCTGTGGCCCAGGTCATCAGGCCAGCGGCGCGCGTTGCATACCACCACACTTCGTCGTTCACGGGCATCCAGTCGGCAGGACTGAACGAAAAGCGAGGATTCGCGTCGCGTTGCTCAGTCGGCGTCGCGCAAGTCGCGAAGGAATGACTCTGCTTCCTGTAGCTCGCGGGTGCGTCGCATGGGTGGCAGTGCCTTCACCAATTCCCATCGGTAACTGCGAGCCGTGGCGAGACGAGGGTCGAGCACCGCAACCACGCCGCGGTCCTCGGTCGAGCGAATGAGGCGCCCTGCCCCCTGGGCGAGAAGCGTGGCTGCCCGAGGGAGGTCGATGGTGCGAAACGCTGCCTTGCCGGCGCGGTCGCGGCGGGCCTGGAGCACAGGGTCGTTCGGCCGGGGAAAGGGGAGCCGGTCGATGATGACGAGGCTGCACGTCGAGCCCGGGGCATCGACCCCCTGCCAGAACGACATGGTGGCGAACAACGACGTCTCCGGCTCGTCGATGAATTGTTCGAGCAGTGCGCCCTTGGAACCTTCGCCTTGAACGAGGATCGGCCAGGGAAGCCGGGGCTCCAGGCGTTCCGCCGCGTCGCGCATGGCCGCGAAACTGGTGAACAGGGCGAGCGTCCGTCCGCCCGCCGCGACCATCAGTGATTCGATCTGGGCGAGCTGGGCGTCCCTGTGACCAGCGGCCCTCGGGTCGGGCAGGTCGACCGGGCAGTAGAGCAGCGCGTTGTGTTCGTAGTCGAACGGCGAACCGACGTCGAGGGTCGTCGTCTCGTCGGGGAGGCCGAGGCGGGCCGTGGTGTTGGTCGGGAGCGTGGCGGAGGTGAGCACACCGGCTCGCTTGTCCCACAGAGCTTCGGACAGAATCCCGTCCACGGCGATCGGCGTTGACCGGAGCGTGGGGTTGGAGGGTGGCCCGTCGACCCACAGCACCTCGGTGTCGATCGGCCACCGCATTGCATCGAGGTCGTCGACGAGCCCGGTGGCGATCTGGCGGGCTCGTACGGCTTTGGCCTTGGCGTCGGCCGGTGCATTCTCGGGCACGGCCCGGAGCGCGTTGAGAATCTTGTCGGCGGCGGATCGGGTGACATCCATCGCACGGCCGAGCTCTGCGGTCGGCCCCTCCAGCAAGCGCTGACCGATCTGCCCTTCGAGGGCCGCATGGATGGCGACCGCCGTGTCCTCGGCGGCCTGGGTGACCTCGGCCTCGGAGAGAATTGCGGCGGCGGCGCGCGCGGTCGTGATGACCCGCGCCGGGCTGAGCTGACGGCCGGCCGCCTCGGCCATCACGTCCTCGAGCTGGTGGGCCTCGTCGATGATGACGAGCTCATGGTCGGGAAGGATGCCGGGATTCATCACGTCGAGGGCGTAGAGGTGGAGGTTGACGATCAGGACGTCAGCGGCCGCGGCCTGCCGCCGAGCTCGCTCAGCGAGGCAGTCGTCGCCTCGCGGGCAGCGCGAAGCTCCCGGGCATTCGTCACGGCCGACGGAGACCAGGCGCCAGGTTCGGTCGTCGATGTCGCTCAGCTCCGCTCGATCGCCGGTGGGACTGGCGGCGGCGAACTCGCGGAGCCGTTTCACCGTCACCGGGTCGAGCGGGTCGTCGTCGACATCGATCTCGAGCGTTCCGGCAGCGCCGTCCTCCGCTTCGTCGAGGCGTTGAAGGCAGAGGTAGTTGGAGCGTCCTTTCAGGACCGCGAACTCGATGGCACCGCCGGTTTGCTCGACCAGGAAGGGGAGATCTTTCTGGGCGAGCTGATCCTGCAGGGCCTTGGTGGCTGTGGCCACGATCGTCTGGCGCTGCGCGGCGACGACCGGCACGAGATAGGCGAGTGACTTGCCGGTGCCCGTGCCCGCCTGAATCACGGCGTGACCATCGTTTTCGATTGCGGACGCCACCGACACCGCCATCTCGCGCTGTCCGGCTCGGGCTTCGCCACCTCCCGGCAGCGCGGCGGTCACGTCATCGAGGAGGTGCAGGGTCGGGTTGTCGAGGGTCACTGTGGCGTCGAGTGCGGCTTCGTCGGGGCACCGCGGTCGAGGGAGCCTATGCCAAGGTGAGAATCACCACGACGACCGCAACCATCAGGACGAGAAGTGTCAGCAGACGGCCGTAGCGGCGGCGCTTTTTGCCATCGCTAGACCCGTGTAGTCGCGAGAGCTCGTCGGCCCATTCCGTCCCCGGCACGGCCGTGACATTAGTCACCGGCTAGCCCTCGCGCTAGCGGAAGTTGCGACCTTCTGCGCGATGTGTGAAACGCGCTGAGTGGACGGTGAGAGGGTAGGTTCTGCGGGTGACTCTCGGAGGCCTTGATCCAGACCAGATTCCCGCGCACATCGCGTGTGTCATGGACGGCAATGGCCGCTGGGCGCAGGCACAGGGCCTCCCGCGCACCGAGGGGCACAAGGCCGGCGAACACACCCTGTTCGAGGTCGTCGAAGGCTGCGCTGATCTCGGCGTCGAGTGGCTCACGGTCTATGCCTTCAGCACCGAGAACTGGAAGCGGCCAAAGGACGAGGTCAGGTTCCTCATCAACTTCAATGAGGAGATCCTGGTCCGTCGGCGCGAGGAGCTGCACGAGCGTGGCATTCGGATCCGCTTCGTCGGTCGCCGCGACTGGCGGGTGCCCAAGCGATTGATCCGGCGGATGGACGAGTCGATCGAGCTCACGAAGAACAACAAAGGCCTGACCTTCACCATCGCTTTCAACTACGGCGGCCGCGCCGAGATCGTCGACGCGGTGAAGCAGATCGTCGCCGCCGGCACGCCGACCGACAAGATCAACGAGCGCACCATCGCCAAGTACCTCTACGACACCGAGATGCCGGATCCGGATCTCATGATCCGCACCTCGGGAGAGTTCCGGATCTCGAACTTCCTGTTGTGGGAACTCGCCTACAGCGAACTCCTCTTCACCGATACGCCCTGGCCGGAGTTCGATCGCAATGCCCTCTTCGCTGCGATCGCCGAGTACCAGGATCGGGAGCGTCGCTTCGGGGGCGTCGGCGGCTGACATGAGCCTCTACCGCGACCAGGCTGTTGTGCTGCGGGCGTGGAAGCTCGGCGAGGCCGATCGCATCATCTCGCTGCACACGCTCGACAACGGCAAGGTGCGTGGCGTGGCAAAGGGGGTCCGTCGCACCAAGTCGAAGTTCGGTTCGCGGCTCGAGCCACTCAGTCATGTGTCGATCCAGCTGTACCGAGGGCGCGGCGATCTCGACACGATCACCCAGGTCGAGACGCTCAACCGATTCCCGGGTCTGCGCACCGACCCCGATCGGTTCGCTCGAGCTGAGGCCATGCTCGAGTGCGTCGAGCAGGTCGCCCAGGAACGCGAACCCGACCCGCGCCTTCACGTCATGCTGGTGCGAGCCCTCGGCACCTTGAACGACAATGACTCGCCGCTGGTGGTGGCCGCCTTCTTCCTGAAGCTGCTGGCTCACGAGGGTCTGCAACCCCAGGTGGACGAGTGTGTCTCCTGCGGAGCCACCGAGCAGCTGGAGGCGATCGACCTCGACGACGGTGGCGTGTTGTGTCGCAGCTGCCGCCGTGGCCGCCCGGTGTCGGGGGAGGCGGTCGACCTCCTGCGTCGGATCCTCGGTGGTGGGCTGGCCGGAGTGCTGGCCGAGCCCGTCGGACCGGCCACCGGAGAAGTCGATCTCCTGTCGACCGCCATGATGGAGCACCATCTCGAGCGGCGACTTCGATCAGTCGCCGTACTCGATCAAACACAGCTCTAACGCACGCTGGGGTCAGACCCCAGTGTGCGTTATTGGCTGATTGGGACCCAGCGACCTGCGGCCTGGTTCCACTCCATCCACTCGGCGAGCTCGGGGTCCCATTGGATGTAGGTGTTGCGGGCTTCGTCCCACTGTGGCGCGTCGACTCCCGGACGTCGCTCCGGCTCGGGTGCCGGCGCAGGAGATGGTGGTTCTTCGATGACGCGTTCTTCGATGACGGGTTCGGTGATCGGTTCCGCCGAGGGAGGTTCGGGTTCGGGGTCGGGCGTCGACGGGATTGGCGGGAACGCCGGGGGTGCATCGGTTGGCGGCTCGGAGGGGGTCGGCGGTGTGGCGATCGGTGGCGCCGAGGTCGGTGCGGCGATGACGGGTGGACCCGATGGCGGAGCGAAAGG
>JAERSO010000108.1 GCA_016845585.1 Acidimicrobiaceae bacterium | reverse complement strand
GGGTCGGAATGATCTCGGAGATGTTGGTGGCCGGCGTGAGCTCGACCGCGAGTCCGTTGTCGGCGAAATAGCCCTGCTCCTGTGCCACATTGACGAGCAGTCCAGTGGTGGCAGGCACGAACACCAGTCGGATCTGTGTGGGCTCGGGCGCTGCCGTGGTGGTCGTTTCCACCGGCTCGGTCGTGGTCGTCGTCTCCGCTGGCTCATCATCTTCCGTCGCGGCGTCCTCATCGGATGCTGCATCATCAGCGTCCGAGTCATCAGCACCCGCATCCTCCCCGGCCGCGGTGGCGTCATCGTCGCTGGAGTCACCACATGCGGCAGCGACCAACGCGAGCACGAACATCAGCACGATCCACGCCGGAGATGACTTCCGGCATGCCGGTCGACTCATCCTTCCCTCACCCAAACGAGCCCCAACCGTCATCTATCGACCTCCAAATCACATTCGGCCAGGTGCTGACCAGCGCCGGACCATAGCGGGTATGACGGTCGGTTGGCAATACCCACGGCCGCCCCGACACTGCAGGCCTACTCGGCGATGCCGCGATCGAACCGCTTCCTGTACCCAGTCTCGGCGAGACCGTCAGGCGCTGTCGGCGATCGCTTCGGCCTTGTCGGCGACCCCGCCCACAGCTCCCGCGATGGTGGCGAGTTGCTCATTGATCCGCACGACACTCGGCCCGATCGTCGAGCACTGTGTCTCGACGGCGCGCACACCAAAGGTGATCTTCGCCAGGTGACGCGACGTCTCGTGTAGCGACTTCGAGATCTGGATCAGGTAGTACACCAGCACCAGGACGACCAGCACGACTTCGACGACCGACAGCGTGATGAGAAGATTCCGCATGTCAGGCCTCCCCCTCCGCACCTGCCTGCACGGATGAGAGAAGGGCATCGTGTTTGAGCGCTTCTTCGGTGAGGCGGTCGAGGCGCACAGAAGTCTGGGTGAGCATCCACGTCGTGGCCGTGTTGCGCGCCACCGGTGTCGCCGCGTTCCAAATGGCCTCGGCACCACGCTCCACTCGGCGCACCTTGTTGAGGAAGACCTGCAGCAATGTGGTGGCCACGAGCGCTACGACCAGGCCGACGCCGAGCGTGAGCCACCAGGCTGCGTTGGTACTCATGATCCCCCTGCCGTCGATTCGAGGTACTCGCGTGCGGCGCGTGCCGAGGAGGTGATGTCGACGACCGTGCGGTTGGTGATGTCGACGTTCCACAAGCCAGCGGTGTTCTCTTGGGCACCGTTGAGCGCCTTGACGATCGATTCGGCCTTGTCACCGGCTCGCGAAGCCCCACGGATCATCAACAAGACAAGGACAACGACGATGACGACGAACACCAAGCCGATCCCCCAGCCGATGTACCACCCATCACTCATGCTCGTCGCCTCCCTGAGCGAGCCACTACTTCTCCTCGACGGTGGTCAGGGCGTAGTTGATCAATGTTTCGTTGAGTTCCACGCCGTGCACATCGAGTGCGTGCGCGGCGACCTTTTCGAGGAGTTCGTCGGCGGTCTCGGCGTGTGTGGCCGCCTTGCAGTCGGTCACACCTACTGCTGCACAACGAAATTCGAGGCTCATGGGCGTTCCTCTCGATTGGTCATGCGGCGCCCTCATCGGTTGCGGACACGTCGGCGACCAGCGTACCCAGCGCTCCCGCGACGGCGCCGAGGTTGGCGTTCATCGAACCGGTGAGCTCATTGATCGGCCGGGTCTGATGTTCGATCGCCCGGACGCCGAAGGTGATCTTGCCGAGTTGATCGTTCACATGGCCCAGGATCAGGATCACCCACACGAGATAGGCGGCAACGGCGAGCAAGAGCACGATGAACAACGCAATCATCACGACAGCGGCGACTGGCATCCTCAGACCATCCTTCGGAGTGCGGCGACGTAGCGCACCGCCTCGCCGGTGACATCGGAGATGATCGAATCGGTGTCGACGAGCGCAGGGACGGGCACCAGATGCTCGGTGAGCTTCACGCCGTGCTCGAGGACATCATCGGAATAGGCCTGGATCTCCTTGGCCGGCCGGATCACCCGGTTGGCCAAGAGGATCACCAACGGCACGACCGCCAGCAAGATCAGGGCGTTTGCGATCCACCACAGCATCGGCGTGTATCCCCCTTCGGCTCCTGGTCATGGGAAGGCTCGACCGCTCAGAAGCATAGCTCAGCAGCTAGGTGCTGTCTACATCTAGTGCTGAGCGCGGGCCGCCACTTGTGAGGATCTCGATCGAATCGAGCGTGGCCGGAGCGACTCCTTCGAGCATGCCCGTGGACGATTCGAGCACGAGGAAGCCATCTGCGTCGATAGCGACGACGCGACCGCGAGCCTCACCGCGTGGAAGCAAGCGGGCGCGAATGCTCTCGCCCATCAGGGCGCATCGAACTGTGTAGAGCTCGCGCAACAGCTCCGGATCATCTCGGAGCTGCCTGAGGGCTTTGCGGGCCGAGGACACGTATGCCTCGATCATCGCGTCGGCGTCGAAGTCGAAATGCCCAACGTCGGAGCTCCCCTCCACGAATCGCTGCCTGAAGTCCACTCTCGTCGAGAACACGGCGTGATCGACGCGTCCCGGTCCGAGTTGCACATTCACATTGACGAAGCCCCAGGAGGTGGACGTCTGTCGATCCGCGACGCGATCGGGCCAACAGACTTCCTGGGGTTCACCGGTGGCCGCTGAAAGGCAGTCCGCAGCCGCAATCGAGGCGGGTAACCACAGCAGCGCCTCGTGCCGCGGATCGATCTCCGGCCGCGCCACCATCGCCATCATCAGCGCCTGGTCGCCCCCCATGGTCCACGGTTCACCGCCGCGGAGGCGGCCGGCCACCTCGGAGTCGAGAAGGACCACAGCACCCTCGGGCGCGTCTTCACGACGCGCCCATGCAGATGCCACGGCCTCAACTGACATGCCGACCTCATAGGAGCGAACGATCGGCGGATCACTCACCGCCACTCACCATCGGTTCGATCTTGTCGACAAGCCACGCGTCGTCAGCCGGCGAGAGCACGAGCACCCCGGCGAACCAACCCTTCGAGCCGAAGCTCGCAGGACATTCGAGGGCGACTTCCACCGCCCCATCGTCTCGCCGCACAATGTCCCCCGCGGGGCGGACATCCTCGAGAGGTACGAGTGAAAAGTCGACGCGCAGGCCATGGACGAGTCCGGACAAGAATGCATCACGCTCCTCGATCGGACTGGTTCCGAGCCGGAGTCGCTGCGCCTGCAGCGGATCGAGACCACGCCGCTCTCCCGCCGACAACACGTGTTCTCTCCCCGCGGGGCTGAGCATCTCCCACACCACCACGTGTTCACCCCACAAGACGGCGTGGAGGAATCGACTCACCACGGACCCGACATCGACGGTCACGGACGCTCCCATCCGAAGTCTTCGAGCATGTCGCGAACACGGATTCGCTGCGGACCGAACAGGAGCGACTGAATGACCTCGTCGAGGACGAGATCGGCGGCGCGACGGTCGAGCGGGTCGAGCATCGCATGGGCACGGAGCTGCGACCTGAGCGCACTGTCGAGCAAGGACTCGGGCAACTCCATCAGGACCGAAATCATCGTGCGCAGGGTCGCCACGAACAAGCTCGAGGGCTGGGTGATCACTGCGAGGCTGAATGCCGCCAGGCGCTCCTGTCGATGCTCCTCGGGAAGGGGTTCAATCTGCAACAGCCGATGGCGGATGAAGGTCATCCGCTCCTCATCGCTCATCGACCCCGCCAGGCTTGCGATGTGGTCGGCTCGGCTCGCATCGGGCGCGATCTCGAGCAGTCGTGTCTCGAGGGCCTCTGCATTCTTGTACGCCTCCTGCCAGTGGGCCTGATGCAGGCGAGGATCGAACATGTTCAATGCATCCTCGTAGCAGGCAAGGGCCCGCCGCATCGACTCGAGATCCGTACGGTTGGCAAGCGCGTGGCCGAGGTTGTGCTTGGCAATTGCGTGTTGCATCGGAAAGCCGACCGACGTGAACACCACGAGGCTCCGTTCGAACGCATCAATGGCCGCCTTCAGATGCTGATCTCTCGAGGCAACGTCCAGTGTCGTCAGAGCCTTGCGGGCCACCCCGAGGCTGTGATCGATGAGCCCGGTGTGCAGCGAGACGTCCACCCCTCGCGCGGCTTCCGAGGCCTGCTCCAAAACGTCGACTGATGCAGCGAAACCTTCGAGCGACCCACGACCCATATGAGCCTGACCCAGATTGTGCATCGTTGCGAGACGAGTGCGGACGATGTCGTCGGTGTCTCCGTCGAGCGACGCCAGAGATCGATCGAACACCTCTATTGCCTCAGCGACGCGCCCACGCTCGGCCAAAACGAGACCGAGGTTGTTGAGCACCGACGCCTCTTCAGCATGTGCACCGCGACCCGCCAACAACTCGAGCGAGCGCTCGAAGAGTCGACCCGCAGTGGGTAGGTCGCCCAGTAGCCGATGAGCCGAGCCGGCGGCGTTGACGATCCGTGCGTGCTCGACCGGCGCGCGCTGCGCCGACAACACGTCGCCTGCTTGTTGATACAGCTCGAGTGCCCGTCGCTGCGCAACCTCCGTCTGAGCGCTCGGCTGCTCGGCGGTGGCCATGCCCAGCTTGTACGCAGCAGTGGCCCACGCGATCGGGTCGCCCACGCGGTCGAGTGCATCCAGCCGCACCGTCAACGCCTCCACCGACTCAGCCGGCGATCTCGCCGATGGATGACCCGAAGCTGCACCACCGGTCATGACGGGGACCCCGACAGCAATGACGCGACACAGCGGTCCACCTCGACAATGGCGACATCGACCGCTCCTTCCACGACGGCGGACATCCCGAGGTGCATCGTGTCGGCATCGACGGGCTGGACCGCCACCATACGAACAATCGGCGGTAGCACACCGATCGCACGGGCGACCATCAACGACCGTTCCGGAGTGGCCAAGTGCATGTCTGCCAACAGGTCGTACTTCGTGTTGTGGTCGAGTTCGTGCACGTCGATCACGTCATAGTCGATCGTCATCACCATCCCCGGCTCGCGGTCACGATCGACGGTGTCGACGACAATCACGGCGTCGAAACCCTCCTGGAGGTCCTGGACCAGCTGAATTCCTGCGATGCCGGTCTCGACCACGTGCATCTCAGAAGGGTTGTCGCGGCTGAGCAGACGATTCGCCACCTCGACCCCGAAGGCATCATCACCTCGGAGGACGTTTCCGACACCGGCAACCAGGATCTTCACGCTGCGGACCGCTCGACCTCGGCGGCACGCAGCGAATAGCCGTGGATCACCCACCACGCGACATAGTCCTCGAATGTGGACCAGTCGGCCTTGCTGATCTGCGCCTTCCAGTGTTCGACACGTTTCTCGATCTCGGTACTGATGACGCGGTCGAGGAGGCGTTCCACGAGCTCTTGTTCGAGCAGGCCGGTTCCGGCCGGCCGGCCGTTACGGATCTCGTCGGAGTATCGAACAGCATCATGCCCGAGCGGGACGAGCGCGTCGCTCGACGAAGAGGTTTCGGGAACCATGCCGCAATCCGCTTCCTCGATCCGCCGTATGCAGTAGCCAACGAGGAATGCGGTCGCCGCCCAGTCGGCGAACTCGGCCATGGGTTGTGTTCTTCGTTCCTCGACGATCATCTGCTCTCGATAGGCCGTCGCGGTCACCGTCAACGGGTGGGCCTGTGCCAAGGCCCGCGCCTTGAACGTCAGGTCTGCAACGCGATCGTCGAGATCAGCCACTCTCCCGTCCCTTGATCTCCAGACCGGTGGTGACCACCCCGGCCGCGGGTGGCGGGTGCGGTTCGGCCTCCATCTCCTCGAGTTCGATCCGTCGAAAGTCGACCCAATGCGTCTGCAACGAACGCTCCACCTGTTCGACGATGGTCGACTCTGCTCCGGTGCATCCATCGCAACTGCCGTGCAGTTTCAGCCGAACAACGCCGTCCTCGATCCGCACGACTTCCATGTCGCCGCCGTGTGAATGCAGGTACGGCCTCACCTCGGCCAGTGCGGTCTGGACCGCGACCCGTGCTGATTCGCTGTCGCTTCCGGCCCCGAGACCATAGGCCTGGAGCAGTGAGCCGGCGATCGGATCCGCGGCAGCGGCCTCGATCAGAATGTCGCCCCGCCACTCCCGGATCATCTCGACCAATCGGCCGATGCCGTTCGCATGAAACACATCGATCCAGTCGAGGAGCTCCTCGACCAACGCCGCGGTGGAAGGGTCATCGTGGGATGTCAACGCCTCGGCAAGTTCGGCAATTCGGGGAAGCACCGCTTCGAACTCGAGTCGCTCGCCGTCGCTGCTCACAGGTCCTGCCTCACGAGTTCCAACACCGGATCGACCGTAGCTTCAACCACCTCGGAGAACCCAAGCCCGAACGAATCATCGGCGGGTTCGACCTCGATGACGATCGTGTCAGCGGGAAACTCGCCGTAGTAGCGCGCCACCGCCAGCGTGTGATCGAGATCGATGATGCCCATGGCGGCCTCGGCGAGGCGATCGTGCACCTCTTCCTCGTCGGGCGGCGTGAGGTCCAGTTGATACCGCCGAATGGTGCCCGGCGGATCGTCGCGCCTCGGCATACATCCGACAAGGATCGCCTTGCTCGGTCGAACCTCCTGCAACCGATGGAGCACGCGGTGAGCCGCGTACGACATGTCCTCGACAATGACGTGTTGCGGCCATTCGAGATCAACGACCCGGTTGATCCACTGTGTGCCGAAGTCGAGGTCGCGCAACCACGGGAGGCCAATGCCCCCAACGAGCGTGCGGCCGGTCTCTTGCGCCGGCAGGGCATAGCTCGCTCGTTGGTCCAGACCGGGCGCAGGGATCGTGAGACCCGGGATCACGAGATCACCGAGCGGGGCTCGTTGTCCCGCCGCTGACGCGTCGCTGACAGGCATCGCCTATTCGAGCGTGCAGCTACAGGAGTTGACTTCGCGAGTGATGATTCCCTTACCGGTGTCCATGTGGGTCGTGCACGGCATGCAAGGGTCGAAACTGCGGATCGCCCGCAGGATGTCGATGCCCTTGATGTTGTCGTCGGACACGGTCTCGAGGATCGGGGTGTCGACGATCGCTTCCTCGTAGGGCCCGGGCTCTCCGAAGGGGTCACGGGGGGCGGCGTTCCATGTCGACGGCGTGTTGATCTGGTAGTTCAGCAACTTGCCCTTGTCCATGTGCATGTGGTGGCTGAGGTAGCCGCGGCCGGCTTCCCAGTAGCCATAACCGACCCGTTCGTCCTGGGGCACCGTGAACTTGGTGGAAGTCTTTGTCTCGCCCTTGCGCCAGTACTCGAACGCCTGCATCAGGTTGATCATGCCGATCGCCGCGGTGAAGGCGACGCCGTAGGCACGGCCACGGTTGCGCTCGAAGGCATTGAGCGTGCGCGGGATCTTCCAGTCGAGGACCATCTCGGGGAGTTCGTGCCGCGGCATCACCATCCGTAGACCGTCTCCGGTCGATGAGATGAAGTCGTTGGGTTGCAGGTTGTTGGCCAGGGCGGTGGTCCACATACGGCCGTAGACACCGGTCTCCATCGACGTGCGATCCCAGCGAGGTGCGGTGTCCCAGGTGTACTTCTCCTTGAAGTTCTTGCCCTCGGGCCGCGGGATCGTGACCTTGTTCATCATGTGGTACGGGCTGAGGGGGTTGCCCAGCGGGTCGGTCTCGAACGCCACCGGTCCGTTCTTGGTCCAGTCGTCGTAGAAGCTGTGCTCGACGAACTCCTCGATACCCATGTTGATGCGGGTGAGGTCGGTGGTGACGAGCTCACCGTCGAGGATGATGCCGGGTGCCGAATAGCGGGCGTTGCCCCACGTGTCGATGTTCTCGAACGTGGCGTCGTAGACGTTGGGATCATCCCAGATGCCGGTCTGGATCAGGTTCGAGGGCCGTGCGCCGACCTGCTCATAGGCAGGGTTGGCTTCGAGGAAGAAGTCGCAGATGTCATCCCACCAGCCGGCAAGCCGCTTGGCGTAGTCGAAGATCTTGCCGAGTTGGGCGTAGAACTCGTTGAACGTCGACGTGGAGATCGTGGTCGACACGCCGCCGGGGACCAATGTCGACGGATGCGGGAACTTGCCGAACATCAGTGTGCACATGATGCGGCCGATGCGCGTGTATTCGAGGGCTTCGAGGTAGATCTGCCCCTCGAGCGGGTTCATGGCATCCATGATGTCCTTGACCGTCTTGTAGCCATGGACGTTGGCGTGCTTGGCCGGAGTGCGTGCCGCCAGTTCGACGAGCTCGGGGTTGGTCATCGACACGAGGGCGGTCGAGTAGTCCGGTCCGGCCAACAATCCGAGGTGGATCGGGTGGTCGTAGAACATCTCGGCGACCTCGCCGAGGTTTCGCACAACGACGCCGAGGGGCGGTGGGGTGATGCCGAACGCCTGCTCGATGGCCAGCGAAGAAACGGTCGAGTGAACGCCGCCGCAGACTCCGCACGCGCGCGAGCTGATGTCGATGGCGTCGCGCGGGTCGCGTCCTTGCAGGATGATCTCGTACCCGCGGAAGAGCATCGCCATCGAGTAGGCGTCGACGGCCTTGCGGCTCTCGAGGTCGAGAGTGGTGTGGACCGCGAGAGCACCGGCCACCCGGGTGACGGGGTCGATGCTCCACTCCCTCAGTCGCGGTGGGGCAGAGCTGGGGGATGCTCCCCCGTTACCTGACGACTCGGGGCGGACGTACTGCCTGATCGGCCTGGTGGTCACGGCGAAGGGGTCGCCGGCCCCCTCGAGGAGGCGGGCCTTGCCCGCGCTGTCGAACTCGATCGGAAGATTCTTGAAACACATCTTGAGCTCTACCTACTTCTTTGCCTTGTCGATGCCGGCGTTGTGATTCGTCATCTTCTTGTAGAAACGGTGAACGGCCTTCTCCGCGCCGACCGGTTGGGTCTTGTACCGACCCCAGCCACTCGGCAGTTGATCGTCTTGCCAGCGAGGTGACCGCTGCTTGTCATGCATCGTCAGGTGGCGCATTCGCCGGATGAAGCCACCCATCGCCCGACTCGTTGCCCCACTGATGAAGGAGCCGGGCGGCGCAACGTAGAACGGTGCGAACTTGTCGGGGAAGCCCGGCATCGTGCAGCCGATACAGATGCCGCCCATGTTCATGCAACCACCGTGGCCGTCCACGATTCCGCGCTCGGCGATGTTGCACTGCACGACGGGACCCCAGCAGCCGAGTTCAACGAGACATTCCTTGTCGCCGTACTCCTCGGCGAAGACGCCCTCCTCGTAGTACCCGGCCCGCGGACAGTGACGATGCACCGTTTCGGTGAAGAGCCACGCCGGACGTCCGAGTTCGTCGAACTCGGGCAGCGGGGCAAGTCCGTTGAGGAACAAGAGTGCGGCGGCCGCCGTTTCGATGATGTTGTCGCCCACCGGCGAACAGCCGGGAACATTGATCACCGGCAGCCCCAGCGTGGACCGGTAGTCCTTGCCGAGATGGTCCATCACGCCCTTGGCGTTGGTGACATTGTTCGCCGCCGCGGGGATGCCACCCCACGAGGCGCAGGTGCCGACGGCAACGACGGCCGCGGCCTTGGGCGCCATCCGGTCGAGCCACTCGAGGCTCGTGATCTGACGCCCCGTCTCGCGATCCTCACCGAGCCCCATGAAGTAGCCGTCGCCCGAGTAGGTCTCGTCCATGATCGAGCCCTCCCAACAGATGAGGAACGGGGCATCGAGCTCGCCCGCAGCAGCCATGCGGAGGTTCTCGGTCCATTCCGGCCCGGACTCCACCGAGACGACGGTGTGGATGAGTTCGACCTTGGGCAGGCCGGGGACACGACCGAGCAAGAGATCTTCGAGCCGCGGGTGCGTCGCTCCGGTGACGGCGATCGTGCATCCATCACAGGAAGCCCCGACGATCCAGAACAGATAGACCTTCTCGAGCGCGCTGTGGATGACGTCGTCGTGAGGCTCGTTCAGGGTGCTGCGGAGGGCGACGGGCGCCAACGGGTCCGCAGGGTCGGTGATCAGCGGCAACAGCTCGTTGTCGCTGTGGGGGTGCTCGGGAACCTTCGTGTACTGCACCATGAACTCTCCGATTACGCTTGAGCTGGGGCTAAGTGTACTATACACACAGTTCCGAATGGGATCGAAGTGACCGTATAGAGTCGGGTGAATCGATGAACTCTGCAGGTGAAAACTCCGCGGTCACCGCACCGAAGTCCTCGGCACTCCAGGTGTTGTTCTGGCGAAGCGAGATTCTGCAGGTCATGTACTGGCTGCGCGGCGAAGGGTTCGGCGACATCGTCGATGCACCCATGATCGAACGATTCCTCGGGGTCGACGCCATCAACGGGGTCACCTACCTCGATCGGTTGGTCGAAGAGGGCTATCTCACCGCCGATGGCGACTTCTACGGCCTCTCGGAATTCGGCTTGAAGCAGGGTGCGCGCGAGTTCGCCGAATCGTTCAATGAACTCACCAAGCCTGCACACGGCGAATGCAGCGACGACTGCTGGTGCCATGCCTCGGTCGATGAAGCCGAGGCATGCATGGCCCACCGAATCGATCACAATCATGCGATGGACGCGAAGCACATGAATGCGAGCGGGCAGCATGATCACGGAGGCCATGGCCATGGCCACGACCGATAGCACCCCGAAGTCGTCACAGGGCGTGGACGGCGTACTTCCGCGTCGCTTCCTACGGCAGCTGCTGTTCCTCGCCCTTGGGCGCAACGAGCGGTCCTACGGATACGAACTCGCCGAAGCGGTTCGTGAGCATGGGCTAGCCGTCGACCTCGCGGGGGTCTATCGCGAGCTCCGCGCCATGGAGCGCCACGACCTCCTGTCGTCGGAATGGGAGCCATCGAAGAACGGCCCGGACCGCCGCGTCTACATGATGACCGATACCGGACACGAGTCACGGGTCGAGGCGGTGGCGGCACTTCGCCTCGCCCGAGATCAACTCACTGCCGCGCTCGAGCAGGCGCCCGACGCATGAAGCTCGCTGTAGCCGGCAAAGGGGGCGCCGGAAAGACCACGTTCTCAGCGACGGCATCGAGGCTCATCGCACGCGCCGGACACCCGGTTCTCGCCATCGACGCCGACACGAACCCCAACCTGCACGCCGCCCTCGGTATCTCCACCGAAGCCGTGCAGCGCGTGCCATTTCCTCCGACCACCCTGGTGTCACGCTCCTTCGATGGCCCGGCACTGAACGAACCGCTCGATGTCGTGCTCGACCGGCACACGGTCGACGCCGCAGACGGGGTCCGGCTCCTTCGGATGGGCATGCCCGAGCACGCCGACGAAGGGTGCCTCTGTTCGGCCCACGCGGTCGTCTCCGCGTTGCTGAGCGATCTCGATCACAAGGTCGACACGGTCACGATGATCGACATGGAGGCCTCACCCGAGCACTTGAGCCGAGGCACTGCCCGCGAGGCACATACGTTGCTTCTGGTGGCCGAGCCGTACTTCCGTTCCCTCGAAGCAGCCAAGCTGCAGGCGAAGTTGGCCAAGGAGACCGCCATCGCGAGAGTGGTCGTGCTCGCGAACAAGTGTCGAACCGACGCCGATTTCGATGGCATCGCCGAGTTCTGCGCCAACCACGACCTCGATCTCATCGGCCGGATCCCGTGGGGTGACGAGGTGCTCGATGCCGATGCCGCATCCACGCCATTGATCGACTTCGCTCCCGAGAGTGCCGTGGTGACCGCCATCGAAGAGGTGTGCTCAGTGCTCGTTCCTCCCCCTCCCCTCGTCGGGCAGGTGCGCTGATGTGTGTCGGCATCCCCGCCCAGGTCGTCGAACTCCTCGCGGAAGAGCGAAAGATGGCCATCGTCGAAGTGGAAGGTGTGCGGCGTGAGGTGAGCACCGTCATCGTCGCCGACGAGGGCCTCGAAGTCGGTGACTGGGTGTTGCTTCACGTCGGATTCGCGATGAGCATCATCGACGAGGACGAGGCGAACGCCCAGCTGGAGTTCATGCGCATGTTGGGCTCGGTCTACGACGAGGAGGTGGAGGCGTTCTCCACCGAGGTTCCCAGCACACCGCAGGAACCGGACGGCCCGTGAGCACCGATCTCGCCACCGCCGCACTCGACCTGGCTCGGGTCTTCGCCAGCGGTGGCCGCCTCGTGGTCACCGCTCCCGGCCGCCACGATCATGCACAACACATCGCGGTCGAGTTCATCCACCCCGCTGTCGTGGGCGCCCGGTCACTACCGGCGGTGGCTTCCGATCTCGACGACCTCGAACATCTGGTCGGGGTCGATGATGCCCTCGTCGTGATCGCGCCGCACCAAGCCATCGAACATCGTCTGCCGAATGCCGCGCTCGTCCTCACGACCGAGCCGACGGCAACCGAGCCTGAACTCGTCCACTGGTATCACGTGCTCTGGGAGCTCGTGCAGATCGGCCTCGAACACCCCGGTCTCACGGGTGGCACCGCGGCCCGTGGTGGCGATTCCACGAGCTTTCTGTACCCGTTTCTCGATGCATCCGAGTCGAGCGAAGTGGATTTGCTCGAGGCGATGCGCAACTCCGCTTCGGCCAAGGAACGCGAGTCTGATGGCCTCAGTGCTCGGGCCGTCGGCGCGAACGAGGCGCAGCTCAATGCGGCCGCCCAAGCGATCGAATCGTGCAAGCACAATGGCGGAACAGTCCACACCATGGGAAACGGCGGGAGTTCGTGCGATGCCGCGCGACTCGCTCGGATGCTGCGGGCGCGAGGGGTGCGCGCCACATCGCTCGCCGCTGACCCAGCTGTCCTCACCGCCCTGGCCAACGATCTCGGCGTCGACCGGATCTTCGCCCGCCAGGTGGAGGCGTCCGTTCGCCCGGGCGACGTCATCATGGTGTTCAGCACCAGCGGCGCCTCGCCGAACCTGTTGGCGGCAATCGACCTCGATGTCGCCGCCGGCGTCACCACGATCGCCTCGGCCGGATACGACGGCGGAGCACTCGCCGACCACGGGGCGGTCGACCACTGCTTGACGGTCGATTCCACATCCGTGCACCGGATCCAGGAAGCGCAGGGAGTCCTCATCGACCAGATCTGCGCCCGACTCGGCGCCGACCTCGGGGTGAGCCGATGAAGTTCGTCAGCGAGTTCAGAGACCCGACCGCCGCCAGGGCACTGATCGCCGAGATCACGTCGCTTGCAGGCCACCAACCGGAGCGAAAGTTCATGGAGGTCTGCGGCGGACACACCCATGCCATCTACCGACACGGGATCGAGACGCTCCTGCCGGAGTCCATAGAGATGGTGCATGGGCCGGGGTGCCCGGTGTGCGTGATTCCGATGGGGCGGATCGATGACGCGATCTCCCTCGCCTCGGGCGACGGGGTCACCATGTGCTGTTTCGGCGACATGATGCGCGTGCCGGGCAGCAGCGGCACCCTGCTCGAGGCGAAAGCCAAGGGGGCCGACGTCAGGGTCGTCTATTCCCCACTCGATGCGTTGGCTGTCGCTGAACGAGAACAGGATCGTGAGGTGGTCTTTCTGGCAGTCGGCTTCGAGACGACGGCGCCATCCACGGCGATCACGGCGATACAGGCCAGGGATCGAGACGTGTCGAACTTCTCGATCTTCTGCAACCATGTCACGATCGTTCCGCCCATGAAGGCCATCCTCGATTCACCGGGGATGAACCTCGACGGCTTCCTCGGCCCGGGGCATGTCAGCACGGTGATCGGCACAGGCCCCTACGAGTTCGTCGCCCACGAATACGGGCTCCCCCTGGTTGTGGCCGGGTTCGAACCGGTCGACATCCTGCAGGGGGTCGCCATGCTGCTACGTCAGCTCGCAGACGGCCGTTGCGAGGTGGAGAACCAGTACAAGCGCGTCGTTCGCGAGTCGGGCAACACCGCGGCGCTCGAGATCCTCGCTCAGGTGTTCACCATTCGACCACACTTCGAATGGCGCGGACTCGGATTCATCGCCCAGTCGGCTCTTGGCCTCAACGACGACTTCACTCCTTGGGATGCGGAAAAGCGCTTCGAGATTCCCGGGGTACGCGTGGCTGACCCGAAGGCCTGCCAGTGCGGCGAGGTGTTGAAGGGTGCGATTCGCCCATGGGAGTGCAAGGTCTTCGGCAGCGCCTGCACGCCCGAGACGCCGATCGGAACCTGCATGGTCTCTTCAGAAGGTGCCTGCGCGGCCTACTACAACTATGGGCGCTTCCGGGCCCGGACCCGAATCCCCGTTCAGTCATCGTGAGCTCCCACGACGAACGCGATGCAGTTCTCCGCCGCATCGAAGAGTGGAAGCTGCGCCCACCTCGACTCACCGACGACGTCATCACGATGGCACACGGGGCGGGCGGCAAAGCCAGTCAGTCGCTCACCGAGGCCGTCTTCAAGAGCGCGTACGGAGGACCCGAGCTCGAGCGGCTCGACGACGGCGCTGTGCTCGACGTGCCCGACGGTGCTCGCGTCGTGTTCACCACGGATGCCTTCGTCGTCACGCCACGCTTCTTCGCCGGCGGATCGCTCGGAGATCTCGCCGTGAACGGCACGGTCAACGATCTCGCCGTCATGGGAGCCACGCCCAGATGGCTGAGCATTTCGGCAGTGCTCGAAGAAGGGTTCTCGATCTCGGAACTCCGCGACATCGTCGGCGATGTGGCCGACGCTGCCGTCAACGCCGGGGTTGAGATCGTTGCAGGCGACACGAAGGTGGTGGAACGTGGAGCCGCCGACGGCTGCTATCTGACGACGAGCGGTCTTGGCACCCTCGACCGCGACCGAGAGCTGGGGGCCGAGCGGGTTCAACCCGGCGATGTCGTCGTGATCTCCGGCCCGATCGGTGACCATGGAATGGCGGTCATGCTTGCTCGGGGCGACCTTGCGCTCGACGCGACCATCAGTTCCGACACCGCGCCACTTCACACCGCAACCGCCGCTCTTCTCGACGCGGTTCCCTCGACTCGATGGATGCGCGACCCGACACGAGGGGGGCTCGCATCAGCATGCAACGAGCTCGCGGCAGCCTCGCAGCTGGGTGTCTCCTTGTTCGAGGAATCGCTGCCGGTGAACCCTCGAGTCAGAGGCGCATGTGAACTGTTGGGGCTCGACCCGCTCTATGTCGCCAACGAGGGCAAGTTCATCGCCGTTGTCCCGGCCGACGACGTCGACGCTGCACTGGTGGCGATGCGGTCTGTGCCGGTGGCAGCCGATGCCGTTGCCATCGGCGAAGTCAACGACGAACACCCTGGGATGGTGGTGGCCCACACGCCGTTCGGTGGCTCCCGCATCGTCGACATGCTCGTCGGTGCACCGCTCCCCCGCATCTGCTGAGCACCAACCGGGAGACCGTGCCCGTCAGCGTGGGGCGAGCACCTCTGCGCTGAGTTCGAGTCTGTCGACCAGTGTGTCGATCGCCGACCAGACCTCTGGGGCCGCGTCCCGGCCCAGCGGCTGACCGCGTCGATCGGCTTCGGCGAGTGTGGAGTTCGAAGGAATGATCACGTCGAGTGGCACACCATGCTCGCTGCACATCTCTTCTAGCGCCCGCCGCGCTTCCTCGTCATCGACCCTGTTGCCAACCCCGACGCAGCGAGTGATGCCGAGATCAGCAGCGAGACCGATTGTGCGTTGGGCGGTGATGATCGCCTTCCGGCTCGGTTCCATCATCAACACGAGCACATCGGCATGAGCGAGCGTGCCCCCCGAACGACTGAGATGTTCGATGCCGGCTTCCATGTCGACGATCGTGTCATCGGTCTCGGAGTGCAGCGCTTCCCCCAGGAGGCTGCGAACGCTCGCATGACCGCCACAGGTGCAGCCTGCGCCGGCTTCGTCCACCCGCAACGCCGACATGAGGGTGACCCCTTCAGGGGTGAGAACGGCGAAATCGTCCATCAGTTCGGCGACCGTCATGTCGCCACGACGCCCGACCACCATCGAGCGCGGAATGGGTTCGAGGGCCTCGGTCGCCTCGGCACCGAGGCCGAGTGAGAGCCCCAGGTTGGGATTCGAGTCGGTGTCGACGGCAAGGACCCGCCGGCCTCGACCAACCAGTGCTCGGGCCAGCAAGGACGAGGTGGTCGTCTTTCCGACACCACCTTTGCCGACGATGCCGATCTTCATGGTTGTCCCCACTCTCCTCGGCCTCCACAGTACTTCGAGGCGTTGGTCATGTCATCGTGAGCGTGCCAGATGAGCGCGTCCGATTGCGACCTGCCCGAGCGAGATGCCTCCGTCATTCGGAGGGACCCGGCTCTGACGTATGACGTCGAATTGCTGCTCGGCCAGCATCGGCAGCAGCAGATCCACCAGGAGCCGGTTCTGGAACACCCCACCGGTGAGTGCAACCGCACCGACACCCGTGCGGTCACGTAGACGAACACACGTCGACACGACGAATGACGCGACCCAGCGGTGGAACCGATGGGCGACAAGCGAGCGATCGACACCGGCCGAGAGGTCGTCCACCACTGCACGTACGACCCCTCCTGCATCAGCACCCGAAGAGCGATACTTCTCGTCGGCTGAGTCGCAACCGACCGCAAGACCCTCGAGTGCGATCGCCGCCTCGCCCTCGTACGTCACGGTGTGTGCCAACCCGCACAGGGCCGCCACTGCGTCGAACAATCGACCGATCGACGAGGTTCGCAGCGTCGTCGGTTCGGCACACAGGGCCGCGACCGCGTCGAGCCGTATGTCATCGAGCACGAACCGCACGAAGGGCGGCACCTCGCCGAACGCCTCGACACAGTGGGCCACGGCCATGCGCCATGGTTCGCGGATCGCACGTACTCCCCCCGGCATCGACACCACACTCAGATGGTCGGCACGCTCGCACCCCTGGGCGTCACCGATCAGGAATTCCCCTCCCCAGGCGGATCCATCGGTGCCCCAGCCGAGTCCGTCGAAGACGACCCCGATCGCGGGCTCTTCGTGTCGATTCTCGACCAGACACGACACGAGATGTGCGTGGTGATGCTGAACGGCGAGGGTGGGTGCGATCTCCTGACCAGTGGCGAACTTCGTGGACAGATACTCCGGATGGAGGTCGTGAACCACGAGCGCTACATCGGCTCCCGCGAAGGCAACCTGATCCGCAATCGTGTCCTCGAACGCCCGCAGCGTTGCCGGGTTCTCGAGATCACCCAGGTGAACCGACAAGGAAGCTCGGTCGGCGAGGGCAAGACACGTCGTGCTCTTCAGCTCCGCCCCCACGCCCAGGACCGCGGGTCCGGCCGATGCCAGTGGCACCGAGCGTGGTGCGTAGCCCCGGGCACGACGCAGCAGTTGGAATTGCCCACCGACAATGTGTCCGACCGAATCATCGGCGCGACGCTCGATGCGGCGATTGTGCGACACAACGAGATCGGCAACCTCGTCGAAAGCCTCGACCGCTGATTGATCATCGATGATGATCGGTTCGTTCGATCGATTGCCGCTGGTACACACCAATGGCGCGCCGACGCCAGAAGCCAACATCGCGTGCAGGCTGGTGGCCGGGAGCATCAGTCCCAGAAGCCGCGTTCCGGGCGCCACCTCGGGAGCGATGCCGCTCGTCTCCCGGGCTCGGGCCAGCACGATCGGCGCCTCGGGCGCCTGCATGGCCTTCCTCGCTGCCGAATCTAGTTCGACGAGGTCCTCAGCCGTCGCCACCGAGTCGACCAGAAGGGCGAACGGTTTGGTCTCGCGGTGTTTGCGATCTCTGAGACGCTGTACCGAAGTCGCCCTGTCGGCGCGACACAGCAACTGGTATCCGCCGAGTCCTTTCACCGCCACCACCGCACCATCCAACAGCGCCCCAACAGCCTCATCGATGCGTGCGGCCGTGAGTTGAGGTCCGCACTCGACACACGATGTCGCCTGAGCGTGAAAGCGTCTGTCGCGCGGATTTTCGAACTCGGTGCGGCATCGGGGGCACAGAGGGAAGTCGGCCATGGAGGTCTTGGCCCGGTCGTACGGAAGAGCCTGCACAACCGTGTAGCGGGGGCCGCACTCCGTGCAGCAGATGAACGGATATCGGTGACGTCGATCGGCCGGGTCGGCCACCTCCTCCAGACATCGTGCACACGTCGCGATGTCCGGCGGAACAGCGCTCAGACGCTCCTGATCAATCTGCAGACTGTCAGAGATCACAAAGTCAGTTGCACCCTCGGGAGAGGATGCCGACGCCTCGACCGTGTGCACGTCTGCGAGAGGGGGCGCGTCTGATCGGACACGGCGAACGAACTCCCGGCATGCACCCTCGGGGCCTTCAACGGCACAGATCACTCGGTCACCGGCATTCATCACCGATCCGGCGAGGCCCAGTGAGCGCGCCAAGCCGAAGATGAACGGACGAAACCCGACCCCTTGGACCGTTCCCGTGATCTCCACCCTCAGACGTATCTGCGCACTCACCGAGCCAGTCTGCACGGCCCGGGAGCGCAGAGCGAGCTTTGCGCTCGTCCACCGGCTGACCCATCGTAAGGTGGTGCGCAGCGACAGACCACCGACACCGGCCCGTCTCGCTGCTGGATCAGATCAGATAAGGAACACCACATGACGAGCCGCAAGCTGATCTTCTTCTGCAGCGCCGACCCTCGAGAAGACACCGGAGCGTTCTTTCGGGCGTATCACTTCGCCAACGTGGCCGCGGGCAGCGGGCTGGAAGCCGAAGTGCGATTGGCCGGCTCTGCCGTCGATGTCACCGACCTCGCGACCCTTCCCGAAACCGAGGCCGGCGACCTGATCCGCGAGAAGATCAGCGAATCGATCGATGCCCCCTTCGACGTCTCCCTTTGACCGTTCTCGAGTGACGCCCGTGGGGTGTCGTCCGAGGATGCGGCCGGGATCGGTGGCCACTTTCGAACATTGGCCGAGATTCTGACCGAGACTGCCGAAGGCACGTCAGAATTCATCTACGTCGGATGATCAGGATCGCGTTCGCGGGCAAGGGCGGATCCGGGAAGTCATCGATCTCAGGGACCTTCGCCCGCCTGCTCGCCCGACGCGATCGACCGGTCCTCGCCGTCGACTCCGACCCGCTACCGGGAATGGCGTACTCGCTGGGCATCACCGTCGACGATCGACCAACCCCTGACGATGTCGTGGTCGAGGGTCCGGCTGACGGACCGCGCTGGGTTCTTCGGCCGGGACTCGATGCAACAACGTTCATCGACACCTATGCCGCCGCAGGACCTGACCGAGTTCGCTACCTGCAGTTCGGCAACACATGGGGCCATTTCTCGACGCTGCAACGCGGGCAGCACGCCTGGAGCCAGGTCGTGCGCGAGATGGACCCGACGACCTGGAATCTCGTCGGCGACCTTCCCGGTGGGACGAGGCAGGCGATGTTCGGCTGGGCGAAGTACGCCGACGTCCTTGCGCTCGTTGTCGAACCGACCGCGAAGTCGATCCATGTCGCCCGCCGACTCCGCAACATCTCGAAAGCCGACTGGGGTCCCACCGATGTCGTGGTGGTGCCCAACCGGGTCACACACCCAGACGACGTATGCCGGATCTCTGAGGTGTTGGAGGAGCCGGTGATCGGTTCGGTGCCCGAAGACCCGTCGGTCACCGACGCTGACAAGCTCGCCCTCGCCCCGCTCGATCACAGCACCGGCCCATTCGTGGACGCAATCGAACAACTGGTGGCGGTCGTGGAATCAACCTACGATTCACGCGATCCGGCACCGACCGACGGGGTGGCATGAAAGTCGCAGTAGTAGGCAAGGGTGGTTCAGGGAAGACCTCGGTGAGCGGCGTGCTCGCTCGTAGTCTTGCCCGAACCGGACACGCAGTGATCGGCCTGGATTGCGATACGAATCCGAATCTTGGGCTCTCGCTCGGCGTCGGCGACCTGGAAACCGAACGGCTGTTGTCGCTGCGTGATCAGATCGACGAAGGCGAGCACGAGCACGCGCACACGTGGGACGACATCCTCGACGCCTACGGCACCGATGCGCCTGATGGCGTTCGGCTCACCGTCGTCAACCGGATCGACAACCCCGAACCCGATTGACCTTGATGCGGCTTGTCCGCTGAGCAGTTGCTCAGCTCTGTTCCCGAATCCGACACCGTGATCATCGCCGACCTCGAAGCGGGAATCGGCACCTTGACCCGGCTACCCGAATCGTCAGTCGACTCCACACTCGTGATCGTCGAGCCGACACCGCGCTCGATCGATGTCGGTCAACGAGCCGTCCTGGTCGCGACGGAACGGAAGCAGGGCCGCGTGACCATCGTGGCGAACAAGGTTGCCAATGCCGACGACGACGCACGGGTTCGCGCCGCGTTCGCCGACCACGACCTCATCGCCATCCCCGCGGACGCCGTAGTGATCCGAGCGGATCGGCAGGGCGTATCACCGATCGACATTGATCCGGCGGCTCCCGCGGTCGAAGCGATCGCCGGCATCGCCATGCGTCTCGCGCCGTCTTGACCTGAGGCCGGACAACAAGAAAGCGCCGCTCCGAAGAGCGGCGCAGTGTGAGTACCCCGTACGGGATTTGAACCCGTGCTACCACCTTGAGAG
>JAERSO010000107.1 GCA_016845585.1 Acidimicrobiaceae bacterium | reverse complement strand
TGGAAGCGACCGTCCGGAGACGAGCCCGGTCCCAGAGCAGACAGGCCGTTGAGCCAACCAACAAGCCCGCGAGCGTCACGGGTATCACGGAGGGCTTGGTCGCGCTCGCAGCAGCGAGAACCAACGCGAGCCAGCAGAACTCGGAGCGTCGAACCGGGCGACCGAACAATCGCCACATCCCCCAGGCAAGGACAGTGATGTACGGAAGCGCCATGATCAGGGTCGGACTCCGTGCAATCAACGGCGTGTCGACAACAAGTGACCGGCCCGGCCAGATGTAGACGGGCAGAGTCATTCCGAACGCGAGCCAGGCGGCGAGCGGTCCAGCCCATTCTCGGCGTGCCAACTCACGGACAAAGCCAGCGAGCGCGGCAACTGCGGTCACCGCGAGTGGCACCATCGCCAACCGGAAGACAATGAGTTCTGCCGGTACACCCGAAGACTTCGCCGCGATCCCCATGTGGGCATGGGTGAAGAAGTGGTATTGGAGCGGCTCGCCCGCGAGCTGTGGTATCTGCGGCGGTACGACCCGGCTCAGCTCGTGAGCCAGCGAGAGATGCCACCACATGTCGTGATATATCGCACTGGACTCGGTGGGCAGTGCTGAACTCCTGAACCAGGTGAGGTCGAACCTCACCACCACCATGATCCCGACGAAGGCAAGGACCCAAGACCACAGGCGTGGTGAAGGCTCACTGCCCCGTGCGAAACCGACCCTCCTCAGCTCCGGCTTCGCCGCAAACAACACCAGAATGGGGAGCCACCAGATACGTACGACGCCGGGGACTCCGATCGCAACTGCAACGAACCACGCCATCAGTTCCATCGCAATGCCAGTGACCGCACCGAGCGCAAGGTCTTCCGTGAGGCGGCCGCGGGAACCAACGACGGATCTGAAGACAAGCAAGCCCGGGAGCACGAGACCAACAATCCAGTAGCCCGAGAATCTGGCGATGTCCCAGAGCTCGACTCCCGTTCGCATCCAAGCGACCGCCGCGAACACGTACAGCGAAAGACCCGGAGCCCAGCGCCAGAAAACGGCGGCCGGGAGCGGAGGCACTCCCGGGCGAACTCGCCTCGATCGGCGGATGGACTCATCCGTTGGCTGGACGTCGCGCCCGCGCCACCATGCGGCTCCATGTGCCCTCATGCGCAACACCGTAGAGGGCCGGGTTGACCACTCTACGAATGAGCGGCGCGACGAACCGCAGCGCCACTGGAGCGGTGCCACGACGGAACAACCCGAAGCAACCAAACCACCCCGCGTAGACTCACCGTCTGCCGCCATCGTGCTGCAAGACCAAGGAGAACAATGTCCCACCAGCTCGTTGTCGTCGGCCTCGGCTATGTCGGCATGCCGCTCGCCCAGGAAGCTGTGCGTTCAGGATTGTCCGTCGTGGGCTTCGACGTCGTTGCCTCCACTGTCTCGTCGCTCAACGAGGGCATCAGCCACATCGATGATCTCAGTGACGCTGATGTCGACGAAATGCTGTCTGGTGGTTTCTACGCGACCGACGATCCGGCGGTGTTGGCGACCGCCGAGGCAATCGTGATCTGTGTCCCGACCCCACTTCGCGACGACACCACCCCCGACCTGGGTGCGGTCGAGGCCGCATCGACCACGATCGGGTCGCTTCTCTCCCCTGGCACGCTTGTCGTGCTCGAGTCGACGACCTACCCGGGCACCACCGACGACATCGTCCGGCCGATCCTCGAGTCGCACAGCGGGCTCCGCGCGGGATCCGACTTCAACCTCGCCTACTCACCGGAGCGGATCGATCCCGGGAATCCGACCTTCGGCCTCCGCAACACTCCCAAGGTGGTCGGCGGATACACCGACCTGTGCACCGAGCGGGCGGTGACCCTCTACGAACAGGTCGTCGACACCGTCGTCCGCACCGTTGGGACGAGGGAAGCCGAGATGGCCAAGCTCCTCGAGAACACATACCGCCACGTGAACATCGCCTTGATGAACGAGATGGCCATCTTCTCGCACGAACTCGGGCTCGATCTCTGGGCGTCGATCGATGCAGCGAGGACGAAGCCGTTCGGGTTCCAGGCCTTCTATCCCGGCCCCGGCGTCGGCGGCCACTGCATCCCGATCGATCCCAACTACCTCTCCTATGCCGTCCGTTCTCTGGGCTACCAGTTCCGGTTCGTCGAGCTGGCGCAGGAGATTTCGGGCCGCATGCCCACCTATGTCGCCACTCGCGCCCAGCAACTACTGAACGAGGCTCGCAAGCCCGTAAACGGATCCACGATCCTGCTGTTGGGGGTCACCTACAAGGCGAACATCTCCGACGAACGCGAGACGCCGGCCCGGCCGCTCGCCCGTCGGCTCCTGGAAATGGGCGCAGAGCTCGAGTACTTCGACCCCCACGTCGATGAGTTCGAGGTTGATGGCGCGATCCTGGCCAAGGTCGACGACCTCCCTGGTGCCCTTGCGGCCGCGGACCTCGTGATCCTCGTGCAGCCCCACGACGACATTCTCGAGGCAGCCCCGTTCCCCGAGGCATCCCTCGTTCTCGACACCCGAGGTGTCGTCACCGGACCGTCGATCGAGCGGCTCTAGCCACCCTGACGCCCGCTACCCCCTGAAGACCATCCCCCGGTATCCCGGCGAGAATCCGGCAGCTTCGAGCCGAGCCGCCCATGGCGTTTCTCGCACCGGTCGCCCGTCGACCTTGCCGATCTCGAGTTGGCGGAGTCGTCCATCCTTGACGAGACCCTGGATTGCATCGATCCACGCGTCGGTGTCGTGGGCGAGCGGGAAGGTGATGAGCGAGCGGCCACCGCGTTCGAGTTCGACAACCGCCACCCCTTCGATCGTCACGACATGGGCGCCCGCCGCTCGAACCGGGCGTCCCTCGGTCTCGGGCCACGCCAGCACGGCGCCGTACGGCTGGGCCGGATCGGTTGCGGCGAGGACGAGCGGCGGCTCGCCCGACTCGAGTTCTCGGACAGCGCGGAGGCGATCCACGGCTCCTGGGAGGGCGAACTGTGCCGCACCGAGGCCGGCAACGAAGTAGCCCCGCCGCACCTCTCCTCGTTCCTCGAGTGCCTTGAGCACGGGATAGACACCGGCGAATCCGCCGGTCACCCCCTCGCTCAGGGCCGTCTCACGGGTGAGGACGCCGTAGCGGTCGAGGAGCTGGTGGGCCTTGGCGTAGGACGCTTCCGTCGGGACGGGAGCGGGCTGTCGAAGAGGTTCGACCAGCGACCAACGGCCGGCGGCACTCGGCGGCCCCGTCGCCGTCAGACCACCCGGTCGGGCGCGGAGCCGGCGCCCCCCACGGGCCTGACGTGTGGCCGTCTTCTTTCCCCCCGAGCCGGCGACGAGCGCCCGCAATGGCGCCAGGGAGTCGTTCGTGACCTCACCTGCCCACACGAGGTCCCAGAGCGCGGCGTGCACCGTGTCGTCGTCGTAGGGCAGATCCGCCGTTTGCGCGGCCGCGACGAGG
The DNA here is from genome assembly GCA_016845585.1 of Acidimicrobiaceae bacterium. Classification (GTDB taxonomy): domain Bacteria; phylum Actinomycetota; class Acidimicrobiia; order Acidimicrobiales; family Aldehydirespiratoraceae; genus JAACCU01. Next base: position 1,329 of record JAERSO010000107.1, on the reverse strand, counting down.
TCGCCCCAGAACGACGCTCCGCGGTCGGCGAGGTGCGTCCGCAGTGCGTCATGGATCGGCTCGGTCGGCCGGTCGTCGTCAGCGGGAACCGGGGCGAGCAATCCGACCTGGTCCCGAAACATGAGGCGGATGCGGCCGTCGGCGCTCCCGATCGAACCAGCGCCGATCCACACCGCTTCTCCAGTGGTGCAGAGCTGATCGAGGTCGCTGGGCTGATAGCCACGGAGCCGGGATCTGAGCACATCGCCTTCGAGAACGGATGCGGCGATGGCCGCGCCCTGGAGTTGTCCGACGACCTCGGCCAGTCCGTCCACACCACGCCGTCGGCTCCCGACGCCCTGCCACGACGGGAGGAATCGGGCGAGTGCGTCACCATCGACGGGTTCGATCTCGTGGCGAAGCTTCGAGAGCGAACGTCGCCGCAGCTGCCTGAGCACGTCGTCATCGCAGTACTCCCGCTCGGAGCCACCGGGCCGGAACTCGCCGCGCACGAGCGTGCCGTCGGAAACGAGTCGACCCAGCGCCACCGCGATCCGATCCTCGGAGACGCCGAGCCACTGAGCGACATCACGGGTGACGAACGGACCGTGGGTGCGGGCGTAGCGGCGGCACAGATCGCCGAGCGGATCTACGACGGGATCGGTGTAGACGGCCGGGAGCCCGACCGGGAGCGCGACTCCCACCGCATCGCGGAGCCGCGCTGCATCGTCGGCCGCGGCGACGCATTCCTGATCGGCGACTCGGACATCGATCACCCGCCGCTCCTCGCGCAGCAACTGGAGCCACTCGCCGACAGGTGCGCCGTCGATCGACCGGGCGTCGAGCCCGAGCCGATCGAGCGGGCCGAGCGTGCGAAGCGCATCATGCAGCTCGTCGGCATCACGTGCTCGTCGGCCGTCGACGAGGCGCTGGAGCTCCAGTTCGAGATCCGCGAGGACCTCGGCATCGAGCAGTTCACGCAGTTCCTCCGCACCGAGGAGATCACGCAGGAGCTCACGATCGAGCGCGAGCGCAGCGGCGCGGCGCTCGGCGATCGGCGCATCACCCTCGTACATGTAGACGGCGATCCACGAGAACAGCAGCGACTGGGCGAACGGAGACGCGGAATCGGTGTCGACCGCGACCGTGCGGATCCTGCGACTCCGCAGATCCGTCATGACCTGCCGGAGCGCCGGAAGGTCGAACACATCGTTCACGCATTCCCGCGTCGCCTCGAGCAGCATCGGGAAGCTCGGGTACTTCGACGCAACAGACAGGAGATCGGCGGCCCGCTGTCGCTGCTGCCACAACGGCGTCCGTTGATCAGGCCGACGCCGCGGAAGAAGCAGC
>JAERSO010000106.1 GCA_016845585.1 Acidimicrobiaceae bacterium | reverse complement strand
GCCATGGCCACCGACCCCTCCAGGGCATACGTGGCCGGCCGTCCGGCGACCTGGGCGGCGACGGTGGTGAGCAGGCCGTGGGTGGAGGGCACCGCCTCGTCGCCGGTGTGCAGCAGCAGGAAGCAGCCGGTGCCGTAGGTGTTCTTGGCCCGCCCGGCCTCGTGGCAGCCCTGGCCGAACAGGGCGGCCTGCTGGTCGCCGAGGATGCCGGCGACCGGCACGCCGGCCAGCGGGCCGACGCCCGTTCCGATCCGTCCGCTCGACGGGACGATCTCGGGCAGGGCGGCCGCGGGCACGTCCATGGCGGCGCGCAGGTCGGGATCCCAGGCGAGGGTGGCGGGGTCCATCAGGAGGGTGCGCGAGCCGTTGGTGACGTCGGTGGCGAACCGGCCGCCGTCGGGGCCGCCGGTGAGGTGCCACAGCAGCCAGGCGTCGACCGTGCCGAGGCAGGCGTCGCCGGCCTCCGCGGCGGCTCGGAGGCCGTCGACCTCGTCGAGGAGCCACGTCATCTTCGGTCCGCTGAAGTAGGTGGCGAGCGGCAGGCCGGTCGTCGTCCGGAAGCGGTCGATGCCCCCGACGCTGCCCCCGACATTGCTCCCGGGGCTGGCGAGGCGGTCGACGATGTCGGCGGAGCGGACGTCCTGCCAGACGATCGCCGGATGCAGCGGGCGGCCGGTCGTGCGGTCCCACGCCACGAGGGTCTCGCGCTGGTTGGTGATCCCGACCGCCGCGAGGTCGCCAGCGACCAGGCCACCGGCTTCGAGGGCCTCGGCGACGACGGCCCAGGTGTTGGCCAGGATCTCGTCGGCGTCGTGCTCGACCCAACCGGGCCGGGGGAAGTGCTGGGCGTGGGGACGCTGCGCCGAGGCGACGACGGTGCCCGCCTCGTCGACGACGAGGAAGCGCGTGCAGGTGGTGCCCTGGTCGATCGCTCCGACCAGCGCCATGGCTCAGACCGCCCGACCGTTCGCCCGACCCGGGCCGCGGGCCCAGTCGGCCACGTGGTCCGGGACCGGGTCGTCACCGGTGTCGTCGTCGGGCACCGGTTCGCCGACGGCCACGCCGATCGGGATCAGCCCGGCCCAGGCGTCCTCGTCCATGTCCTCGTCGTCATCGATCGGCGGCCCGGTCCGGACCTTCATGGAGCACTCGTCGAGCGGCAGCACCAGCACCGTGGTGGCCCGGACCTCGGACTCGCGGGCGGGACGGACGGCGGCCACGCGACCGGGAATGGTGTGGTCCACGATGCGGTCCAGGGCGGCGACCTTCTCGTCGGCATCGGTGACCTCCACCGCGGTGCCCATCACGACGACGGACCGGTAGTTCATGGAGTGGTGGAGGCCGGACCGGGCCAGGACCAGGGCGTCGAGCAGCGTGACCGTCACGCACACCTCGGCGCCCTTCTTCGCCGTCCGGAGCAGGCGGCTGGCCGGCGAGCCGTGCAGGTAGAGCCGCTCGCCGTCCCGGGCGTACAGCATGGGGATGACGACCGGATGGGCGGCGTCGCCACCGGCCGGGCCGCCGGCGATGAGCCCGACGTGGGCCAGCAGCCCCTCGTCGAGCACGGCGTGGATGGCGTCGCGGTCGGTGACGCTGCGGTCCGGAATCCGTCGCAGTTCGGTCCGTTCGGTCATGTCTCGCTTCCTGTTCTCGGCCGGGCGTTCAGAGGATGCTGCCGCGGATCACCGTCACCGCACGGCCGGTCAGGTGCACCCGGTCGCCGACGAGTCGGACGTCCAGCTCACCACCACGGGCCGACGCCTGCTCGGCCCGGAAGGCATCGCCGAGCCTCGGCGCCCACCAGGCCGCCAGCGTGGTGTGGGCCGATCCGGTGACCGGGTCCTCGACGATGCCGACGTTGGGACCGAAGACGCGCGACACGATGGCCACGTCGTCCCGGTCGTCGCAGGCCGCCGTCACGATCACGGCCCGGTCGGCCAGCCCGGCCACCAGGCCGAGGTCCGGGTGACAGGACCGCACCTCGGCGGCCGTGCCCACCTCGACCACCAGATCGGTGGCACCCATCGCGGCGCCGACCACCGGACACCCGACCGCCGCCGACATGGCCTCGGTGACCGGGACGGGCTCGAGGACGTCGACGGGGAAGTCGAGACGGATGCCGCCGTTGGTGGCCACGGCAGCGAGGCGGCCGGACCGGGTGTGGAAGCCCATCTCGCCGGCCACGCCGTGGTCGGTGGCCAGCACGTGGGCGGTCGCCAGGGTGGCGTGGCCGCACAGGTCGACCTCGGCGGTCGGGGTGAACCAGCGCAGGTCCCACTCCCCCGCCGAGTCGTCGGACACCGCTGCGTCGGACGGGTGGCAGAACGCCGTCTCCGAAAGGTTCATCTCGAGGGCGACCGCCTGCATCCAGGCCGGGTCGGCCGGCCCGTCGAGGACCACCACGGCGGCCGGGTTGCCCCGGAACGCCTCGTCGGCGAACGCGTCGACCTGGGTGAACTCGTGCGGCACCGGAGCAGCCTCGCAGGCGTCAGGAGGTCGTGGCGATCAGGTTTGCGATCACGGCGGCCAGGTCGGGTCCGACGTCCTCCTGCAGGAAGTGGGCGCCACCGACCATGGTCGGGTGGTCGAGGCCTGCGGCGCCGGGGACCTTCTCGCGGAACGGCCGGTCGTTGCCGGCGGTGATCGGGTCGGGGTCGCCGAAGGCGCACAGGAACGGGCGGTCGAACGCCTCGAGCACCGTCCAGGCCTCGATGTTGGGCTGGGACTCGGGGTCGTCGAGACTGGTCGGCACGAGCGCCGGGAAGATGCGTGCGCCTGCCTTGTGGGCGTCGTCGGGGAACGGGGCGTCGTAGGCGGCGATCTCGGCGTCGGTCAACTCCGTGGCGCACCCGCCGTTGACGATCTTGCCGACGTTGAAGCTCGGCGAGGTCTGGGAGTACTGCTGCCAGGCGAGGAACGCCTCGGACGGTCGACCGTGGCCGGTGGGCAGGAAGGTGTTGCCGACCACGACGCGGGCGAACCGGTCGGGCTGGGCGGCGACCAGGCGCAGGCCGATCAGGCCGCCCCAGTCCTGGCCGAAGAAGGTGGCGTCGCGCAGGTCCAGGTGGTCGAACACCAGCGACGACGTCCACGCCACGTGGCGGGCGTAGGTGTAGTCGGACTGCTCGGTCGGCTTGTCGCTGCGCCCGAAGCCGACCAGGTCGGGCACGACGACGCGGTGGCCGGCGTCGACGAGCACCGGGACCATGTGCCGGTACAGGTAGGCCCACGACGGCTCGCCGTGGAGCAGCAGGACGGGGGCGGCGTCGGCGGGCCCCTCGTCGAGGACATGCATCCGCAGCGTCCCCCCGTCGCCGTCGGGCACCTCGGCGTAGTGCGGTTCGAAGTCGAAGTCGGGCAGGTCGACGAAGCGGTCGTCGGGGGTGCGCAGGAC
>JAERSO010000105.1 GCA_016845585.1 Acidimicrobiaceae bacterium | reverse complement strand
ATGGGCCAAGACCACATCGCACGGGGCCGTTCAGTCGAACCAGAAGCCTTCGAGCAGCCTCCGGCGCTCGTTGCGGCACGTCCTCGAAAGCGAGGCATGCGCAGTAGTCGAAGTCTGAACCATGGTCGAAGCAGTACTTCGCGCGGCGCAGCACCTCGGGCTCTTTCGAAAGGACGATCTCGAGGCGTCCAAGCTCAGAGACAGCCTTTGACCTGGGGCTATATGTGTGTGGGCCGTACTGGATTCGAACCAGTGACCTCTGCCGTGTGAAGGCAGCGCTCTAGCCAACTGAGCTAACGGCCCGGGAACGAAGACGATATCGGGTCCGTGCGTCGATCCGTCAGGCGTAATGCTTGAGTTCGATCGTGTTGCCGTCGGGGTCGCGGACGTAGAGACCGACGCCGTGGCCTTGTGCTCCCCAGATGGTGACGGGTCCGCGGATGACATCGAAGTCACCGGATGAGGCGACGGCCTCGAGGTCGGTGTCCGGGGATACGGCGAGGGAGATGTGATCGGCGTTCATGCCGGTCCGCTCCCCCTCCATGAGGTCGATCAGGGTCGTGTCGCTGATCCGCAGCGAGACGAACGGCACCTCGCCGGCGCGCCATTGGGCTTCGCGTTCCGATGGGATGCCGAGCCGGTCGCGATACCAGGCCAGCGAACGCTCGACGTCGCCCACCACCAGCACGACATGGTCGTGGCCGACGACCTGGAGGGTCATGTGGCGTAGGGCGCCACCGGGTCGAGCCCGAACAGGTCCTCGAGCCAGGCGGTGAGTTCGACGGTGCGCACGTCGGCGAGCCAGTGACCGACGACCTGGATGGCCAGCGGCATGCCGTCGGACGCGAACCCCATGCAGGTGGTGCCGGCCGGGCGCTTGGTGACGTTGAACGGTGCCGTGTTGGCGACCCACGAGTGTGTGGGCTCGCCGTTGACCGTGCCCATCTGTTCCGACACCGGCGCGTGGCCGACGGTCATCGGCGTGATCAGCGCATCGAACCCATCCATGGCGTCGGCCAACCGCATCGACATCGCCTGGGCGGCCTTGCGAGCCTGCTCGACCGCGTCGACGGAGAGGCGGCGTTCCGCCCCCTCGATCAAGGTCTGCAGACCCGGCGTGACCTGCGCGAAAGCCGGTGTGCCGAGCAAGTCGCGGTACGTCGGCACCATGCCGCCGTAGAACAGCAGCAGGAACGGTTTCATCACCTCGGGCATGAGCGGCTCGGTCTCGACGACCTCGACCCCCGCGGCTCGGACGCGCTCGACAGCGGCCTCGGCGATCTCGGCCACCTCGTCGTCGACGGGCGAACCATCGACGCTCTTGCACCACAACAGCCGGGTCGGCGGGGTGGGCTCCTCACAGGCATCGCGGAACGATTCGGCCGGCGCGGGCTGCGAGCGCAGGTCGTTGGCGTCGGGCCCGACGACCGTGTCGAGGGCGAGGGCGACATCGCGGATCCGCCGCGCCATCGGCCCGACGGTCGACAGGTCGGCGGCGCCGAGCGGCCCCGGCCCGGAGGGGATGCGTCCCTGCGTCGGCTTGAAACTCGACATGCCGCAGATTCCGGACGGGATGCGGATCGAACCGCCGCCATCGGAGCCGGTCGCCATCGGCACCATGCCGGCCGCCACCGCAGCCGACGTGCCGCCGGACGACCCGCCGGGCGTACGGTCGAGGCTCCACGGGTTCTTGGTGGGTCCGAACAGAGGGTTGAACGTGTCGCCGATCCAACCGGCCTCGGGAGTATTGGTCTTGCCGAGGACGACGCAGCCGGCGGCCCGCAGCCGGGCGACCTCGGTGGAGTCCGCGGTTGCCGCAGGGGCATCGGCGAGATGCATCGCCCCTCGCGTGGTGCGGAACCCGGCCGCGTCCTCGAGGTCCTTGACCCCGATCGGAATCCCGGCCAGTGGACCGACGTCATCCCCGGCGGCGATCCGGGCATCGAGGGCCGCAGCTTGGGCCCGGGCGCTGTCGGCGTCGACCGCGACGAACGCGTTGATCTCGTGGTTCGACGCGTCGATGCGGCTCAGGGCGGCGTCGGTCACGGCGGCGGCCGTCAGCTCGCCCCCACGAACCATGGCGGCGAGCGCCTCGACCGTGACCGAGCGGAAGTCCGGGACATCAACCATGGTCCCGGACCATATGCGAATCGCTCAGGTGACGACGAAGTGACCACCGGACTCGCATACCCTTCACCGCATGCCGCTGGTTTCCTGCCCGAACTGTGATGAGGACGAGAACCTCGTCGGCAAGACAGTAGGCGGCGTGATCAACATCACCTGCGGCGAGTGCAACGCAATGTGGGAGCGGGACTTCACGCCCAAGTGCCCGGCGTGTGGACGCACCGACGTGCGAGACGCGCTCCAGGCGATCCTCGACAAGAGCCGCGGCACGCAGCTGTCGATTCAGTCACTTCGGGTGGTGTGGCTGTGCCCGGACTGTGATGCCGACAAGCTGCGTAGCTATCTCGATTCGAATGTGCCGCTTCCTCCTGACGAGCTGCCCGTCAACACCGACGACTGACGTTCCCAGGCGACGGCAACAGTGCATTGGACCTATTCTCCCGACCTGGGTTCGCGCGTAGTCTCATGGTCTGAGCGCGCAACTGCGCGCGGGGAGGCGTTGAACTCTCAGCAAGCCTGGTCGCAGCGCTGAGAGGGAGCCAGAGCGAAACCGGCCCCACATCGAGCACGGAGACTTGATGACCGGAATCGCCCTCAACAAACGCATCCGTCGTGCTGTCGCCGCCGCTACGGTCGCAACCGTCGCAGTACTCGTCACTGCATCACCGGCCTCCGCCCATCACGACCCCGACGAATTGATGCGCGTCGAATCCACACTCGGGGCGGGGACCGACGCCGTCCAGCAGGGATTGCCAGTCGGGCTCATCGCCGTCATGACGATCCTTGCCACTCTGGCTGTGATCGCGACCCGCACGAGGCAGCTTGGCGCGTTCGCGAGACGCCAGCTCCGGCCCACTCGCCGGCTGATCGCCATCACCACCGTTGCCGCCGCATTTGCCGGCCCCCTCGCTCCGGGCCCCGCCGGCGCCGCGTCACTCCTGTTGCCCGACCTCATCTCCGATGAGCCGGATCCGTTTGGCGGCGTGGAGATCAACACGTACACCGGCACTGATCGGCTCATCCTGCGGTTCGACGGGTATGTCACCAACGTCGGCGACGGCCCGCTCGAGGTATCGGGCAATCCTCAGATCACCAACAGCGCCGACCCCAACGCCGTGCATCAGCGCGCCCTCGACTCAGACGGGAACTGGAACATCGTTGCCACCCCGCTTGTGCAGTTCGAGACCGCTGATGGCCACAACCATTTCCACCTGATGGAGATCGGCCGCTACTCACTTTGGAATCAGGACCAGACCGCCGAAGCAGCGCCCGGCCAGAAGGTCGGCTTCTGTCTCTACGACATCGAGCGGGCCGAGGCGGAGGACTACTCCGGCCCCCAGAATTCGCTCACCTACAGCGGCAGCGTCACACAGTTCTGCGACAGCGGAAATCCCACCACCGACTCGCTCGTCATGGGCACGAGCGCGGGATGGCGCGACGTCTATGGCGCGTATCTGACGTACCAATGGATCGACGTCTCCGAGACTGCCCCTGGCGTCTACTACCTCGCCAATGAGGCTGACCCCTACAACCGCGTTCGTGAGTCCGATGAGTCCAACAACGAGATCGGGTTCGCCAGCGAGCCGTCGATCATCCCGGGCTACAACGCGCTGCCGATCGCTGCCGAGACGCTCGGCGCGCCAGTCGACATCACGCTCGAGACCGAGCAGTTCGGATCACCTGGCAGTCGACGCTTCCGAATCGTCACAGCCCCGGAGCACGGCACGCTCGATGTCACCGTCGGCAGCACACTCTCGTCGGCGGCCGTCACCTATACGCCCTCCCCCGGCTACGAGGGTCCCGACAGCTTCGAGTACATCGCGTTCGATCTGGGGTCGGCATTCCCGCTCAATCCCACCCGTGCGGCAGCGTCCATCGATGTCGGTCGAGTTCTCGTGCCTGCCGTCGAGATATCCGGCGCCCCCGCCTCGCTGATCGCCGGGACCTCCGCCGATCTCTCCGCGACCGTCACTGACTCTGATGGAGATGTCAGCTGGAGTGTCGAGGGGGTTCCCGGCGGCGACGCGACTGTCGGCACGGTGGGCTCTGACGGCCTCTACATCGCTCCCACCACCGTTCCCGCCGGCGGCTCGGTGACCGTGCGAGCCGCGCTCGCCGACGACCCTTCGGTCTACGACGGGGTCGACATCACCATCGATCCGATCCCCAACAATGCGCCGGTTGTCGCCACTCCCAGCGACCAGGCGTCCGAGGTCGACGACGAGATCAGCCTGCTTGTCGAAGCCCATGACCCCGACGGCGAGGGATTCACCTTCTCCGCAGTCGGGCTGCCATCAGGACTGACGATTCATCCCAACACCGGCGTCATCAGCGGTGTGGTCAGCGAGGTCGGGACCCACGATGTGACGGTGACGGTCGACGATGGCACCGATGCGGCGGTGGTCGAGTTCGGCTGGACGGTCGAACAGCCGGCGCCTGATCCCGGAGGCGGAGGTACGACGGGTCCTACCGTCACTCCCGCCCCGTTCCTTGACGTGAGCGAGGACTCCTTCGCAGCGTCGGACATCGATCTGCTGTTCGCCCTCGGCATCACCACTGGCACCAGCGCGGCCACGTTCTCACCCGACCTCGGACTACGCCGAGATCACATGGCCGCCTTCCTCGCTCGGACTTGGAACGTCCTCGGGCAGGAGTGCTCAGACCAGACCACGCCGTTCACCGACATCGCTCCGTCGTTCGCAGCTCCCGCCATCGGTTGCCTCTACCAGGAGGGCATCACCACCGGTACCACCGCCACGACGTTCGATCCTGCTCGCGAGGTGACCAGACAAGAGATGGCCGCCTTCCTGGCGCGAGTCTGGCGGGCACTCGGAAACTCATGCAGCACCGATCCGACGCCGTTCCTCGACGTCGACCTCATGTCATACGCCAAGCCGGAGATCGACTGCATCTACCACCTCGGTCTGACCACAGGCACGTCGCCGACGGAGTTCTCCCCGCGCGACGTCGTCACCCGGGAACAGATCGCGGCGTTCATCGGCCGGCTCTACCGACTCGTCCAGGTCCAACGTTCCACTGCCTCACGATGAGCTACCGGTCCACGCCGATGATCGAGGCACCCGAATACTGACGACGGACCCTGGTCCATGCGCCGCCCGAGGCCCACACTCCAGGTATGCGGTCCGTACTGGCACCGTTCTTCGTGATCACCATGGTCGCTGCCGCGTGTGGCACCACGGCTGAACAGACCACGCTCCCGCCGAGCAGTTCGACCTCGACGTCGACCTCGGTGCCCGCAACGTCGACCACGTCGAGCAGCTCGACGACCACCAGTACGACCACCACGGCGCCGAGTCCCGTTTGTGACGACACGATCGCCCTCTCGACCGTCGAGCAGGCACTCGCTCTCGCCGGCTTGGCGTCGGGCGTGCCGTGGTCGTCCGCTGAGTCCACTGCTCGATTCGCAGATCGCACGGCCGGCGGCGCCACTTATGCCGAACGGTTGGGGCTGGACTGCGGCCTACTCACTGCTTCGGGGCCGGGTGGAGATCACTCGCTTGCACTCGCGGCATGGACCGGTGCACGGGTCGCCTTCGTTGTGCAGACACTCGACGTCCCGGCAACTCCCTTCGGTGCCATCTCCTACGTACAGAATCCGGTCACCGAAGAACCCGGGGAGTTCCTCGACGAGGACATGTCGATCTGGGCGGTCAGCGGTCCTGATGGCGAGTCGATCGTGATCGGCCATCTGGACTACAGCCTGGGCGCAGCCTCCAAGGAGTGGAGTGCCGACCCCCGGCCCCCCTTCGAGGATGAGGTGAATCTCGCTGCCGAGGAGCACGGGATCGCCGTGCTCGCCGCCGCCGGAATGCGCAACATCGCGATCGCGCAGCCGCCCGAGTTCGGCAGCGAGGAGGGGTATCTGCAGTTCATTTCTCCGACGGGCCAGATCTCGGTCGCCGATGTCGCCCCGTCCGGATGGTTCGACCCGATGCTGCCTCGCTACTTCACAGGCGACACCGTGATCGAGACCATCGACAGCACCGACATCCGCATCACGCTCCCGACAGCCGGCGATGGACTCGGTCTGGCCCGGGGCGCCGAGGTGGCGTTTGCCTGCACAAGCTTCGTCTGGATCCTCGAGCCCCCGTTCAACGGCACGGTCGACGAGATGCTCGCCACTGCCCGGGCCGTTGTCACCACTCCGGAGTGCTGAGCGGTACCGACCGATCAGACGCCGTAGGCACCGCTAGAGAAGGCCGACCAACCGTTCGAGCCTGGCGACACGAGATCCCTTGACGAGGACGGCATCACCGTCGGTCAGCTCGCCGAGAGCGGCTTCGGCGGCTTCGATGGTCGAGACGTGGGAGACGCTGTCGCCGTACTCCGGCGTGTCGAAGGCCACGACCCTGATCCCGAGCTCCGCGGCGAGTGCCGCCATGCGCCGATGCTCGGACGCGGACTCCTCCCCGAGCTCGGCCATCACACCGAGGACCGCGACACGGCGCTCCGCCGGCACATGGGCCAGCGATCGCAGTGCGGCGACCATCGACATGGGGTTTGCGTTGTACGTGTCGTCCAGGATCCGGGCTCCTGTCCGCGAGCGGACGAGCGACATGCGCATGGGGGAAAGGATCGGCGCGGCCAGCGCGGCCACGGCGTCGTCGAGGGCCACCCCGAGGGGCAACGCCGCGCCGAGCGCGGCCAAGGCGTTGTCGACGAGGTGCAGGCCTCGAGCGCCGAGGCGAACCTCCGCCGAACCCCAAGGTGATACCAACCGGAAGCTGGGGGTCAAGTCGTCGTCGAGGTGGACGGCTTCGGCTCGCACATCGCCGACGGCGCCAAAGGTCACCACCCTCGCCCGGGTCCGCTCAGCCATCGCGGCCACGAGCGACACATCGGCGTTGAGGACGGCGATACCACCGTCGGCCTCGGCCGGCAGTGCCTCGATCAGCTCGCCCTTGCCGGCCGCAACCGCCTCGACACTCCCGAACTCGCTCGTGTGAGCCGAGCCGACCGTCGTCACGATCCCCACCGTCGGCCGGGCGATCCGACACAGCTCAGCGATGTGGCCGACGCCGCGCGCTCCCATCTCGATCACGACAACCTCGGCGCCTTCGGGTGCCTGGGCGAGTGTCAGCGGCACGCCGATCTCGTTGTTGAACGACCGGGCGTTGGCGTGCGTGCGCCGACTGGTTCGCAGCACGGCCGCCAGGAGGTCTTTGGTCGTCGTCTTGCCGACCGAGCCGGTGATACCGATGAGTTCGGCACCATCGAGTCGACGTCGGGCGTCCACGCCGAGGGCAGCGAGTGCGGTCGCCGTGTCGGGCACCCTGATGACGAGCCGACCAGAGACATCGACGTCCCGGCTGGCGAGCGTGGCCACGGCGCCCGCGGCGAAGGCCGCGGGTATGAAATCGTGTCCATCGCGGTCGGCGACCAGGGGCACGAACAGCGACCGGGCATGGTCCCCCACCTCCCGGGAGTCCTGCGTCACCCACTCGACCAGGACATCCGGACCGGAGGCCACGCCGTCAACGGCGACAGCGAGCTCGTCACGGGTCCAACGCATCTGTGGAGTGTGGCACGAGTACGGTCGGGTCGTGGACGATCTCGCCGATACTCACTCGCCCCCGACTGCCTCCCCCGACCCCAGGATCCGACTCGTGGTCCTGTTTGGTGGCCGGTCAGCGGAGCACGACGTCTCGTGTGTCTCGGCTCGCCATGTGCTCGCCGCGGCCGATCCCGAGCGCTACGACATCGAACCGGTCGGCATCACCCGATCCGGCGACTGGGTGCTCGCTGAGGGCGCTCGAATGGCACTGGAGGACGGCGTCGAGCACATGCCCGATCAACTCTCCGCGTCGGGACCGACGGTCGAGGCGCTCCCCGCGCTCAACGGCACCGGCGGCGGCGATGCTCCGGTCACCGTCGTGCTCCCGGTCATGCACGGCCCCATGGGTGAGGACGGCACGATCCAGGGTCTTCTCGAACTCGCCGATGTGCCCTATGTCGGTGCAGGAGTGCTGGCATCGGCGCTTTGCATGGACAAGGTCGCGTGCAAGGACCACTTGGCATCGCACGGCATCCCCCAGTGCAAGTACCGGTGGTTCACCATCGACCAGGGAGAGCTGCGTCGTCCCGACGGCTCGGTCGCCACTCTGGACGATGAAGCCGATGCTGCCATCGATGCACTCGGCCTGCCGATGTTCATCAAGCCGGCCAACATGGGCTCCTCGGTCGGGGTCTCTCGGGCGAGTGATCGCGCCGGTGTCGTCGCCGCCATCGAACTCGCGGCCACGTACGACCATGAGGTCATCCTGGAAGAGGAGATGGTCGGTCGCGAGATCGAGATCTCGGTGCTGGGCAACGAGGATCCCGAGGCGAGCGTCGCCGGTGAGGTCGTGCCCGGCGCCGACTTCTACGACTACGAGGACAAGTACGACGATGGCGCGGATCTCCTGATCCCCGCGCCGCTCGACGCAACCGAGCTCGCGGAGATGCAGCGTCTCGCCATCGGCGCGTATCGGGCGTGCAAGGTCGAGGGCCTTGCGCGAGTCGACTTCTTCTACGAGGACGGCAGTCGAGATCCGGCCCGCAACCGGGGTTGGATGGTCAACGAGATCAACACGATGCCGGGTTTCACACCGATCTCGATGTATCCGAAGATGTGGCAGGCCGCCGGCCTCGACTACAGCGACCTCATCGACCGTCTCGTCGACCTCGCCCTCGCCCGCCACGCCCGCAAGCACCGCCACACCCGCACCGACCACTAAGTAACGCTGGGGACAGACCCCAGCGTTACTTGTGGTTCGAGGGCGGCTCGGAGGAAGCGGGTGAGTTCCTGGCGGCGGGCCAGGGTGCCGCGGAGGTTGGGGGCGAGGCCCATGGCTCGCTGGACTTCGAGTTCGGTGGCCACGCCGACGACCGTCGAGTAGAGCGAGAGCAAGAGCATGGACGGGTCGGACCTGCGGAGGTTTCCGGCGTCCATCTCGCGCTGGAGGAACTCGCGGGCCCGGTCGAACACGGGCGAAACCTGGGTCGCCAGGCGGTCGGCCGACAGGGACCCGGGACGGGTCACCTCGCGCACCAGGCCCAACAACTCGGGACGCGCGACCGCGAGGCGAAAGACCCTTCTGACCAGCGCTTCGACCTGATTCATGCCGGTGAGCCCCCGCGACGCCTCCTCGTCGAACACCTTTGCGAGATCGACGGCAGCGGTGTCGATCACGGCCTCGAACAAGATCTGTTTCGACGGGAAGTAGTAGAGGATCGTCTGCTTTCGGATGCCGAGTTCGGCCGCAAGGGCATCGAGCGACGTCGCGGCGTGCCCGTCGCCGCCGAACGCACGCAGCGCAGCATCGAGGATGCGGTCCCGTGTCGAGGCGGCCATGGGATCGTTGATATCACACGTCCTCTACCAATTGGTAGAGAGATCGGATAGAACAGTGGGGTGATACGCGAGCAGCTCAACGGCAAACGCATCGCGGTGACGGGTTCCACCGGGTTCCTGGGCACCGCCCTTGTCGAACGTCTGCTGCGGACGATCCCTGAGTGCGAGCTGATCCTGCTCGTGCGTCCGGGCCGCCGTGGCGCCCAGGCTCGCGTCGATCGCGACATCCTCAAGAACGACGCCTTCGACCGCGTCCGAGCCGAGTTCGCCGAGGACTCGGCATCGGTCGGGGGACGCGAGGGCGAATCGTTCGCGGACATGTGCAGCCGCCGCATCCACGCCATCAAGGGCGATGTCGGCACCGATGGCCTCGGCCTCGACGATGACGGCCGGGCCATGTTCGCCACCGCCGACGTCGCCATCCACTCGGCCGCCACCGTGAGCTTCGACTCTGCCCTCGACGACGCCGTCGAAGTGAACCTTCTCGGCCCGGGTCGGGTGGCCGCCGGCCTGCGAGCCGGCGCCGAGGAACGCACTGAGCCGACCATGGGCGGACTCCAGCCCGGCGAGTGCGCGCATCTCGTCGCGGTGTCCACCTGCTATGTCGCCGGCAGCCGACGGGGCAAGGCTCCCGAGCAGTTGGTGAACGAGTCACCCTTCTTCGTCGACGTCGACTGGCGCGCCGAGGTCAACAACGCCCACCAGGCCCGCAAGGACGCCGAACAGGCCAGCCGCACGCCCGAGCGTCTCGAGCTCCTGCGCGATGAAGCGGTGCAGGCCCTCGGTGCCGCCGGCACGCCGGCCATCGCTGACCGCATCGAACAGCTCCGCCAGAAGTGGGTCGGCCAGCAGATGACCGACGCCGGACGGGCTCGCGCCAGCAGCCTCGGCTTCCCCGACGCCTACGCCTTCACCAAGGCCCTCGGCGAGCGCAGCCTGGTGGAGACCAAGGGCGATGTCCCGGTCTCGATCGTTCGCCCGTCGATCATCGAGTCGGCCCTCGCCGAACCCGCACCCGGTTGGATTCGCGGCTTCCGCATGGCCGAACCGGTCATCGCCGCCTACGCCCGCGGTCTGCTCAAGGAGTTCCCCGGTGTCCCCGAGGGCATCATCGACGTGATCCCGTGCGACCTCGTGGTCGCCACGATCCTTGCCGTCGCCGCCCGTGGACCGAAGCTCGACGATGCCGGCGTCGACCAGCCCCACGTCACCCAGATCGCCAGCGGCTCCGGCAACCCGCTCAAGTACGGCGACATGGTCGACCATGTCCGCAGCTGGTTCACCGAGAACCCGGTCTACGACGACAAGAACCAGCCGATCTCGGTCCCTGAGTGGTCGTTCCCCGGTCGGGGCCGGGTCGCCCGCCAGCTGGACCGGGCTCAGAAGACGCTCAACACCGCCGAACGGGTGCTGGATGCCCTGCCGCTGCGTGGTCGCCAGGCCGAATTCGGTGCCGAGCTCGAGGAGAAGAAGGACCAGCTCGAACGGGCCAATGGCTACGTCGAGCTCTACGGTGCCTACACCGAGTGCGAGGCGCTCTACCAGCTCGACAACATGTACGAGCTCTGGAACAGCCTCGACGCCGACGACCAGCGCGACTTCTGCATGGACCCGAGGGCCATCGACTGGCAGACATACGTCCACGAGATTCACCTCCCGTCGATGGTCAAGCAAGCCCGCCTGAAAATGGCACCCGGCACACGGCAGGCCACCGACCGCGTCGACCGGCTCCGCAGGCAGGTCCTGTCGGAGGATCGACAGCTCGCCGTCTTCGATCTCGAGAACACGCTCATCGCCAGCAATGTGGTCGCCAGCTACTCCTGGCTCGCCACCCGCCACCTCGACACCGCCGACCGGCTCAAGTTCACGGCCAAGAC
>JAERSO010000104.1 GCA_016845585.1 Acidimicrobiaceae bacterium | reverse complement strand
TGGTCGTCGACGAGAACGTGAACGGCACCCGCGTGGTCAAGTCGTTCGCCGCCGAGGCCTCCCAGATCGCCCGCCTGGCCCGGGCCGCCGAACGACTCCGATGGTCGGCGACCTCCCTCGTCGAGGCACGGGCCCGGTTCAACCCGGCCATCGAGGCCATCCCCCGCCTCGGCATGGCGCTCGTCCTGCTCTACGGCGGCCACCTCGTCATCGACGGGCAGCTCGGCGTCGGGGCGCTGCTGGCCTTCAGCGGCTACGTGACGATGATCGCCATGCCGTTCCGGATGTTCGGCTTCGTGCTGCTCCAGGCGCAGCGTGCCGCGGCGTCGTCGATGCGCATCTATGAGATCCTCGACGAGGAGCCCGCCATCGTCGACCGGCCCGGCGCCCGCGACCTCGAGGCACCGATCGGACGGATCGAGTTCCGCGGCGTCGGCTTCGCCTACCCCGCCCCCGGCGAGGGTCGGCCACCGGTCCTCGACGGCTTCGACCTCGTCGTGGAGCCCGGCGAGACGGTCGCCCTCGTGGGCCGGACCGGCTCCGGCAAGTCCACGGTGGCCCGCCTGCTGTCCCGCTTCTACGACGTGGACGCGGGCGCCGTCCTCGTGGACGGGCACGACGTCCGCGACCTGACGCTGGCCAGCCTCCGGTCGACGGTGAACCAGGTCCCCGACGAGGCGTTCCTGTTCTCGGAGAGCATCCACGACAACGTGGCCTTCGGCCGACCGTCGGCGTCCCGCGACGAGGTCGCCGCCGCGGCGCGCACCGCCCGCGCCGAGACGTTCGTGGCCGACCTCGACGACGGCTTCGACGAGGTGGTCGGCGCACGCGGCTACACGCTGTCCGGCGGGCAGCGCCAACGCATCGCTCTGGCCCGGACCGTGCTGGTGGACCCGCGGGTCCTCGTGCTCGACGACGCCACCAGCGCCATCGACGTCCGCACCGCGGAGGAGATCCACCGCGGCCTGGCGGCGATGATGGCCGACCGCACCACCATCGTCATCGCCCACCGCCTGTCCACCATCGCGCTGGCCGACCGGGTGGCCCTGCTCGAGGACGGACGCGTCGTGGCAACGGGCACCCACGCCGACCTGCTGGCCACCGAGCCCCGCTACTCGGCCATCCTCACCCGCATCGACGGCGAAGATGCGGGCGGCGAGCGCGCCTCCGACCCCACCACCGACCCCACCATCGGCAGGCACGCCGGGAGCACCGTCTGATGGGCGGCTTCGGACACGGCTTCTTCGCCGGACCCTCGTCGATGCAGGCCAACGCCGAGGCGGGCCTGCCGTTCGCGGACGTGCCCGGCGAGCTCCAGGATCGCATCGCGGACGTCCTCGAGCAGGAGCCCGTCCACCCCGAGCCCGAGGTCGAGTTCTCGCACGCCGACTGGGACCGGCGACCCTTCGGCCTCCGGACCTTCCTCGCCCCACACGCTGGCGGCCTCGCCGTCGCACTCCTCCTGGTGGTGGCCGAGACGGCCCTGATGCACCTCGGCCCGCTCCTCACCCAGGTCGGGATCGACCACGGCGTCGTCGTCGGCGACACCGGCGTCCTCGTCGGCGTCGCACTGGCCTACGTCGGCGCCGTCGTCCTGGCCACCGGCGCATCGACGGTGCGCACCGCCTTCACCGGCCGGCTCGGCGAGCGGCTCGTCTACCACCTCCGCATCCGGGTGTTCAGCCACTTCCAGCGCCAGTCCCTGGACTTCTTCACCGGCGAGAAGTCCGGCGTGCTCATGACCCGAATGACCAGCGACATCGAGGCGCTCACCACCCTGCTCCAGGAGGGCCTCGTCAACTTCGTCGTCCAGGCCATGACGCTGCTCGTCATCACCACCTACCTCGTGGTGCTGGACCCCACCCTCGCCCTGGTCTGCCTGCTGGCCGTCGTCCCCGTCAACGTGGTCCTGACCCTGTGGTTCCGCCGGGTGTCCCTCGTCGGCTACCTCCGGGTCCGGGACCGGATCGCCGACGTGCTGTCCAACCTGGCCGAGAGCCTGGCCGGCATCCGGGTCATCACCGCCTTCCACCGGCGCGACCACGACGTGGCCCGCCACCAGCGCATCATCGACGCCCACCTCGACGCCAACCTCTACACGGGCCGGGCCCAGGCCCTGTTCGGCCCGGGCACCGAGGCCATCGGCATCGTGGCCCAGGCCGTGGTCCTCCTGGTCGGTGGCCGGATGGCGCTGCGCGGTGAGGTCTCGATCGGCGAGCTGACCGCCTTCCTCCTGTTCCTCACCGCGTTCTTCGCGCCGATCCAGAGCCTCGTCCAGCTCTACAACCAGTACCAGCAGGGCAGTGCGGCCATCCTCAAGCTCCGCGAGGTCATGGCCACCGAGCCGTCGGTGCCGGAACGACCCGACGCCGTCGACCTGCCGCCCGTCGACGGACGCATCCGCCTCGAGGGCGTGACCTTCGGCTACGACCCCACCCATCCGGTCCTGCGCGACGTCGACCTGTCGCTGGAACCCGGCGAGGTCCTGGCCGTGGTCGGACCGACGGGGGCCGGCAAGTCCACCATCGCCAAGCTGGTCACCCGCTTCCACGACCCCGACGCCGGCCGGGTCACCATCGACGGGCACGACCTGCGATCGGTGGGCATCGCCTCGCTGCGTCGGCAGCTGGGCGTGGTCCCCCAGGAACCGTTCCTGTTCAACGGCACGCTGCGCGACAACGTGGCCTTCGCCCGACCCGACGCCACCGATGACGAGGTGCGGGCCGCCTGCGACGCCGTGGGCCTCACCGCCCTCGTCGACCGGTCCTCCGACGGCATCCACGCCCCCATCCACGAACGGGGCGCCTCGTTGTCGGCCGGCGAGCGCCAACTGGTCGCCCTGGCCCGGGCGTTCCTGGCCCGACCCCGGGTCCTCGTGCTGGACGAGGCCACCTCGAACCTCGACCTCCAGTCGGAATCGGTCATCGAGGAGGCCCTCGACCACGTGCTGGAGGGCCGGACGGCCATCCTCGTGGCCCACCGACCGGCCACCGCCATGCGGGCCGACCGGATCGCCGTGGTGGACGACGGTCGGATCGTGGAGCAGGGCGACCACGCCACCCTGGTGGCCCGGGGCGGGCAGTATGCGGCCATGGTCGACGCCTGGCAGCGGCACGCCGAGGCACGCCTCGGGGTGGACGGCAACGGCGGTGACGACCGGTGAGCGGCCTCGAGCTGGCGCTCGGGCTGGTGGTCTTCACCATCGGCTGCACCATCCAGGGCGTGCTCGGTTTCGGCGCCGGACTGTTCTCGGTGCCGATCCTCGCCCTCATCGACCCCCAGTTCGTTCCCGGGCCCGTCCTCATGGTCAACCCGCTGTTGAGCGGCCTGTTCGCGTGGCGCGAACGCGGCGCCGTGGACGTCCCGGCGCTCCGGTGGGCCCTCGTCGGCCGGGTGCCCGGCGTGGTGCTGGGCGCCCTGGCACTGACCGCGGTGAGCGAGGACCGCCTCGGCGTCCTCTTCGGCACGCTCCTGCTGGTCGGCGTCGCCCTCAAGGTCAGCGGCGTGCGCACCGAACGCACCCCGGGCACGCTCGTCGGGGCCGGCGGCCTGGCCGGCTTCATGGGCACCTCGGTCGGCGTCGGCGGGCCGCCCATCGCGCTGGTCTTCCACGACGCGTCGGGCCCCGAGATCCGCTCCACGTTGAGCGCCTTCTTCCTCGTCGGGACCACCATCTCGCTGGTGGTCCTCGCCCTCGTCGGCGAGTTCGGCGGCGACGACCTCGTCCTGTCGCTGTGGCTGGTCCTCCCCGTCCTCGTCGGGTTCGTCCTCAGCGGGCCGCTGC
>JAERSO010000103.1 GCA_016845585.1 Acidimicrobiaceae bacterium | reverse complement strand
GCCGCGGCAGGAGTCTCTGCCTCGCTGCCTCCACAGGCGGACATGATCACGAGTGCCGCCAGCCAGATGCCCCGCCGAGCCATGGGTGACAGCCTCCCACGCCGGGCGAAACGGCGATGGGTCCGAGCACCTGGGTGGTGGCGTGTTCGCAGTTGTCCCAGCGCCGCGTGGCGACTGGGGTCTGAAGGGACTCTGACCGGAGGCTTCACCCGATAAGTGGGGGAGGCTCCACAGTCGTGTCAGGCCGTAAAGGCGTCAGCAACAGAAGCTGCCAACGCTTCCCCTACCTGGTCACGCTCCACCAGACGGCTCTCGAGTTCGTCGCAGAGGGCCATGAGTTCGTCGACTTTGGCGACGATGCGTTGCTGCTCGGCTAGCGGTGGAACGGGCAAGAGGAATGGGGCCAGGTTCTTTCGTGAGATTGCTTTGAAGGTGGTTCCCGTGCCTAATGCTTCGAGAGCAGCTCTAGAAGCATCGATGACGATTCGTAGGTAACGGCTAGGTACGCCTCCCAGTGGCCTGAGAACTGCAAGCCCACGTCCGATGCATGACTCTTCTATCGCAAGGTTTGTTGGCCCTATTGGGGCACGTATGGAGATCAGGACGTCACCTGCTTGGGCGATCTTCTTTGGTTGAGTGCACCAAGTTGACGGAATTGGGTGGTTGTCTGTGAAATCGGCTTTTCCTTGGAAAAACGGGAGCCCCTCTTCCTTGTCGTTGTAGGTGCTTCCTGGCGGGCTCTGTCCCATTTCGAGATAGGCGAAGTCGGCAAGTCGGATCCAGCGCCATCTGGCAGGAAGCTCGAATGGATTAGTGGCCGAAGTTCCCGGACTGGCTTGTTTGTCGACCTTGATCAGCCCATCGGCTACCAACCGTGATCTGTTAGTTGAAATCGACTCGAGTAGGTCCTCGACGGGCTCATCACCAGGTTCTTCCTCAACAAGCCGCCCCCGAACAGCCAGGTTGAGGATGAGTTGCCGCAGCCCATCCATGCCCTGCACATCGGCGCTCAGCGCCCCCCAGTTGGTGTGGATGCGTTGCCAGGCGGTTTGGAGGTCGTCTGCTGTTTTGGCGGTGGTGAGGGCGTTGAGGGCGGAGGTTCGGAGTTTGGTGGTGGTTT
Organism: Acidimicrobiaceae bacterium; assembly: GCA_016845585.1. GTDB lineage: Bacteria > Actinomycetota > Acidimicrobiia > Acidimicrobiales > Aldehydirespiratoraceae > JAACCU01. The sequence goes on along the minus strand of JAERSO010000103.1, from coordinate 7,746 downwards.
GGGTGCGGGTTTGTTGTTGGGTTTCGAGTTGGTCGCAGAGGGCCATGAGTTCGTCGACTTTGGCGACGATGCGGTGCTGCTCGGCTAGTGGAGGAAGCCAAGTGGCTCGTGCATAGGCATCATCTCGATTTAGACCCGGAATCGCAGTCGCCCGTTGTATCTCTTCAAGGTGAGCTGCTTGAAGCACTAACGCAGAGAAGTCCACGGTCATTCCGCCATAGGGAGTTACGAAGTAGGTGGTGTCAATGGGCCAAGACGGCCCGTAACACGTGTTGACGGCCCCGGAAGATCCCTTGCGCCCAATGACGACGGCAGCTTGTTCGACTAAAGCCACGTCATGACTGCCGACCACACCGTTCGATCCGTAGACAGGGATTTCGCCGTCTTCAACCCTGTTCGACTTGGCAAGAGATTTCCCGTACTCCAAATCAAAGATGTCTCCAAGGCGGACGGCAACCCACCCAGTTGGGCAGTCATCGGGCGTCACAAGCGTCGTCATGCGCTTTTGGGGTCGCAACTTGTTGTTCTTGATCCGTGCCGACCGCTCGGCGTCGATCCGATTCAGCAACTCTGTTGCAGACTCGTCGTCGCGGTCTTGGTCCGTAATCCTTCCCCTGACTGCCAGTTGGCGGATCAGTTCGCGTAGTTGGTCGATGCCGCCGGGGGCTTGGGCGATAGTTCCGAAGTTGTCGAGGAACGTTTGGGCGTCCATCAGCCGTTGCCGAGTGATTGGGCGAGGCTGTCTCTCAGCGCTTGTTGGATTTCTTCGACGGCGGCTGCGGCTTCGTTGTATTGGGCGAGGAGTTCGTCGGGGTCTTCGTGGCCTTCTTCGGGGGTGTTGGGGTTCTTGAGGTCGAGGTTGTAGCCGCCGGCGACGATGTCTTCGATGGGGACCCGCCAGGCGTGTTCGGTTTCTTCTCGGTTGTCCCACCAAGCTTTTTCGGGTTCGAACTCTTCGATCCGCATCGGTTTGGTCTTCGAGTACGACTTGTAGCCCTCCGGGTAGGGGTGCTCGTAGTACCAGATCTCTTTGGTGGGTTGGCCTTTGGTGAAGAAGAGGACGTTGGTCTTGATGCCGGTGTACGGGTTGAACACGCCGTTGGGGAGCCTCACGATCGTGTGGAGGTCGCATTCTTCGACGAGGCGCTGCTTGAGGCGGGTCTTCATGCCTTCGCCGAACAGGGTCCCGTCGGGTAACACGATCGCGGCCCGGCCACCGTCTTTGAGGAGTTCCATCACCAGGACGAGGAACAGGTCGGCGGTTTCCCGGGTACGGAACTCGGCCGGGAAGTTGTTCTCGATGCCGTCTTCTTCCATCCCGCCGAACGGCGGGTTGGTGACCACCACGTCGATCTGGTCGTTCTTGCCGTAGTCCCGGAGGGGCCGTGCGAGGGTGTTGTCGTGCCGGATGTTGGAGGGCACCTCGATGCCGTGGATCATCATGTTGGTGGTGCACAGCACGTGCGGGAGTGCCTTCTTTTCGACCCCTCGGATGTTCCGTTTCAGTTCGGCGAGGTCTTCGGGGGTGTCGATGCCGGCTTTGACGTGTTCGTAAGCGCAGGTGAGGAACCCGCCGGTGCCGCATGCAGGGTCGAGGATGGTTTCGCCCGCCTGCGGGTCGACCATGTCGACGGCGAACTGGGTGACCGCCCGGGGTGTGTAGAACTCTCCGGCGTTTCCGGCTCCTTGGAGGTCTCGGAGGATCTGTTCGTAGATGTCGCCGAACAGGTGCCGGGTGTCGGCCTCGTTGAAGTCGATGTTGTGGTTGACCGTGTTGATGACCTGGCGGAGCAGGGTGCCGTTCTTCATGTAGTTGAAGGCGCCTTCGAACACGGCACGTAGAAGCACGGCTCGGTCCCGGGCCAGTCCGTCGAGGACGCTCAGGTCGATCTCGGTGAACGAGGGGAACAGGTCGTTGTCGACGAGTTCCAGCAGTTCGTCACCGGTAGGGATGTTGCCTGCACCGGCTGATGTTTCGTCGGCCCAGGTCTCCCATCGGAGCCGGTCAGGCACGGGCGAGGTGTAGTCGCTCTGGAGGAGTTCGGTCTGGAGTTCGAGGTCGCTGAAGATCTTGTAGAAGAGCAGCCATCCGAGTTGTCCGACCCTTTGGGCGTCGCCGTCGACGCCTGCGTCTTTGCGCATGATGTCTTGGATCGACTTGATCGTTGTGGAGAGCGTCATTTCGGCCTCGGTGGGTTAGCTGGCGATCTGGTAGAGCTCGTCTTGTAGGTGTTGGACGGCTTGGAGGAACTGTTCCCTGCCGCCGAAGCTGCGGACCAGCTGGATGGGTGTTCCGAGTTCGGTGAACGGGTCGAGTTTGAGGACTTCGATGTCTTCGACGGGGCCGATGCCCTGGTCGGCGTACTTGTCGAGCAGCGCGTCGAGGACGGATCGGGCCACGTCTCCGTATTCGGCAAAGACGTCGCGTTGGCGGACGTTGTCGGCGCGTTGTCGGCGTGTCAGAGGCGGCTGGTCGAACGCGAGGTGGCAGACCAGGTCGAATGCGTCGAGGTCTTTGCCGATCTGGTCCTCGAGGGCTTCGAGGATCACGCCTTGTTCGAGGAGCGCGTCGATGACGGCCTGCTTTCGGTCTGCTTCGCTCCAGCGGCGCAGGAACTCGTCAAGGGTCGTGAACTCTTGTTGGACGGCTCGGCGGGTGAAGTCCTTGAGTGATTCCGTGATGAGTTTTCCGTCCTTGTCGTAGTACTGGACGCGTTCGGCAATCACGGTGAACTTGACGCCGCTAACCGTGTAGACGACCCGCTCGTCGTCCTCTTCGTCGCCCTCGTCGTCGGGATCGTCGATGATCACGTCGATGGGTTCGTCGCCCTCGGTCTGGTCGTCGTCGGGCAGGTCGACGGGTCCTTCGCCGGTGTCGTCTTCGTCTACGAGGATCTTGATCGGGGGACCATCCCATTCGGGATCTGCGAACAGTTCGGTGGCCTTTCGGAAGTCCAGGATCGTGAAGTAGTGCTTTCCGTAGTCGGGTCGGAGGCGTGTACCTCGTCCGATTATTTGCTTGAACTCGGTCAGGGACTGGATTCGCTGGTCCAGGACAATGACGTGGCACGTCTGGGCGTCGACGCCGGTGCTGAGAAGCTTTGACGTCGTGGCGATGACGGGGTGGGTGCGCTTCGGGTCGATGAAGTTGTCGAGTTGGGCTTTGCCCTCGTCGTCGTCGCCGGTGATCCGCATCACGTAGCGGGGATCGTCGCGGACCAGGTCCGCGTTGGCTTCGTCGTTGGTCAGGGCTTGGCGCATCCGTTCGGCGTGGTTGACGCTGGCGCAAAAGACAATGGTCTTGCGCATCGGGTCGTCCTCGTGGAGGAAGGAACTGATCTTGCGGGCGACGGTCTGGTCGCGGTTGGGGAACACGATTCCGCGGTCGATGTCCATCTGGTTGTAGATCCGGTCCTCGATGGGTTGGCCGTCGTCGTCAACCTGGCCTTCGGCAGGCCGCCAACCAGTCAGGTCCTTGTCGAGGTCGATGCGGACCACCTTGTAGGGGGCGAGGAACCCGTCGTCGATGCCCTGCTTGAGCGAGTACGAGTAGACGGGTTCGCCGAAGTAGTCGATGTTGGAGACGTACTCGGTTTCCTTCGGGGTGGCGGTCAACCCGATCTGGGTGGCGGGTTGGAAGTACTCGAGGATCGCTCGCCATTCCGAATCGGCTCGGGCGCTTCCGCGGTGACACTCGTCGACGACGATCAGGTCGAAGAAGTCTCGGGGAAACTTGTCGTAGATGGCTTCCCGGTCTTCCCCGCCGACGATGGCCTGGTAGAGCGCGAGGTAGATCTCGTAGGAGGTGTCGACCCGGCCGTCGGCGTCGACGATCCGAGGCCCGACCTTTGTCATGGCGTTCGCGAATGGCCGGAAGTCGTTGACCATGGTCTGGTCGACGAGGATGTTTCGGTCCGCGAGGAAGAGGATCCGCTTGGCCTTACGGCTCTTCCAGAGTCGCCAGATGATGTTGAACGCGACGTAGGTCTTGCCGGTGCCGGTGGCCATGCACAGCAGCAGGCGTTCCTGTCCCTTCGAAATCGCTTCGATCGTCCGGTTGATCGCGACCTGCTGGTAGTAGCGGGGGGCCTTTTCGGTGTTGTCCTGGTAGTTGGGGCTCGTGATGAGTGTTTCGTCGACTGTTTCGAGACTCTTCCACTGCTTGTAGTGCGCCCAGAGTTCGTCCGGGGAGGGGAACTCATCGAGGGAAAGGGTCTGCTCGACGGGTTCGAAGGTCCCGGTGCGGTCGTGGAACAGGAAGCCGTCGCCGTTGGAGGAGAAAACGAACGGGACGTCGAGGGCTGTGGCGTAGCCGAGGCCTTGCTGCATGCCAGCGCCGAGCTGGTGGTTGTTGTCCTTTGCCTCGATCAGTGCGATCGGCAGGTTGGGCTTGTGGAACAGGAGGTAATCGGCCCGTTTGCGTTTGCCTCTGCCGACCAGCTTTCCCCTGACAATGATCTGTCCGTCGGTAAACGAGTACTCGCGTCGCCACTGTGTGTTCTGCCAGCCGGATCGTTCCAGCGCTGGCGTGATGAACCGATCGCAGATGTCGGACTCGCTTAAGCCCCGCTTGTCAGTCATGTTCCAACACCCACAAGGGAGTCGGGGAGTAGCTCGTCGAGATTGGCCGGTTCGCTCGGGAGGATGTGGACGCCCAGGGTGAAGACCCAGTTGTGGAGTTCGGGCAGGTTGAGGGGGATGTGTCCGTTGAGTTTGCGGCGGATGTGGTCGTACCGGTCGGGGCAGCCGAGGCGTTCGGCGAGGGTGTAGCCGGTTCGTCGGGCGCCGAGTTCGTCTCGCACGGCGCAGGCGACGCGGTGCTGTAGGTACGACGTCGCGACCCGTGGGCGGTCGGCGTCGGTGTAGGGCTTCCATTCGGCGTCGAGGTCGCGTCCGAACCGTTTGGGGTTGGCGAGGAAGTCGGCGGGTCGGAAGCCGGCGGGCATGGGTCGAGCATCCCACAGACCTGGCCGCGTCACAAAGTGTCGTTATGGTCTTTCCTATTCGCGTGACGAAGGCCCGTTTTGTGGGTCGGGGGAAGTGCGCGGATCAGAGGTGCCCGGACGGTCTGGGCATGGGTTACGCGACGAAGAGGACGCTGGCGATCCGTTCGAGGAAGTCTCCGATGCCTGCCGACGATGCGGCGGCGGTATGGCTCGACGCCTACCGCCCCGATGCCGTGCCGGCGCCGGTGTGGGACGGCGGCCTGTCCGAGTTCGTGGGTGGCCTGGTCAAGGAACTCGACGTCGGCCTGGAGGCGTCCAAGCGCTATGCGCGGGTCCTGGCCCGTCTGGGTGCCTGGTCGCTCAAGCAGGGTTTCAAACTGGACCGCGAGGTGGTGTTGTGTCCGGCGACGGTCGACGCGTTCGTGGACGGGGGCATGCCGGGTGCTTCGAACGGGTCGTTGCTGGCGGCCCGAGGCGACCTGCGCCTGCTGGGAACGACGCTGACCCGCACCGCGCCGTGGGTGCAGCGCCCCGAACCCATCTCCCGTAAGTCTCTGTCGGCGCCGTACACCGAAGCCGAGGTCGCGGCGATCAGGCGAGACGTGTTGCGCCAGTCGACGCCGTTGCGGGCCCAGGCGGGTCGCGCGCTGGTGGCTCTGGGCCTGGGTGCCGGATTGGACGGCCGGTGGAACGTCCACGTCACCGGTAACGACGTCGCCGAGTGCGACGGGGTGGTCACCGTGACCGTCGGCGACCCGTTCGCCCGTGTCGTTGTCGTCCGCGACGAGTTCGCCGACGACGTCCTCGCTCTCGCCGACGACGCGGGCAACGGCCGGCTGGTCGCCGGTTCGACGTCGAAGAACGCGGCCGCCAAGGCCGCGGCGAGGGTCGTGATCGATCAGGGCCACGTCTCGTTGAGCGCCAAGAGGCTCCGTTCGTCATGGTTGGTGGCCCACCTTGTCAACCGAACTCCACTGCCGGCGCTGCTCGAGGCAGCCGGGCTCAAGTCGTTGGCGTCGCTGTCGGACCTGGTGCCGTTCCTCAAAGAGTGCGACGACCCGGCGAACTTCCTCAGAGGCGCCTGACATGGCCGCCCCCGCCCGCCGCCCCAACCGGACGCTGCCCCGTCAGCAACGAATCGACCTCGAGGCCTCGCGGGCGCCCACCGGCGAGGAATGGCGAGACGCGGTCGCTGACATCGCCGCCAGCGGCGTCGTCGGCCCCCTCGAACGGCGATTGAACCTGCAGGACCGCACCAGCCGCCGACTGTCGGTGTTCGGCTTTCTGGTGGCGATGAGCCTCGTCGGCTACGAAACGAACCACCGCGCCCTGATCGTCCAGGTCGTCCGGCTCCTCAACAGCTTCACCCCGGGACGCCTGAACGACCTCGCCATGCCCGATTGGTCCGCCGCCGCCGGCTACGACCTGGTGCAACGCCGCAACACGCAGCTTGCTGATGCGCTCGAAGACGGTTGGACCGACATCGACCCCGAAACCGGCGAGATCGTCGACTGCGACATCGACTGGTACGTCCGTTCGATCCAACGCTCCACCATCCCCGCCGGCCTGATTGAGGGAGCCGCCCTCGCCGTGGACGGCACCGACATGGAGTCCTGCGGCCAGTTCCACTCCGGAGACACCGAGATCGCCTACGACGGCGAAGCCGAATACCCCAACGACGACGAAACCGAGACAGGTGGCTCCGAGAAGGCTCCGGTCAAGACACGCCGCGCCAAGGTCCTCGGCATCGGCCCGGACGGCCGCAAGATCTACACACGAGACACCGACGCCCGAGCCGGGCACCGGACCGCGACCAACACCCGCCCGACCAAGCTCTACGTCGGACGCGAACTCCACCTCGGTGTCGCAGTGTCGGCGCTCGACCACACCGACCGGGTCTCGTACACCAGCCTCGGACGGCCCGTCCCCCAGGTCGTCGTCACCAGCTCCCTGGTCCCGGCCGGCACACACCGGGCCAAAGCCGTCGTCGACGGGATCATCGAAGCCCACCAGTCCAACCTGTGCAGCGAGGTTCTCGTCGACGGCGGCTACTCGCTGTCCAAACCCGAGTACTTCCACCAGCGACTCCACGAAGCCGGCATCGATCAGACCATCCGCATCCTCACCCACCAACGCGGCCCGCACGGCAGTATCGGAGACGCCGTCCTGATCGACGGTCAACCCTTCTCCGGGCACCTCCCGACAGGCGAGCACCAACTCGACATGCCGGGCCGCAACGCGGACGACGCAACCAGACGGGCCTGCGTCGAGATGTTCAACGAACGAGCCAAGCTCCGTTACACCGTCCACACCAAAAAGGCCGACGGAACCGTCCGCTACAAGTGCCCGTTCTGCGCCGGACGAGCCCACAGCCCCAAGTTCCCGAAGACCATGAAGTCCAGGAACAAGAACTCCCGCCTCGTGCAGCCCGGCAAGACCGCCAAGACCTGCTGCAACGGCATCGTCACGGCTGACACCGACGCGACATTCCTCGACCAGAAGACCATCTTCGGCACCACCGCCTGGTGGAAGGCCTGGGGGCGCCGCAACATCGTCGAATCAGCCAACGCCGCCTTCCACGGCGAGTTCGTCGACATCGGCCGCAACTACACCCGCTTCCTCAAGACCGCCAAGATCAAACTGTTCCTCGCCCACACCATCGCCGGATACAACCGCAGAACCGTCCACCAGTGGCTCCGACTCCAGAAACTCGTTGTTGACCGTGGTGCCCCGGCAAAGACCAGGCGCAAGGCCCGGACAGGTCGCCGTCGCCGCTACGAAGACCTCGCAACCACGACGG
>JAERSO010000102.1 GCA_016845585.1 Acidimicrobiaceae bacterium | reverse complement strand
TGATGCGGGTCTTCGATCGGCTGCCGGTGCTGCAGACGGCCGGTATCTCGTCGGTCGTGAACGGACCGATCACCTACTCCGGCGATGGGGTGCCGCTCGTCGGACGAGTGCCTGGTCGGCGCAACGCCTACTGCATGCTGGGCCTGCGGGCGGGCGTCGGCGAGGGCGGTGGCCTGGGCAAGGTCCTGGCCGAGATCATCGTCGACGGCCAATCCGAGTGGGACACCTGGGTACTCGACCCCCGCCGTTTCACCGAGTACGCCGGCGAGGAGTTCGCGTCGAAGAAGGCCGTTGAGGAGTACCAGCGCGAGTTCGTGTTCGATCACCCCGACGAGCACCGTCCCGCGGGCCGCAATGCCAAGACCACGCCGCTGACCGAGGTGCTGCGCGCCGAGGGTGCCGAGCTCGGCGTGATCAATGGGTGGGAGCGCAGCCTGTACTTCCACCCGGCCGAGCCTGGGACCGAGGGAAGGTTTGAGCATGTCCCGTCCTTCCGGTTTTCGACCTATCACGACCAGGTGGGTCGGGAGGCCAACGCGGTTCGCGGCAACGTCGGCGTCGTCGAGATCAGTGGCTTCACCCGCTTCCTCGTCGAGGGCGAGGGCGCGGTCGAATGGTTCGATGGTCTCTCCGCCGGACGCATGCCGGCGGTCGGCCGCAGCTCCCTCGCCTATGTAAGCGACGAGCAGGGCCGCTTCCTGTCCGAGTTCACGATGTCGCGCCTGAGCGAGGACGGCTTCTGGCTGACGAGTGCAGCCGCCGCGGAGTGGCACGACCTCGACGTGCTCACCGACGCCAACCCGCCCGCCACCGTCACGATCACGAACCTGACGCATGACCACAACGCGGTGATGGTGGCCGGTCCGAACTCCCGCGCCGTGCTTGCCCAGGTCACCGACGCACGGCTCGACAATGCGTCGTTCCCGTGGCTCGGTGTTCGCACGATCGAGATCGCCGGCCAGGAGATCGTGGCCCTTCGGGTCAGCTTCACCGGCGAGCTCGGATGGGAGCTCCACATGCCCATGGAGGCGTCGGTTCCGGTGTGGGAGGCGATCCACGCTGCCGGGGCCGACCTCGGCATCGTGAACTTCGGCCTCCTGGCGACGGAGTCGATGCGCATCGAGAAGAACTACCCGGCGTGGAAAGGCGACCTGCACACCGAGTTCACCGTGCTCGAGGCGGGGCTTGATCGCTTCGTGAACCTCGAGAAGGAGTTCCAGGGGCGAGACGCCATCGCCGCGCAACGAGAGGCAGGCGACCGTCGGCGCTGGGTGGCATTGGAGATCGACAACCATGATGCTTCGGCTCACACCGGCGACCCGATCTACGCTGGCGACGAACTCATCGGCGTCGTCACCAGTGGCGCCTATGGACACACCACGGGGGTCAACATCGCGATGGGATACGTGCAACCCGAGTACGCCGAGGCCGGAACACCGCTGACGGTGCGCATCATCGGCGAGTTCAGTGCGGCGACCGTGCGGACCGGGCCCATGTTCGACCCCGAGCATGTGCGGCCCCGCGCCGACGCGTCGTGAACCGCTGATGGTCGAGCCGCTCGAAGCACGGATCGCGGAACGGGCGCTCGCGTATGTGGCCGGTCCGCCCTCCGGGTCTGATCCCGTGATCGAGCTGGCCTCGCCCGAGGAGCTTCAGGAACTGTTCGGCGGGGCAGTTGAACTCGGATTCGACGCGACTGCCGATGCACACGCTGATGACGCGATTCTGGGTGCGGTCGATCTGGTGATCAAGCACTCGGTCCACACGAGTCACCCCCGATTCGTGAACCAGAACTTCGCCGGGCCAGACCCGCTTGCGGTGGTTGGCGATTGGTTGGGGGCTGCGCTCAACACAACGGGGGCCACGTTCGAAGCGGCGCCGGTCTTCACCCTCATGGAGAGCGCCGTTCTCTCGAAGCTCGGCCGCGTTGCCGGCTACCGGGACGAGACCGCCGATCAGCTCCCGACGCTTCCACCCGGCTTGTTCTGTCCCGGTGGTTCAACGGCCACGCTCTACGCGCTCCAGCTCGCTCGTCATCGGATCCGTCCTGAGGTTCGGCGCACAGGGTCGACGGGAGAACAGCTGACGCTCTTCGTTTCTGACGCCGGCCACTACGCAGCGTCCAAGTCCGCGGCCTTGCTCGGAATCGGCACTGACGCGGTGGTCAAGGTCGAGTCCGACAGCGGGGGAGCGATCGTCACCGCGGCCCTCGAAGCCGCCATCCGTGCCTCGTTGGATGCCGGCCAGGTGCCGTTCGCGATCATCGGCACGGCCGGCACGACGGTGACCTCCGCATTCGACGATCTCGACGTACTCGCCGACATTGCCGAGGAGCACGGGATGTGGCTCCACGTCGACGGGTGTTATGGCGGCTCGGCGCTGTTCTCGCCCTCGGAGCGGCATCGGATGGCCGGTGTCGAACGCTCCGACTCGTTCGTTTGGAACCTGCACAAGATGATGGGGATGACGCAGCAGTGCACGGCGTTGCTCGTCCGCGAGCCCGAGCTGCTCGAGTCCTGCTTCGCACTGCGGGCCGACTATCTCTTCCAGCCCGACAAGCTCTACGCCGAGTACGACGCCGGCGACAGAACGTTCCAATGCGCTCGCCGCATCGACGTGTTGAAGCTCTGGCTGGCCTGGAAGCATCACGGCGACGCGGGCTTCGCCGCGAGGATCGATCACGCCGTCGCCATGGCTGAGCGAACTCGGGAGCGAGTTGCGGCGTCGGACGAGTTCCTGGAAGTCGCCGGCACCTTCACCAATGTCGTGTTCGTGTGGGTTCCGCCGACGCTTCGGCCGTTGCTGTCGCTGGACTCGCTGCCGCCGGAGATCCACGCCGAACTCCACGCACTCGCGCCAAGAATCAAGGCTCGCATGCAGGCTGAGGGAACGGCGATGGTCGGTTTCCAGCCGATCGGCGGCCTCAACACGTTCCGGCTGCTGTACATGAACCCGGCAGTGACCGAAGCCGACATCGACGTGCTGCTCGATCGCATCGCCGAGTACGGGCTCGCTGCCTGTCAGGACTGACGAGGTCGACATGGTGCACTCCTATCTCAAGCAGCGATCGGTCGAGACCGCCGAAGCCGACCATCAGGTCTCCGAACGGGTTCGTGAGATGCTCGCCTCGCTGCGGGCCGCGGGAGAGTCCGAGGCCAACACGCTGGCCCGTGATCTCGATGGTTGGGAGGGGCCGATCGTCGTCAGCCCCGAGTCAGTGCGGGCGGCACGACGCTCCCTCGCGTCGACGCTGATCGACGACATCACCGAGGCGCATCGCCACATCCGAGACTTCGCCCGCGCCCAACGGGAGTCTCTGCAGCCCTTCGAGATCGAGGTCAGCCCCGGCCTTCGGGCGGGGCACCGCCTGGTCCCGGTGAACGTCTCGGGCTGCTACGTGCCGGCCGGGCGATTCGCCCACATCGCATCTGCGCTCATGAGCATCACGACCGCACGGGTCGCCGGTGTCGGCCGGATCGTGGTGGCGTCACCGGCCCGCGCCGAGCGTGGGGGAGTGCACCCGGCAATCCTCGCGGCGGCCGATATTGCGGGTGCCGATGTGATCCTCGGCTTGGGTGGCGTTCAGGGCGTCGGCGCGCTGGCGTTTGGCCTCTTCACCGGCACGCCGGCTGACATCATCGTCGGGCCTGGCAACGCGTATGTGGCCGAGGCCAAGCGCCAGCTGTTCGGTGAGGTCGGCATCGACGTCATCGCTGGGCCCACGGAGTCGATGATCGTCGCCGACGAAACAGCTGACCCCCATCGAGTGGCGACGGACCTCGTCGGTCAGGCTGAGCACGGCCCTGACTCGCCGGTCTGGATGGTGACAACGTCCTCCGAACTGGCGGCCGAGGTGGCCAGGAGGGTGCCGGCGCTCGCCGCCGCGTTGCCGGAGCCTGCCCGATCGTCCGCGCAGACCGCGTGGGACCACCATGGTGAGATCATCGTGACGGACACGCGAGAGGAGGCCGCGGTGATCTGTGACCGCTACGCGGCGGAACACCTGCAGGTGATGGCGGCCGACCTTCCGTGGTGGCACCAGCGTCTGACCAACTATGGATCGCTGTTCCTCGGCGAGGAAGCCACGGTGACCTTCGGCGACAAGAGCGCCGGACCGAACCACATCCTGCCGACACGTCGCGCGGCCCGATACACCGGCGGGCTCAACGTCCTGAAGTTCCTGAAACAGCTGACCTATCAGCAGCTCACGCCCGAGGCCGCCCAACGGCAGGGCGAACTGTCCGCCCGGATCTCGCGTCACGAGGGCATGGAGGGTCACGCCCGGTCGGCCGATCTTCGAGCCGAGGCGACGGTAGACGCCGCCGAAACGAGTCAGCCTCGCGTCGACCTGGACTTCACCGCCCAGGAGCCGCTCCCCGCTGCCGCGGTTGAGCGTGTCGCCCAGCTGCTCGAGTCGGGGAAGCTGTTCCGCTACGGCGAGCTGGGCTCCGACGAGATGGATGTCGCTCTCCTCGAGGAGGAGTTCGCGGCGCTGGTGAGCCGTCAGTTCTGTGTGGCGTTCAACAGCTGCGGAGCGTCACTTGCCGCGGCCTTGATCGCGGCCGGGGTCGAACGTGACGACAAGGTGTTGATGAACGCTTTCACGCTCGCGCCCGTGCCTGGAGCCGTCGCCCATGCCGGGGCAGAGCCGGTCTTCGTCGACATCACCGCGGAGTACCACATCGACCTGGAGGACCTTCGCCGTCAGCACGAGGCGACCGGTGCGCGATGGTTGTTGCTGTCCTACATGCGGGGTCACATCCCCAACCTCGACGATGTGATGGACGCCTGTACCGAGCTCGACATCGCCGTGATCGAGGACTGCGCCCACACCATGGGTGCCAGTTGGGATGGCCGCCCCACGGGCACGTTCGGACTCGCGGGCTGCTTCAGCACGCAGACGTTCAAGCACGTCAACTCCGGTGAAGGGGGTCTGTTGGTCACCGATGACGAGGATCTCGCGGCGCGAGCGATCCTGCTGTCGGGCTCGTACATGCTCTATGAGCAACATGGTGCCCGACCGGGCGCTGAGGTCTTCGAACGGCATCGTCTGACCACGCCCAACTTCTCCATGCGGATGAGCGCCTTGACGGCGGTGCTCGCTCGGCCGCAACTCGCTCAGCTCAGCCGCCGGGCCGGCATCTGGAACGCTCGCTACAACCAGCTCGCCGACTGCCTCCGAGCCATCGAGGGCATCCGGGTACCCGAGCGCGATGAGCGAGAACAGTTCGTGGCCTCGTCGATCCAGTTCAATGTCGATCACCCGGACATCGCGTCATTCGTCGAGCGTGCCGCCACCGCCGGTGTGGCGCTGAAGTGGTTCGGGGCCGAGCACCCCCACGGATTCACCAGCCGCTCGGATCACTGGCGCTATGCCCCGGAGCAGTCCGTCCCCCGGGCTTCGGAGGTGCTGGCGACCCTGATCGACATGCGGATCCCGTTGGCGATGTCGTCCACGAAGGCTGACGAGATCGTCGACGTCATCGCTTCGGCGCTGAACGACTGACGACTCCCGTCAAGGCAGGCGCACCGGGGTGGGTAGGGTGCACGCCATGCGCCTTCTTGTCCGGAACATGGCTCGGAGCACCACGGAGGAGACTCTGCGGGACCTGTTCGAGTCGTTCGGTCCGATCCAGTCATGTGTGATCGTGAACGACGCCGAGACCGGTAAGTCGAAGGGATTCGGCTTCGTCGACACGCCCAAGGCCGGCCATGCCAAGGCGGCGATTCGACAGCTCAACGGCTGTGAACTCGACGGCGAGATCATCCGGGTGAAGCGCGCCAACTGATCTGCCTGAGGACGGCTCCCGGTGAAATCAGAGCGAGATGCCGTCTGGACGCTCACCGGACCAGATCTCGGGGTCGAGATGCTCGTCGACGAAGCGCAGCGTGCGAACCCACTCGTAGAACGTGCCCTTGACCGTCGAGACGACCGTCCCGGCATCCCGCATTCGTGAGATTCCTGCCTGGTGGCAATCGCCGGGCGATCCGGTGGCGTCCGAGAGCACGACGACGCGGAATCCTTCCTGAAGTAGTCCCAGCGCCGACTGCATCACACAGACGTCGGTTTCCAACCCGACGAGCACTGCCGTGCGTCGGCCCGTCGATTCGATGGCGCCGAGGATCGCGGGGTCGCCGCAGAGACCGAACGTCATCTTGTTGTGTTCCATCGTGCCGTCGGGAAACGCCTCGGCCACGTGGGGGACCGTCGCGCCGTGGCCCTCGATGTCCTCGGCCGTCACGACCAGCGGGATCTCCAGCCGTACCGCCATCTCGACGACCCACCGGATGCGATTCAGCAGGGGCCCGGCGATCCCCGCATCGAGCTTTTCGATGAACGATTCCTGCACGTCGATGACCACCAGGACCGAGTCATCTCGGTCGGTGAGTTGTTGGTGGAATCCGTTCCCGGCCATGGCCTCAGTATGCACGCCGGTGGTTTGTAGTCTCGACAACATGAACTCTGGGTCGGACGTTGCCGCCGAGGTGCTCGGCGCACCTCTTCAACTGCGCTGCGGCGTGACACTCAGGAACCGACTGGCCAAGGCTGCCATGTCGGACTCTCTCGCTGATGGCACGGGTCAGGCAACGGAGGCCCAGGCCCGGCTCTACGAGCGGTGGCTCGACGGCGGAATGGCGCTCTCGATCATCGGTGAAGTCCAGATCGTGTCGGGGTACCCGGAGAAGCCGGGCAACCTGGTGCTCGACGGGAAAGTGGATGAGGCAGCCGTTCGCCGCATTGCCGATCTCGCCGCCCCGACAGGCGGCCACATCTGGCCGCAGCTCGGACACGCCGGGGCAATGGCGTACCCGCCGATCTCGGACCCCGTGGATCCGTCGGCGCTCTCCGTCGACGGCGTCGAGTGCGCCGAGATGACCGTGGCCGAGGTCGAGGCGTTGCCGGCGATGTTTGCGAGGTCAGCCGCTCGAGCCAAAGCTGTCGGTTTCAGTGGCGTCGAGATCCATGCCGCGCACGGCTTTCTCCTCAGCCAGTTCCTCTCGCCACTGTTCAACCATCGTCAAGACGGCTATGGCGGCTCGATCGAGGCGCGGTCTCGAATCCTCGTCGACATCATCGACCGTGTGAGGACCGAGGTGGGTCCGGAGTACGCGATCGGCGCGAAAATCAACGCGACCGATGAGCTCGATGGGGGTTTGACCGAGGCCGACTCCCTGGTGGCCATCGAGATGCTCGGTGCTCACGGCGTCGATCTCATCGACATCAGCGGCGGGACGTACTTCCCGGGCGCACCGTCGAGTTCTGATCGCCCATCATCGGGACCGTACTACGCCGATTTCGCCCGTCGAGCGCGTGGGGTGACGGACGCCGCGCTCATGCTCACGGGTGGGGTGAAGACACGAGCCGACGCGTTCGCCCTCCTCGAAGGGGGCGCGGTCGACGTTGTCGGGCTCGCTCGACCGTTTGTGTTGGACCCTGACTTGGCCAATGAATGGATCCATGGTGGAGGGGCCAACCCGATATTCCCCCGCTTTGCCTCGTCGCCCCCCGGTGGCGTGACCGCCTGGTACACGATGGAGTTGACCTCGATCGCCGAGGGCCGGGTCGCCGCTGAGCCATGGACGCCTGAGTCGGCGATCGCCGAGTACGACAAGCGCGACGCGGAGCGAGCCGCTCGCTGGAATGGTCGATTCGGCCGGGCGTCGTGAGGCCAGGCGGACCAAAACGCGTCAGAGCCCGAACACCCGCTGGGCGTTTTCCCCCAGGAAGAGCGCCCGGGTGTCGTCGTCGAGATCGAGCGAACCCAGATCGGCCAGGCACGTGGCCGGAGTGATCATCGGGTAGTTGGTGCCGAACATCACCTTGTGGCGGCCGTTGCTACGGAGATAGTCGACGAGGGCCGGCGGGTAGCGCCGAGCCGTGTACGCCGACGTGTCGATGTAGACGTTCTCGTGTTTGGTGGCGACGACGATTGCCTCGTCGGTCCACGGATAGCCGATGTGTCCTGCAACGATCCGGAGCTCGGGGAAGTCGAGGGCGACACGATCGAGGTAGATCGGTCGGCCGACCTCCGACGACATGAGCGGACCGGTGTGGCCGATCTGGGTGCAGTACGGCACGCCGAGTTCGCAGCACGCCACGTAGACGGGATAGAAGCGTGGATCGGTCGGCGGGAGTTCCCAGAGCCACGGGAGTACCCGAATGGCCACGAAGCCGAGTTCTTCGACACAGCGATTGATCTCACGCACTGCATCCATCGGTCGGGTGATGTCGACGGACCCGACTCCGACCAGACGATCGGGTGCTTGGGAGACAAAGCCGGCGACCTCGTCATTGCTGATCATGGTGACGTTGGGCTTGTACCAGGCGCTGATCAGGGTCTTGTCGACCCCCGCAGCATCCATGGTCTGAATCGTGACCGACACCGGCAACTCCTCAATGGGTGTCTCGGTCTTGGTCCACCGTCGCAGCGAGTCGAAGATCGGGTCACTCGAATGGCGGAGGGTGGGGTGTTGCGCCCAGGCATCGATGATCATGCATCCCTCTCTATCGCCGGTCTCGGCGAGCTCGGCCCGTCCACGCTGGTTTCGGCGTATACCGAAGCCCAGAAGTCAGTCTGATCCTGCTCGAGCGCGCGGTCCACCGCCTGGATGTGGGCGCTGAAAAGGGCAGCGTCAGGTTGCGGGCTGCGGCGCCCCAACGCCGCAATGAGATCGATGAACAGGGCCCGGGCAGTCGGACCGGCGAAGTCCGGCCGGACCAATGGTTCGGGGAGGAGGGGATCGCGCCGGATGGTCCGTTCGAAGTCCGTCGCCACCTCGAATGCCATCCGGGCGGCCTGGAGTCCGTCATCTGGAAGATCGCCCAGCCGCGGTTCCCAGCGCGTCATGAATTGCCTGTAACCATGATGCATCTCCTCGACCGGCCAGATCGTCGCGGCCACTTCGCGCGGAGCGGTACGACCGGCATGGGAGAGGTCGGTTGTGGTTGCCAGAGTGATCCGATCCGATACGCCCTGCTGGTGAGCGACGGCGATCAACCAGGGCTCCCAGCTGAGCGGTGACACGTACAGGCCACCGCTCAGTTGGCCGCCGAGAAGATCGACGAGTTGTTGGCGCACGGCGTTTCGCGCTGACCGCTGCGACTCGGGGATCTCGAATCCCGCCAGATGCCAGACCCCGTCCCAGATGTCCAAGCCGGCATCGGCACGGTAGGCCACCGCGGTCCATGCGAGGTCGGGGGAGCGGTCGGCGAGTCCCGACGCGGTCAGTTCGATCTCGGCCTTCCGTCCACGGCCGTTTGAGGAGATCAGGCCGGCCTCGACCATTCGCTTCAGCGCCAGCCTCAGCTTGGTGCTGCTGAATCCAATGACCTCCGCGGTCGCATACAGGACTTCCGTGTCGACATGACCCGCGCCGTCAGCAAGCCCGTAGACGAACGAACGTGCCGAGGGAGCGAGGTCGTTGGGTGTGGAGGGAGTCACACCAGAAGCATAGTAGAAACGTTTGTCTAACAGACGACCGTCGGTGGAATGATCGTTATGACTCGGCTGTACGACATTGATCCCTTGAGAGCGCTCCCCGCAGCGGCATACCGCGAGGCGGCTTTCGGCGCCGACGTTGCGCACATCTACCGAAACGACTGGGTGTTCGTCGGCACTGCCGACGAGGTGGCGGAACCCGGCGACTTCGTGACCACCGAGCTCGGCGGGCAACCGGTGATCGTCCAGCGAAACCAAGAAGGCCGCCTGACCGCAATGTCGAACATGTGCGCCCACCGCGGCACGCTTTTGGTCGAGGGGCACGGCAACACCAAGCGTTTCCAGTGCCCCTATCACGCATGGACATTTGCCGATGACGGCCGCTTGCTCGCGGTCCCCTACACCAACCGTGATGACGTCGATCGGGATGTTCATTGCCTTCCCAGCTACGTGGCCGACGAATGGCATGGGCTGGTGTTCGCCAGTCTGAACTCGGATGTCGCACCTCTCGCTGAGCGCTTCGCCCACCTCGACGCGATCGCGTCGGAGGCCGACATGGCGGGCCTCAACCATTGGACAGCGCATCGTGGCGATGAGACGTGGGAGGCGAACTGGAAGCTGGTGATCTCCAACGCGATGGAGAGCTACCACCTGTTCAAGGTGCACGAGGAAACACTCGAACCGTATTCGCCGACCTCTGGCGCTTACTACATCGTCGGGAATGCGGATGCCACCGCCACCGGCGGCATCTCGTCTCGTGGCGGCGGTGGCGACTACACGCTGCTGAGCCTGCTCCCGAACTTCGTCGGCGTGCTCACCGGCGACAGCCTGCTGTGGCAGGCGGTTCAGCCGCTGGCGTGGAACCGCACTCGGATCGTGACTGGAGGCGCCTACCGAAGCCCTTCACCTGAGAACTCGAAGGGGCTCGCCAAGCTGGCCGGCAAGGCCGCAGCGTCCGCCGGAGCGATGCTCCCCGATTTCCTGCCCGAAGACGAGGCGATCTGTCTCCGTGGGCAGCGAGCTGCATCGGGTGACTACACCCCGGGCGTGCTCGTCCCCATGGAACAGGTGATCTCTGACTTTCACCACTACCTGAATCGACAGCTTCACGGCGCCGATGTGCCTCCGGTTCGCACATCTGCCGACGTCGGGATTCCCCGCCAGAACGAGGCTGCGTCGCTGTGAGAGGGGCAACAGAGATCGTCGAACGTTCCGGGGTGTGGCCGACCATCGTGGGGCTGGCCGTGCTGTGGGGCGCTGCTCTCGCCAACCAGGTGTGGATCTTCGCGGTGTTGTTCATCGCGTGGGCCCTGTTCGATGTGTTCACCGGCGAGAGCAACTTCATCCAGCGCATCACCAGAACCGAGCATCCGGTCGTGTTCTGGGCGGTCATCGGAAGCTGGATCTCGATGGCGGTGCTCTGGGTCGTGGCCGGATAGCCGGGAGACTCCCACTCGTCGAACGAGCGGGAGCCTCCCGGGCCGGTGTGACCTATCGGCCGCGCGGCGGCGATGCAACGGCAACATGGGTTGCCGGACGGGTCGGCCGTACCGGCGATATCGCTCCTCCACTGAGCGCACCTGTCGGCGTCGCTCGGCAAGGACCGCGTGATAGTTGAGTTCGTGCATGAGTGCTCCTCGGAGACGCCGGCGGACAGGCCAGGGTCTGATGATTCGAACGCGGGTGGGGGACAGGCACGAGGCGCAGCGGACCGTCCGGTCAGAGCCGGATGGTCAGCGGGGCTGACGAGCGAAGGGGAGCCGGCGCCGAAGCGTCGGTCGCCGAATCAGGCGACGCCGTTGGAGGCGCCGGCGGGGAGATCGGCGATGAAGGTGTTGACGAGAATCATGGGATCTCCTTTCGTCGGTCCGTGCGGCCAGGTGGCCGCGGTCACTCGTAGGTGCGAAGGTACGAAGGATCCGCCGAGTTGTCGAACGAATTACCGACGGTCGCACCCCATGTCGCACGCGAGCTCTGTGCTCGCTTCTCGGAAAGCCCAATCACATGCCCAAATGGTCGAACTGGTCACAGAGCGAGCAGAGCAAGCCGGCACAGCTCCGCTTCCCCCGCCACATCGACGACATCCGCGCCATCGTGGCCGAGAGCGCCGAGCGAGGCCTGACTGTTCGCGCCGCTGGATCCGGTCACAGCCACTACCGACTGGTGCCGACCGACGATGTGATCGTCGATCTCACGGGTATGGCCGGAGTCGTCGCCGTCGATGAGTCGCGGCTGCGGGCAAGGGTTCGAGCCGGCACACCCATCACCGCCCTCGGTCGACCACTTCATGACGCGGGGGTCGGGCTTCTCAACCAGGGCGACATCGATCGCCAGGCGATCGTCGGTGCCACATCGACGGGAACCCACGGAACGGGGACAACGCTCGGCAACCTCTCCACGGGAGTCACAGCCATGACGATGGTGATGGCGGACGGCAGTGTGGTCGAGTGCAGTGACTCGCAGAACCAGTCGCTGCTCGAAGCAGCTCGCCTCGGTATGGGAGCGTTCGGCATCGTGACCGAAGTCGAGCTCACGGTTCGCCCTGCGTATCGGTTGGCCGAAACGGGCTGGGAGGCCTCCTACGACGCGCTTCGGCCGTCGATCGACGAACTCAACGAGACCCATCGCCATTTCGAGTTCTTCTGGGCGCCGCGGAGCGACACTGCTGCGGCCAAGCATTTGGACATCACCGATGAACCAGCCGTCTACCCGGTCGGTGAGGAGGGGAGTCGCTGCAACTGGAGCTATGAGGTCCTGCCCAACCATCGGCCTCATCTTCACACCGAGATGGAGTACGCGGTCGCGGCAGAAGGTTCGCTCGAGTGCCTCGACGAGATCCGGAACCTGTTGCTGAACCGATTCACCGACGTCTACTGGCCGGTCGAGTACCGGCGGGTTGCCGCCGACGATGTCTGGCTCTCCCAGGCCTACGGGCAGGACGTCGCCACCATTTCAGTCCATCAGGGCATCGATCAGCCGAGCGAGCCCTTCTTCCGGGCCTGTGAGGAGGTATTCCTCGCCTACGGCGGACGCCCACACTGGGGGAAGGTGCATTACCTGGACGGCGCACAATTGGCCGAAGCGCATCCCCGCTGGGACGATTGGTGGGCAGCACGCGATGCTGTCGATCCGACCGGCGTCTTCTTGAACGATCGAATGGCCGGCTGGCGTCGGTAGAGCCATGACCGGGAGGGATCCAGATGACAACCATGACTGAGGTCGAGGCCTGGGACGCCGTCGTCATCGGCTCAGGACCGGGCGGACTCACCACGGCGGCCTGTTTGGCCGGCGCCGGTCGGCGCGTCCTCGTCCTGGAACGACATGATCTTGCGGGAGGCAACACGCAGGTGTTTCGACGCCACCACGGCGACGACTGGTACGAATTCGATGTCGGTGTGCACTACATCGGCGAATGCGGCCCGGGCGGCCTGTTCACCCAGGTCTTCAACGGCCTCGGCATCGGTGACCGCTTCGACTTTCGCCCCTTGGACGACGACGGCTTCGACACCCTCGTGTTCGCGGACTTCACCGTTCGTGTGCCCGCTGGATGGGAGCGATATCAGGACCGTCTGGTCGAGCAGTTCCCCAACGATCGAGCCGGTATCGAGCGTTGCCTGACGACATTGCGAACCGTGGCGGAGGAGGGTCGGCTCATCTTCGGGGAAGACCGACCCACCTACGACGAGTGGGCCACGCGGCCGCTCTCCGAACTGTTCGACGAGTGCGAGTTGTCCCAGCAGGCGATGGCAGTGATCGACCACTGGTCCGGCCTGTACGCGGGGTCGCCCGAACAGACAGCGGTCGTCATGCACGCCCGGATCATCGGGCACTACATGGGAGGCGCGTACTACCCGGCGGGAGGCGGGCAGATGATCGCAGCACGCTTGATCCAGGCGATCGAGGCGTGCGGGGGAGAGGTGCGCACGCTGTCGCCGGTCGATCACATCATCGTGGAAGGCGGCACCGCCACCGGTGTACTGCTCGAGAACGGTGATCGAATCGACGCGCCGCTCGTGGTCAGCAATGCCGATTATCGTCGAACCGTCGAGCACCTGATCGGGGAAGAGCACCTGTCGCCCGGCACCGTCAGCTGGGCCCAGGACGCGATCATGACCCTCGGGTTGGTGTGCACGTACGTGGTCGTCGACAAGGAGCTGACGGGGCCGAACACGAACTACTTCGTGTTCCACGACTACCGCACGGATGAGCTGTACGCCGATCTCGACGCCGGGCAGCTTCCGGACGGGAACGTGCCCTTCGCCTACATCGCGCCCGCGAGCCGGAAGGATCCGGCGAACCCGGAGCTGTGTCCGCCAGGCCACACCAACTTCCAGATCATGACGCTTGCCCCGCGGGGCAACGACTTCTGGGGCGTCGACGCCGGCCCGGCCGATGGCGGGAGCTATCGCCGCAACGAGACCTACCGGACCCGGAAGGAGGAGCTCTCCGACGCTCTGATCGAGGCCGCCGAGCGTGTGCTCGGTCCGTTCCGTGACAACATCGTGCATGTGGAGACGGCGACGACGCTTTCGCATGAGCGCTACACCCACAGCACCGGCGGCACGAGCTACGGCTACATGCACAGCCCCGATCAAATTGGCGAGAAGCGACCGCAGTACCGCACCGAGATCGACGGGTTGTATGTGGTCGGTGCGAACACCGTCGGTGGGCACGGAATCGCCGGCGCCGTGAGCGGCGGTGTCTTCTGCGCCAGCGCGATCCTCGATCGGCCGCTCATCGCGGAGTTCTACCTGGGCGAACAGCTCATCGACCCCACGTCCATCCCGGCCGACCCTGACGACTTCGATC
This sequence comes from Acidimicrobiaceae bacterium, assembly GCA_016845585.1. Lineage (GTDB taxonomy): Bacteria > Actinomycetota > Acidimicrobiia > Acidimicrobiales > Aldehydirespiratoraceae > JAACCU01. The sequence continues at coordinate 81,626 of JAERSO010000102.1, read as the reverse complement.
CACTGGAATACAGCAGAGGCGAACGCTTGCGGGCGCGTCGAGCGGCGAACGCGAGGGCCCAGCAGGCGAAACGACTCGTGTCGCACGATCGATGACGACGCAGCGTGCCGGCACAGTGCGCATTCTTAACATTTTGTAAAGTGCAGGAGACCCGACGAAAGCTGGCGCCATGACTGATTCACCACCGCTCACGCCGATGTCGCTCGAACAGCTGCTGTTGCGGATCGAGCACGAGTGGACCTCGCGCCAGCGGATCTTCGATCTGCCGTCGGCGCGCATCTGGAAGCCCGCCGAAGACGTCGACCTGTCCTTTGAGTTCCTCGGCCGGCCGGCGGCCACCCCGATCGGCCCGGCCGCGGGTCCGCACTCACAAATGGCGCAGAACATCGTGCTCGCGTGGCTCGGCGGCTCTCGGCTGTTCGAGCTCAAGACCGTGCAGATCCTCGACGATCTCGACATCGCCCGTCCGTGCATCGACATGGAGACGATCGGCTACAACATCGAATGGAGCCAGGAACTCGAGGTGCACCAGAGCCTCGAGGAATACGTCAAGGCATGGATGATCATCGAGATCCTCCGCCGCTGGGAACCGCTCGCCGAACACCTCGGCCCCGACACCGGCGCTCACGTGTTCGACCTGTCCGTCGGTTATGACCTCGAGGGCATCAAGAGTGAGAAGGTCGCAGGCTTCATTCGATCGATGGGCAACGCTGCTGAAGAGATCGAGCGACTGCGCCCCCAGATCCCCGCAGGGTTCTCGCACATCGCCGACATCGACTTCCCCACGGTCGTCTCCGACACCGTGACGCTGTCGACATTCCACGGCTGTCCGCCCGACGAGATCGAGGCGATCACGAAGCACCTGATCGACGATCACGACGTCGATGTCATCGCCAAGCTCAACCCCACCCTGCTCGGTCTCGAACGGGTCACCGAGATCGTGAACGATCAGCTCGGCTACGACACCGTCACGCTCGTTCCCACGGCGTTCGAGGAGGATCTGCAGTTCGGCCGGGCGATCGAGCTCATCGGCGAGCTCAACACCCACGCCAAGGACCGGGGCCACCGCTTCGGGATCAAGCTCACCAACACGCTGGTGGTCGCCAACAACAAGCAGTGGATGCCCGAGGACACGCTGTACCTGTCCGGCCCGCCCCTCCACGTGCTCGCCACAACGCTCGCCGAAGCGTTGGCCACCGCGCTCCCGGGCGTTTTGATGCTGCCCGGCCACGACGGCGACGTGCAGGTCAGCTTCTCGGCTGGTGTCACCAAGGAGAACCTGGCCGACACCATCGCCATGGGTGTGCGCCCGGCCACGATCTGCTCGGATCTGCTGAAGCCAGGCGGCTACGGCCGTCTCGCGCCGATGCTGAAGTCGCTCACCGCTGCGGTGAGCGATGCCGGTGCGGCCGATCTCGATGGTTGGCGCACGAGTCGGCTGGCCGATGTTCGGGCCCAGGGGCATCGCGACCTCGTCGCGTCCCACCTCGCGCACGTGCTGGGTGAGGACGTCGAGCGCTACAGCCTCGCGGGCAATTCGAAGCTTCCGCGTTCAGTCGACCATGAGCTGGAGACGTGGGGCTGTGTGGCCTGCAACTTCTGCGTCACCGTGTGCCCCAACGACGCGTTCTTCAAGATCCCCACCGGGGATGTCGAGGGGCTCGAAGGGCGCCAGCAGTACATGGTGTTCACCGAGCTCTGCAACGAGTGCGGCAATTGCATGACCTTCTGCCCCGAAGACGGCGACCCCGCCCAGATCAAGCCTCGACTCTTCACCGATGCGAGTCGGTTCGACTCGGCGGAAGGACCCCGCTTCCTGCTCGGGGGCGAGGGTTCGGTCGAGGCGCGGCCTGCCGGCGGCGCCGATGAACACGTCCCGACGCTGCTGCAACTTCTCAACTCGGCCGAGGGGCTTCCGCTCCCGGTGGGGACAGAAGGGTCCTGACCAGTTGGATCCGTCGAGTGTCGTGTTGCTGTCCGCCACCGAACAACGTCGCCGGCTCACGAGCGGTGAGATCTCTGCGGTGGAACTGCTCGACTCCTGTCTCGCGCAGTTCGACCGGCACAACGCCGACCTGAATGCCGTCGTCTTCACCGAAACCGTGGGCGCTCGCGCGGCCGCGGAAGCGGCCGACGCCGCCCACGCCGCGGGGGAGTCGCTCGGGCCTCTGCACGGCCTCCCGATGACGATCAAGGACTCCATCGACATGGCCGGAGCTCCGTCGACCTGGGGCGACGTTCGTCATGTTGGGAACCGGCCGACCGAGGACGCCGATGTCGTGAGACAGCTGAAGGGCGCCGGCGCGGTCATCTACGGAAAGACAAATGTGCCGAGACATCTCGGCGACTGGCAGACGTTCAACGACATCCACGGCCGCACCAGCAACCCGTGGGATCTCGAACGAAGCGCCGGGGGCTCGTCGGGTGGCTCGGCCGTCTCGTTGGCCACCGGTATGGCGTCGCTCGAGGTCGGGAGCGACATCGGTGGGTCGATTCGCTGGCCCGCCAACTACAACGGGGTCGCCGGGCTGAAGACGAGTTTCGGGCTGGTCTCCCAACACGGCCACAGCTATCCCGGCCACGAAGGCATCGTCGACAACAACGTCCTCGGACCGATCGGCCGGGCTGTCGCCGATCTCTCGCTCGCGTTGCCGGTCATGTGGCAGCCCCACCTCCGCCCCCCGGTGACGTCGAAGACGTCACTCTCGCAGTTCACCGTCGGTGTGTTGTTGGAGAACCCGCTTGGTGACCAGGACGCCGGCGTCACCGCCGTGCTCCAGTCGGCAGTGGACCTCCTGAGCGACGCCGGGATGGAGCTCGCCGAGCCGCCGGAGCTGGACCTCATGACCCGCGGCCACGAGGTCGGCCTCGAAATCGGGCGCGCCGCGGCTTCTGGTCCCGACGACCCGCCGTCGTCGCATGATCTCGGCCGCTACGACGCCGGCGCCCGTGACTACGCCGCTCTCCAGGCCAACGCCTCTCGGATCACGTATCGGGAGTGGATCGATCTCAACAATGAACGGGAGCGCTGCCGACTCGCCTGGCGCGAGTACTTTGCGAATGTCGATCTACTCCTCACGCCGATCACTGCCACGACGGCCCCGCCTCACGACACCGATCGGTCGTTCGGGGATCGGACCTTGACGGTCAATGGGGAGGAGCGATCGATTCTCGATCAGTGGTTCTGGGCCAGCCTCGCGAATCCCACGTATCTCCCCGCGCTGGCGATGCCGGCAGGAATTGCCGTCGATGGCCTCCCCGTTGGCCTGCAGATCCTCGGCCCCTTCATGGATGATCTCGCGGTCCTGCGCTTCGGCGAGCTCGCCGAGAAGATTCTCGGTCACCCGCTCTGCTCCTTGCACGATCGGCTCGGGTGATGATTCGCACGTATCTGCGCTTCGAGCTGATCGAGGGCCGGGCTGGTCAGTTCGTCGAGCTGTTTCGGAGCCACCGCGTCCTCGAGACCTCGGTGGCGCAGGACGGCTGCTTGTCGGCGGAGTTGACGCTCAGCGAGGATGAACGGGTTGCGACTGTCACCGCGACATGGACGGACCGGGCCGCCTACGGTCGGTGGACGGGCCGCAGGGACCGCGGTGAGCTGGCCACCGACCTGAATCAGGTGTTGGCTACACCCATCGGTGAGGCGACGGTCGGTGAGGTCTTCGACATCGCCTGGACGGGCTCGGGGCGCCCGGACCCCACCGCGTAGTAGGGGATTCTCCGGATAGTCGAGTGATGCTCGATGGGGCACCCTCGAGCTGTGGCCCCACCTGACCGCATCTTCACTTCCCGCCGAGAGGGATGGCTCTGGCTGTGGACGCTCGCCACCATCCTCGCGATCTACGCGACGCTCGGCCCGGCGCGAACGGTGGCAGAGAACTTCGGGAGCGTGATCTGCTGGAGATCACGCTGAACGGAGCCGCGGTCGCGATAGCGGCGGCCGTTGCGGTCTCGTGGGCCCGGACCCGGCCGAGTCGGTCCCAATCGACCTGAGGGCCGGTTCTCTGGGGTTGATCGTCGGAGCGTTGGTCACGACGGCTCTCCAGTCCTTGGTCCTGAGGCACCACGGAGTCAGTCCCGGCCGCATGCTGTCGGCGACGCTCCCGGCATCGGGAGCCGGCGCGCTGGTCGTATACGGCATCGGACTGGTCGATCGAGAGATCGGCTGGCTCCTCGGCGTCTCGATCTTCGGGCCGGTGGTCGGCCTGGCGCAATGGCGTGTGTTGAGAGCCCGCCTTCCCGCGCCGGCTGGTGGATTCTCGCCAGCAGCGGCGCGTGGGCGCTGAGTCTGCCGCTCGGCGACATGGCCGGACCTCCGGCGCTCGGCGCGTTCCATGGCGCGGCGACAGGTGCCGTGCTCGTCTGGCTCCTTCGTCGAGCGCCCCGTGACCCTCAGGGTTCGACGATGTTGGGGGAGTAGAACACGTCGAGTGAGCCGAACAGCTCTCGGACGGCCTCGAGATCGCCGTCGACGACCAGCGTGCCCGCGGCGATGGCGGCGTCGATGCCGCCGCCGTCCTCGAACAGGCCGAAGATCGTGGAACGACGGAGCGTGATCGTCGCATCCGCATCGGGGGCGTGCTGCCAAGGCGTGTGATGGATCGCGGCGTTGTGGATTCCGAGGGTGTGAAGCTCGTCGAGATCCTCGATCGCCCAGTTGACGGTCGTGGCGCCGCGCGTGAACCGGGCGGGATCGAACCGCACGCCGAGCACGTCGAAGATGTGGTCGGCTTCCATGGCCTCGACCAGGTTCCTCCCGCCCCGGTTGCGAAACTCCAGGCTTCCGTGGCGCATTTCGTGGGCGCCGGTCAGATACGCGTTGCGCCAGGTGGCCGACTCGGCCTGATAGCCGAGCTGCTCGAGGGCATCGGCCTGGAGTTCGCGCGCCTCCTGGTTGGTCGGGTCGGCGAACACGACATGATTCACGACCTGGACGACCCACCGATACTCGCCGTCGTCGAAGTAGCCCCGAGCCTGCGCGAGAACGGCGTCGGCACCACCCATCATGTCGACATACCGGCGCCCGGCCTCCACGACGGGGAGGGGATCGAGGTTTGCCGGGTTGCCGTCGTACCAACCGAGGTAGCGGTTGTAGACCGATCGGGAGTTGTGCGAGACCGTGCCGTAGTAGCCCTGCACGTGGGACTCGCCGAAGCATGCGGGCAACTCCAACGCCTCTGCGATCTCCGTCGGCACATAGCCGTGGTTGGCGAGCCGCATCGTCTGATCGTGAAGCCAGCGGTACACGTCGCGCTGCAGCTCCAGAAACGCCGAGACGTCGTCGGTGCCGAAGCGGGGCCAGTGGTGGCTGGAAAAGAGCACCTCGGCGTCGTCTCCCCACAGGGAGAGGGCCTCATGGATGTACTTGCTCCAGGCAAGCGAGTCGCGCGCGAGGGCACCACGAATCGGGTACAGGTTGTGCATCGTGTGGGTGCAGTTCTCGGCCATGCAGAGGGCGCGCTTGTCCGGGAAGTAGAAGTTCATCTCCGCTGGGGCTTCGGCATTCGGCGTGTTCTGGAACACGACCCGGAGGCCCGACAGCGTCATCTCCTGACCGGTCTCGGTGATGAGGTCGGTCGGTGCGATCAGGCCCGGCAGACCGGCGGGTATGGCCGTTCCGAGGCCGCAATCGACGTGTTGGCGCTCGTTCGCCGGGAGGAGTGCTCCGAACTGGTACATCGCACGGCGCAGCATGATCGGCCCCGCGACGGCGTTCTCGGCCACGACCTCGTGCATGAACCCCTCGGGGGCGACGATGCGGACCTTCCCGGCCGCCACGTCCTCACGGGTGGTGACGCCGAGGACACCGCCGTAGTGATCGGTGTGGCTGTGGGTGTAGATGACAGTGGTGACCGGTCGTTCGCCCAGGGTCTGGTTGGCCAGCTCCAAACAGGCGCGAGCGGTCTCCTCGTGCGTGAGCGGGTCGATGATCAGCCAGCCGTCGGTGCCGGCGATGAACGTGATGTTCGAGATGTCGTAGCCGCGGGCCTGCCAGATCCCGTCGGCCACCTCGAACAACCCGTGGACGGTGTTGAGACGGGCCTGGCGCCACAGGCTCGGATTGACGGTCGGCGGCGAGACCTCGTTCTCGCGGATGAAGTCGTGACGCGACGTGTCCCACGACACGCCGCCGTCGAGCTTCGGGATCTGGCCCGTCGGGTGGGTCGTGATCAGGCCCCGGGTCGCCCGCTCGGTGTCACCGGGGTCATCGAACGAGAATGCCACCGCTTCGTTGGCGGCACGGGTGTGCGTCGTGGCTTCACGGGGGCTCGTGGGTGTTGGATCGACCATCGTCGCAGCTTAGGTGGGCGCCCAACGGCGTCGGGGCCGATCAATCGGACCGTCCATCGGCGGTCGGTCACTCGCCCGCGGTGCCTGCCTGTCGCCGGTCAGCCAGGATGTGCCGAGATGCTGAGCGCACGAGCAGGCCGCCAACGGCGATCGATGGCATCACGATCAGCAGGGCGAGTCTGAGATCTCCCTCGACGGCGGCATCGGCGGCCCCTGCGGTCGATGTGAATTCGAACTGATCGGCGATCACACCGATGAGCGGTGCGGAGATCGCACTGATGGCCGTGGAGACGAAGGCTGCCAGCGAGAACGCCATTCCGCGATCCGAGACAGGAACGATTTCAGCAATGGTGGCGAACAAGCCCGGCAGGGTGGAAGCCATCGCGGCGACCCCGATCGTGAGCAGAACGATGGCCGGGCCGGCCGGCAGAACCACGCCGAAACCGACCATGAACGCCGCCGTGGCCGCGGCAAAGGCGAGCCCGGCGTCCCTCGCCGCGCTCGCCGGATCGGCAGCGCGTCGATGGTCGGTTCGCCGCGCCCCGAGCCAGGTGCCGACGAGACCGCCGACGAGAATCGCCAACGACGACGAGCCTGCCGCAGCACTCGTCGACATGTCGTAGTGCCGCTCGAAGAAGCTCGGCGACCAGAACGCGATTCCGAGGACCATTCCGATCGCGCCCAGCCCGATCGCGAGGCCGCGAAGCGACGGTATGCGCCAGAGCAATCGGAGTTGGGCGAGAGTTGAAACGGATGGGTCGCGGATCTCCTCGACCACACCTTCCTGCCGGCCTCGGGTCGGGTTGGGGAGGCTCAGAACGACGAGCGCGAACAACGACCCGGGTACGCCGACGATCAAGAACGCCCACCGCCACCCGAGGGTCGACGCAACCAATCCACCGACCCCGGTGCCGACCGCGGTGCCGATCAATGGTGCGATACGGAGGATTCCGAATGCTCGTCCGCGAACGGTGGCCGGGTAGTAGTCGGCGACGAGCGAGGCGGACGCCGGATTGTCGATCGTGTCGGCGATGCCGAGCGCGGCACGGGCAGCCAGGAACTGTCCGAAGCTCCGAACTCCGGCCGTGCATGCCGCGACGAGGCCCCAGGAGGCCAACACCGCGGCGATCATGCGGGGGCGGTTGAATCGGTCGGCCATGCGCCCCGCGGGGATCACGATCACCGCACTGGCGGCGATGACGGCGCTTCCGAGTAACCCGGCCTGGAAATCGTTGAATCCGAGGTCATCCTGCGCATCGGACAGGACGCCGGGGAGGATTCCTCGTTCCACGGCGTCGATGAAGACGACGGCCGCGAGGATGAAGGCCGGCCGGCGCCCGAACTCACCCCAGTCCGGGCTGTGGCTCGACGATCTACGGGGCATGGAGACTGTCGAGGGTGCCGTCCAGCGGCACGGCGACGGCGGCCGCGTCGGTGACGAAGCGGATGCGGTCGCCGCGGTAGAGGTCGGTGCCGTGATCGACCGGTCGACCCTTCTTGTCGTAGGCCAGGCGGCGTTCGAGCATGGCGGGTGCGCCCGGGGTGGCACCGAGCCACTGGGCCTCGATTTCGCTGAGAGCGACGGCTTCGAGGCTCTGACGGGCGTACTCGACCTCGATGCCGTACTCGGTGCGCATCACGTCGTACACGGACCTCTGGCCGACATCGCACCGTTCGAACCCGGGCACCAGGTCGGCGGGTAGCGCGAACGTCTCGATCAGGATGGGCTGCGCGTTGATCGACCTCAGGCGATGGCAGCGATAGATCATCGCTCCAGGCGCCAGTTCGAGTTCGGTGGCGACGGTTGGCGAGGGTGCGACCTCTTCGAGGCTGAGGACTTGTGCGCCGGGAGCGAAGCCCCGCTCGCGGATCCGCTCGGTGAAGTGGAAGAACTCCGCTGCACCGCGTTCGAGCCGGGGCTCGGAGACGAACGTGCCCGCCCCCCGGCGCCGTTCCACGAGGCCGCGCCGTTCGAGGACTTCGAGGGCCTGGCGAATCGTGCGTCGATTGACCGTGAACTCCGCGGCGAGCGCCCGTTCCGAGGGGAGTCGGTCGCCCGGAGTGAGTTCGGCGCTCTCGATCCGATCGAGCAGGGTGTCCACGATCTGCATGTAGACGGGGAAGTCGCGGGCCGTCATGTGGGCGACCCCGTCGCGAGCCGCTCGAGGAGTGGTCGGAAGTGTGAAAGCGGCGGGATCGTGCGACCCGAGAGCTTCCCGAAATCGTCTTCCCATTGGCGCAGCTGCACGGCGTCGTCGGAGTGCGGTCGGGCCTCGAAGGCAGCGACTTCCTCGGCCGACATCGGTCCGCCCTGCTTGGTGAGGGTGTACTGCGAGGCTGGGGAGAGGCGGTCGTGGTAGTCCGGGTCGGTGGCACACAGATATCGCTTGGCGGCCACATGCAGACGCACCGGCTCGGCGACGGCCGCGGGCCATCGCTTGGCCACCCAGTCGGCTCCCGTGTCACCGTGGGAGTGAATGCCGTACTCATCGTCGGGCTCGTCGAGCCAATGTCCGACGTCGTGCAACAGACAGGCGGCGACGAGGGCGTCGGGCGCGCCGTGCGACTCCGCCGACGCCGCGGTCAGCAGTGAGTGTTCGGCGATGGAGATGTTTTCGCCGTAGTTGCGTCCGCCGCGGGCGGCCATGAGTTCGGCCAGTTCGTCGACGGCGTTCATCCCTGCGCCTCCAGGGTACGGATCCGTGAGTGGAGGGAGTCCTTGTCGGCGTAGCACCCCTGGAGGTGGCGCCGTCCTTCGTTGTACGCCGAGCGGCCATGGAGCACCCGCTGATTGTCGAACACCATCAGCTGACCCGGCTCCAGCCGGAACTCGATCAGTCCTTCGGGGTCGTGCAGGGCCTCCCCGAGAATCCGGTAGGCGTCGTAGTAGCCGGCGATGACATCCGCAGGCATGTCGAACGCCTGGATCGATCGACTGTTGTAGCGAAGCCCGCGCGCGTTCCCGGCTGCGTCGAGATCGATGAGCGGCACGTACGACTGTAGATCGGTGGAACCCTCCTCCAGGAACCGGAATCGGACCCGCTGGGTCGTGAGCAGTTCGAAGGCATCGGGGTGATCCCGGCGGATTCGGTCGGCGACGGCGAAGCCATCGCAGAGCTGGTTCTCGCCACCATCGGAGTCATTGATCAGACAGTGCAACAGTTGGAGACCGGGCACGGGATCGCGGTAGGGATTGTCGGTGTGCATCCCGATCCGCAGACTCGTGAACGCGAGGTTCGCGGGATCCGGCTCGACGCGGACGTCGAACAATCGGCCGTAGTTCGTCTCGCGCACGTAGCCGAAGAGGTCCACGACCGTGAAGATGGATTCGGGTTCGGTCGGTACGTTCTCCAACAACCCGAAGCCATGGTCGCGGACATGGGTCAGCCAGGCGGCGAGCCGCTTCGAATCATCGACCAGCGACGGGAAGTCCTCGAAGTGCAGTGAGCCCTGGAGCTCGGCACCCCACAGGGTCGGCGCGGGGACGACGTCGGGGCTCTCTCGACCGAAGGACCGGAGCCAGTCCTCGTCGAACGTCTCATCCAGACCCTCCGGGGCGAACGACACGGTCACTGCCCGGTGGTCGTGGCGAGCATCGGCGATCGTCATCGCGGGGAGGGAGTTGATGTCGAAGGTTCGCTGCCCGCCGCTGATGTGACGCCCGGCGCCGATGTTGTCGCGCAACCACGAGCCGAGGAAGCGCGACACGGTGCCGTCGCTGAACCGGACATCCAGCCACTGCTGGTCATGGTCGACGGTGCTGATGGCCATGCATGCTCCTGCCCACTCGGTGGGAGTGATGGTAGAGACGAACTTCAATGGTGTACACCAATACGTGTGAGAATCTGGCTGAACCGAACCTGCACGATCCGAGACAATGGTCTCTTGGCGATCTTGTTTGGTGGCGGTCCAACTCAGGTGCCTGATGACCATCTGGGTGAGCCTGGCGACTTGACATGACGATGCCACCAAGTCCGGTTCATCGCCGTGATCTAGGGTGCCCGTCATGTCCATGACCGACGACGCTGCGCAGGCAGCAGGGGAGTAGGGAGCCATGGGACAACTTCTCGAAGGCGTCGTCATCGTCGATCTCTCGACGGTCGTGTCGGGTCCGTTCGCGGCACAGATGCTCAGCGATCAGGGCGCACGCGTGATCAAGGTCGAAGCCCCCGGGCTGGGCGACATCGCTCGGTTCATCGGCACCATGCGCAACGGCATCTCGGCCATGTACACGACCTGCAACATCGGCAAGGAGGTGGTGACGATCGACGCGAAGTCCGAGGCCGGGTTGGCGGAGCTCCTCGCCCTCATCGACGGCGCCGACATGGTGGTGCAGAACTTCCGTCCGGGAACCATGGATCGAATGGGCCTCGGTTGGGAGGCGCTTCACGAGCGCAATCCCGAGCTGATCTGTCTCTCGATTTCGGGATTCGGCCCGGAGGGTCCGATGTCGGGCTTTCGTGTGTACGACCCGATCATCCAGGCTGCCTCGGGAATCTGTGACACCCAGGTCGACTCGTTGACCGGTGGTCCCCAGCTCTTCCAGGGGATCATCGTCGACAAGGTCACGTCGCTCTATGCCGTGCAGGCGGCACTCGGAGCCCTTCTCGATCGGGCGCAGCAGCGCCTGACCAGCGGGACGAGTGTCGGAAAACACGTCGACCTCAACATGTTCGACTGTGGCGTCCACTTCAACTGGCCCGACGGGATGTACAACCACACATTCGTGGAGGAGGACGGCGTGGTTGCACGGCCCGACTACTCGGGCCTTTATTTCCTGAGCACCGCCGGCGACGGCCACCTGGCGTACAGCGTCGTGACCGACAGTGAGATGGTCGGCGCGTTGACCGCCCTGGGGCTCGAGTACCTGCTCGCCGACCCGACCTATGCCGACGAGCAGGCGCGCCGAAAGGGGCGTGCTGAGTTGCTGGAGATGGTCGATGAGGCCGTACGTGCCCATGACGATCTCGATGGGTTGCTTTCGACGCTCTGGGCTCACGACGTGCCGGCGTCTCGAGTGGAATCCCGGGCAACGCTGCACGATCACCCGCAGGTCCTGGCAACGCAGAGCATCCGAGAGGTCGATCATCCCGAGGTCGGGCGGATCCGTCAGCCCGCGCCGGTCTTTGAGATCTGACGTTCGATCGGACCGGTATTAGCCGTAGGCTAAGCGGAGGCAATCCTCGGGGGGAACGTGGAAGCGCCAACGCGCCAGGACTTCAGCTCGCTGAGCTTCGGTACACAGGTTCGAAAGTCGCCCTACACGGATGCAGCGCTGCGTTGGGGTGCGACCGGTCTCTCGGTCTACAACCACATGTACATTCCCCGCGACTTCGGCGACCAGACCCAGAACTTCTGGAACCTGGTCAACGAGGCGATCCTGTGTGATGTCGCCGTCGAGCGCCAGGTCGAGATCACGGGTCCCGATGCCGCTCGCTTCACGCAACTCCTGTGCCCCCGCGACCTGTCCACCTGCGAGGTCGGCCAGTGCAAGTACGTGATCCTCGTCGATGACCAGGGCGGCGTGATCAATGATCCGATCCTGCTGAAGCTCGCCGAGGATCACTTCTGGCTGCCGATCGCGGACAGCGACGTGATCCTCTGGGCGAAGGGCCTGGCCGTGAACTCCGGCATGGAGGTGACCATCCGAGAGCCCGACGTCGCGCCGTTGCAGCTCCAGGGTCCGAAGTCGCGTGACATCCTGCGCGCGACGTTCGGCGAACACCTCCGCGATCTGCGCTACTACCGGTTCGTCGAACACGAGTGGGATGGAGTGCCGCTCGTCATCTCCCGCACCGGCTGGTCGAGCGAGCTGGGCTACGAGATCTTCCTCCGCGATGGCTCGGCCGGCGACCGGCTCTGGGAGCGACTGATGGAGGTCGGGCAGCCGATGGGACTTCACCCTGGGCACACATCGAGCATCCGGCGAATCGAGGGTGCGATGCTGTCCTATCAAGCCGATATGGACCTCTCCGTCAACCCGTTCGAGCTGGGAATGGATCGGCTGATCGATCTCGACCTCGACTCCGACTTCGTGGGGAAGGCCGCGCTTCGTCGGATTCAGGCGGACGGCGTCGACCGGCGATTCGTCGGTCTCGTCCTCGATGGACCCCCACTGGTCGGGTCGAATCCGGAGAAGTGGACCGTGAGCCACGACGGGGGGCCCGTCGGCCACGTCACCTCGGCCGTCTACTCGCCGCGACTGGAGCAGAACATCGCTCTGGCGATCGTCGAAACCCGGTCGAGCCCACTCGGTACTGCCGTCCATGTGGAGCTGCCCGAAGGGATCCGGACCGGCACGGTGTCACCGAAGCCTTTCTACGATCCCAACAAGCGTTTGGCCGCGGCCGGCTGAAGGTTGCCGGCCCGGTCTTCTACCGCCCGCCGACCAGAGCTTGCTGCGCCGGGGTCAGCGCCGGCACCGGGGGCAGAACGAATGTCCGCCCTGATTCGGCGAGAACCTGGGGGAACCGGTCCGCGTCGATGAATCGGTCGCTCCAGTTGGTGGTCGACGTGAGGTCGGCCACTGCGGCGCGGCGGCGAGCGATGACCGACGGGTTCGATCGCGCGGCGGGCATCATGCACACCAGGCTGGCGGCGCGTAGGAGGTCTCGATGATCCGGGTCCGGTGCCAGGGCCGGGCTCGAGCAGTGCACGGTGCGTGAGTCCCACAGCAGCAGGTCGCCGGCTTCGAGGTGCGGCATGATCGGAGGGGTCGAGAGCAGCTGCGGGTCATCGGCCGGGTAGCGGAAGTGGTCGATGGTCGGATCGATCCGGGCGAGGCGCGCTTCGTAGCGGTCGGGAATGGAGTCGAAGAGTCGGTGCGAGCCGGGGATCAGGACGTTGCCCCCGGTCGCCGGCGATGTGGGCAGCAACGACACGAGGCCCTGGACGCAGTGGAAGCCCGGCCGCCCGATCGGGTGCTGGTCGATGTGGAGCCACGAGCCCCCGCGATTCGTCTGCCAGTCGGGATTCACGGCGGTCGGGCGCCAGAGCGCCATCCCGTCGAAGCTGACCAGCAGATCATCGTCCTCCCAGATCGCGGCGAAGGCCCGCTTCACTGCCGGCGCAGAACGGATGAACCACTGCGCCGCGCAGTGGCCGATTCCCTGGCTGGGAATGATGCCGCCGTGAACGGCGACCGGCCAACGGTCATCGCCCCACGTCATCGGGTCGGCGCGGTCGATCCCGGTGCCGAGCGCCTCCAGATAGTCCCATGTCAGATCGAGCGCCCGGGTGGTCTGCTCGGGCGACAGCGCGTCGGCGATGACCACGAACCCCTCGGACTCCAGATGGTCGATGCTCTCGTCTGACCCAGCCGCAAGACGGGGAACCTCGGTGTACGCCGGTTCGATCTCCACGAAGGCACGCTAGCTCGTCGGCTCGACCCGTCACGCACCGATCCGGACCGCTTGGTCCTAGCGGCGGTCAGCCGTGGCCGGTGGCGCGAGGCTGATGCGGTTGCGACCGCCCGCTTTGGATCGATAGAGCGCCTCGTCAGCTGCCTGGAGCATTGCCGTGCCATCGGGCGGCGGTGCCGCCGCGACCCCGGCGGAGATCGTCACACGACCACCCGGTTGCTGCGGTCCGCCCGCGAAGGCGTGGCCGGCCACGACCTGGCGGACGCGTTCGACGACGTCTCGCGCCGTCTCCAGATCAGCACCCGGGAGAAGGACCGCGAACTCTTCACCGCCGTAGCGGTAGACGGCGTCCTCTGATCGGATGTTCTCGGAGATCAGCTGGGCGACGATGCGGAGCGCTTCGTCGCCTCGCTGGTGCCCGTTCGAGTCGTTGTAGGTCTTGAAGTGGTCGATGTCGATCATGGCGACGGCGACCGGTCGCTCCTCGCTCGCGGCTTCCTGGGACCGGTGGGCGAGGTCGAGATCGAAACGGCGGCGATTGGGCCCCGACGTGAGCCCATCGACGAAGGCGAGCTGCTCCGTTGCCGACTTCTCCGCGGCGTTGGCCAACCCCTCGCCGACCAGCGGTGCGAGTTGCTCGGCCGGGTCCGCCCCGTTCCGCGGTTCCGAGACACCGATGATGCCGACCACCCGGCCGTTGGCCAGGACCGGCACCACGACAGCACCATCTCGCGCTGCGGTCCGGCCGACGGAGCCGACCTGGTGAACGAGGTCACGGGGAAGTGTCGGTTCGTCGCCCGCCGTCCAGGAACCGTGGTTGGTGGCGAAGACCGCGCCGGGTGGGGCACAAAGGCGCTGCGCCTCTTCGGCCACCCGCCGGCCGAGTTCATCGACGGAGGACGCGCTGAGCAACCGTCGGCCTGCCTCGAGTACATCCTCCGGCTTCCGCGCGTGCCGATCGCCAGAGCCAGTGGTCTGTCGGCGGCGCCTCGTCCGGAAGGGTCGGCGGGATCCTCGGCGACGGCCTCGTTCTGGGGCGCAGTCGCCGGCTCGGGGTCCGGTTCGGGGTCCCCGCCGGTTCCCACGCCGGGATCGGTGTGTGGTCCAGTCCGATCTGTGCCACTCCGGCACGCCACCATGCGGCGAGGAGATCGTTGTAGGCGATGACATAGGCCGTGGGATCGACGGGATCCCAGCGGGAGACAATTGGTGCAGAGAGTGTCCTCCGCTGCGTGGCTGACCGCCAGGTCGTTGTGATGGAGTTCTGCGAGCGCTCCGGGGCCGTCCTCATTGTCGATGAGCTCGAGTTGCATCTGGGGCTCTCCCGCCGAGAAGGTGCCGAGACTGTCGAGATCGGGGAGCTCAGCGAACTCGGGAGGCAGCGGTCCTTCCACGCGGTCAAGGGCGACGATATGGCTGATCTCGTCCGCGAGTGCGGCGAGTGCCTGGTCAAAGAGGTCGAGGTGGTCGGCTGCCCCGCTGGGATCCGTTCCCTGCGCAGAAGCGGGCGCGAAGGACGAGCCGCCGACCCACAGGGTCATCACAACGGCGGAGCGCGTCCATGTCATCATGAGCCTGTCGGCAGAACGACAGGTCAGTTGACGTCGCCGGCACGACGGGTGCGTCGGCTAGGCCAACTGTTCGGCGAACTTCGCTTCCGCTCGTCGATAGCTGCGGGCGCCACCGGGTACGTCCTTGAAGATCTCGGCCCACTCGGGTGAGGTGAAGACTCGTTTGAACTCGGCTTCGCGTGTGGGCTGATCGGGCCATCGAATGATCCACGTGACGTTGGCCGAGCCGAGATCATCGAGTGGCTCACCACCGACCTGTGCCGGTTCGTCGAGCGACGTCCAGAAACCGACGAGGTCGACCTGGGATCGGATGTAGGGCAGGGCGCTGGTGGTGGCCCAGGCCTTGTACTGATCGAACAGTTCTGGGTCGAAGTGGTAGTTCCGGATCTCGAACATGGTGATCTACTCTCTCACATGACCCGCTCGCCGAACATCTTGCTGATCCAGGTCGATCAGCTTGCCGCGTCATTCCTGCCCGCCTACGGGAACCATGTGGCCAAAACGCCCCATCTCGATGCGCTGGCCGGGAGATCGGTGATCTTCGATGCGGCCTACACGAACTTCGCATTGTGTGCGCCGTCGCGATTCTCCATGCTCTCGGGCCGGTTGGCTTCGGAGATCGGCGCGTTCGACAATGGTGCCGAGTTCGTCAGCTCGACGCCGACCTTCGCTCACTATCTACGTGCCGCCGGATATCACACGGCCCTGGTCGGCAAGATGCACTTCGTCGGCGCCGACCAGCTGCACGGCTTCGATGAGCGGCTGACGACGGACATCTACCCGTCGAGCTTCGGCTGGACCGGTGACTGGACCCAGGTCCGCGAAGAGCACAGCAATGATGCCCGATCGTTCGAACTCGCCGGGCCACTGCTCCGGACCGTGCAGATGGACTATGACGACGAAGTGGCCCACCGGTCGAAGAGGAAGCTCTACGACCTCGCCCGGGGCTCGATCGACGATGACCGGCCATGGCTGGTCACGGCCTCGTTCACCCATCCGCACGACCCCTACCAATGCCGTCCTGAACACTGGGACCTCTACGACGCCGACGCGATCGACCTTCCTATCGTGGGGAGAATCGATGAGGCCGAATGCGACCCGTACAGCCTCCGGCTCCGTACGCAGTACGGCCTTTCGGACTTCGCGCCGAGCGAGGCGCAGATTCGACGGGCTCGTCATGGGTACTACGGCTCGATCTCCTACATCGACGATCTCGTCGGTGATCTGCTGGCGACGCTTCGTGAGACGGGCCTGGCGGAGAACACCGTGATCGTCTTCACCACCGACCACGGCGACATGATGGGAGAGCGCGGCCTCTGGTACAAGAAGACGTTCTTCGAGGGGGCTTCGCGGATTCCGCTCATGGTGTCGTGGCCGGAACGGTTCGACCCGAAACGAGTGTCCGACAATGTTTCACTCGTGGATCTGGTTCCGACGTTCTGTGGTCTCGCAGGCGATGCCCACCTGGCGGAGGCAGCCGACCCACTCGATGGCCGCAATCTCGTTCCGCTCCTGGAGACCGGCGAGGATCCGTCCCTGGACGACACGGTGTACGGGGAGAACCTGGCCGAAGGAGCGACCGCACCGATCCTCATGGTCAAGCGCGGGTCGCTGAAGTTCATCACCAGCGGCTGTGACCCCGAACAGTTGTTCGATCTCGACGAGGATCCGTTCGAGATGCGAAACGTCGCCGACTCACCGGAGTACGCAGCGTCAGTCGCCGATCTCCGCGCCGCGGCGGTGCGCCGATGGGACATCGAAGCCCTCCATGAGCAGGTCGCGGCCAGCCAGCGCCGGCGAAGGTTTCTCCGATCCGTCGCCGCGGCGACGGGATCACCCGACTGGAGCCATGTGCCGCCGGACCAAGCCGGTGGACGTGTGCTCCGCGACGATGAGACCTACAACGACTGGGCCTACGGATTCAGCCTGCGTGAGAAGGAAGACTGATGAGTTCGCGGGTGCGGCGGCGCCGAGACCGCTCTGCTGATTCCGCGACGGTGCCGATCTCGCTGGAGCGGAAGATCCCCCTCTACGAGTTGCTCCCTCGAGAGACCGTCGAGATGGTTCACGACGGCTCCATGCGAATCCTGGAGGAGGTCGGCATCGAGTTCCGCTACGGCCCCGCTCTCGACGTGTGGCGCGAAGCGGGAGCCGAGGTCGACGACAGTCGTGTGCGGATCGGCCGCGAGTTGCTGATGGACCTGATATCCCGTGCGCCCTCACAGTTCACCCTGCACGCCCGGAATTCGGCGCAGTCGGTCGAGATCGGCGGGCGGAACCTGGCCATGTCGCCCGTCTCGGGAGCCCCGTTCTTCCTCGACCGCGACGGGTCGAGGCGCTATGCCACCCGTGGCGACAACATCACCTGCATCAAGCTCAGCCACCAACTCGCGACGATCAACATCGCCGGTGGCTTCCACTGCGAGGCGACAGACGTCGACATCCCGCATCGTCACCTGGCGTACTACGCCGATTCGATGCGGTTCACCGACAAGATAAGCATCGGCTCCTGCCAGGGCGCCGAGCAGGCCGAGGACACGCTTGCGATGGCGAGGATCGTGCATGGTTCGGAGTCGGTCGCGAACAACGCGGTCATCACCGGCTTCATGAACGGCAACTCGCCGCTCGTGTGGGACGAGTCGATGCTCGGTGCGGCGATGGTCTACGCCCGGGCGGGGCAACCCGTCTACTACTCGCCGTTTGCGCTCGCGGGAGCGAACACGCCGGCCAGCACGGTCGGGGGCATCGCCCAACTCAACGCGGAGGCTCTCGCCGGTTGCGCGTTCACACAGGCGATCAACCCTGGCTCACCGACGATCTACGGCATGTTCCTGATGATCGTCGACATGCGCACGGGTTCGCCGATGACCGGTACGCCCGACCTCGCTCACATGTTGCTCATGGCGGGGCAGCTCGCCCGCTTCTATGGGCTCCCGGTCCGCAGCGTGGGGATGCACACCGGTTCGAAGAAGCTCGACGCCCAGGCCGGGTACGAAGCCAACATGAACATGCATGCGTCGATTCTGGGCGGGATCAACCTGATCACGCACTGCGGCGGATGGATGGAACACGGGTTGACGGCCAACCTGGCCAAGTACGTGACCGACAGTGACATCGCAGCAGGATGGATCCGTTATGCACAGGGGCCCAGGCTCGACGACTTCGCCGATGCCATGGCTGCGGTTCGCGAGGTCGGGCCCCAGGGTCACTATCTCGGGGCCGCCCACACGGTCGCCAACTACACGATGGCCTTCCACATGCCCGAGGTGATGGATCAGACCAGCTTTGAACAGTGGGAGGAGGCGGGTTCGAAGGACACCGAGCGGATCGGATTCGAACGTGTCGACGCGCTCCTGGGCGAGTACGAGAAACCACCGATCGACACTGCGGTCGAGGAGGAGCTGCTCGACTATGTTTCCCGCCGCATGACCGAGATCCCCAAGGACGTTCAGAGATGAGCACCGATCCGCTTCTCGAGCCCTTCACCATCGGGCAGTTGACGCTCAGGAACCGCATCTTCTCGAGCAGCCATGCGCCCGGCTACAACACCGACGGCACCCCCAATGAGCGCTACATCGCGTACCACGAGGAGAAGGCCAAGGGCGGCATCGGGCTCACCATGATCGGCGGGTCGAGCAATGTCTCGCCTGACTCGGCATCGCTGTGGGGTCAGATGTACTTCGGTTCCGACGCGATCATCGACCCGCTGTCCGAGATGACCGATCGGATCCATCGGCATGGTGCCGCCGTGATGTGCCAGGTCACCCACATGGGCCGGCGGAATGTCTCCAACGATGGTGACTGGTTGCCGACGATCGCGCCGTCACCAATCCGCGAGCCGATGCACCGCGGTTGGCCCAAGGAGATGGAGAAGTCCGACATCCGTCGCGTCGTCGACGACTTCGGCGCGGCGGCGGTTCGGGGGCGGGCCGGAGGACTCGACGGCATCGAACTGTGTGCC
Organism: Acidimicrobiaceae bacterium; assembly: GCA_016845585.1. Lineage (GTDB taxonomy): Bacteria > Actinomycetota > Acidimicrobiia > Acidimicrobiales > Aldehydirespiratoraceae > JAACCU01. The sequence continues at coordinate 62,442 of JAERSO010000102.1, read as the reverse complement.
ACCAGCCACCTGATCGACCAGTTCTGGACGCCCTTGTCGAACCGTCGAACCGACGAGTACGGCGGCTCGATCGAGAACAGACTGCGTTTCACCATCGAGGTGCTGCAGTCGATTCGTGAGGCCACGGGCACCGATCTGCTCGTCGGAATCCGCATGATCGGTGACGAGGATCAGATCGGCGGGCTCAGCACTGCCGAGAGCGCCGACATCGCGCTGCGGTTGGCCGCGTCGGGCCTGCTGGACTTCGTCAATGTCGCGGGATCGTCGCTGGCGACCGAGGAGGGCCTGTCCAGGGCCATCCCGCCGTCGGGCACCCCGCTGATGCCGTATGTGCCGCTGGCCGCTTCCATCAAACGATTGATCGATCTGCCCGTGCTCCACGCGGCTCGCATCACCGATCTCGCATCGGCCCGGCACGCCATCAGCTCCGGATTGATCGACCTGGCGGGGATGACCCGGGCCCACATCGCCGATCCGCACATCGTCGCCAAGCTCGAACGCGGCGAAGCCGAACGGGTCCGCGTGTGCGTCGGTGCCTCGGAGTGCATCAATCGTCTCCACCAGGGCCTGGATTCGGTGTGTATCCAGAATCCTGCGACCGGGCGCGAGACACACATTCCGCAGCTGGTGCCGGTCTCGGCGGCGCCGGGCAAGAAGGTGGTGGTCATCGGGGCGGGCCCCGCCGGGCTCGAGTCGGCTCGGGTTCTCGCCGAGCGGGGCCATCGCGTCGTGCTGTTCGAGGCGCAGGATCGTGTCGGTGGTCAGGTCGTGCTCGCCGCCCGGGCGAGCGAGCGTCAGGCCGAGTTGCTCGGCATCGTGGGATGGTTGGGGGAGGAACTCGGCCATCTCGGTGTGGATGTGCGGTTGAACTCGCCCGTCGACGCGGTCGAGGTTGCGGCCGAGGCGCCCGATGTCGTGATCGTGGCGACCGGCGGATGGCCGGACACGAGTTTCCTGGACGGGGGAGCGGAGCTCGTTCACACGTCCTGGGACGTTCTCGGTGGTCACGTGGCGATCAGTGGCGATGTGTTGGTGTATGACGACAACGGGCGCGAACACGCCCCATCCGTGGTGGAGTACCTGGCGGATCGTGACGTCGGGCCGATCGAACTCGTCACGCCGGACCGTCTCGTGGCTCAGGATCTGGCCGCCACCACGGGCCCCGCCTATCTGCGCATGCTCTACGAGAACGATGTCCGGATGACCCCCGACCACTCCCTGGTCCGCGTCGAGCGGTCCGGGGGCCGACTCTGCGCGGTGCTACGAAACGTGTTCACCCGCCTCGAGACGGAACGCCTCGTCGATTCCGTGGTGACCGAGCACGGCGTCATACCCGACGATGACCTCTATCTCACGCTGCGGGATTCGTCGGCAAACGATGGTGTCCTCGACATCCACGCCCTGGTCGCCGGCGAGCAGCAACCCGAGCGCGGTGACGGCTGTGCGCTGTACCGAGTCGGGGACGCCGTGGCCAGCCGCGGCATCGCCGCATCGATCTTCGAAGCGCGTCGCCTCTGCCAATCGCTCTGAATGGCGGCGGCGTCGCCCAATCTGTCTTGCGCCGGTGCCGGCTCCGGGGCTCAGCCCGGTTCGGGTTTCTTGTGGCGGTGGTCTGGTGGGTGGTGCCGGAGTCGGTTTCGCAGAGTCGTCGGGTGTGGAGTGGTGGTGGGGGTTCCACCCCGGGGGTGCGGGCGAGTTCGGTCTTGAGGGTGTCCGGGCCGGTGTGGATGACGACGACGGGGCAGGGGGCGTTTGCCGTCCTTGGGTGCGGTTGTGGCTCGGTGGGCCTGTTGGACCAGGAGCCGTTCGCCGTCACCGGCGAGTGCTTCTCGGGTGGCGGTCTTGCGTAGCCGCATGGCGTGTCATCGACGCGTGGCCGCCTGGGGCGTCCGGCGCGTGCCCCTCGGGACGTTGTGCCCTGGACAGAAATCGGCCGTGGTAGAAGAGTTGCGGCCGTGAAGAACAGACCGAAGATGCTCGATGTGATGACCCCTGAACCGATCACGGTTCATCTCGGCCAGCCGTTGTCCGACGTGTACCGCTTGTTCAAGGAGCTTCCCTTTCACCATGTGCCCGTGGTCGACGGGAAGAGGCCCGTCGGGATGATCTCGGCCACGGACATCTTGCGTCTCGTCTACGACGTCGACGGCCACGACGAGCAGATGCTGCGCAGCTATCTCGATCATCAGTTCACGCTCGAGGATGCGATGACCACCGACCTGGTCAGCGTCTCGTCCGATCAGGCGGTTCGCGCCGCCGCCGACCTCATGGCGTCAGGCGAGATCCACTCGGTGCTGATCACCGACGCCCTGGGTGAATTGGCCGGCATCGTCACGAGCACCGACCTCATCAGGTTGCTGCAGGAGATGTTGTAGCCATCCTGGCGACGGGCCCCGCCATGCTTGCCGCTGTGGATGCGGCGATCGATCCCGGCGAAGCGATCGATTGGTTCATCGTGGTCACCGGCTTGTTCGGCGGCCTGGCGATCTTCCTGTTCGGGATGGATCGAATGACGGGGGCCCTGCGAGTCGCCGCCGGTAGTCGAATTCGGTTTGCCCTCGCACGCATGACCCGGAACCGATTCCTGGGTGCGGCCTCGGGCGCCGGCGTCACGGCGGTCATCCAGTCGTCGTCGGTCACGACCGTTCTCGTCGTGGGCTTCATCTCGTCGGGCGTGCTGAGCCTCAGCCAGGCGATTCCCGTGATTCTCGGAGCCAATGTCGGCACCACGATCACCGCCCAGGTCGTGGCGTTCTCCGTGGCGCGCTATGCGCTCCTGATCGTGGCCGTCGGCTACGGGCTGGCCTTCTTCGCCAAGACGGATCGGCGAACCGTACAGGGCAACCTGATCATGGGCCTCGGGCTGATCTTCTTCGGCATGTCGGTGATGGGAGCTGCCATGGAGCCGCTTCGGTCATACGAACCCTTCATCGATCTCCTGGCGGCGATGAAGAACCCGCTCCTCGCGGTTCTCGTCGGTCTGGTGTTCACCGCGCTCGTCCAGTCTTCGTCAGCGACGACGGGCATCGTGATCGTGTTGGCGAGCGAAGGGCTCATCAGCCCGGAGGCCGGGATCGCGCTGGTGCTCGGCGCCAACGTCGGCACCTCGGTCACGGCCCAGCTCGCGGCGATCGGCAAGCCACCGGAGGCGGCTCGCGCGGCCGCGGTTCACACGGTCTTCAACCTGATGGGTGCCCTCATCTGGATTCCTCTGGTGGGGATACTGGCGGGAGTGGTCGAGTCGATCGGTGGTCCTCTCGCCCGTCAGATCGCCAACGCCCACACCATCTTCAACGTCGTCAACACGGTCGTCTTTCTCGGCCTGGTGCGGCAGCTCGAGCAGGTCGTCACTCGATTCGTGCCGGACCACCCCGAAGCGGAGCCGATCCGGCTCAAGTATCTCGACGATTCGCTCCTGAAGACGCCGACGATCGCGCTCGAACGGGCCAGGCTCGAACTGCTGCGCATGACCAACCGGGTCGGCGTCATGCTCCGGGACGTCTTGCCGGCGATCCTCGATGGCCCTGCCGAGGCCCTGAAGGCGGTGAGGGATCTCGATGACGAGGTCGACGACCTCCATGGACAGATCATCCTGTACCTGGGCCGGGTCGGACAACGGTCGCTGAGTGCAGGCTCCACGCAACAGCTCATGCGCCTCATGGAGGCCACGAACAACCTCGAGGCCATCGGTGACCTCATCGAGACCAACCTGGTCACACTCGGCCTCGATCGGCTGGCCAACGACCTCCAGGTCAGCGACGAGACCCGTCGCATGATCGAGGAGTTCCATGGGCAGGTCAGCCAGGCCCTCGATCTGGCCATCGCCGCCCTCGTGCAAGCCAACGAGGAAGATGCTCGCCAGGTCGGCGCGATGAAGGACGATGTGGATGCGAAGGCCCAGGTCATCGCCGAGCACTATGCGGCACGGCTGACCGCCGACGAGGCGAATCGAATCGAGCTCTACCGGTTCGAAACGGACGTCATCGCCAACCTGCGCCGGATCTTCTACTTCGCGAAACGAACGGCCCGGGTGGCGATCCCGGTGGAGGACCAGGCCACGAGCTGAGTGGAGCGGCGAGCAGCTCGCCGCCCGATCACTTCCGGGTGACCTTCACCGGGAGCGTGGCATAGCCGTGCACGAACGACGAGAAGGTGCGCTCGGGCTCGTCTTGAACCTCGACGCGTTCGAAGCGCGCCAGCACTTCCTCCCACAGAATCCGGAGCTGGAGCTCGGCCAAGCGGCTTCCCATACAGAAGTGGATGCCGTAGCCGAACGAGAGCTGCCGGTCGGCGTTGTGGCGATCGATGTCGATCACCTCGGCGTTGGTGAAGACGTCTTCGTCCTGGTTCGCGGAGATGTACCACATGAGGACCTGGTCGTCCTTGCGGATCTGCTTCCCGCCGAGTTCGGTGTCGCAGGTGGCCGTGCGGCGCATGTAGGACAGCGGCGTCTGCCACCGGATGATCTCCGGCACCATCTTCGGAACGAGCCCCGGGTCGGCGATGAGCTTGTCGTACTGATCGCCGAACTTGTTGAGCCCGTACACGCTGCCCGACATGGTGTTGCGAGTGGTGTCGTTGCCGCCGACGATCAACAACAGGAGGTTGCCGAGGTGCGCCATCGTGGGCATGTCTTTGGTGGCCTCACCATTGGCCAGCATGGAAACGAGGTCGAATCCGGGGTTCTTGCGACGCTCGGCCCAGAGGCCCTCGAAGTAGCCGACCATCTCGAGCATCTCGTCGATCTTTTGTTGCTGCGTCTCGACGACGCCTCCGGGTTCCGGGATGGCGAAGACGATGTCGGACCAGCGAGTGAGCTTGCGGCGATCCTCGAGGGGGAAGTCGAAGAGGGTGGCGAGAAGCAGCGTCGTGAGTTCGATGGAGACGGTGTCGACCCAGTCGAAGGTCTCACCGTCCGGGAGCGAGTCGAGGACGCTGATGGTGCGCTCGCGGATCAGCGGCTCGATGTTTCGCAGATTGGACGGCGCGGAAACACTCCGGACGGTTTTGCGCTGTTCGGTGTGTGTGGGTGGATCCATGGAGATGAACGAGGTGGCGCTGGTGGTCATTCGATCGACCTCCGGACTGCGCTTCAGGCCGAGGGTGATGCCACGGGCCGAGGAGTAGGTCTTCCAGTCGCCGTCGACCGCGCGGACGTCGTCGTACTTGGTGACCGACCAGAATCGGCCGGCTGTCTCGAGTTCGTTGAAGTGGACGGGATCCTCGGCGCGGAGGCGAGCGAAGTGGTCCTGCCAGCGGTCCTCCTTGAAGAGGTGCGCATTGAGCGGGTTGATGTCCTCGAGCGCGAGGTCGGCCGCGGCGGGAACACCCTCTCCGAGCTCGGCCATCTCCATCTCGGGCGTGCGGATGTTCGGGTCGAAGATCGTCGGTTCTTCGGTGGTATCGGTCATCGGAGAGCTCCTCGTTCTGCGGTCCAGTGTGCCCCAAAGAATGAGCGGACGCGAAAACCCTCGGGGATCACGCGCCGAGGGCCATCAGGCGTTGGTGCTCTTGTAGCTGAGCCGGAGCTTGGTCCGGAACGCGATGATGTTCCCGTCCTCGATGAGCACATCCATCTCGGTGACTTCCGCGACGCGGAGATCCTGGTAGACCTTGGCCGCCTCACGAACCGCGTTGCGCGCTGCGTCCTCCCACGAGTCGCTGCTCGAGCCGATCAACTCGACGACCTGGTACACACTCTCAGCCATGTCGGCCTCTCCCTATTCTGGACAGTTCTGGAATGCTCGATCGCTTCGATCCGGTTGACGCCCCGGGCCCCGGATCAGTGGATCCGGGGGCGGCTTCCGGGCGAAAGCGCGTGGACACGGTGATCTCGGCCGCGAACCGGATGTCACCGGATGGCAGGACCCGGACCGACAGGTCGGCGACCTCTCCGACGCGGCCGTCGTCGAACTGGCCGATCGCCTCGCCCAGAGCCTGCTCCGCCGCTTGACGCCAGCCGGAGCCGACCGCGCCATGACGTGAGACCCGGTACACCGTTTCGCTCCCACCACGGATCAGCGGCGGTTCGCCGGATGCGAAGTCGGGTGACCTGGTCTGCGAGCTCATCGAGGCGACGGAGGCCATCACGTCATCGAGCATTTGCTGGCGGCGGTGCCGCTTCCCGCCGAAACGGTAGTCGGCTGGTCGTATCGCGCGACCGAAGGTCATGGTGACCGGGCCCTGGAACGGACGTGGTAGCGGAGCATCGATGGGCTGGACCCGTTCGGTGCCGGTGAGGCCGACCGGGATGATCGGTGCGTTCGTCATCAGAGCCAAGTGAGTGACACCGGTGTGGCCCCGATGGAGCATTCCGTCGCGCGAGCGTGTCCCTTCTGGATAGATCCCGACGAGCCTGCCTTCGTCCAGCAGGTCCGCAGCGGTGTCGAGCGCCGCCATCGACGCTCGTTGTGCCTCGCGCTTGATCGGCACCATGCCGAATGCGGGGAACAGGTACTTCGTCTTCGCGCTGTCCATGTACTCGGCCTTGCCGAGGAACACCACTGGCCGCGGCGCCATGATCATCAAGAGTGGCGAATCGAAGAACGAGCGATGGTTCGGACTGAGAATCGCCGGACCGGACACCGGGAGGTTCTCGAGACCGCGGACATCGACGCTGAAGAGTTTGCGGATCATCGGCCGGAGGACCGGCCGGAGGGGTCGAGCAAGGCTGCCCACCCGCGGAGACGACTCCGTTCCGACGAGTCGAACCCGCAGATCGGTTAGCTTCGAGGTCGGCGGCTCCATGCTGCGTGCAGTATCGCGCCAACGCCGCCCGGTTCGCTCGACCCCGATTGGCCGTCGGGCGCGGCTGGGCCGGTCAGGTGGTCCGCGAGATCAGGTTCCGCAGCTCGCGAGCGGCGACGAGCAGGGTCGTCAGATCAGTTGGACCGGCGGCACGGATGTCGGTGATGGTGCGGCGGAAGTACTCGACCGGCCCCGTGTTGTGGGCCATCCACCGGGCAACGAGCTCGGTGGCGTCGGCCTGGGCGTCATTGTCGACGATCTGCGTCGTGAGCTCGCGATGGTCGGCGTAGAGATCACCGCGGAGGGTGAGTCGGGCGAGCGATGACCACTGCGTGTCGCGGGGCAGGGCCAGGATGCGGTCTCGCAGCCAGTTCAGCTCGAGGTGGTCGGCGATGGCGAAATGAACGGAGGCGGCGGTGTTGGTGGGCGTGCCGGTCTGCGCCGACACGCCGACGATGTCGAGCGCGGCGATCGATGGAGACAGGGCTGCCACTCGGCGCGCCAGCTCGGCTGGCATGCCATCCGCCTCGAGCTCGACGGCCAGTTGCTCGAAGGCCGTGAGATCGGCGCCTTGAAGGAAGTCGGGAAGGCCGCCGAGGATCGCCTGGACCGGCTCGGCGAGATCTGCGACGGCATCGGCGGCCGAGAACGGATAGGGGTGACTCCGAAGCATGAGACGGGTGGCCCGTTCGGCGAGTTGGCGGGCGGAGAGATGCGCCGCGAGCTGGCGGACCACAGGCAGCTGCCCGTCCAGCTGATTGACCGCCGTGCTGAGGCCGTCGAGCTCGAAGATCTGCCACACCGCCATATGCGCCGCGGCGACGTCGTGGGTGGGAGCGGAGGTCTCCTGGCCGAGGCGGTACGCCATCGACATGCCTGCTCGATCGACCACGAGATTCGCGATGCGATTGGCGATGATCTCGCGCCGAAGGCGGTGGCTCCTGATCTCGGCGGCGTAGCGATCGCGCATTGCGGTCGGGAAGTAGTCGACGAGGATTCGCTCGAAGGTCGCGTCGTCCGGCACATCTGATTCGAGCAGCGCATCGCTCACGATGTTCTTCGTGTACGCGAGCAGCACGGCGAGTTCCGGTGTCGTGAGTCCGTTCGCCGCGAGCATGCGGTCGGCCATGGTCTCGACGTCGGGGAGCCCTTCGAGCCGGCGATCGATCAGGCCCTGGCTCTCGAGCGACGACAGATAGCGGGCGTGCACGTCCGCCATGCTGGCCGCCTCGGACCGAGCGGTACTCAGGGCTTGCGTCTGGCTGTAGTTGTTGGCGAGGACCAGTGCGGCGACCTCGTCCGTCATCTCCTCGAGCAACTCGTTGCGCTGCTTCTCGGTCATGTCGCCTGCGGCCGTGACCTGATCGAGGAGGATCTTGATGTTGACCTCATGGTCCGAGCAGTCGACGCCCCCGGCATTGTCGATGGCGTCGGTGTAGATGCGACCCCCATTGGAGGCGAATTCGATTCGGCCCAGCTGGGTGACCCCGAGATTGCCGCCCTCGCCGAGGACGCTCACTCGAAGATCGCGTCCGTCGATGCGGATCGCATCATTGGCCTTGTCGCCGACATCGGCATGCGACTCGTGGCTGGCCTTGATGTAGGTGCCGATGCCTCCGTTCCAGAGCAGTTCGACGGGTGCCCACAGGACAGCGGAGATCAGTTGCTCAGGAGTGAGCGAGCCGGTCTTCGCATCGATCCCGAGCGCGTCGCGCATCTGGGGCGTGATCTCGATCGACTTGGCCGTGCGGGGGAAGATGCCGCCACCGTCGGAGATCAGCGACTCGTCGTAGTCGGCCCAGTTCGAGCGGGGGACGTCGAAGAGCCGCTGCCGCTCGGCGAACGACGGCGCGGGGTCGGGGTCGGGGTCGACGAACACATGGCGGTGGTCGAAGGCCGCGATGAGGCGGGTGAACGGCGAGAGCAGCATTCCGTTGCCGAACACGTCGCCCGACATGTCGCCGATCCCGACGGCCGTGAACGGCTCCTCCTGGATGTTGCGGCCGAGCTCGCGGAAGTGGCGCTTCACGGACTCCCAGCCGCCCCGGGCCGTGATTCCCATCGCCTTGTGGTCGTACCCGTTGGAGCCGCCCGACGCGAACGCGTCGCCGAGCCACATACCCCGGTTGATCGCGAGCTCGTTGGCGATGTCGGAGAACGTGGCCGTCCCCTTGTCGGCGGCCACGACGAGGTAGGTGTCGTCACCGTCGTAGCGGACCGTGTCCTCGGGAGGGATCACCGCGTCATCGACGAGATTGTCGGTGAGATCCAGCAGGGCCGACACGAACAGCTGGTAGCAGGTGACGACCTCCTCACGCAGCTCCGCGGGATCGGTGGGCGCTCGTTTGAGCACGAACCCACCCTTGGCCCCGGACGGAACGATGACCGCGTTCTTGACCATCTGGGCCTTGACCAGGCCGAGCACCTCGGTGCGGTAGTCGTCGAGGCGATCCGACCATCGCAATCCGCCACGAGCGACCGTGCCGGAGCGCAGATGGACGCCCTCGAAGCGTGGGGAATAGACGTAGATCTCGTACTTCGGCCGTGGTTCGGGCAGATCGGTGATCGTCTTCGGGTCGAGCTTGAACGCAAGGTAGGGCGGCGACGCTCCGTCGATGGTCTGGTAGCAGTTGGTCCGCAGGGTGCTCTCGATCAGATTGTGGAAGCGGCGCAGGACTCGGTCCTGGTCGAGGCTGCTGATCTCGTCCACGAGCTCGAAGAACGCCCGACTCAGCGGCTCCATACGGTCGTACCGGGTGCCGTCGTCGCCGGCCGGGTCGAACCGGGCCTCGAACAACTCGACCAGGAGGCGGGCCGCGTCGGCGTGCTCGACGAGTGTCTGCTCGACGAAGAGCTGGCTGTGGGCAACGCGGGTCTGTTGGAGGTAGCGGGAGTAGGCGCGCAACACCCAGACCTCGCGGGGCCCCATCGCTGCGCCCAGAACCAAGCGGTTGAACCCGTCGTTGGCGACATCGCCGCGCCACACGGCATCGAATGTCTCGGCGAGCAGAGCGGAGACCTGTGCGAAGTCGAGTGAGTCCGCGGGCGACTCGAGGGCGAAGTCGTACACCCAGATCGAGTCGGCGTCGTTCGGCCGGACCTCGTACGGTCGCTCGTCGAGCACCGTCACGCCGAGGTTGTTGAGAATGGGCATCACCGACGTCAGTGAGAGTTGTTCTCCACTTCGGTAGAGCTTGATCTTGAACGCGTTGCGCGGCTGCCCCGGTTCTCGGTACACACTCAGGTGGAGTTCACCGTTGTCACGAAGGTCCTCGAGCTGGTGCACGTCGGCGGCTGCAGCTCGGGGGGTGAAGGCTTCGCGGTAGTCGACCGCGAACGCCTCGGCGTAGCGCTGGGCGATGGCCGCGCCATGATCGTCACCGAAATCGCGCAGGAGTTCGGCGATGAGATCGTCCTGCCAGTCACGGACGATCTCCTCGATCTTCGCTTCGAGCTCGGCGGTGTCGACCTCGTTGACGACACCATCGTCGACCCGTATGTGGAAGATCGTGCGCGCGAGCACGCTTTCGGAGATATCGGTGCTCCAGTCGGCGTGGGTACCGCCGTAGGCGTCGAGAAGCAGGTCCTGGATCCCCGTTCGGGAATCCGTGTTGTAGCGATCGCGTGGCATGTAGACCATGCAGGTCACGAACCGGCCGAAGAGCTCGGGACGAGCGAACAGCCGGACCCGGCGACGTTCCTGGAGACGGGCGATCGCCATCGCCGTGTCGAACAATTGGTCGACACTGATCTGGAAGAGTTCGTCGCGCGGGTACTCCTCGAGAATCGTGATCAGTCGCTTCTGATCGTGCCCGTTCGGGGGGAACCCGGAGCGCTGGACGACTTCGGCCACCAGGCGCCGCAGGATCGGAATCTGTGACGTGGGTCTGGTGTAGGCCTCCGCGGTGAGCAGGCCGAGGAACCGCCGCTCACCGGTGACCTCGCCGTCGTCATTGAACATCTTGATGCCGATGTAGTCGAGGTGCGCGGCTCGGTGAACGGTCGACTTGGCCCTCGCCTTCGTGATGTTCAACAACTCCGGAGCTCGAGCGAGGGCGGCGGCGCGCGGGGCCATCTCACTGAGGAGCCGGGGCTGGGGTGCCGTCTCGGGAGTGGTGCGGAGAATGCCGAGTCCCGTGGCGGGGTCTGCGCCCAGGAGGTCGCCGTCGAGTGTGTACTCGCGGTACCCGAGGAAGACGAAGTGGTCGTTGCTGAGCCAATCGAGCAACTCCTGGGTGTCGCCGACCTCCTCGGGCGATCGCGGAATGGGCTCGGACGACAGGCCGTCGGCGATCTCCAACATCCGGTCCCTCATGGCGGCCCAGTCGTCGATCGCGGCGGCGACGTCGTCCAGTACCCGATCCAAGCCCGCTTCGATCGCGGCGCGGGACTCCGCCTCCAGCTGCCGATCGACCTCGATCGACATGAACGAGGCGTTGCGGTGAATCACGTCCGGGTGGTCTCGGGGGTCGGCGAACCCTCCGCCGTCCTGGCGCAGGTCGGTGAGAATGGGGTGCACGACGAGATGTATGCCGAGGTTCATCCGGCTCAACTCGTTGGTCACCGAATCGACGATGAAGGGCATATCGTCGGCCACCAGCATCACGACGGTGCGGGAGTTCTCCCATCCATCGACGTCGATCCGCGGGTTGACGACCGAGATGGCCGTCGTGCCGCGCGTCCAATCCGCGGCGAGCTGCGCGTGATCGGCGGCGAGGCCGAAGAGATCGCCGGGCGCTCGATCCGCCAGGTCGTTCTCGTCGATATGTGCGAAATAGCACCGGAGGTATGCCTCGTCGACTCCCGCTTGATCGCCGCCAGAAGCGCGGGCGTGAGCGACAACGTGCTCCACTGCCTCCACCGTCGACGCGTCCGCACCACTGTGGTTCCCCATTGCCGCCGACGCTAGTCGGCGCATGGTCACGGCGGGGGGGAACCAGCGCTTTCGGGACGACCGCGTTCCAGGAGCCAGTCTCGGAAGAGAAGGGCCTGGGCCTTCGCCCTCGTGTCGCGCTGCGGAACGGTGAGGTAGAGACTCTCGACGGGGGCGACCTCGACATCGAGGAGTTGAACGAGGTCGCCTCGTCGAATCAACGTCTCGACCAGCCGGCGTGGGGCCAACGCGATCCGCTCCGTGGCGAGGACTTGGCCGAGGGAGACGATGCTCGTGTCGACGCGGACGTCGCGGGCGACATCGGGTCGCTCCCGTGAGACGAGACTCAACAGGTTCGCCCAATGATCCTCGCTCCCCATCACATGGGCGACCGGCTGCCGGATGACCTCGTCGAGGTCGGAGCCGTCGACCAGCGTGTCGGCGGTCCGCGGCGAGGCGACGACGATCAAGGGATCGTTGAAGAGCAGCTCGTTCTGGAACCCGGGCCAGCTCCCGCTGCCGAGCCAGAGCTCCAGGTCGACGTCCTCGGCGCTCAGCATCGCGGTGAAGATCGAGCTGGTCAACGTGATCTCGATGTTGGGGTGCTCAGCGGTGAATCGGTCGACGAACGGCGGCAGCCAGAGGGCGTTGTAGGCCACAGGGGCGCGCATCGTGAGACGGACTCTGGTCGGCTGTCCGAAGACGCCGGCCGTCGATCCCAGGACCTGTTCGAACGCATCACGAACCGACGGGAGGTAGGCCCGGCCCCGCTCGGTGAGCCGAACCCCGCGGGGGAGCCGCTCGAAGAGTCGATGGCCGAGATACGCCTCCAGCGAGCGAATGCGATGGCTGACCGTGGACTGGGACACGGCGAGTTCGGTCGCTGCCGCGGCGAAACTCTCGTAGCGAGCCGAGACCTCGAAGGCCTCCAGTCCGAGTAGTGGTGGGAGTTGCCCGGTCATGGTGTCAGAGCCTCCAGGATTCTTGGGTCTTAGGCATCAATGTATTCGCTTCACCAGTGCCTTGGGTGTCCGTACGCTTGCCCCATGACCGTTCTCAACCAAGATCAGATTGACGCCTACTGGCGTGATGGCTTTGCGTTCGTCGAGAACGCGGTCACGGGCGAGCAGTTGCAGGCGCTCATCGCCGACTTCGACGGTTGGGTCGAGGAGAGCCGTCAGCACACCGAGCCGTATGGCGAGACCCTCGCCAGTCGCCCTCGGTTCGACATCGCCCCCGAGCACACCGCGGAGACGCCACGTTTGCGCCGTGTGGCCTCCCCCCTGGAGGTCTCCGACGCGTACCTCGATGCCATGCGCAACAACCGGGCGCTCGATGCGGTTGCCCAGCTGATCGGGCCGAATGTCTCGTTCAACAATGCGAAGATCAATGCGAAGCAGCCGGGGGCGTCGACCGAGGTGAAGTACCACCAGGACTTCATGTTTCAGCCCCACAGCAACGAAGACCTCATCACGGTCCTGTTCTTCCTGGATGATGTGACGCTGGAGAACGGCCCACTCAACGTCGTGCCGGGCACGCATCGTTCGCCGTTGTTCGACCACTGGCACGAGGGCGTGTACACGGGCACCGTCAGCAAGCAGGTCGAGGATGCCCATGTCGATCGGGCGATTCCGGTGACCGGACCCGCAGGGTCAGCGGTCCTGATGCACACCCGACTCCTCCACGGCTCCGCACCGAACCACTCTGACCACCCGCGCACCCTGCTCATCAACGAGTACCGCGCCGAGGATTCCAAGCCGCTGCAGGAGAACCACATCCCGAGCATCTATCAAGGTGAGGTCGTGCGCGGGGTTGCCACGAACATGGTGCGCTGCTCGTCGTATGAGATGGAGTTCCCGGAGGTGCCGACGGGCGCCTCATTCTTCTCGCAGCAGGCGAAGACCGATGAGGTTGTCGCTACGTCGTGAGCGTGAGAGCGTTGTCCGATGGGGATTGAGGAGATCCGCGTCTACGCGGTGCCGCTGCCCGCGGTGGTGACCTACAACATGTCGAGTTCGAAGGTCGCCACGCCGATGTCGACCGTGGTGGCCATGGAGGACGACGCCGGGCGCGTCGGTTTCGGTGAGGTGTGCCTTGCCAGCCACCACGCGCAGCCCGCGAACAACGACGGCGTGCGCAACACACTCGAGATCCTCGCACCCGTCGTGCTCGGGCTCGACCCGGTGAACACCGCCACCCTGAACACCGCGATGCACGCAGCGGTCGACGGCAACAACGAGGCCAAGGCCGTGCTCGACATCGCCTGCTGGGATCTGGCCGGCAAGCGACTCGACACGCCGGTCGTCGATCTGCTCGGTGGGGTGGTCGACGGAAGCGGGATGACGTATCACGTCGTCGGCATCGGCTCACCCGAGTACGCCGCCGCGGAGGCCGAGCGTTTGCAGGTCGAGGGGATCACCCGGTTGCAGCTGAAGGCGGGTGGCCGACCGATTCACGAGGACATTGGGAGCATCCACGCGGTGGCCGAGGTGTGCCGCCCCGGAACCGACCTCGCTGTGGACACGAACCGGGGCTGGTCGACGGTGGAGGCCATCCAGGTCTCCAACGCGTGCGCCGGCATCCGCATGTCGATGGAGCAGCCCTGTGCGACCGAGGCCGAATTGCGGATCATCAAGCCTCAGCTCCATCACCCGCTCGTGGTCGATGAGAACGCCACGGACCTCCGCACGATCGCTCGCATGATCTCGACCGGGCTCGCTGACGGCTTCGGCCTGAAGATCAGCCGGCTCGGGGGACTGTCGACGATGCGCGCCGTGCGGGACCTCTGTATGGCCGCTTCCGTACCGATGAGCGCGGACGATGCATGGGGAGGCGACGTGGTCGCGGCCGCGGGCGCGGCACTCGGTGCCACCCTGCTCTCGCAGTTGAGTCGGGGGGCATGGCTCTCGCACCCGTACCACCAGGTCCACTACGACGAGGGCAACGGACCACGTCTGGAGAACGGGGCAGTGACCCTCCCGGCCGGCGGACCCGGGCTCGGGCTGGTGATCGACGAGACTGTGCTCGGTGAGCCGGTGGCGGGCTACACCCGCGGATGACCACCACTGTCCGCCCGCTCCTCGACCCCTGGAGAAGGTCTGATGGTTGACGAGGAGGTCATGTGCGCTGGGAGGATGTGACGGCACACCCGCCGCGCGCGATCGGCCCCGATGGGCATGCGGAGTACGACACGAACGGCTATCTGGCGTTTCCCGGCCTGATCGGCGCGGAAGAGCTCGCGCCTCTTCGAGCCGCGCTCGACGGGATCATCGAGGAGAGTCGCTCCGTCTCGGAGTCCACCCACTACCTCGACCTCGACACAGGTCACAGTGCGGCATCGCCCCGCCTTCGCCGCGCCGCATGCATCGATGATGTCGACGACGTGTTCTGGAGTTTCTGTCGTGATTCCGTTCTCGTCGAGATCGCGGCCGACCTCCTCGGCCCCAACGTCCGATTCCGCGACGCGTTCGCCAACCTGAAATGGGCGGGAGGGGGAGCAGCCGTCGAGTGGCACCAGGATCTGGCCTTCTATCCCCACACCAACACGGGCACGATCCAGTTCATCGTGGGTCTCGAGGCGGTCGCGGCTGACCGCGGTCCGCTCATGGTCGTGCCGGGGAGTCATCGTGGCGAGATCTTCTCCCACTACGCCCCCGATGGCACCTGGACCGGTGCGATCGACCCAGACCTGCTGCGCCATGAGGATCTCGCCGGGGCCATCGAGCTGATCGGCCCGGCCGGCACCGTGAGCGTTCACCACGGACTCACCCTTCACTACTCAGCGCCGAACCTCAGTGAGTGCGGCCGGCCGGTCCTCGTCATCACCTACAGTGCCGCCGATGCGATTCCGTACACGGCACCGCCGTACCGCAGCTCGCATTACGGCGAGTTGGTCCTCGGTGAGGAGCCGGGTCTGGCTCACCATGAGGAGCTGACGTTGATCCTGCCACCCGACTGGACCCACGGTTACACGTCGATCTTCGCCCACCAGGATGTCCACCGAACCGACGAGGAGCCGCCGGATGCCGCCCGCTTTCAGTAGGGACGAGTACGACGCTCGCCTCGCCAGGGTCCGCGCCGAGATGGAGCGCCGTGGCCTCGATGCGCTCGTGATCGGAGACCCGAACAACCACAACTGGTTGACGGGCTATGACGCGTGGTCCTTCTACACACCCCAGATCGTGGTCGTGCAACACGATGTCGGCCCCGTGTGGATCGGTCGCAAGATGGATGCCGGTGCGGCGAAGCTGACGACGTACCTGGCCGATGACCAGGTCCGCCCGTATCCCGAGGACTGTGTCCAGCAGGTGGGCACACATCCGATGACCGTGGCCGGTGGGTACATGGCGGAGATGGGGCTCGACGGCAAGACGATCGGGTTCGAGGGCGACACCTACTTCCTGCCTTACAAGGCGGTGATCAGTCTGCAGGCCTCATTGCCCACTGCTCGGTGGGTCGATGCCGACCTCCTCGTCAATTGGTGCCGTGCGGTGAAGAGCGATGCCGAGGTGGCCACCATGCGCCAGGCAGCCCGCCTGGCGGAGGGTGCGATGACCACCGCCTACGAGACGGTCCGACCCGGCCTACGCCAGTGCGATCTGATGTCGGCGATCGTCGCCACGCAGGTGGGCGGGACCGCGGAATTCGGTGGCGATCTCACTGCGCTCTCCCCACTGATCCTGGCCGGCGAAGCGGCGATGACCGCTCACCCGATGTGGACCGACGAGGTCTTCGAAGTCGGGCAGACCGTGGCCTTGGAACTCGGTGGTTGTCGCAACCGGTACAACGCCGGCCTCGCCCGCACGATCCAGCTCGGCCGGGGTACGCGAGAACTCTTCGACACGGCCCGCGCCGTGGAGGAGGGCCTTGAAGCCGTCCTGTCGGTGATCAAGCCGGGTGCGCTGGCCCTCGACACCCATCGGGCGTGGCAGGAGGTCCTCGACCGGTACGGGCTGACCAAGGACAGCCGAATCGGTTACAGCATCGGTGTGGCGTACGGACCGGACTGGGGTGAGCACACCATCAGTCTTCGTGGTGGCGACGACACCGTGCTCGAGAAGAACATGACGCTCCACGTGATGCTCGGCATGTGGATGGATGACTGGGGCATGGAGATGAGCGAGACCACGGTCGTCACCGACACCGGCGTGGAGTGCCTCACTCGCTTCCCCCGGGCCGTCCACGTCATCGATTGACCGGCGTCGGAGAGTCGCCCTAGAGATCTCGGTTCTGATCGGCGCCGTCGTACAGGGTGTCGGCCCACGTTCGGTTCGCGTGGTCGCGGGCTGCCAACCCCTGCGGGTCCATGTCCGATCCGGGGCGGCCGACGAGATCGAAGTGTCCGTAGACGTCTCGACCGCAACCGCATCATCTGGTTCGAGTCCCATGTACCGGGCGTCCTGATGCCGGCTGACGAACCCGGGATCGTCCGGCTCCTTGATGAACAGGACGGTTCCGTAGTTCAGGATGTCGGGGCCGATGAGGTCCTCGATGGCGTCCACGAGGATCGGGTTGTGGACGATCTCGTCGAGACACATGAGATTCAGATGCGCGTTGTTGCGCGAGGCGCCGACGAAGGCCTCGGGCCACCGCGCTTCGGCTGCTTCCAGTTCGCGTCGAAGGCGGAGCGCATCGCTCTCGGAGAACACGTCGATCGGCGACACGAACCCGTCGCGATGGAATGCGCCGATCTCCTCGGTGGTCAGCGTCCTTCCCACGATCGGCTCCTTCCCCCGTTTCGACATGATGGCCCGCCGGATGGTTGGGCACCGCGTCGGGTCAGTCGGCGATCGGCGAGAGCGGGTACGGCACCTGTTCGACGCGCCGGAAGAGGAACCGGGCGATCAGTGTCGGATATCCGGAGTAGAGGCCGGCGCCGTCCGCGGCGAGTTGATCATCGTGTCCCTCGCGGTACTTGCGTCGGACCTCGTACCACGAGAGCGAAGGGTTGTGGTGATGCGTGACGTGCAGGTTGACACTGAGGAACAGCAACCCCCAGAACCAGCGACTGCGCACCACGGCACACGGCGTGGCGTCATCGACGGCGCGATGCTCGGCGAACGAGCGGATGAAGGTGATCGAGAGTCCGATGTAACCGAAGCCCAGTGCGAACTTCCACGCCGGGAGCCCGAGGCTGTCGACGGACAAGAGGATGATCGTCACCGCGACGGCCCAGCGGGCCACACCGGCGCGGTTGTCACCGGTGCGGATGCGCCGAAGGAGGTGACGCAGCACCGCGTGAGTGCACAACGCCGGTCCGATCACCAATCGACCGATGAGTGTCTGGTTGATGTTTCGCACGCTGCGGTAGACGGGATTGGCCCGCTCCCAGTCCC
This sequence comes from Acidimicrobiaceae bacterium, assembly GCA_016845585.1. Classification (GTDB taxonomy): domain Bacteria; phylum Actinomycetota; class Acidimicrobiia; order Acidimicrobiales; family Aldehydirespiratoraceae; genus JAACCU01. Next base: position 44,487 of record JAERSO010000102.1, on the reverse strand, counting down.
CCGGGGTGTCGTACATGCTCTCGGGATCGAGTTCTGGGTCGGTCAGGTTCTCGTCGCGGTGATGGATGAGATGGAGATCGCGGTAGAGCCAGAACGGGTAGAGCAGGCAGAGGGGGGCCTGTGTCAACACCAGGTTCACACGTGGCCACGGCGTCGGATGCCCGTGTACGGCTTCGTGCTGAATCGAGCCGTACCAGGCGCCGAGTAGCCCGAGCGCGAGGAGCGTGATCGGGAGTGGCCACGTCTCCCCGTATGCGATCACCAGGCCGAGGAGACCGAAGAAGCAGGCGATCACCATGATGGTGGGCCACTCAATGCCGGGCGGATTCGGCGGCGGCGACACAGCGGGAACGAGCGCGCCGGACGGCAGCGTCTCCATACGCTCGCTGAGGCCGGTTCGCGTGGGCATTGACACATAGTCTCGTTCCCGACATTGCTTCGTATATGGGCATTTGGGCACAAAACGGGCCATATGTGGTGCGAACACGCCGGTTGCGGTGTATATGCTCCAGACAATGGTGGACAAAGAGACGATCCTCGCGGTTTTTCGGGATCGGCTGATCGACGTGATCGAGCATGCGGGCACGACCCGCGGTGCCTTGGCGGAGCGTGCCGGCGTCGATCGCTCGACGTTGACCCAGCTCCTCAGCCCCCGGAATCAACGGCTGCCGCGTCTCGACACGGTGGTAGCGCTCGCCCAGGACCAGGACGTCTCGATCGACTGGCTGGTGGGTCTGTCGAATGAAGGCCCGATGCAGGCGCGGATGATCGACACGGAGTTCGCTCTGTCCGAGCACGTGCAGGACGATGGACGCCTCCTCTCGTGGTTCGTCGAGACGACGGGACACAAGGTGCGCCACGTGCCGTCCACGATCCCGGATCTGGTGAAGTCGGAGGCGGTCATCCGATTCGAATCCGCCCGGCGCGATGACGCGGCCGTCGACACCGAAGCGCAGGTGGAGGCTTCCGTCGAGCGACGGGCACTCATGAGAAGCCCGGCCACCGAGATCGAGGTCTGCTCGCCGATCCAGGCGATCACCGCGATCGTCAACGGCGAGGGGGTCTGGTCGAGGCTCAGTCTCCAGGACCGCCGGGAACAACTCGACCAGATCGCGGAGTTGACGGCCGAGCTCTACCCCCGCTTCCGCTGGTTCCTCTTCGACGGTTCCAAGCGCTACGCGGCGCCGGTCACGATCTTCGGGCCTCATCGGGCGGCGTTGTACCTCGGGCCCAACTATCTCGTGCTCACTTCGGCGGAGCACATCAGATTGCTGATCCACGACTTCGATGAACTGATCCGAGCCGCCACGGTTCAGCCCCCGGATGTCTCCAGGTATCTTGGCCGTCTGAGAGCGGTGTGAGCCGACACGACCATCGAGCTGACAAGTCGGATTCGGTTGGCTAGACCGACGCCATGGAAATCGGACTGCTGACACTGGGCGACCATCGGGCGGACCCCGCCACGGGGAAGCAGAGCTCCCAGGCCGAACGCCACGCAGAGATCCTCGAGTATCTGGATTTCGCGGAACCGGCAGGTTTCGACGCGGTGTTCGTCGGAGAGCATCATTTCAGTGACTTCCTCACGTCGTCACCGCCGGTGTTTCTCGCCTGGTTGGCCGGTCGCACGTCGACCATCACGCTCGGATCCGGGGTCACGCTGCTTCCTCATCACGACGCCGTGAAGTTGGCCGAGGACTTCGGCACGCTCGATGTCGTGTCCGGCGGTCGGGCCGAGATGTGGGTGGGCCGGGGCGTGGAGCCCTACGCCTACGCCTACTTCGGTCAGGACGAGTCCCGCGCCGTCGAGATGCAACAGGAGGGCCTCGAGCTTCTCGTCAAGCTGTGGACCGAACCGAACATCACCTGGTCCGGTGAATTCAGACCGCCCTTGAACGGTGTGACGCTCCAGCCCCGGCCGGTGCAGATCCCCCATCCGCCGATCAAGGTCGCCGTCTCACGACGTGAGAGCGCAGTGGCTGCGGCCAAGCTCGGGCTGGGTATCGCGATCACCATGTTGTCGTTCGACCGCAAGAACCTGCGTCCCGTGGTCGATGCGTACCGGCAGGCCTTTGCCGACGCCGGCCACGTCCACGCGCCGTGGGTGGATCTGAATGCACATGTGCACGTGGCGCCGACTTCTCAGGAAGCTCGAGATCATCTCGGGATCTATCAGGCCCCCTTTCAACGTTGGGTCTTCGGCAAGAAACTCGGGATTCCCGCGGACGAGGTTGACCTGCCCGAGCGCATCACCGACTTCGAGAGCCCGGAGTGTGCGGTCGTGAACGGCAGCCCCGCTGAGGTGGTCGACCGCATCGGGGCGTTGCTCGAGCTCAGCGACTTCGACCGATTCAGCTACCAGGGCGACTACGGCGGTCAGCCCTGGCCGATCGCGATGCGTTCGCTGGAGCTCTTCGCCGGGGTCATGGGTGACGTCCGTGGTCTCGGTGGCCCGGCCGACCGGGAGGATGCATCGTGATCGTCGAGGTGCACGTCGAGACCGGCACCGTGGGCATGCGCGAGCCCGGTGTGTTCACCTCGTTCCAGGTCGAGTCCGACGCCGCCGCAGACATAGCCGACGGCGACGAGTCGTGGGAGTCGGCCTTCGCCGGGATGCTCACCTACGCGGCGACGAAGGGGTGGTTGAGCGCCGACTCGCAGGAGATTCTGGCCCACGTCGAACGGCGCTGACGCGATTCAGCCCAGATCGATTCCGAACATGTCGGTGACGGCCCGCACATCGTCGGGAATCGTGACTCGGCGGGGGTCGTAGCGCGGCGACATCGCCTTCAACGTGCCCTGGTGGCTGCCGTTGCGCCATCCTCGGCGGGCTGCCTGCAGCTTGACCCGTCGCGGCGTGACCCGAGGATCGATCTGACCCTGATAGACGGTGTGCGCCATCGCGAGCAGGTACTTCAGGTAGTGGAGCTGCGCCCACGTGCAGTGATCATCGGCGCAGCGTAGTTTCGGAGCCGAGAGGGTGCCCGTTCTAGGGTGTGCTCGACACGTGGGGGTGATCAGATGACCGGACCGCTGAGCGGATACCGCGTTCTGGAGTTGACGACGACGGTCTCCGGGCCGATGGCGGCGATGGTGCTCGCCGATCAGGGTGCCGAGGTCATCAAGATCGAGCCCCCTCTTTTCGGCGACACGGCCCGGTACCTGGGCAGCATTCGCGCCGGCATGGGGTCGATGTTCGCCGTGCTCAACCGCAACAAGCGCTCGGTGGCGCTCGACCTGAAGGTGGATGAGGAGAAGGCCGCGTTCCTGGCGTTGGTGGAGACGGCGGACGTGCTCGTGGAGAACTATCGTCCGGGGGTCATGGAGAGTCTGGGACTCGACTATGAGACCCTGTCCGAACTGAATCCCGGTCTGGTCTATGCCTCGATCACGGGCTACGGGCAGGACGGCCCCTACCAGAACCGGCGCGTCTTCGATCCGCTGATCCAGGCAACCGCGGGCACCGCGGCCGAGCAGGGCGGTGACCGCCCAACCAATATGCGCGCGATCGTCTACGACAAAGTCACCGCGATGACGGCCGCCCAGGCCGTGACCGCCGCACTCCTCGAGCGGGCGAAGACCGGCCGCGGCCGGCATCTGCCGGTGTCCATGCTCGACTCGGCCCTCTACTACATGTGGCCCGACATGATGTGGTCCCGCACCCTCCTCGGTGACGACATCCGTCATCAAGGCGAGTTGGCCGACTACTTCCCGGTCTTTCGGGCCAAGGACGGCTATGTCTCGATCGTCCTGGTGTCCGACGACTCGCTCGAGTTGCTGTCGATCTGGCGGGGAAGCGAGCTTCACCTCGACGAGCGCTACTCGACCCTGCCCGCCCGCCTCTCTCGCGCCGATGCGTTCAACGCCGAGATCGAGGCGTTGATCGCCGATGTGACCACGGCCGAGATCTGCGAAACCCTCGACGCCTTCGGCGTGCCGGTCGCGCGCGTCAACACGCTCGACGATCTCCACGAAGACGAGCAGATCATCCACGCCGGGTCCCTGATCGAGACCGATCACCCACGAGTCGGCTCAATGCGTATGCCGCGACCACCGGTCGATCTCGGGGTCCCGATATTCCCGGAGCGCCACGCGCCCTACATCGGTGATGACACCCGTGAGGTCCTGAGCGCGATCGGAGTGGCCGACGAGGTCATCGACGCGTTGGAGGCACGCGATGCAGCGAACGCGGTGACGCTCGCCGCGGCGACGGCGGAGGCCCAGGGGGTCTGAGTCCGAGGTCTACGCGACCCGGTTCGGTACGAGCCTGATGGTCGAGGTGGCCTTGGCGAGGACCTGGCCGTCGCTGTCGAGGAGCCGGCCTTCGGTGAAGACCGTCTGCTTGCCGGCCCGCTCGATCCAACCCTCGGCGACTACGGGTCCTGGTGTGGCGGGGCGAAAGAAGCTGATCTTGAGTTCGAGCGTGGCGATCCAGAACTCGGTCGTGTAGCGAGCGACGCAGGCGTGGGCCATCGCCGAGTCGATCCAGCCGGTGACGAAGCCGCCCTGGGCAACACCGCCGGAGTGACACATCTCGGGCTTGCAGACGAACTCCAGTACGGACCGGCCGCCCTCGGCATCGAGCTCACGGACCTTGCCGTCGCCGAGCGTCTGCAACAGCTCGTGGGGTTCTTCGTCGTTCGTCAGCTCAGTCATCGGGTGCGCATCGTAGGGCGAGCGAGGCCGACTACCGACAATCGGCCTCCCGTCACGGTCGATCGACGCCCCGTGTCACAGCCGTTCCACGCTCCATGTCGCCGGCTCGGCGAGTTGGCCGAGGTTCACATGGCATCGCAGGGTGTCACCCACCGGGATCTCCTCGTCGAGGCGGAACATCCGGTTTCCCCAGCTCGTGACCGGCTCGAGTGGCGATGTGGACAGCCCCGTGTGGTCGTCGAAGCGGGCTTCGAACCAGACGCACCAGCCGTCGACGATCGCGTTCTCGGTGGCCTCGCGTGCAACGACGTGGTCGAGCGGGACGGACTCGACCGACTCGAGCGTGTGCAGGTCCAATTCAAGGATCGGGGACGGGGGACCAAGGGTGCACTTCACCGAGCCGGGGCGGACCCACAGCTGCTCGGTCCGTCCCGTGTCGAAGCGGGCAGCCGTCGGAGACCGTTCGAGCGGTCGCAGGTCGATGCCGTCGGGAAGCGCGGTGTTCCAGAACCGGCGGACGCGCATCTCGTCGCGAAAACACACAGGCTCGACGAAGAGCGAAAAACGGGCCGGCAGGATCCGCCCTTCGGGCGCCAGGACACGGTCGCGTAGGTCGAGGATGTTCTCGAGCATGTTCTCGTTGAAGAGCTCGTCGCCCATCTGCTCGTGCAGGATCACATCGATCGGCTCGGGCGGGGTGAACTCCCGACTGTTGGCCTGCACGAACTCGATATTGGTGATGCGGTTGTGGGAGGCGATCTCGCGGGCGACCTCGATGAAGTCGGAGTGCTCGACGGCGTAGACCTTCTTGGCGCCGCCACGACTGGCCATGAAGGCGAGCAGCCCCGAACCGGTGCCGAGGTCGAGGACGACGTCGCCGTGTTTCACGTTGCGTCGGATTCCTTCGTGGTATGCCTCGACCCGAACCTGGTCGTTGAGCATCTCCTCGTGCTCGGACAGCCCCGAGAAGTTCGTTTCGTTCGTGAGGTCGTAGATCGCGCCCATGAGCCGATCACTGGACGCGAGCCTCGTTGCCCCGAAGCTGAGCGTCGATCGCAAGACTCTGGTCGCCGCCGCCGACAGCCGTTTCCGCATGCGCAGGAGGTTACGGGACGGCACGGCGGCCTGCGGCCGGGTCGCCAAAGGACCCGATGAAGAAGACGATGCCTGCCGCAGCGACGATGATGCCCGCCACCACGAGCGCGGTGGCGATCGAGGTCGACTCGCTCAGCAACCCGAGCAGGGGAGGAGCGGCCAGGAATCCGACGTCACCGGCCGAGCGGTACAAGGCGATGGCGAGGCCACGTCTCTCGGGCGGCGCGATGTCGGCGACGTAGGCGGCGGGCGCGGGCCCGGCGGTGCCGGTGCCGAGCGACATGGTGATGTTGCCGAGTACGAAACCGATCGAGCTGGTGAACGTGCCGACGAGGATGGCGCCGAGTCCGGCGAAAAGGCCGGAGAAGCACATGACGTTTCGGCGGCCGATGGCGTCGGCGGCCCACGCCGAAGGCATCAGGGTGAACAGTGTCAGGAGTCCGGTGGCCATGAAGACGACACCGATCTGCGATGGGCCCCATCCCAGCGCGTCGTCGGCGTGGAGAGGAATCAGGGTGCCGCGGGTGCCGGCGCGGGTCATGAAGATCGTGGCGGTCACGAAGGCGACGAGAAGGAAACGCCGACTCATGAGGAAGCTGCGGGTGCTCATCGGCGGGCCGTGATCAGCGGACGTCTCCTCCGCGAGCTTTCCCTTGGTCTCGGGAAGGCGTACACCGGCATAGAGAGCCGTGAGCACCGCGAGGATGCCCACCAGGTAGAACGGCGCGGCCAATCCGTAGGCGTCACCGACGACTCCACCGATGCCAGGGCCGAGCGCGACCCCGACACTCAGCGCCCATTGGTTGGTGGCGACGTAGCGAGTCCGCGATTCCGGTGGAGCGATGTCGATCAGATAGATCATCGCCCCCGACATGTAGAACGCCGATCCGCCACCGGCGACGAAGCGCCAGACCAGGAGCTCCCAGATCCCGTCGGCCTGACCGGACCCGAACATGCCGACCGAGGTGATGAGTGGCCCTCCGGCGAGGAGGATGCGCCGCCCGTACCGATCGGCGATCAACCCAGCAGGCACGTTGACGATCAGGCGCGCGAGCGCGAACACGGTCAACGTGAGGCCGACCATCGTCGCCCCCACCCCGAACTCCTTCGCGTACAACGGCAGCACCGGTGACACGACACCCTGGCCGGCCATGACCAGGAAGGTGGTCCCGCAGAGGATGATCAGCTCCTGGGAATCGCGAAGCCGGCGCAGGAACGTGGTCACCGAGACTTGCTACACCACCGACGCGAGCAGGGCCTACCCGGTGCGTTGTCGTAGCATCGACAGATGTCTGGACTGTCGGCCGAGCAGGTCGCCCACTACCACGAACATGGTTGGCTGGCTCCGGTCGACGTGATGGGTGAGAGCGAGGCGGCGGCGGTACTCGGGCTCCTGGAGGCGGCGGAGCAACAGCATCCGGACGATCTCCACGCGGAGCACCGAAACAATGCTCATCTCGCGTTTCCGTTCCTCGCCGAACTGGCCCTCGATGATCGGATCGTCGACGCCGCAGAGAGCATCGTGGGGCCCGACATCTCATTGTGGTCGACGGTGTTATTCATCAAGGAGCCCGGCTCGGACGGCTTCGTGAGCTGGCACCAGGACGCCTTCTACATGGGACTGGATTCAGGCGATGCCGCTCCTCGCAGCATGGTGACCGCATGGTTGGCGTTGAGCGAGTCGACGCGACAAAGCGGGTGCGTGTCGGTTCTCCCCGGCACGCACACCGGCCGTGCCGAGCACCACGACACGTTTGCGGAGCACAACATCCTGACACGGGGCCAGACCGTGTCCGACGTCGATGAGAGCAGCGCGGTCGATCTGATGCTGCGCCCCGGACAGATGTCGTTCCATCACCCGTGGCTGATTCACGGGTCCCGGCCGAACCGGACCGCCAACCGTCGTGTGGGGATCGCGTTCCAGAGCTACATGGGTCCCGGGGTCCGCCCGGTGAGCGGGGAGCACCACGTCCTGCCGATTCGGGGAGCGGCGCCCGACGAACGCTTCACGGTCGTCGAGGCACCCACGGCTGAACTCACCCCGTCTGCCGTCGCCACGCGCGCGTCCGCGAATGCTGCGCTCTCGGCGGTGTTGTACGACGGAGCGAGTCGTAGGAGAAACTTCTAGCCGTCGGTGGTGACCTTCGGCCCTCCAAGCGGCAAGGCGATGAGCCGTACGGTACGGGTATGCGGTTCGAGCGAGGCACCGCGGAGGAGCGACGCAACGCGATGGTCGAGCGCGACATCGTGCGCCGCGGAGTCGCCGATCCGGAAGTGATCGAGGCGATGCGGATGGTGCCGCGCGAAGCGTTCGTTCCCCGCCGTCTGGCCGACTCCGCCTATGAGGACAACCCACTCCCGATCGGTGAGGGCCAAACGATTTCGTAGCCCTTCATGGTCGCCCTGATGAGTGAGGCGGCGGAACTCGAGCCGAATAGCCGGGTTCTCGAGGTCGGAACGGGGTCGGGCTATGGCGCTGCCGTCCTCAGCCGAATCGCTGGTCGGGTCTTCACGGTCGAGCGATTGGAGCGCCTGGCCGATCGGGCTCGGGTCCGGCTGCGTGACCTCGGCCATGAGAATGTGCACGTCGCACACGGCGATGGGACCAAGGGGGTTCCTGACGAGGCGCCCTTCGATACCATCGTGGTCACAGCGGGTGGCTCCGCGATCCCGCCGGCGCTGCTGGAGCAGCTCGCCGATGGCGGTCGGCTCATCATCCCGGTCGGCGCGGAGACGGGGGACCAGCAACTCGTGCGGATCCGCCGTCGTGGTGACGATTTCGTCGAGGAGGACCTCTGCGCGGTCCGCGTCGTGCCTCTGGTGGAGGGGCAGGGTTGAGAGCAGTCGTCGAAACTGACCAGGTTTCGCATCCGCCGTGACATTCCGCGAAGATCAAGCGATGGGAGCTGAACCGGTCCGGATCGTCGATGTCGAAACGTTGCACTGTCACGCGGGATGGCGGAACTACCACTTCTGCAAGATCACGACCGACGAGGGGATCGTCGGCTGGAGCGAGTTCGACGAAGGATTCGGCTCACCCGGCGTCAGCACGGTCATCCAGGCGTTGACCCCGCGTCTGGTCGGCCGCTCCGTCTTCGACCACGAACCCATCTACATCGACCTGCTGTACGCCACCCGCCCGGCGGCCGGCTCGGTGGTGGGGCAGGGAATCGGCGCGATCGAGAACGCCCTGCTCGACGCCAAGGCCAAGGCCATGCAGGTGCCGGTGGCCGCCCTGCTGGGCGGCCGCATCAGGGATCGGGTGCCGGTCTATTGGTCGCACTGCGGCACGTGGCGGATCGCGTACGGCCGCTACGTGGGCAACACCGTCACGGATCTCGCCGGCGTGAAGGCGCTTGGTGAGGAGGTGCGTGATCGTGGATTCTCGGCGCTGAAGACGAATCTCTTCCTCGATATCGATGGTGCGCTCCTCCCGTGGGCCCCGGGCTTCGGCATCACGGGGGGTCCTGAACTCAACGCCGACCGACCGATGCTCGACGGGGTTCACAAGGTCCTCTCCGCGTTCCGGGAGGGCGCGGGGGACGATGTCGGCCTCCTGCTGGATCTCAACTTCAACATGAAGACCGCTGGTGTGCTCGAGTTGCTCCGCCATCTCGACGACATCGACCTCTTTTGGCTGGAGTACGACAATGATTCGCCCGAGGCACTGCGTCTCATCCGTGATCGCGCCGACACGCAGGTGGCATCGCTCGAGACCAAGATCGGTCTGCCGGCGTTCGTGCCGTACTTCAACCAGCAGTCGGTGGACGTCGCGATCATCGACACCGTCTGGAACGGCACATGGCAGTCGATGAAGATCGCGGCGATGGCGGCCGCTCACGAGATCCAGGTCGCGCCACACAACTTCTACGGACACCTCTGCACGATGATGGTGGCCCAATTCGCCGCAGCGGTTCCACATCTGCGGATCATGGAGACCGACATCGACCGCATCGCGCTGGACGATGAACTCTTCACCGTCACGCCGACGATCGAGAACGGCGAACTCGTCGTGACCGACACCCCGGGGTGGGGCTGCGAACCGATCGAGGAAGTGATTCTGGCCCATCCACCGAAGCGGGGGCCTGGGTTCCTCGTGAGTCGCGGCCAGTAGCCGAGCAGAAGAGAGATCGACATGGCCGAGCAGACGTCGACGCCGGGAACCCCGCGTGGCTGTGAGCGCATCGCGTACGCGGTCGGGTTCAAGGAAAGCGCCACCTACAGCGACGTGTACGGCGGCGGCGGTGCGGTGGTGGGACTCGACTGCCACCTGATCCGGCCGGTGGACACCCCCTCCGACACGCTCATCGTCTTCATGCATCCGGTGGGCGGTGGGATGTACCTGCCGATGGTCCGCGGGTTGGCTGCCGCGGGCCACCACGTGCTGTGGGCCAACTCCCGGTACCGGGGCGCCGACTACGCGTTGATCATGGAGAAGGTGGCCGCCGATCTCGGCGAAGCCATCTGCGACGCCAAGGATCGGCTCGGCTATTCGAGGATCGTGCTGGCCGGATGGTCGGGCGGAGGCTCCTTGTCCATGTGGTATCAGGCTCTGGCCGAGGCGGGGGAGGGGATCTCCGATACCGCGGCCGGGGATCCGTACACGGTGGACCCGAGCCGCATCCCGCCGGCTGATGCGCTGCTGATGTTGGCGTCGCACGTGAGTCGACACCGGATCTTCACCGAGTGGTTGGATCCCTCCATTCACGACGAGACTCGACCCCACGTGCGGGATCCGGAGCTCAACCTCTACGACCCGGCGAACCCGAACCAGCCACCCTACGGCCCGGAGTACGTCGCCCGATTCAGGGAGGCACAGATCGCGCGCAACCGCCGCATCACGGCGTGGGTAAGGGACAAGCTGGGCGAGATCCGGGCGTCGGCCAGCCCGAACCAGGAATTCGCGTTCACCGTCCATGGCACCATGGCCGATCCGCGATGGCTCGACCCGGCGATCGAGCCCAGTGATCGCGCTCCGGGCACGTGCTACCTCGGCGATCCGAAGGTGGTGAACGACGGTCCCGTCGGCCTCGCCCGGTTCTGCAGTCTGCGGAGCTGGCTCAGCCAATGGAGCTACGACGATGCGCGCTGCGACGCCATCACTGCCGGGGCACAGATCTCGGTTCCGGTCCTGGTCGTGGGCAACTCCGCGGACGACGCATGCACTCCGAGCCACACCGAGCGGCTCCACGCATCCGTGGTACACGATCGCAAGCAGCTGCACGTGGTGCGAGGGGCGACCCACTACTACAACGGCCCTGACGGTCGCGAGCACATGGCGGAGGCGATCGACGTGATCGGGCGTTTCCTCGCAGCCGAGCTGAGCTAGATCCGGTCGATCCTCTCGGCGAACCACAGGTCGTCGCCGTACGTCGTGACGATGTCGTCGTCCGTGACGGTCAGTTCGGCGCTGAACTCGCCGGATTCATAACGCATGCGGTCCGCGGCGACTCGTGTGTAGTACTGCTCGCTCGAAACGACGTCGAGCTCGGGAAAGCGGAGCCACGCCGCGTTCGTCGTCATCGACTGGCCGGCGACCAGCGGGTGGCGTCTCAGCGGTAGGACGTTCGTGGCCGGCGTCCATCCGAGGTCCACGTCGAGGCATCGGGCCAGGTCCGTTCGCTCTGTCCCGTTCACCCACCATCCGTCGGCTCGGTGTTCGATGTCGATGGTCCGGGACACGGGCCCATTCACCCTGATCCGCGCCGACGTCGTGGCCCAGACGTCGTCGGTGGAGACGACGTATTCGATCTCGGCCGGGTTGCCATCGATCGACATCCGTGCGAGCCCGCGATCACCGCCGGGCCGGGCACGGCGTGGGTCGTGCAACGCTCCGAGCTGTCGAGCTCGACACTGCTCCAGTGGACCGCTACGTGGTGAGCCACCGTGGCCCGGACGGCTCAGCCGGGAACTGCGAAGACCGAGACGAGCGTGCAGCCCGTCTCGGTGCGGAAGTCGTCGTGGGCGGTGCCGGATTGCGCGGCATAGGCGTGACCGGCCGTCATGAGTACCCCCTGGGAGATCAGCGAGCCTTCGAGGATGTAGGAGAACTCGGGCTCGCCGTGTTGATGGGCGCCACCCACGTAACCGGGCTGGAACTGGAACGTTGCGATCATGCGGCCGTCGGCCGCGCCGAGCGCCTTCATGGCCACGCCTTCGCCCACGACCTGCCAGGCCATGCTCCCGGAGTCGGTGAATGTCCAGCCTTCTGGTGCGTCGCTCATTGCGTCAGCCTAGGCAACATGATCGAGCGCGGCCCGAAGAGGCATGGGAGCAGCATCGGCCCCGAGGGCGGAGACGATGAGACCGGCATAGCGGCTCTTCCTCCGGTGGCCGGAGCCGAAGTATCGCCGAACCTGCGACTCGAACGGCCGATCGCGCCACTCCGGCTGCTTCTGCATCGTTCGGAAGGACCCGAGGTCGCCCTGCGACTCGAACAGTGATTCGAGCATCGATTGGCCGGCGGCGCGGATGAGTTCGTCCTCGAGGTCCAGGTCGCAGACGTGAAAGCCCAGGTCAGCGAGGTCGTTGCGGCCCTTCGGCGTGCCGAGCCGCGCGTCGACGATGGCGCGGCGGAAGATCCCCTCTTCGCCGACATCGCAGAGCCCGGCGATCACGCGCCCGCTACCGAGGGGACCGAACCGGGTGAGGAAGCGACCGACGCCGTGGGCCCCACCCATCGGCAGAACGACAGTGGCTTCCGCGGCGAGGTCTCGGCCGAGGATGTGAGCCAGTGTTTCGAGTGCGATCTGGTCGCTGACGCCTTCGACGAGCACGATTGATCGAGCCGTCTCGGCTGCTGCGAGACCGGTGGCCGTCGCCCGCAGCGTGGCATCGGGCCCCTCTTCGTACCCGTCGAGTGCAGCCTCGAAGAGCTCCTGGCGTCGCTGATCGTCCACCGAACGAACCTACGACTCCGCGGCTAGCTTTGCCGCACCATTCGACGCTGAGAGGGCGTGCATGACCAATCCTCGAGAACTCGACGTTGCCTCACTCACGGTGTGGGGCGGCGAGGAGCACTACCTCCTCGATCGGGCCACCCAGGTGCCGGTCGTGCACAGCGTTGCGTTCGGCTACCCCGACTTCGAGGAGTGGTACGACGTCGCGACCGGCGCGGCGGAAGGCCACATCTACGGCCGGAACACCAACCCGACCGTTGCGGTGTTCGAAGAGAAGGTTCGCCTGCTCGAAGGAGGCGAAGCGGCGACTTCCGCCTCGACGGGCATGGCCGCGATCTCGAACATGTTGCATGCCTTGCTGCGTCCCGGGAATCGTGTCGTCTCGGTGAAGGACACCTACGGTGGCACCAGCCTGCTGTTCACGGAGTTCCTGCCGGCATTCGGCATCCACTGTGAGCTGATCGACACCACCGACACCGATGCGATCGAGGCCGCGGTGGCCTCGGGTTGCGATCTCCTCTACCTCGAGACCCCGACGAACCCCACGCTCAAGGTGCTGGACCTCCGGCGCCTCATCGCGGCGGGACATGCCGTGGGCGCCACCGTGGTGGTCGACAACACGTTCGCCACACCGGTGAACCAGCTTCCGATCAGCCTCGGGGCCGATCTGGTGGTCCACAGCGCCACGAAGTTCCTCGGCGGTCACGCCGACGCTCTCGGCGGTGTCGTGGTCGGACGAGAGGATCTCGTGAAGAAGGTCTACGAGTACCGCGAGATCAATGGTGCAACCCTCGACCCCATGGCCGCCTACCTACTCCTGCGCGGAATGAAGACACTCCAGTTGCGGGTGGAGCGCCAGGCCGCGAACGCCATGGCCGTCGCGACCTTTCTGGAGTCACACCCCAAGGTCACCGCCGTCAACTACCCGGGCCTGGTCTCACACCCGCAGCACGAGGTGGCGGCCGGGCAGATGACCGGGTTCGGCGGAATGCTCAGCTTCGCCATCGACGGGGGTCTCGAGGCGGTGAGACGGTTCCTGCCCCACCTGCGGCTCGCGCACCGGGCCGCGAACCTCGGTGCGGTGGAGACGACCGTGGGTCCGCCGGCCACCACGAGCCATGTGGAGTGCTCACCCGAGGAGCGGGCAGCGCTGGGGATTCCCGAGGGCTTGGTTCGCTACTCCGCCGGGGTCGAGCACATCGATGACCTGCTCGCGGATCTCGCTCAGGCGCTGGACGCGACATGAGTGCGGCGACGCTCAATTTCAGTCGCGAGGAGTTCGCGGACCGTCTCAACGCAACTCGGGCCGCGATGGACGACGCCGGGATCGACACCCTGATCGTCCACGACCCGTCGAACATGTCGTGGCTCACCGGCTACGACGGCTGGTCCTTCTACACGCCTCAGTGCGTGATCGTCGGCGCTCTGGGCGATCCCGTGTGGTTCGGCCGCGGCATGGACGCCAATGGCGCCAGGCGGACCACCTACCTGACCGACGAGGACATCGTGGGCTATCCCGACCACTACGTGATGTCGACCCAACGCCACGCCATGGACTACCTCGCCGCGACCATCCTGACTGATCGTGGTTGGGCGGCGGGACGGATCGGTGTCGAGTACGACAACTACTACTACTCAGCTCGGGCGCACGATCGACTGTTCGAGCATCTCCCCGGAGCATCGATGGTCGATGCCACCAGCCTCGTGAACTGGCTCCGGCTCGTGAAATCGCCCCGGGAGATCGAGTACATGCGGATCGCCGGCACCATCGTGTCGAAAATGCACGCACGGATCCTCGAGATCATGACACCGGGCATGCGGAAGAACGATCTGGTCGCCGAGATCTATCACACGGGCGTGACCGGCACTCGAGAACACGGCGGCGACTATCCGGCCATCGTGCCGATGCTGCCGACGGGGGCTGATGCGAGCGCGGCCCACCTGACCTGGGACGACCGGGAGCTCCGGATGGGGGAGGGGACATTCTTCGAGATCGCCGGTGTGTTCCGCCGCTATCACGTGCCGTTGTCCCGCACCGTCCACCTCGGTCCGCCGCCGGCTCGATGGCTGGCTGCGGAGGAAGGGCTGCTGTCATCGATCGCGGCCGGATTGGCCACGGTGGCACCAGGCACCACGTTCGAGGAGATGCACCGCGCGTTCATCACCGAGCTCCGCTCCCACGGCTTCGACAAGGAGAGCCGGGCCGGATATGGCATCGGCCTCAGCTATCCGCCGGATTGGGGGGAGAGAAACATCAGTATCCGCCCGGGCGAGCTCACGGAGATGAAACCGGGGATGACATTCCACTTCATGCCCGCGCTCTGGCAGGACGACTGGGGTTTGGAGATCACGGAGTCGGTACTCGTCACCGAGACCGGCTACGAGCTGCTCGCGGATGTGCCGCGCCAACTCTTCGTCAAGAACTAGGCGCGGGGGTCAGCGTCGCCTGCATGGCGATTGCATCACCCATCTTCACCTTGCCGGGAAAGTGGCGCATGGCGAGCACGCCGTCCATCGTGGCGAGGATGTCCTCGGCGGGCGAGCCCATGAGCACCGTGCTGTAGACCCGGGCGATCGGCTGCCCGTCGGTGATCTCCTCGCCGAGATCGACGAGCCACTCGAGCAGGCCCTCGCTCGTACTCACGACGTAGGCCCCCTCTTCGGGGATGTCGAGCACCGCCGATGGCGCTGGAGTGCACTCACCGGTCATGGCGCCCCAGTGGCGCAGCATGTTGACCACGCCCTCGTTGGTGATTCGCATCCATTCGGGACGGGTTGTGCCGCCGCCACCGATCTCCGTGGTGACGAATGGTGTGCCGGATTCTTCGACGGTGCAGTCCCACATGCCGAGCATGTCGAGTTCGACCAGGCAGGTCACGTACGGCGCACCGAAGGCGGCGGCGGCTCTGCGGTTCCGTTCCTCGTCGGCCTTGTCGTGCAACACATGGGTGGACGCCATCGGCATGAACTCGAGCGTGCGGCCGCCGTCGTGAATGTCGAGAACGGCATCGGCCATCGGGAGCAGGTACCGCGTCATGTAGTCGGCGATCTTCTCGGTGACGGTGCCCGTCGGGGCCCCGGGGAACACGCGGTTCAGATTGCCGCTGTCGATGGGTGAGGTGCGGGCTCCCGCGGTGAACGCCGGGTAGTTCATGTACGGCACGACGATGACTCGCCCGGTGATCGAGTCGGGATCGATGGTGCTGAGAAAGCGGGTCAAGGCCAGCGGGCCGTGGTACTCGTCACCATGGTTCCCGCCGGTGAGCAGAATGGTCGGTCCGTCCCCATTCTTGATGACCGAGATCGGGATCATGATCGCTCCGTAGGCGGAATCATCACGGCTGTGGGGCAGATGCAGGTGGCCGTGGTGAACCCCCGACTGGTCCAACGGAATGGTCGAAGAGATCGGTGAATCAGCGAGCATGGCCGAACAGTAGCGCCATGGCTTCCCGACACTGCCGATCACACGTACGCTGCACCAAGAACGCCCGGTCGACATTGGGAGAACCATGACCAGTCCAGCCACACCCGTCGAGATCGGGGACCCCTTCACTGCGCCGTTCGGCTCGCTGTTCGGCGATCAGATCACGATCGCGAAGCGTGAGGCCGGCGGCGAGTACGAGTACAGCGGTTCGGCTGAGCAGATGGAGAACTTCTCCATGCACCCGGCCACCCACGCGCTGCACTACGGGAGCACGTGCTTCGAGGGGCTCAAGGCGTTCCGCCAGCAAGACGGATCGCTGGCGATCTTTCGTCTCGATGACCACGCTGCCCGCATGACGAAGACGGTGGCCCAGCTCTACATGGCCGTGCCCGACACCGAATTGGTCAAGACGATGATCATCGACGCGGTTGAAGCCAACGCGGCGTACGCCCCTGATTCACCAGGATCGCTCTACATTCGTCCGACCCTGATCGGCACCCAGATCAACATCGGCGCCGCTGCCACGCCGAGTGACTCCTCGATGCTCTTCGTCTTCTGTTCGCCGGTCGGGGACTACTTCGCCGGCGGCGTGCGGCCACTGACGATTCATGTGGAGACCGAGACGCCCCGGACGACGCCCCAGTTCGGTCGGGCGAAGGCCGGGGCCAACTACGCCATGGCGCTCGGCCCAACGTTGGATGCGAAGGCGGCCCACGGAGCCGATCAGGTTCTCTTCGCTTCGGAGGGCGACATCACCGAGACGGGTGCGGCCAACTTCTTCCTCGTCGACGATGACCGTCTGATCACGCGCGAACTCGATGATTCATTCCTGCACGGTGTCACCCGTTCCTCAGTGTTGGCCATCGGCGCCGACCTCGGCTACCGGATCGAGGAGCGCCACATCTCCCTCGAGGAACTCGCCGAGCACGCCGGCCGGGGTGAGGCATTCCTCTCCGGCACGGCTGCCGTCATCGCGCCGGTTGGCACCCTGAAGCTCCACGGTGAGACGGTCTCGGTCGGTGATGGCCAGCCCGGTGCGAACACGCTGAAGCTCCGACAGGCGCTCACCGACATTCAGATCGGCGCCGCTCCCGACGCCCATGGCTGGCTCACTCCGGTTGCGGGCTGATCGACCGATCGTGGCCCGCACAGATCTGATCGTCGAGAAGGCCTCGCTGGAGAACGTCCGCCTGATCGAGGAGCTTGATTCGGATGTGGAGCTGACGGCCGGTCAAGTCCTGGTCGAGGTCGAGCGCTTCGGTCTCACCGCCAACAACATCTCCTATGCCGGTGCAGGCGACATGCTCGGCTACTGGGCGTTCTTCCCTGCTCCGGAATTGGAGTGGGGCCGCGTACCGGCGTGGGGATACGCCGCGGTGACTCGCAGCGAGCACGCCGACATGCCGGTTGGCGAGCGGATCTTCGGGTATGTGCCGATGGCCATCCGCTTCGTCCTCGAAGCTGATCACGTCTCCGACCTCTGCTTCTTCGACGCGTCGGCGCATCGTGCTGCCTCGCACCCCTGGTACAACCGGTACTACCGCACAGGCTCCGACCCGGTCTCCGGGGCCGGCTTCGACGACGTGCAGCCGGTGCTGTGGGCGTTGTTCATGACCGGCTGGGAACTCGCCAACGACTTCATCGACAGCGACAACCACGGCGCTGGTTCCGTCCTGATCGCCAGCGCCTCCAGCAAGACGGCGTACTCCATGGCCCATTGCCTCGCGGCTGCGGACACCGGCATCGAGATCGTCGGTCTCACCTCGGCGAGCAACGACGAACTCGTCAGGAGCTTCGGGTGCTACGACCGGGTGCTCACCTACGACTCGCTCGACTTGGGGTCGATCGACGGACCCGCGGCATTCGTCGACATGGCCGGGAACGGCGCGCTCACCACCGAGGTGCACGCTGCGTTCGGTGATCGCCTCACGAAGAGCTACCGGGTCGGAGGCACGCACCGCCACGCTCGAGGTGGGGGCGGCGCCCTTGCGGGACCGGAGCCGAAGTTCTTCTTCATCCCCGACGTCGCGGAGCAACATGCGGCCGCGGAGGGACACGCTGCCTATCACCAACGTTTCGCGGACGCTTGGGCACGGTTCGCCGAATGGGTGAGCGGCTGGCTCGACGTCCGCACCGAGTCCGGCCCGATGGCGATACAGGCGGCCTACCTGGACGCCCTCGCGTCGGGGGCGAGACCCACCGAAGCGTTGGTTCTCACCCTCGACTGACGCTCAGACCGGGCGCTTGCGCAGGTCGATTCGGCGCACCTTGCCCGAAACGGTCTTCGGGAGTTCGTCGATGAACTCGATGTGGCGCGGGTACTTGTAGGGCGCGGTGGTCTCCTGCACGTACTTCTGGATCTCGCTCGCCAGGTCGTCCGACGCATCATGGCCCGGGGCGAGGATGATGAATGCCTTCACCACTTCGCCGCGAACATCGTCGGGTACACCGATGACCGCCACTTCGGTGACGGCCGGGTGCTGCATGATCACCGACTCGACCTCGAAGGGACCGATGCGATAACCCGCCGAGATGATGATGTCGTCGTCGCGGCTCTGGAACCAGAAGTAGCCGTCCTCGTCGAGATACGCCCGGTCGCCGGTGAGGTAGTAGTCGCCGACGTGCGACTTGGCGGTGGCTTCCTCGTCGCGCCAGTACTCGGTGAACAACCAGCGCGGACGCTCGGGCTTGACCCTGACGGCGATGACACCCTCGGAGTTGGGCGGGAGCGGCGTGCCGTTCTCGTCGACGACGGCGACGTCGAGTCCGGGCGTGGGCTTGCCGAGGGAGCCGGGTTTGATGTCCATGCACTGGTAGTTGGCGAGCAGGTTCACCGTCTCCGTCTGACCATAGCCGTCATGGATCTCCGTGCCGGTGGCGGCTTTCCAGCTCTCGAAGGTCTCCGGGTTGAGCGCCTCGCCTGCGGCAAGGCAGTGGCGCAGGTTCGAGAAGGCGTACTGCGAGAGATCCTCGACCACGAAGTTGCGGTAGATCGTCGGCGGCGCGCAGAAGACGGTGACGCCGTGATCGATGATCATGCGAAGCATCTGGGAGAACTCCGGCTTCCCCTGAGCGTTCCACGCCATGACCGTGGCACCGAGCGCCCACTGGCCGAAGAGCTTCGACCAAGCGGCTTTCGCCCACCCGGTGTCGGAGACTCCCCAGAAGACGTCACCGGCCTGGAGGTCCTGCCAGTAGCGGGCCGTGATCTGGTGACCGATTCCGTACGACGCATGGGTGTGGAGCACCATCTTCGGGTTACCCGTGGTGCCGGAGGTGAAGTAGATGAGAAGAGGGTCGGTGGAGGACGTCGGCTCGGAGTCAGGAGGCGATGTCGACGCCGCGGCACGCTCGGAATCGAGGTCGATCCAGCCGTCGGCCTCGCTCCCGGCCACGATCACCGTCGTCAGCGAGGGACATTCGTCGCGTATGGCGTCGATCTTCGCCACCCCGTCTGCGTCGGTCACCGCGACGCTCGCCTCGGCCCGGTTGATCCGGTAGGCGATGTCCTTGGGCGTGAGCTGTGAGGTGCCCGGCATCGGAATTGCGCCGAGGCGCACGGTACCCAGCACCGTGTCGTACCACCCGATGACCCGAGGCAGCATCACGAACACACGGTCACCTTTGGTGACGCCGAGTCCGTCGAGCACATTCGCAACCTGGCTGGTGCGGTCCTTCAGTTCGGCGAAGGAGTAGCGGTCCGCGTCGAGTCCGTCGGGTGAAACCATGAGGAGCGCGGCGGCGTCGGGGTTGGCCGCGGCCTGAGCGTCGACGACATCGCGAACCGCGTTGAAGGTCTCCGGGACATCGATGTGGAACGATTCGCGTTCGGTGGCGTAGTCGGTCATGTTCGGCATCGGGACTCCCGAGAGTGGTGTGAGCGGTACGAGTTTCGCGTCTCCTGGCCCGGGGTGAGAAGCCCGGCCCACGCGTCAGAAGACGGGGAAGACGGCCGGTCCCGTCGCCCGCTCGGCACGACTCAGGGCGTGGAGCACGCCCCACTCGCCGTGGAGGTTGCGTGCGATCCCGATGCAGATGTCGATCACGATCGCCGGCCCTGCCGGATCCGTCTCCGGTCGGGGTTCGTCCACGCTCGCGGCGAGGTCGTCGAGATGGAGCAACACTTCGATCATTCGCGTGCGGCAGAAGTCGTCGAGGGTGAGATGCCGTCCGCCGAGGGCGGCCACGAGACGGTCAGAGGGTTCCTGGCCGAGGCGCACCTCGAGATCCACCGCCAGCTGCTGGGCCTTCGCCGCGATCTCGGCGTGACCGACCGAGGCCTCCGCCGCGGAGACATCCTTGATCTGCTCATGGATGGGTGAATCGATGGCGGCGTGGAAGTAGGTGACCGGCGTGAGGAGTTCCCCATCGGGCTTCGCATCCCTTGGCGTGCGGTCGAGGTAGGCGATGGTCGAACCGGCAGCCCGGACGAGGTGGGCCGCGAGTGCTCCGACCGTCATCCCCTCCAGTGCAGACGGTTGGTCCCATCGCTCTGCGACGGCCTCCTGGCCGATGAAGCCGGCCGCAGCCTCGACTGCTTCCACGACGAGGGCTCGGGCTCCGGCGGAGTCGACGATCGGGCTTACGGGATTGCTCATGGGCTCACCCTGCTCCACAGGGAGCAACCCTGTCTAGAACGCGGTACGCACCGCCCACAGGTCGGGAAAGGCCGGCCGGAAGAGTGTGGTGGCGAGATAGGCCGCTCCATCGGAGCCACCTGTCCCCATCTTCGTGCCGATGGTGCGTTTGACCATCATGACGTGGCGATACCGCCATTCCTGCAGACCTTCGTCGAGGTCGGTCAGCGTTTCGCACAATCCGGCGAACCCCTCGTCGCCATAGCGGTCGATGATGACCGCCTGGAGATCTGGGTTCTCGACGACGGGTTCGGTGACATCGCGTTCCAGAAGCTCGGCGGGCACTGGTGCGCCCTGGCGATGCAGGACGCCGACGAACGCATCCCACACGGTGGGGGACTCGTAGCGATGGTGCAGGCGTGCGCCCTCGTCGCCGGTGAACCAGTCGAGCTGGATGCGATCCTTGATCCCGAGGACGAATTCGAGCTCACGGAACTGTGCGGATTGGAACCCGCTGGCATTGGCCAGGAAGTCGCGGAAACTGGCGAACTCGGCCGGGGTCATGGTCTCGAGCACGTCGAGTTGACCGACCAGGGTCTTGAGGATCTTCAACACCCGCTTGAGATGATTCTGCGCGGCGCTGATCCGGTCCTCGTCGAGGGCGCCGATGATGAAGTCGACCTCATGGAGGATCTGCTTGAACCAGAGTTCGTAGACCTGGTGGATGACGATGAACAGCGTCTCGTCGTGCTCGGGCTGACCGGTTGCCGGGTCGTGGGACACGCAGCGCTGGAGGGACAGCAGTTCCGGCACCATCAGGTAGCTGCCGTAGGTGAATTCGTCGTTGTTCTCGAAGGGGAGACTCATGATGTCGACAGGGCTTTCGGGTCGGCGAGGGGGTCGTTGGCGGGAAGGGCGTGGAGCGCGGTGACCAGCGCGTCGACATCGACCGATGTGTCCGCGATCGACGCGGCGATGATCTCGGCCTGACGGGCGGCTCTGTTCATGGCCTCGGCGTAGGGCATCGTCGAGAACATGACCATGTTGTAGCGAGGGCTGAGGTGTGCCGGATGGCGTTGCTGCAGATCCAGCGCGAGCGCTCGCTTGGCCAGGTAATCGGGGTCGACGACGCTGGCTCGCATCTCGATGTAGTTGCTGATCGCCATGTCGGCGATTGCATCGGTGTTCGGCTTCCGCTCCGCCTCGTAGTTTCCGAACGCGGCGGCGAGATCGTCGGGCGAGGCGCGGATGTGGCGATCGAGTGCACGGACGGATTCCATCGCGGCATTCATGCCCTGACCATGGAACGGCACGACGCCGTGGGCGGCGTCGCCCATGAGCACGGCACGGTCCTCGAAGCTCCAGCCGCTGGCTCGCACCGTGGCGAGTTTGCCCGTGGGATTCTCGGTGAACTGTTCGACGAGGCCGGGCATCAGCACGGCGAACTCAGCGAACTCGGCCTGGAAGTAGGCACGAATGGATTCGGCGGAGTCGAGTGATTCGAAGGTTTCGGTGGGCGCGAAGAGGGTGACCGTGAAGTCGCCGCCGGGGTTCGCGAGCGCGATCAGCATGAACTCGCCGCGTGGCCAGATGTGGAGGGCATTGGGGTCGAGTTGGTGGCTTCCGTCGGTGGCCGGCGGCAGCGTCAGTTCCTTGTAGTCGTGGCCGAGCGGTTCGGGGGCATAGGTGCAGGCACCTTTGGCGATCAGCGAGTCGCGGACCGGCGAGTTCGCGCCATCGGCACCGAAGACCATCCCGAACGGTGCCGTGGAGCCGTCGTGGAAGTGGAGGAGCGACTCCTCGTAGTCGACCCTTTCGAGCCGCTTCTCGAATTCGATCGTGACCCGTCCGGTCGATTCCGCGGCGTCGAGCAGGATGGCGTTGAGGTCGCTGCGAGACACCGAGTGGATGACCTCGTGTTCGAGGATCCCGTACGGCTGCAGCTCCGGCGCGGGGTCACCGACGGCGTGCACCATGCGGCCACGCATCGGGATCGTGATCTCGTCGACCTGCTCGATCACGCCGACATCGACAAGGGGGACGATGCCGCGGGTGGCCAGCGCGAGGTTGATGGATCGACCGGCGCCGATGTCGGCACGGCGGAGATCAGGCCGGCTCTCGTAGACGGTGACGTCGTGACCTTGCCGGGCCAGATAGATGGCCAACAGGGAGCCGGCCGGTCCGGCTCCCGCGATCGTGATCGGACCCTTCATCGCACGATCCCATCGAGAATGTCGACGAAGCGGTCGATGTCGTCGAACGAGTTGTAGAGGGGTACGGCAGCGACTCGGATCACATCCGGGTAGCGCCAGTCGCAGAGCACCCGGGCCCTCTCGAGCTCCTCGAACACCCGTCGTCCGTCGTCGTTCGTGACCCGGAGGGCGAACTGGCACCCGCGCTCGACCAGCGCCTTCGGCGTGATGTTCTCGACCCGGTCGCCGAGGGATTCGGCGAGTCGTCGATCGAAGAACTCGATCTGCAGTTCGGTCTTACGGCGCAGCGGTCCCATGCCGCCCGCCTTCTCGAAGACATCGAGTGACGCCCGGAGGGCAGCCATCGACAGAACCGGAGCGTTGGACAGCTGCCAGGACTCCACGGTCGGGATGGCATCGAACTCGGTCTCCATCTCGAAGCGGGTCGTCTTGTTCGTGCCCCACCAGCCCAGGAACTTGGGGAGATCAGGGTCGGCCACATGGCGGCGGTGAACGAATGCACCACCCACGCCACCGGGGCCACTGTTCAGATACTTGTAGGTGCACCAGGCGGCGAAGTCGACGTCCCAGTCGTGGAGGCGCAGGTCGAGATTGCCAACAGCATGGGCGAGGTCGAATCCGACGATTGCACCGACCGAATGTCCGGCTTGGGCGATTTTCGCCATGGGGAGGACCTGGCCGGTGTAGTACTGCACGCCGGGGAGGAGCACCAGGGCCAACTCGTCGGCGTTGTCGGTGATGGCCTGGAGGATGTCGTCCGGGTGGAGGACCTCTTCACCACCGCGTGGCTCCAGCAGAATCAGCGAATCAGTGGGATCGAGACCCCGTTGGCGGATCTGTGACTCGACCGCGAAATGGTCCGATGGGAATGCGTGACCCTCGATGAGGATCTTGTGGCGCCCGGCCGTCGGCCGGTAGAAGCTCACCATCATCAGGTGGAGGTTCACCGTGAGCGAGTTCATGGCGACCACTTCATCGGCGTGGGATCCGGTCAGGGCCGCGAACTGATCGGTGAGGAGCTCGTGATAGTCCTTCCACGCCAGGCGCCCCGTGAAGTGGCCCTCGACACCGAGTGAACTCCAACGGTCGAACTCCTCGTTCACGTACGCCCGGGCCGCTGTGGGCAGGGCCCCGAGGGAGTTGCCGACGAGATAGATGCCATCGGGGAGCTCGAACTCGTCGCGAAGATGGGCGAGTGGGTCGGCGGCATCGAGCTCGGCAGCAGTCGGCGGTGTCATCCGGCTTCCTCGGTTGGTTCGGTGTCGCGGACCCAGGCGTTCGCGGCGGTGGTCAGCGACCGGAGCTGGTCGGCGAGTTCGGCGACGCCGGCGACGTCGGCGAGTGCTTCTCGTTCGAGCCGGCCGGCCTCACCCAGGAGGATCCGGGTGAGCTCCGCCCCACTCGGGGTGACGGAGATGAAGCGCTGACGCTTGTCCAGCGTGCCCTGAACGCGACTGACGAGGCCGCGTTCCTCGAGTCGCCGCACGGCATGGGTCACCGTGGGTTGTGGGCTGAGTGCGGCATCGGCCAACTCGAGCACCCCGAGCTCACCGTGTTCGGCGAGCACGGCCAGGACGCGCCACTCCGATCGTGCGACTTCATGTCGGTTCAGGACCGCATAGAACGGCGCCGAGAGCGTCTGGTCGGCCTGGCGGAGCAGGTACGGGAGATAGGCGTTCAGGAATCCGGCGTCTGGTGTCCCCACCCGGCGAATATACATTCAAACGAATGTAGCGTCAACATTCGCCTGAATGTACCTCCTTGGACCTCAGAGTCCGTGTGGCGCAAGACCGCCACCGGAGAGGCGCAGCGGCGATGGTGGCGGCTCGGGCGCGGCCGGGTCGAGGAACGGCCGATCGCCGAGGACGGTGACGCGATTCCCCATTCGCTCATTCGGCCAGTAGTCCCAGATGGCGAAGTGCTGGAGACAACGGTTGTCCCACAGCGCCGCGTCGTTCTCTCGCCATCGGAAGCGGATCTGGAATTCGGGTCGCTCGACATGGCGGAACAGCCAGCGCAGCAGGGTGTCGCTCTCTTCGGGGTCGACGCCGAGGATTCGGGTGGTGAACGATCGATTCACATAGATGCTCGGCCGGCCGGTCTCGGGATGGGTACGTACGACCGGATGTTGCGCACTCGGGTAGACGACGTCCTCATCGCCGACGCCTCGATCGGCGTAGCGCCCCCGGTAGACGTGTTCGGATTCGTGAAGGGCGGTGAGGTCGCGGAGGCGGGAGCGCCACTCGGGTGACAGGGTCTCGTACGCGGCTTCCATGCTCGCGAACATCGTGTCGCCGCCCCCTCCCTCGGGCAGGGTGTGGACCTGAAGCATCGTGGCCAGCGGCGGCTCCTCATCACACGACACGTCGGTGTGCCAGCCGTTGCCGTTCGCGACCGGTGAGTCGCGGTGGGCATGGATCACGAACACCGCGGCGTCGGGATCAGTGGTCGGCGCCGCGGGGTGGGTGTGGAGTGGTCCGAGGCGCCGGGCCAGCGCGATCTGTGTGGCCTCCGGCATCTTCTGCTGATCTCGGAAGAACAGCACACCGTGGTGGAGAAACGCCTCGTGGATCCGATCGAATGTGGCGTCGTCCATCGGCTCGTTGAGGTCGACCCCGGACACTTCGGCCCCGAGGACGGGAGACACCGGTTCGATGTGGGGATGCGACATGCGTCGAGCGTACGGCACCGGCCTCTCCCGGCTGGATCTTGCCCGCAACCGCTTGTCGGTAGTGTCCCGAGCATGACTGCGAACAACGGGATCCATCATCTGGCCATCGCCACGAAGGACATCAAGGCGCAGATCGAGTTCTTCAACGACGTGCTCGGCTGCGAGTTGGTGGCGCTCTACTGGATGCATGGCGTCGAGGGGGCGTGGCATGGCTTCATGAAGCTGAACGACGCGTGCTACCTGGCGTTCGTCGAGACACCCGACATCGCCGGCATCGAGCGCACCATCGGGGTCACCCACGCCGGCAGCGCGGGAACGCCGTGCGCCGGTGGGGCAATGCAGCACGTGGCGTTCAATGTCGACACGGTCGACGATCTGCTCGCCATGCGAGACCGCATTCGATCCCGGGGTGTCACGGTGATCGGGCCGCTCGACCACGGCATGTGTCACTCGATCTACTTCGCCGGCCCTGAGGACATGAGCCTGGAAGTCGCCACGTCGGCCGCGCCGATCGATGCTCGGGCCTGGATCGACCCCGAGGTGGTCGACCTGGCCGGGATCTCCGCCGACGAACTCGCCAGGTACCGCAGCCCCGAGGCGTTCGCGTCGGCCGACGGCCCCGTTCCGCAGCCGGAGTTCGATCCGAGCAAGCCCTGGCCGAGGGGAACCCCGATCGAGCGCTACAAGCAGACCATCGCGATACCGGACGACGTCTTCACCGAGCGATTCAGCGAGAGCATCCCGCCGGTTCCGATCGTGGACTGACCCGGTCAGGCCAGCGTCGCGATGACGTCCTCGTAGGACTCGAACCCGAGCTGACCGTCGATCTCCTCGCTCCAGGCCTCGTCGAGGAGCGAGATCGTCTCGGCACTCAACGGTGCCGGCGCACCCGCGGTGACCTTGGAGGCGTCCGTGCCTGCCGGGAGGATCCCGGCGTCGCGCATCATGCGGTCGTCGAATCTGTCCCCGTGCTCGAGCATGAATTCCCTCGAGGTGTGGTGAAGCGTGGTCGCCAGCCGTTCATCGGAGAGTGCGACGCCGATGAAGTCCGCGACCTGACCAATGGCCCTCTCCCGGTCTGCGAGCATGAGCTCACAGCCGATGAAGAGCGTGTCCTCGTCATGGCGGCGCGGCCACCAGGATCGCAGGTGCTCGTAGTAGCCGCGGCCCGCCAGGAAGAGCTTCTGGACCTGCTCGTCGGCAGAGACGCTGCCCCGTTCGAACACCATGCCGTCGAGAAAGTTCGCGCTGGAGAGCGCGGCGTCGGCCGGATGGCGAAAGACCACGACGTACCGCCCACCGCGGGGAACGTGATCCCAACCCAGGTGGGTCTTGAAGGCGCGGGGCTGCGCCCGTTGCTCCAAGTCGAGATCGAGCCCGAGTCGGCTGTTGACCTCGATGAACGGGATCACCCGCGAGATGTCGTCGAAGTCCATGTCTCCACTCGTGCGCAGCGTGTGGATGGTCTGCTGCATCCAGGTCGTGCCGCATTTCGCCTACGGAGCGATCACGACGTCGGTCGGTCGAAGCGCCACGGCATCACGATGGTCCTCGGACTGCTCTGGTCGCTTCGCCCGCGCCTCGAGGAACTCCTCGATCGACCGCACCTGCTCTGGTGCCTCCGTGCGGGACCCGTCAGTAGCCATTGCCGTAGACCTCGTGTTCCACCGCTCGGAGCTCGGCGAATCGACGGCGTAGATCGGCCCGTCGGGATCGGTCCATGGCGAGGTTCTCGATCTCGTGAGGGTCCTCGTCGAGGTCGTAGAACTCGTGGTCGTGGTCCTCGAACGCGGCATCGCGGCCGAACTGCATCGAGTCACCGGTGAGTGCTCGCCCCCAGGCGTCGCGTCCGCCACCGATGCCGTAGTACCGGCAGTACTTGTGACGCCCGTCGAAGATGCCCGTGCTTGCATAGCGCACGTGCTCGACGCCGGGGTACCAGGGCCATTCCTGGGCGAACAACACGTGATCGCGCACGGCTGTGGTCTGGTCGGCGAAGAGGGGGGCCAGCGACGAACCGATGATCTCGGTTTCGGCGAGGTCGGCGCCCCCGACTTCGGCGACCGTGGCGGCCAGATCGACGTGAGACGACAGCGCGTTGGTGTCCGATCCGGGCGAGGTGAGTCCCGGCGCGACGATGTAGAGCGGGATACGCATCGACTCCTGGTAGTTCCAGGGCCCCTTCGAGCGCAGTCCCTGCGAACCGCATTGATCGCCATGATCAGAGGTGAAGATGACGATCGTGTCCTTCCAACCGTCCGTCCGGTCGAGCGCGGCGAGAATCGTGCCGAGGTGCTCGTCGTTCAGCTGGTGGAGACGGGCGTAGTAGTCGAGTCCCCGGAGCCAGACATCCGTGTCGGACCGCGCCATCACCCCGGGTGTCCCGTACTTCTCCATCTGTGTCATCCACCGACGATGGACCTCCGGCTTCGTGTGGAGGTCGACATCGAAGTTGGGCGGGAGCTCCGTGAACCAGCGTTCCACGTCTTCGGTGAACGGCGGCAGATTGTCGGCGCGGCCGTAGTCGGTGCGGTTGAGGCGGCCCCGGATCAGCTCGGCGTACTCGGGATCGCGCTGCTGGTACCAGCCCTGGTCGACGGGGAACCACATGATGTCGTGGGGGTTCACGAGCCCGACGGTGAGGAACCACGGCTGGTCGAGCGCGGCATTCTCGTTGATCCAGGCCGCGGCTTGTTCAGCGATCGGACCGTCGTACTCGGTGCCCGTGCCCGGGAGTCCCATCCAGGCGTGATCGTTGCCCTCCCAATCGCCGAAACCGTAGGCCTCCATGTCCGGGGTGGCGGAGGCTTCCAGGTGCCATTTGCCCTTGAAGGCGGTGCGGTAGCCCTGCCCCCGCAGGATGTGGCCGAGTGTTGGTGTGTCGTGCGAGAGCTGGGTGTTGGTGGGCTGGAAGGAGTTCTCCGTGACCCCATGGCCGGCCGTGTACTGCCCGGTGAACAAGCTTGCCCGGGCCGGGGAGCACGGCGTGGTGTTCGTGTAGTGGTTGGTGAATTCGAGTCCCGCCTCGATCAGGCGCTGCCGGTTCGGGAGCCGGAACTCGACTGGTAGCCAGTCTCGTTGCCGCTCCTGATCCGAGACGATCAGCAAGATGTTCGGGCGACTGTCCCGAGCTGGAGGAGGATCGTCGCTCATGGGCCTACTGGAGCCCGTGGGCGGCGCCGCCATCGACGGGGATCGACGCGCCCGTGACCGACTTGGCGGCGTCCGAACACAAGAATGCGGCGATCCGGCCGAAGTCGTCGGGGTCGCTGAGGCGCCTCGCACCGCCGAGCCCGAGCCCACCCGACGCACCGGTGACGAAGGCGACCCGACCGTTCAACCCGAGATCCATGAGACGCTCCCTCTGACTGGGTTCGATGATGCGTGCGCGGACTCTAATCCGGGTTCGGTTTGCCACTCCAACGGTGGTCAACGAAGCTGCCGAGATGACGTTCGCCACAGAGATCATCCGCCGGGGCTCGACGCTGACCGGCCCGGCGCGGAGTCCCGTCCAGATGCTGGCTGAGCAGTCGAACGATGGAGCGGCCAGCGTCCATGACGACGAGGTGGCAGCGAAGCTCGGCCTGGCCGGTGCCCCGATCGAGGGTCCGACCCACTTCAGTCAGATCGATCCCCTCGGATTCGGCTTGTGGGGCAACGCGTGGTTCGAGACCGGCTGCATCAGCTCCCACTTCCGAACCATGGTCGTCGAGGGTGAGTCGGTCGTCGCGTCCTTGACTGATCTCGGTGACGGTCGAGGCGAGATCGCCGCCGCGAAGGGCGACGGCACGCCGGTGTTGACGGGTAGCGCTTCCGTCGATCCTGCCGCACCCACGGCGCTGCGCGTCCGGATGGCCGAGATGCAGCAGCGGGATCCGGGCGAACTGCACATCATCGATCAGTTGAGTGTCGGTGATCGCAGCGTGCGTGAGGGCCAGCGCATCGACATGACCACATGGAACGGTCACGGCTACCCGTTCTCGCTCCGCCAGAAGCTCGACCACATCACCGAGTCCAGCTCGTGGTACGAGTCCGGCGACAATCCCTGGGGTCGGCCGATCATCCCGTTCGAGATGTTCAGCGTGTTGACGAACAAGCAGCTCGGGATGAAGAAGGTGCGACGGCCGGCGAACGGGCTCTTCGTCGATCTCGAGGTGGCCGCGGTCGATGGACCACTCTTCGTCGACCAGGCGTATGTGGTCGAGACGGAGATCCTCTGCATCGGCCAGAGCCGCCGCGTCGAGTCGTACTGGACCGAGTCGACGGTGGTCGAGGAGGACTCCGGGCGCCATGCGGCAACGGTCCTACTCCACCAGGGCGTCTTCAAGGCGAGCTTCCCCGGCTACCCGGGCCACTGATGGCGAGCTACGACGTCATCATTCGGGGCGGACTCGTCGTCGATGGTTCAGGCTCTCCGGGAGTCGTGCGCGACGTCGCGATCGCCGACGGCAAGGTCGTGGCGATCGATGACCTCGCCGCGGCCGCGGCCGCCTCGGAGATCGACGCGGCGGGCAAGGTCGTTGCGCCTGGCTTCATCGACATCCACACTCACAGCGACCTGGCGCACTTCGTCGACCCTCGGGCCGAGAGCCAGATCCGCCAGGGTGTCACCACCGAAGCGATCGGCCAGTGCGGCATCAGCCTCGCTCCCTGTACGCCCGAGCATCGCTCGGCGCTCTTCGGATCGACCGGATCGAAGGAGCACGGACACTGGCACACGTACGGCGAGCTGCTGTCGGCCATGGACGAGGCGCAGATCGCCACCAATGTCGTGGGCATGGTCGGTCATGGTGCGCTCCGCACCGCCGTGATGGGTCCCGACGCCCCTCGTCCGGCCGACGATGGCGAAGTCGAAGGGATGGTCGACCTGTTGAGCCAATCCCTCGAAGAGGGTGCGTTCGGCTTCACCACCGGTCTCGAGTACCACCCTGGCAAGACGGCTGCCTACGACGAACTCGCGGCGTTGTGCCGCGCGGTGGCCGATGTCGATGCCATCTACGCGACGCACTCGCGCAACCGGGACAAGCGGTACTTCGTCGGCTTCGGGGAGGCCCTCGATCTGGCCCGTGACACGGGGGTCCGGCTGCAGATATCCCACATCAACCCGAAGTACGGTCGCCCCGAACACGCGATGCGCAACACGTTGCAGATGATCGAGTGGACCCGCGCCGAAGGCGTCGATGCGGCCATGGACATGATGCCGACCAACTGGAACCACACGTCCGCCACGGCCCTGTTGCCGGCCTGGTCCTTCGCGCTGTCGGTCGACGAATTGCTCGATACGCTCAAGTCGAAGGACGGCCGACGCCGGCTGCGGGACAATCGATTGCCGATGTGGCAGCTCGCAGTCGAGGAGCGGTGGGACATGATCCGCCTCATCGCGTGCTCGGCCAACCGGGAGTTGGTTGGCCGAACGATCGATGAGATCGCTGCGGAACGCAACGCCGACAGCGGCTGGGACGCCATCTTCGACCTCTTGATCGACGAGGGTCCGCGCCTCAAGGGGATGATGTTGTCGAGCCAGGCGTTTGCCGAGGAGGACAACCTGCTGGCGCTCGCCGATCCCCTGTGCTCGGTCGAGTCCGACACGATGGCCCTCGCCAACGACGGTCCGCTGAAGGGTCGGATGATGAGCGTGCTCGGCTACAACTGGGTGGCCCGTTTTCTCGGCCACTACATCCGAGACGAGCGTGTCCTCAGTCTGGAGGAAGGCGTGCGGCGGTTGTCGGGACTCCCCGCTGATCGCCTCGGCCTGGTCGACCGCGGGTATCTCGCGTCGGGCAACGCCGCCGATGTCGTGGTGTTCGATCTCGACGGTATGCGCGACAACTCCTCCTTCGAGAACGCGACGGTCTACGCCGATGGCATCGACCATGTCTTCGTGAATGGTGTGGCCGCATTCAGCGGGGGAGTACGGAACCCCGATCACTCCGGCCGCGTGCTGCGCCGAGGTAATTGATGGCTTCCTTCCAGCGCAACCAACATGTCGACGATCCAGGGGCTGTGCCGGTTCGCGACGCGGCCACCGTCCTCGTCGTTCGTGACGCGCCCGAGCTCGAAGTCCTCATGGTCCAGCGGGCCGGGCGTCTTGCCTTTGCCGCGAACGCATGGGTGTATCCCGGCGGCCGGGTCGACCGGGCCGACGCCGACAACGCGGCGCGGGTCGGTCGTCATCTCACCGATGCTGACGCTTCCGCGATGCTCGATGTCCGGGGTGGAGGGCTGGCGTGGTGGTTTGCTGCGATCCGCGAGACCGTCGAGGAGGTCGGGATGCTCCTGGGTACACCGAGGGTGGCCCCGGAGCTCGTCGCCGATCTGCGAACCACGCTCGACGACCATGGCGCCGATGGGTTCTGTGAGCTGCTCGAGCACCACGGCATCGCTCTCGACCTCCGTGGCCTCCACGATGTGGCCCGGTTCATCACGCCCATCGGTCCGCCCCGGCGATTCGACACCAGATTCTTCCTCGCTGCTGCGCCCGAAGAACAGGAGCCGAGCCACGACGAGAGCGAGATCACGGCCACCCAGTGGATCCGCCCGGGCGACGCGATGGAGCGTTGGCGCGACGGGGAGCTCCAGCTCATGGCGGTGACCCACCGGATGCTCGCGTGCCTCGACCGATTCCCGACAGCGTCGGCGGCACTGGAACGGGCGGCGAGCCGCCCTGAAGCCGTGCACTTGCGCGTCGACGATCCGGACGGGGAGTATCACGTCTACATGCCGGGCGACATCGAGTACGAGAAGGCCGAGTTGGAGATCGAGCACGGCTCGATCCGGCTGTACTGATGACCTTCCCGCTCGCCGACGCCTGGTTCGATCGTCGCCGGATCGACGATGACATCACGCTGCTGTGGGAACCACACGTCATCGAGTTGATGCGCTGCAACATCTGGCATGTGCGCGGTCGAGACCGCGACCTGCTCGTCGACACCGGTATGGGAGTGGCGAGCCTGTCGGCCGAGATCGCCGACATCGTCGACAAGCCGGTCCTCGCCGTGGCCACCCACGGCCACGACGACCATGTCGGTTCGCACCACGAGTTCGACGACGTGCTCGCGCATCGCGCGGAGTCCGCCGCGCTCGAGGGTCCGCTGCTGCAATCGCTCGACATCCTCGACGCCTGGGGACCCGAAGCCATCGAGGGCCTGCGCCGAGCGGGCTACGAGATCGACGACTCGCTCTTCGTGAACGCGCTGCCGGCCGGCGTCGAGCTGGAAACGTTCGGACAGCAGCCCACGCGTGCCACCCGACTCATCGACGAAGGCGACACCGTCGACTTGGGGAACCGTCACTTCGAGGTCATGCATCTTCCCGGACACTCGCCGGGCTCGATCGGCCTCTGGGAGCAGGCGACGGGAACGCTGTTCTCCGGCGACGCCATCTATGACGGCCCGCTGCTCGATGAACTCGGCCACTCTGACATCGACGACTACTGCGCGACGATGCGGCGCCTCCTCGAGCTACCGGTGAACGTGGTCCATGGCGGACACGACCCGAGCTTCGGGCGCGATCGCATGCGAGAGATCGCCCGGGACTATCTGGAGCGGCGCGGCGGGTGAACGCCGGGCCGACTACTTGCGAGTGACCTGAACGGGGAGCTCGGTGTATCCGTGCACGAAGGACGAGAAGGTGAAGCTCGGCTCCGCCTGGACCTCGACCCGCTCGAACCGCTCATGGATCTCCTCCCACAGGATTCGTAGCTGGAGCTCGGCCAGCCGGCTGCCCATGCAGAAGTGGATGCCGTACCCGAATGCGAGGTGGCGATCGGCGTTGTGGCGCTCGATGTCGATGGCCTCGCCGTTCTCGAACATGTCCTCGTCGCGGTTGCCCGAGAGGTACCACATGAGAACCTGGTCGTCCTTGCGGATCTGCTTGCCACCGATGTCAGTGTCGAAGTTGGCCGTACGCCGCATGTACGACAGCGGGGTCTGCCAGCGGATGAGCTCCGGCACCATCGTCTTGAGGAGCTCCGGGTTGGCCATGAACTTGTCGTACTGCTCGGGGTACTTGTTCAGCCCGTAGACGCTGCCAGACATGGTGTTGCGGGTGGTGTCGTTGCCGCCGACGATGAGCAGGATCAGGTTGCCGAGATGCTCGATCGTCGGCATGTGTGAGGTGTGTTCACCGTGCACGAGCATCGTGATGAGGTCGCTTCCGGGGTTGGCGCGGCGTTCCTCCCAGAGCCGCTCGAAGTACTCGAGGCATTCCTGGAACTCGTCGCGCTTCTGCTCCTGGGTCTCGACGACCCCTCCCGGTTCGGGGATGGCGAACACGATGTCGGACCAACGGGTGAGCTTCCGGCGATCCTCGAGCGGGAAATCGAAGAGGGTGGCGAGCATGAGCGTCGTGAGTTCGATGGAAACGGTGTCGACCCAGTCGAAGGTCTCGCCCTCGGGGAGCGAATCGAGGACGTTGACGGTGCGTTCACGAATCAGCGGCTCGAGGTTGCGGAGGTTGCTCGGCGCCGAGACGGGCTGCACCGTGCGGCGCTGCTCGCCGTGCGTCGGGGGATCCATGGCAATGAAGGAACCCTGTTGGACCCGCGCCCGTTCCTGGTAGTCGTCGCTGTCGACGCGCGGACCGATCGAGATGCCGCTGGAGGAGGAGAACGTCTTCCAATCGCCGTCGACGGCGCGGATGTCGTCGTACTTCGTGAGCGACCAGTAGCGGCCCGCGCTGTCGAGTTCGTTCAGATGGACCGGGTCTTCGGCACGCAGCCGAGCGAAGTGGTCGTGCCAACGATTCTCGCGGAACAGGTGCGGGTTCAGTGGGTTCACGTCCTCGATGGGCATGTCGTGGGCACCGCCCACATCGCCGGCGTTCTCGGCTTGCTCGAGTTCGGGGGAACGGAAGTTCCTGGCCTGGAGGCGGGGATCGTTCGTCTCGGTCTGGCTCACGGTGATTCCTTGAAGGCGTCGGCTCGGTTCTCGGTGGTCTGCTCAGTCTGACAGACGTCAGACATACAGTGTAAACCGTTGCATCCGCGGGCATGGTTCGAGCGCCGCGGACCTTCGCCCCTTGGCCCATGGGCGCGATCGGTGGACGATTGCGGTGATGGCTCTTTCAACTCTCGACGAGGCGGTTGGCCGAGTGCAGTCGGTCGACACTCTCGCAGTTCCATTGGGACCGGGCATTCCCGGCGGCTTTCTGCACAAGCTGGGGGAACGAACCGACTTCGAGGACCTGCAGGTCTTCGGCGCGTTGCTCAACGATCTCTACGCGCTCTTCATGCTCCCCAACGTGCACTACCGGTGTGGCTTCTTCGGCCCCGCGGAGCGATTCCTGCGCGATTCCGGCGCCAATCTCGAATACGTGCCCGCCGACTTCCGACGATTCGCGCCGATCATCGAGGCGATACGGCCGCGGGTGATCGCAACGTCGGCCGCTCCACCTGATCAGGATGGCTGGATGAGCTTGTCGCTGCACGCCGGAGCAACCGTCGACGAGCTTCACCGCTGCGCGGCAGATGACGACCGGGTGCTGATCGTCGAGTTCAGCTCGGCCTATCCGACAACCCTCGGCCTCGGAGCGCATCGTCATCGGATCCATGTCGACGAGGCCGACGTCGTGTTCGAGAGCGATCGCACACCCGTGCTGATCGAGGATCCACCTCCCGACGATGTCGATCGGGCGATCGCCGAGCACGCCATGTCGTTCGTGACCGATGGCTGCACCCTCCAGACGGGGATCGGCAGCATTCCGAGCGTGATCGCAACACTGATCGCTGAGGGCGACGGCGACGACTACGGAATCCACTCCGAGATGTTCACCACCGGCCTGATGCGACTCCACCAGTCCGGGAAGGTGACGAATCGGAAAGGGCACTTCGACGGCCACTCGATCACCACCTTCGCGGCCGGCACCGCCGAGCTCTACGAGTGGCTCGACGACAACACCGATGTTCGGTTCCTGCCGGTCGACATCGTCAACTCGCCGGAGGCAATCGCCGGCAATCGACGCATGGTGACGATCAACGGCGCGCTCGCCATCGACCTCGCCGGGCAGGTCGTGGCCGACACGATCGACGGTCGTCAGTTCTCCGGACTCGGCGGGCACGAGGACTTCGTGTCCGGCCCCGGCCTCCGTCTCGAGGACCGCTCATTGCTGTGCTTGCGATCCACGGCCCCCCTCGATGGTCAGACCCGGTCACGCATTCTGCCGGAGCTGCCGGCCGGCTCGATCATCAGCACGCCACGGCATCAGGTCGATGTGGTCATCACCGAGCACGGTGTTGCCGAGCTCGAGGGCCGCACCGTTCACGAACGAGCGCTGGCTCTCGCCGAGATCGCGGCGCCGGAGTTCCGTGACGAACTGCGTGCAGCCGCTGACACCGCCAGGTTTCTTGGCTAGCTTCCATTCGCTACCTAACGAACTCGGGGAGTTTGATCAATGTCGTCTGCAATCGCTGGGTCGGATCGCGTTCGGGTCATGTTCCCCGATCATCTCGGTCTGGCACGGGGCAAGTACCTGCCGACGCATCTGGCCGAACGGGGCACCGGTCACTGCACGGCGCTCTACGGCCTGGGCTACGACCGCAGCATGATTCCGGCGCCCGGCTCGCATCTGTTGGAAGGCCTGATCGACTTCCACGCCACGATGGACTCAGCGTCGATTCGCCAGGGTTGGGAGGACGACGCCACGGCTGTCGCTGTGGCGGACCTGACGCTCGATGGCAAGCCGTTCCCGTACGCGGCGCGCACGGTCCTCAAGCAAGCCGTCTCCGCCTGGGCCGAACTCGGCTACACGGTTCACGTCGGCATCGAGCTCGAGGCATACCTGCTCGAGGAGGACGGCACTGGCGGGTGGAAACGCTACGACAACCCGCGCGCCATGGTCTACGGCACCGGACCGGCCAACGATCCCTCCGGAATCATCGACGACATCATGCGGACCGGCTCGAAGTGCGGGTTCCGTGCCGAGTCGATCAACGCCGAGTTCGACGAGTCGCAGTTCGAACTGACGCTCGAGTACGGCGACGCGCTGGAGGTGGCCGATGACGTCTTTCTCTTCCGAGTCATGGCCCGGGAGATCGCACTCCGTCATGGCCTCGACATGACGTTCCTCGGCAAGCCGTTCGCGGACCTCAGCGGCACGGGCGTGCACTACAACATGTCGATTCTCGACTCGGACGGGAACAACGCGTTCGCGGACCCCTCGGCCGAGCATGGACTCTCGACCATCGCCATGCAGGTGATCGCCGGCCTCACCGCCCACCACCAGGGCATGGCAGCGATCCTCGCGCCGACCGTCAACGCCTACCGGCGTCTCCAGCCCGCACAGCTGAGCGGCTACTGGGCGAACTGGGGTTGGGACCACCGCTGCGTGGCGACCCGTGTGCCGCCGTCGAGGGGTGCCGGCACTCGCATCGAGAGTCGGGTCGCCGACGGTGCGGTGAACATCCACACCGGCATGGCGGCGGTGTTGACGGCGGCACGCCTCGGCGTCGTCAATGAGCTCGAATGCCCTCCCGCCGAGACCGGCGACGGCTTCGAGGAGGTCAACACCGATGTCTGCGTGGCCGCCAGCCTCAGCGAGGCGCTGGACCATCTCGAGGCCGACACCGAATTCTCGGCGGCCCTGAGCCAGGACCTGGTCGACAATCACATCGCCAACAAACGCCACGAATGGGATCGCTTCATCGAAGCCGAGGGCTCATTCGACGGAGCGGCCGGCCCCACTGCTTGGGAGCTCAACGAATACCTGATGTACCACTGATGGCGGCCAACCCTCGTCTTCGCGCCATTCCCGATTCCGAGGCATCCGAGAAGCAGCTCGCGATGCTCGAGCCTCTGCGCAGTCCTGATGGCGACGTGCTCAACATCTTCCGGACGATGGTCAACCATCCTGACCTCGCCCGTCGATGGATGGTGTTCGCCAACCACGTCCTGGCCAAGTCGACGCTCCCGCCGAGGGTTCGAGAGCTCCTGATTCTGCGGATCGGTTGGCGCTGCGGAAGCGAGTACGAGTGGGGACAGCACGTTCTGATCGGTCGTGGAGTCGGGATCACCGACGAAGAGATCTCACTCCTCATGAGCGAAGCGATCGATGACGCATGGGCTCCCGAGGAGCGCGTGGTGCTGCAGGCGGCGGACGAGCTACACGAGCGTCAGGAGATCGGCGACGCCACATGGCAGGCACTCGTCTCGCACTACAGCGTCGAGCAGTGCATGGACGTGGTCTTCGCCGCGGGTCAGTACACCCTGGTCTGTATGGCGCTGAAGACGTTCGGGGTTCAGCGCGACGACGGCGTCCCGGGTTTCGACCTCTGAGCGTTCAGACGCCAGGCAGATCCGATCAGGCGTGCAGCGACCAGACCTCGGGGTAGAGGTGGGTGCCGGGACGGTCGCCGGGCTTCAGTCCGACCTCGGACATGACGTCGGAGTGATCGGGGTCCATGCCGCACTCTCGGAACACGACGCGCACGTCGTCGCCGAGCCACTTGGTGTTGAAGACCTTCAATTCGCGATCGTCGGCCAGGTTCCCGGAACCACCGTGGAT
Source organism: Acidimicrobiaceae bacterium (assembly GCA_016845585.1). GTDB lineage: Bacteria > Actinomycetota > Acidimicrobiia > Acidimicrobiales > Aldehydirespiratoraceae > JAACCU01. The sequence goes on along the minus strand of JAERSO010000102.1, from coordinate 6,457 downwards.
CGTTCGGCCGTTGAAACACATGACGTCGCCGGGCTCCATGTCCCAACTGAGGATGTCGTACTGATCGCGGTTGTTCTCGATGTCGGGAATCGGGACGGTTTCTTCCCCGAAGACGACATCGTCTCGCGAGTCGCCCGTCATCGCGCCGAAGTTCGGCTGTCGGAAGTCCTGTTCCCAGAGGTGTGACCCGCGCACGACCTCCAGCGCACTCTCCTTGGCGACGGGGACGAGTGGCATCCAGGACGAGACGGTCTGGAAACCCTCGACCGACCACACGGGTTCGTCCTGATGGAACGGGGTACGGAACTGGGTGCCCGGCCCCCGGACGAACATGGCATCGAAGAAGAAGTTGGATCGGGTCGCTCGCATCAGGCGCCCGGCGATCTCGCCGAGGGGAGACTCGTGCACGAAGTCGGCATACTCCGGACGGGTGCGCCAGACCTGGCTGTCATAGCGAGATTCACGACCCTGCTCGTCTCGATTCCAGAGCCTACCGCGGGGACTCGGGTTGGCGAGGGTGTGGTCGACCCCCTCGAGCAGGCGTTCGATCCAGTCGAGGCCGATCACGCCGCGGAGGCAGACGACGCCGTCCGTTGCGAAGGTCTCGATGTCCTCGGCGGACACGGGGTGCGCGTTCATGGCCGAGACTCTGCGGGTTGGGTCGGGAGTTGGCAAGGGGATCTTCGCTTGACATCGAGAGGTACATGCAAACTACTACTCCCGAGGCTCGCTCGATCGGCTTTCGAAACTCGCCGGCCGTGAGAACCGAACCGAGGCGTCTCTGCTTCGCGAGGCACTCGACGATCTCTTTCGCAAGATGCGCTGAGGCCGCGGCCGGCTACCCCGGCTCGACCATGACGAAGGCCGCCAGGGCGATGGCGACCAGACCGGCGCCTGCGGCAACCGTCATCAGCACGGCGAAGCCCTGGCTGACGTAGATGGCGGTGGCGACCAGGGTGACGACGGCCCGCACGACCGTCGAGATGCTGATCGCGCGGCCGACCATCTCCGCCCGGGCCCCGGGGTCGAGCTCGGAGACCAACGGGATCGCCGAAACGATGCCGTACTCGAAGCCGAGGAAGGCAGTGACGAGAACCAGAAGTCCGAGCCAGAGCGGCGGCGTGCTGTACGCGGCGAGGACCATCATCGCCGTCGTCATGAGGACCGAGCCGCCGAGCATCGATCGGCGTTTGCCGAGCCGGTCGGTCAGGCGAGACGAGCCGGCGGTGGCGATCACCTCGACCGCCCCGACGGCCACGATGGCAATGCCGATTTCCGCGGTGTCGAGGCCGTAGCTGTCTTCGAGCCAGAGGCCGTGGCCGAGAAACAAGAACTGCGCGGCCGCGGTCATGCAGCCATTGGTGGCGAGCGCGGCCACTGCCGTCTTGGTCATGTGGGGCTTGCGTGTGTGCTGACGAGGTTCGGAGATTCGGCCGCGCTCCTGCGCTCTGACGCGAACGGTGGCGAGGAGGGCGAGCGCGCCGAGCACCGCGAACGGGGTCCACCAGGCGATGCCGTCGATCAGGAGTCCGGCGAGTGGGAGTCCGATGAGGGCCGAGCCGCCCCAGGTGAGTTCGATCAGGCCGGTCGCCCGGCCCCGGCGTTCGTACGCCACGACGTTGCCGATCCATGACCCCATGGCGACCTGATGGGCGGTGCGGCCGAAACCGAAGATCAGCATTCCGATGATCAGGCCAGTCGCTCCGAGGGTGGCGAGTAGGAGCCCGACGCCGGCCACGGCGCCGCCGTAGGCCATGACGGTGAGCGGGCCGACGCGATCGCTGGCCTTGCCGGTGAGCGGGGCTGAAAGTGCGGTGAGCTCGCGAGCGCTGAGCACAGTGCTCATCGATTCGACCGACAGCCCGGCGCCACGGGCGAAGGCCGGCAGGAAGGTGTAGGTCATCCGCATGCTGACGTTGATGGCGAACCGCATGGCGATGACCGCCGGCAGGACGCGGCGCACCTCGGGACGGAAGCTGGATTCGGCCATCGAGAACCGGAGGACCTAGCCGGCGGCGACGTCGCGGTAGTGCCGCGCCGCCACGTCAGGATGTGAGCGGAGTCGGACCTTCAGGTTGTTCTCGCCGAAGAGTCGGTGGATGGGCTCACCCTTGAGGTCCACTTCGTCCGGGCGGCAGGCGGCCGAAAGGGCCGGTGGAAGCTCCAGCGGCGCGAAGCGGGACTCGAATGCAGGGTTGAAGAACAAGGCGATGGAGAGTCGGTCGACATCGCCTCGTGGACTGACGACCCGGTGCGGAGTCGCCCGGAAGTACCCGTTGGTGGCGGCCTGCATCATCGCCCCGAGGTTCATCACGTACCCTCCGGGAAGGGGAGCGACCGGCACCATCTCGTCACCGAGCCGGACCTCCAGGCCGTCCACCTCGTCCTGCAGGATGAACGTCAGCAGTCCCGAGTCATGGTGGAGCCCGACGCCCTGTTCGGTCTCTCGGTTGCCGGCGGGGTACCGGATGAGCTTGGCGTGCAGGTCATGGTCGGGGATGAAGGCCGCGTCGAACGTGTCGGCCGGTTGGCCGAGTGCGAGCGACAGCGCTCTGAGCAGGTGAATCCCCAGATCGAGCATGCTGTCGAGCCAGCAGAGCGCCACCGGCGCGAGCTCCGGAACCGACGCGGGCCACTGATTCGGGCCGCGCAGTCGCAGCCAGGCGGGACCACCATCGCCAGGATCGGGAGCGGGTTGCTCCGGACCGAAGTCGAGTTGGTCTCGCCAATCGGCGGCCCCGGCGGTGCGTTCGTCGCCAAGCGTGGTGTAGCCCCGAAATGCCGCGCTGTTGACGAGGGCGAGCTTCTCGCGTTCCGCCACCGGGAGGTCGAGAAACTCCCGGCTTCGGGTCAGGAGTTCCGCCTCGAGTGCAGGGTCGATCCCATGGCCGACGATGTGGGCGAATCCGACGTCATGACAGGCCGACCGCAGATTCTCCACGAAGGTCGCGGCGGCCGCTGAGTCCGGATCCGCAAGATACGGGGCGACGTCGAGAACCGGGAGACCTTCCATGCGGGTTGGACTCTACGGCGTGACGGCGAAGCCTCCCAGTGCCACTGAACGGTCGACCAAATCTGTCCTTGCCAACGGCGACGTGGTCCGGCACTGTGTCCGCCATGGTCGACCCGAGAACACGTATGCAGCGGGCCAAGGGCTACGACCCCGAGCCGATGGACCTCCCGCCGCTGTTCCAGTCGCCGAGCCGACCCGTGGCCATGCTCCGATGGTTCGTCACCCGGTTTCTCTGGCCACAGTCGCTGACCTGGATCGCTCTGGCCGCATTGGTGTACCACGTGTTCACCCCGGGCCTCGGACGGTTCGCCTCCCTCGGGGCCGACGACGTCGGCATCCTCTGGCTTCGCAACACGATCCTGATGGTGATCGTGATCGGGGGCCAGCACTGGTGGTTGCACATCCGCAAAGCCCAGGGCACCCAGTTCAAATACGAGGAACGGTGGCTGGCGAAGAACCGCAAGTCATTCACCTTCGACAACCAGACCCGCGACAACATGTTCTGGACGCTGGTAAGTGGTGGTGGGATCGCGGCGCTCTACGAAGCGATCATGTTCCGGCTCTACGCCACCGAGTCGATTCCACAGCTCGATTCGGTTTGGGCGATCGCCGCGATGACGCTCGCCGTGTTCTGGATCGAGGGCCTTCACTTCTACCTGAACCATCGACTCCTCCATGTCGACCCGATCTATGGCTGGGCCCACGCCCTCCACCATCGCAACGCCAACACCGGGCCCTGGACGGGTATCTCGATGCACCCGCTCGAGCACCTGCTGTACCTCTCCCTGCCGTTCGTGTTCCTCGTGATCCCCGGCTCGCCGTTCATCGCCACGTTCTGCCTCGTGTACCTGATGATCTCGCCCTCACCGTCGCACTCCGGGTTCGACCGGTTCAAGATCGGCCAGGATCGGGACTTCCACGGCGGAGATCACTTCCACAACCTGCACCACCGGTACTTCGAGGTGAACTACGGGATGCTGTTGTTGCCGTTCGACAAGTGGTTCGGCACGTTCCACGACGGCAGCCAGGAAGCTCACGAAGAGATGAAGGATCGAAAGCGCCATGAAGCGGATCTATGACTTCGGACGAGCTCCGGCCCGCCGCAACCACACGGTGGCGGACCTCCAGGCCCTGAAGGGATCCGGCACGAAGCTGTCGATGAGCAACCCGGCGAATGCCGACGAGATCCGCGCCTGTGTCGAAGCGGGAATCGACCTCTTGGTCGTCTGGGATGAGCAGCTCGACGAAGCCCGCCAGGTGACGCCTGAGCACTTCATGGGCATCGGCAGTACCTGGAAGCAGTTCGCGACCGGCGACGAGATCCTGGCGCACGCCGTCGAGGCCGAGTGCATCGCCGAGGAGGTGCTGGAAGCCGTCAACGACAAGACGTCGGTGGTCACGTTCTCGCTGGGGTCGGGCAAGGCGGGCGACGTCATCATGTCGTTCGTGGCCGATGTCTGCGGGGAGCCGAGCGAGGAGGAAAGCCCGCCCAAGCACGCCCACGCGTTCGGCGACGTCGGGCGTCTGCACCGCCAGATCCACGAGGAACGTGTCGCCGCGCTCAGGGCCTTCCACGACGAGACCACGGCCGGCAACTTCCCGTATCCGGCGCAGAACATCACGATGCATGCCGGGGAGAAGGAGAAGTTCCTCGAGCTCCTGGATGGTGAGGTGTGAACGAACACGGCGTCGAGCCGTCGAATCGACGGATCTTCTCCTGGGGCGAGCTGGAGTCGTTCCACTGGGACGACGACCGGATGTCCGGGCAGATCATCAGTGGCGCGCAGATGCATCTCATCCGCGCCGTCTACGAACCCGGGGCGGTATACGAGATGCACAGTCACCCGCACGAACAGTTCAGCCTGCTGTTGTCGGGACGGCTCGAACTGACCGTCGGGGACGAGACGAGAGAGATCGGGCCGGGTGATGGCTGGTACGCGCCCGGCGATGTCCCCCATGGTGGTGTGGTGCTCGGCGACGAGCCTGCGGTGTTCATCGACGTGTATTCACCGGCGACGCGCTGGATTCTCGAAGTCATGGCCGAGGCCCGTCAGGTCCCGGCTGGGGAGTCCTAAGGCCCTGGTTCGCCGCCGTCGGCTTCTCGATGCTGGCGGGTGGAGGTGCACCGTGGACTTTCACGTGTCAGAAGAGATGTCGGTCCGGCTCACGATGATTCGCGAGTTCATGGAAAACGAGGTCATCCCACTCGAGGGCGAGATGCTGCATGGCACAGCCGAGACGCTGCAAGCCGGGGTGGAGGCCGCGCAGGCCAAGGTCAAGCAGATGGGTCTGTGGGCGCCCAATCATCCGGTGGAGTTCGGTGGGCTCGGGCTGTCGATGATCGATCACGGCCTGTTCGCCGAAGCGGTGGGGCGCAGCCCACTCGGCATGACCGTGTTCGGCACGCAGGCCCCCGACGCCGGCAACATCGAGATCCTGCACAAGTACGGCACCGCCGAACAGAAGGACCAGTGGCTCCAGCCCCTCGTGGCCGGCGAGATCCGCAGCTGCTTCTCGATGACAGAACCGGAGACGGCCGGGTCGAACCCGACCCTGTTGGCCACCACGGCCGAGAGCGATGGTGACGATTTCGTCATCAACGGGCAGAAGTGGTTCACATCGTCGGCCGACGGTGCCGCCTTCGCCATCGTGATGGCGCTGACTGATCCGGACGCCCCACCGCATCAGCGCTTCAGCATGATCATCGTGCCGACGGACACGCCGGGATTCAGCCTGGTACGCAACGTCAGCGTGATGGGTCACTCGGGTTCAGGCCACGCCAGCCACGGCGAGGTCTCGTACCAGTCGTGCCGCGTGCCGAAGTCGAACCTGCTCGGCCCGCAGGGGAGTGGCTTCCTGATCGCTCAGGACCGCCTCGGGCCGGGTCGAATCCACCACTGCATGCGCTGGTTGGGAATCGCCGGTCGCGCGTTCGACATGATGTGTCAGCGGGCCAACGACCGGGTCATCGACGGCGAAGGCGCGAAGCTCGCTGACCGGCAGGTGATTCAGCATTGGGCCGCCGAACTCGACGCCGAGATCCGGGGTGCGCGACTCCAGGTGCTCCATTGCGCGTGGATGATCGACCAACACGGCCCGAAGGTGGCCCGCGACGAGATCTCGGCCATCAAGTTCGTCGTCGCCAACACCATGCTCAAGGCGGTCGACACCGCCATCCAGGTCCATGGGGCACTCGGGGTCACCGATGACACCGTGCTTGCTCACTGGTACCGCCACGAGCGTGCCGCCCGCATCTATGACGGCGCCGACGAGGTCCACAAATCGAGCCTCGGCCGTCGCCTCCTCCGCCAGTACGCCTAGTTGTGTGATGTCGGGGTCTGACCCCAGCATCACAGAACTAGAGGGCGGCTACGGCTGCGGTGAAGCGGTCGATCTCGTCGTCGGTGTTGTAGTAGTGCACCGAGGCCCGCACCAGGGTGGGGA
>JAERSO010000101.1 GCA_016845585.1 Acidimicrobiaceae bacterium | reverse complement strand
GAACGAGCACCACGCACTCAACCGGCTACGCGCCACCGTCTTCGGTCACAGCCACCTCGACCTCCTCGACGCCACCACCGGCGCTGTCTGAGTCGGTCGGGCCCGATTCGGGCCGGCGACCCCGGAGAACGAGCCAGGCGCCGGCGATCGCGATGCCGACCACGCTCATCCAGATGTTGATGCGCACGCCGGCAACCTCGCTGGCGTGATCGATCCGGACCGTCTCGAGCCAGAGGCGGGCGACGAGGTAGCCGACCGCGTAGACGGCGAAGAGACCGCCACGCTTGATCTTCTGCGTGCGGTCGACCCAGATCAGGAGGACCACGAGGCCGAGGTTCCACAGCGACTCGTAGAGAAACGTCGGATGGAACGTCTCGACACCGGCGTGGCCTGCCGCGGCGGCATGATCGGCATCGATCTCCACTGCCCACGGCAGATCCGACGGGCCACCGAAGAGCTCCTGGTTGAACCAGTTGCCCCATCGGCCGATGGCCTGGGCGAGCGGAAGGGCCGGGATGACCGCATCGAGCATCGTCGAACGATCCCAGCCGTTGCGGCGCATCAACCACATCGCCGCGAACACACCGGCGATCACCCCGCCAGGGATCCCGAGGCCGCCTTCCCAGATCTTGAACGGCTCGGCAAGGCCTTCGTCGAAACGCCAATCGGTCAACACGTGATAGATCCGCGCCCCGATCAAGCCGACCGGCACCGCCCACATCGCGAGGTTGGCGACATCGTCGTCACCGCCTCCGACCGCGCTCCATCGCCTCTGACCGAGCCAGACCGCGGCGAGCACACCGAGCGCGATCATGACGCCGTAGGCGCGCAGCGTCAGCGGCCCGAGTTCCAGGGCGCCGCTCGACGGACTCGGTATCGACGCGATCAATTGAATCATGTGGAGAGAACCCTACGAGATCCAGTGAGCTTCCAGCATCCGCGAAGACGCCGTGATGCGTCCACTCAGCCCAGGATCGTCGCCCGGGCCTGGGCGAGATCGGCGCCGCCGGCCGTGACCGCAGGCAGCCTGCCCGGGACCGCCGCGAGGCGATTCGCGGCGAAGAACCGAGCGAGAAGCGCCCGTTCCTCGGCCGCGTCGTCGCCGAGCGACTGCGCCGCCACTGCACCGTCGGCCAGGATCTGACCACCGGTCGTGATCGCCAGCATGTCGAGGTACGCCATCGCGCCGGCGAGCACACCGGGCATGTCGCCGGCGTTCGCGGCAACCCACTCGGTCGCCTCGGTGACCGCTTCGAGCGCGGACGCCAGCGTGGTCTGGACGGACTCGAGACCGGTGATGTCGTCCATCGACGCGATGGTGGCGGCGATCGAACCAAGATGATCGGCGATGACTGCACCACCGCGCAGCCCCAACTTGCGGCCGACGAGATCGATGGCCTGGATGCCGTTCGTGCCCTCGTAGATCGGCGCGATACGAGCGTCGCGGAAGTGCTGGGCTGCCCCGGTCTCCTCGATGTAGCCCATACCGCCGTGCACCTGCACACCGATGCTGGTGAGCTCGCACCCGAGATCCGTACCCCACGACTTCGACAGGGGCGTGAGCAGGGCCGCGAGGTCATCGGCGCGCTGGCGCGTGTCCTCGTCGGTGGCCGCGGCGGCGATGTCGAGAGCCTCGGCGTTGCGGTAGCAGAGTCCTCGAATGGCAGCGATACCCGACTTCATGTCGAGAAGCATCCGCTGAACGTCCTGGTGATCGACGATCGGGGAGTCCGTGCCGGGCTCGGCGCCGATCGCACGACCCTGCAGCCGCTCGTGGGAGTACGCCAGGGCCTGCTGGTAGGCACGTTCGGCGAGCGCCACTCCCTCCAGCCCGACCGAGAGACGAGCGTTGTTCATCATCGTGAACATGCATCGCATGCCCTGGTTCTCCTCACCGAGCATGTAGCCGACCGCGCCCTCGTTGTCACCGTATGACATGACACAGGTGGGGCTCGCGTGGATGCCGAGCTTGTGTTCGATGGACACGCAGCTCAGATCATTGGCCTCGCCGACGGAGCCGTCGTCGTTGACGAGGAACTTCGGCACGATGAAGAGGCTGATGCCCTTGGTGCCCGGAGGAGAGCCGGGTGTGCGGGCGAGCACGAGATGGATGATGTTCTCGGCCATGTCGTGATCGCCGTACGTGATGAAGATCTTCTGGCCCGAGATCCGCCAGGTGCCGTCGTCGGCGGGCGCGGCCTTGGTGGTGAGCGCACCGACGTCGGAACCGGCCTGCGGTTCGGTGAGGTTCATGGTGCCGGTCCACTCGCCCGTGACCATCTTGCGGAGATAGGTCTCCTTCTGAATCTCGCTTCCGTGGTGCAACAGGGCGTCGATCGCTCCCTGGGTGAGAAGCGGGCACAGCGAGAAGCCCATGTTGGCCGACGTCATCATCTCCTGGACCGCGATACCGAGCAGCCACGGAAGCCCGCCGCCGCCGTACTCCTCCGGGAACCCGATCCCGCCCCAACCGGCATCACACATCTGGCTGTAGGCCTTGGCATGACCGGGGGCCGTGGTGATCGAGCCGTCGTCGTTGCGGACGGCCCCGACGGTGTCACCGTCTCGATTGGTGGGAGCGACGACCTGTTCGAAGAATCGCCCCGCCTCGTCCAGCAGACCGTCGACCAGCTCGGGGTCGGCGTGGGCGAACGCCTCGAAGTCGGTCAGTGCGTCGGCGTCCGCCGCGTGGCGAAGGGCGAACCGGATGTCGTCGAGAGGGGCGCGGTACTCGGTCATGGCAGCGAGGTTACCTCCGCCAACGACCCGCGATCTCACTCAGCGACCGCCCCGGTTCGGGCTCGATCGACACGCCGCGACGGTTGGCGATGATCGAGTTGACCTCGGCACCCAGCAAAAGCCCCATCGCCATCAGGTAGAGCCAGAACAGGAGACTCAGCGCGCCACCGAGGAGGCCGAACACCGCGTTCGCCCCCGACGAGGCGGTCTCGAGGTATTGCCCGAAGCCCAACGAAACGGCAGTCCACCAGACCGACGCCAATGCCGCGCCGGGGAGCTCGTACTTCCACGGCGAGCGGTGGTTCGGGGCGATGTGATAGACGCTGGCCGCCCACGAGACCAGGACAGCGAAGACGATCGGCCATCGGAACCAGGTCCACAGGACGGTGAACCAACCATCGACGCCCAGATCCGCAGCCAGCTCGGCGCCACCGCCGAACAACGGGCCGACCACCAGCAGCGTGAGGACGATCGCGGCGACGACCACCGTCAACAGGGTCAGACCGAATCCGACGATACGCGTCGAGAGCCACCCCCGGGCCTGCTCATGGTCATAGGCGACATCGAGCGCCCGCACCACGGCGACGAAACCACGCGACGCGGCGTAGACCGCCAGTAGGGCACCGATGGTGAACGCGCCGGTGTTCGCACCGCCGAAGAGCTCGCTGACCGTGTCCCTGAGGGTGTTGTCGCCACCGAAGACGTCGGTCATCTCCTCGACGAGCCATTCCTCGATGTCGGCGGCGTTGTTCTCCCCGAGGATGCCGTCGGCCGAACCGAGGGCGGCGGTCAGCACGATCAGTGTGGGAAAGAACCCCAGAACGGCGAAGAACGCGATCTCCGCGGCGAGGCCGCCGACTCGGTCCTTGCTCCACTCATCGGCGATGTCCTTGATGAACTGCCACCCCCATCGCAGCATCGCCTTCGCCCGGTCCATGTCGAGCAGCTTAGAGACCGATGTGTCGTCCGGTTACGCGCTGATGTCGACGGGTGTACCCATCGGCACGTTCTCCGCCAGGAAGGCGATCACGTCGTTCGGGACACGGATGCACCCGTTGCTGTGCGCACCACCCACCAACTCCGGCCGATTGGTCCCGTGGATCGCGATCACGGGCACGCCGCCACCGAAGGTCTCCAGAGCCTCGCTGAAGCCGCTCAGGCTGAGGATGTAGGGGCCGTAGGCGCTGCCATCCCACTTCTCGACGAGATCATTGACGAAGAACTTCCCGAGTGGAGTCGGGGTGTTGTTCGTGCCGATGACGGCGCCGGTCTCGGCAATCAGCTCGTCACCGTCCCAGACCTTCACGACGCGGTCGGTGAGGTTGACTGAGGCGCGCACGAAATGGGAGGAGAGCACGGCCTGCTCGGCGGGGATCCAACCCTCCGTCCCATTGGGACGGACAGGGACCTGTACTTTCAACCACTCGCCGTCCGGGGTGCGACCGGTCACCATCAGCACCAACGGGTTGTCGAAGTAGGTCGGATTGGTGACGGCGAACTCGAGTTCGACGAAGTCGGACTCCTGATCCGGCTCGACGTGGGGCTGCAGGTACTCGTAGTCGGGTTTGATCGTGGCCACGAACGTCTCGAACGGGTCGGGTGGACGAACCGTGGTCGTGGTTGTCGTCGTGGTCGTCGATGTCGTGGTGGGCTCCGCTGTCGTCGTGGTCGCGGGCACTTCGGTGGTCGACGTGGTCGTGGGCTCGGCCGCCACCTCACCACCACCACACGCAGCCGCCAGCAGCGAGACGGCCAGCAGCATGGCGGCTGTTCGAATCGAGGCGCGGGCGCGGCGAGGCATGTCGGACATGGTACGAAACCAATCGGCACGACGCCGCGCGATCGTGACCGAAACGTGCTCCATCCATCGATCTCACTAGCCTGACCAGATGCCCGTCGATGAGGTACGTCTCCACAGTGCCGACGAGTACTCGTTGAGCGCACTGTGTTCGCTCAAGCGAACGACAACCGTCTCTGTCTGCCTTCCCGCGCGCAACGAAGCGGAGACAGTCGGTGGCATCGTCGAGTCGATTCGCTCCCACTTCGCGGCCCATGCCGGTGGCGGCCATGCGCTCGTGGACGAGATCATCGTCATGGACGACCGCTCCACTGATGCCACCGCCGCCGTGGCCGCGGCGAGCGGTGCCACCGTGATCTCTGTGGCGGATGTCCTGCCCTCCACGTGTCGCGGTTCGGGGAAGGGCAACGTGCTGTGGAAGAGCGTGGCGGCCAGCACCGGCGACATCGTCGTTTGGGTCGATGCCGACCTCACCTCATTCTCCCCTTCCTACATCCTCGGTTTGCTCGGTCCGCTGCTCTCTGACCCCGCCGTGGCAATGGTGAAGGGGTTCTACGATCGTCCCGAACAGGGCGGTGCCTCGGGGGGCCGAACCACCGAGCTGATGGCTCGGCCGCTCCTGTCGACCTTCTTCCCCGACCTCACGGTGATTCGACAACCGCTCGGCGGTGAGTACGCGGTTCGTCGCGAGTTCCTCGAACAGGTCCCCTTCTGCCACGGGTACGGCGTCGAGACAGGTCTCCTGATCGACATCGCCCGGCTGGTCGGCATCGGCCGGATCGCACAGGTTGATCTCGGTGTGCGAGCGCACCGGAACCGACCACTCAGGGCTCTGTCAGCGCAGTCGATGGAAGTCCTGCACGCCGCGCTTCACCGCCTCGGCGTCGAATGGCGGCCGGAATGGTCCTCGGTTCTTCACCGGCCCGGCACCGCTCCGGTCGAAGTACAGGTCTCGGAACGGCCGCCCCTCGCAACCGTGCCCGAATATCGCGGCGTCTGACTCGGACGGTTCCGCTCGCTCCCGGTAACGTTCGCCGGATGCTCCAGACGTTTCGATCCGCGCTCCGGTTCCGGCGTTTTCGATTCGGCCGGACCACTCGTCAGCTCGAACGAGCGGCGAACATCGCCGATCTGCGCGTGATGGCGAAGCGACGACTGCCGGGTGGCGTCTTCGACTACATCGACGGGGCTGCGGAGGACGAGCGCACCCTGGCCCGCAACGCCGCCGCCTACGCCGACTACGAATTCGTGCCCCGGGTGATGCGCGACGTCTCGTCCATCGACGCCCGCACGACGCTCTTCGGGCGGGAGATCGCATTCCCGTTCGTCTTCGCTCCCACCGGGTTCAGCCGGATCGCGGACTCACAGGGCGAACTCGCGGTCGCCCGCGCCGCGCAGCGCGCCGGACTTCCGTACACACTGTCGACGATGGGCACCCGCTCGATCGAGGAGGTGGCCGAGGTCAACACCGCGTCGAAGTGGTTCCAGGTGTATGTGTGGAAGGACCGTGGACTCGTCGCCGAGATGATCGATCGGGCGGCGGCGGCGGGCTTCGAGACCCTGTGCATCACCGTCGATCTCGCGGTGTTCGGCCGCCGGGAGCGCGATGTCCGCCGTGGATTCACCCTTCCTCCGACCATCGGACTCGACACGATCATCGATGCGGTGCGCCGGCCCTCGTGGACGTTCGATTTCGTTCGCGGCGGCCCGATTCGGTTCGCCAGCATGGCCACGCGCGACGCCGACGGCGAGCTGCGAGACCCTGCCGAGGCGGTCACCCTCGCCGACTTCACGAACGCACAACTCGACGCGACCCTGAGCTGGTCGGATCTCGAGCAGTTCCGGGATCAATGGGACGGACCGATCGTGATCAAGGGCATCCAGTGCGTCGAGGACGCGGCGATTGCCGCCGACCTCGGCGTTGACGGGCTCGCACTCTCGAATCACGGAGGGCGACAGCTCGAAGGATCACCCGCCCCCGTCGCCCTGCTTCCCCACGTCGCTGAGGTTGTCGGCGATCGGGTCGAGTTGATCTGTGATGGCGGCATCCGCCGAGGAAGCGACATCGTGAAGGCCGTCGCACTCGGTGCCACCGCGGCGATGGGAGGACGGGCCTACCTCTACGGACTCGGCGCCGCGGGCGAACGCGGCGTCGACACGGCCATCGGGTTCCTGCGAGCCGAGTACGAACGATGCCTGGCATTGAACGGCATCACCGCCACAGCTGACATCCACCCCGGCATGGTCACTCCAGCATGAGCATCCTCGATCGGCTTCGCCGCTCTTCGGCATCCTCGGACCCGCTCGTGGTCGACCTCGAGGCCGCGCTCTCGCCGGATCGTGTGCGCAATGACGGGGCCGAGCGCTCACTGGCGAGTCACGACGCTTCGGTCTTCGAAGGCGGAGTCTCGGGACCGATCTGCTTCCCGACATCGACGGCCGAGGTCCAGGCGATCACCCGCATCGCCATGGCCCACGATCGAGCGATCGTTCCCCGCGGCGCCGGCACCGGGCTCGCCGGCAGTGCGATCCCGCTGGGCGCGCCGATCGTGATCTCCACCGGGAAAATGAACCGCATCCTGAGCGTCGACACCGACAATCGGGTCGCGTGGGTACAGCCCGGTGTCATCAACCTCGACCTCAGCCGGCATCTTCGGCCCAAGGGTTTCCATTTCGCTCCCGACCCGTCGAGCCAGCAGGTCTGCACCCTCGGCGGCAACATCGCCAACAACTCCGGTGGCCCGCACTGCCTGGCCTACGGCGTCACCGACGCTCATGTGCTCGCCATCGAGGTCGTCCTCCCCAATGGTGAGGTCGTGATGCTCGGGGGACTCGATCCCGAGCCCGCCGGCTACGACCTTCGTGGTGCCTTCGTCGGCAGTGAGGGCACCCTCGGCGTCGCCACGAGGATCGCAGTGCGGCTCACGAAGAACCCGCCGGCCGTGCGCACACTCCTGTTGTCGTTCTCCGAAACCCGTGACGCCGCCCAGACGGTGAGCGACATCATCGCCGACGGGATCGTGCCGGCGGCGCTCGAAGTCATGGATCAACGGATGACCGTCGCCGTCGAGAACTATGTGGCCGCCGGCTATCCCACCGACGCCGCGGCCGTGCTGCTGGCCGAAGTCGAGGGCCTACCCGCCGGGGTGGAGATCGATGCCGAGCGGATCGAGCAGATCGGCCGATCCAACAACGCCACCGATGTACGACAGGCCGCCACCGAGGAGGAACGGACCCTCCTCTGGAAGGGCCGCAAGACCGCCTTCGGCGCGGTGGCTCAGGTGGCCCCGGACTACTACCTCCACGACACGGTCGTGCCCCGTGCCGCACTCGCCGACATGCTCGAACAGATCTACGAGATCTGCGAGCGCCACGACGTCATCGTCATGAACGTCTTTCACGCCGGCGACGGCAACCTCCATCCGCTCCTCGTCTTCGACAGCCGAGTCGAGGGAACGCTCGAGCGTGTTCATGCGGCCGGCGCCGAGATCGTGCGCGCGTCACTCGCCGCCGGAGGCGTGTTGTCGGGCGAGCACGGCATCGGCGTCGAGAAGCAGGGATACATGGACGAGCTCTTCAGCGACGCCGACCTTCGCCACCAGAATCGGCTGCGCGAGGCATTCGACCCGACCTGCCGGGCCAATCCGGGGAAGATCCTTCCGATGGGGCACTCGTGCGCCGACATACAGGCGTTGCGGGACGTGCCGACCGGGGTGTGGGGATGAGCGCACTCGCCACGACCGATGAAGCGCTGCTTGCGTTCGCCGCCGACGTCGGCACCACCGACCCGATCGCCGTCGAAGGGGGCGGCACCCGGTGGCAGACCGGTGGGGTGCTGCACGAGTCGGCCCGTCTGATCTCGGCACCGACCGGAATCGTCGAGTACCGGCCCGAGGAGATGGTGGTCACGGTCCGCGCCGGCACCGCGGTGTCCGAGCTCCACGCTCGGCTCGGCGAGGCCGGACAACGAAGCGCCCTTCCCGAGCGCGGCGGCACCGTCGGCGGCGCCATCGCGATCGGAGAGAACCGCCTCGACCTGCTGGGTCGCGGGGCGGTGCGTGACGCCGTCCTTCAGGTCCGGTATGTCTCGGCGGAGGGTGAGATCGTCACGGGCGGGGGTCCGGTCGTGAAGAACGTGAGCGGATTCAACCTCCCCAAACTGATGGTCGGTTCACTCGGCACGCTCGGACTGATCGCGGAGGTCGTGTTGAGAACCAACCCGGCCCCACCAGCGAGCCGATGGCTTCGAGCCGGCGACGTCGATCCCGGGGCGGTGCGCGACGCCCTGCTGAATCCATCGGCGATTCTCTGGAACGGCTCCTCGACCTGGGTACTGCTCGAGGGCCACCAGGCCGACCTCGAACACGAACTCACCGTACTCTCGGGGATCGGCGTGTTCGACGAGGTCGACGGACCACCTGAGCTCCCCCCCTACCGCTGGTCGCTGGCGCCGGCCGATGCCGCGGCGCTCGATCGCAAGAGCATCGGCGAGTTCGTTGCCGCAATCGGAGTCGGTGTCGTCCACGCCGACACGGCGCAGCCGCCGCGCGATGTCGATCCGAGCCTGGCTGTGGTCGCGAATCGCGCCAAGTCGCTCTTCGACCCGACGGGTCGACTCAACCCGGGACGGAGTCCGAGGGCCTGATGGATCTCAATCTCGACGCCGACGAACTGAACGCCTGTGTCCAATGCGGGCTCTGCATGCCCCATTGCCCGACCTTTCGCGTGACCGGCGATGAGACACTCTCGCCGCGGGGTCGAATCCGTCTGATGCGCGAGGTTCATCAGCACGATGCCCCGGTCACGCCGGAGGTCACCGAAGCGTTCGCCACATGTGTGCAGTGCCGTGGCTGCGAGCCCGCCTGCCCGAGCGGTGTGCCCTATGGGCATCTCATCGAGTCGACCCGCGAGACACTCACTCGTACATCGCGGCTCATGCCCCGCTTCACCCGACCGCTGTTCCTCCCGCTGGCCCATCCGAGACTTCTCCGGGCTGGGTCCACACTGCTCGGTATAGCCGCCCGCCTCCGCCTCGTGCCGAAGCGGTTCGGCGTTCCCCGCAACCTTCCGCTTCGCCGACCGCCCCACCACACGAGCGGCGTCGACGTCTACCTCTTCACCGGGTGCGTCATGGATGCATGGCAGCGCGACGTCCACCATGCCGGCCAGCGAGTGCTCGAGGCCGCCGGATTCGGGGTCACACCCACTGGTTCAGTCGCACCGTGCTGTGGAGCGTTGCAGGCGCACGCCGGCTTCGGTGACGATGCCCGCGCCCGGGCCGCGGCCACGATCGCCGCGCTGTCGAGCGATGACCGGCCGATCCTCGTCGACTCCGCCGGCTGTGGCGCGGCGATGAAGGAATACGGTCACCTGCTCGGCACGGCTGACGCCGAGGCCTTCGCCACGCGCGTCTACGACATTCAGGAGTGGCTCGCGGAACATGTCGACAAGTTGCCCGGCGTCGAACCGCTTCCGCTCTGTGTCGCCGTTCAGGATCCCTGCCATCTGCGCCATGTGCAACGGGTGCACGGAGCGACGCGAACCGTGCTCGAGCCATTCGTGCGCCGGCTGATCGAGATCGACGACGACGGGCTCTGCTGCGGGGCCGGTGGCGCGTTCTCCGTCATGCAACCTGATCTGGCGGGCGACATCCGCGACCGGAAGATCCGCAACATCGCACATGTCGATCCCGATGTCGTGGCCAGCGCCAATCCCGGCTGCTCCATGCACCTGGCCGCAGGTGGCGTGGAGACCGAGCACCCAATGGTGCTCGTCGATCGAGCACTCCACGACGCTCGCTGACGGCTACGGCATCACGATCTCGAAGTCGCCGGTGAATCGGTCGAGCGATCCGAAGATCGTGAGAACGGCCTCGGCGTCACCGTCGATCAGGAGATCGCCGGCCTCGATGGCATCCATGAACGTGACCTGACCCGTCATCAACTTGCCGAGCAGATCCCGGGTCAGCGTGAGCTCGGCATCCGGATTGGCGGCATGACGATCGGCGTGATGGTGGATCGCACAGTTCTTCAGACCGAGCACGTGCTTTTCGTCGGTGTCGGTGAACGTCCAGTTCAAGACGGCCTGTTTGTCGACCACGTCATCGGCCCGCAGGCGAACGCCGATGGCATCGAAGAGCATCTCGATGGTGAGGACCTTCAGCATCGCCCGACCACCACCGGCCCCAGGCCGGGTCGGGTCACGGAGCTCCTTGGCACCGGTGAGATAGAAGTTACGCCACGGCCCTGACTCGGACTGGTAGCCCAGCTGCTCGAACGTGTCGGCCTGAAGCAGCTTCGCCGACTCATTGTCCGAGTCGGCGAAGACGAGGTGGTTGAGCAATTGGGCTGCCCAGCGGTAGTCACCCTCGTCGAATGCCGCTCGCGCCTGGCCGAGCACCGATTCGGCGCCACCCATCGCCTCCACGTAGCGACGCCCCGAGGCCTCCGGAGGATGCGGATTGAGGTTGGCCGGGTTGCCGTCGAACCAACCGAAGTAGCGCTGATAGATCGCTTTCGAGTTGTGGCTCACCGTGCCGTAGTACTCGCGTGTGTGACCCTGCGAACCGAAGCAGTCGGGCAGCGTGAGTTCCTCGGCGATCTCCAACGGCGTGTAGCCGTTGTTGGCGAGCCGCAGGGTCTGGTCATGGAGCCAGCGATAGACGTCGCGCTGCTTCGTCAGGAATTCGTGAGAGTCCTGTTGCCCGAAACGGGGCCAGTGATGCGTGGAAAAGAGCGTGTCCGTGTGCTTGATGAAGAGATCGATTGCCTCACCGATGTACTTGCTCCACAGGAGGCTGTCCCGCACCAGGGCTCCGCGAGGTGTGAGCACATTGTGAAGCGTGTGGGTGCAGTTCTCGGCCATGCACAGCAGCCGATGGCCGGGGAACAGGAAGTTCATCTCGGCGGGTGCCTCACTGCCCGGCGTGTTCTGGAAGACGATGTCGATCCCGTCGACCTCGAGCTCCGTACCGGTGACCGAGATCTCCTCGGTCGGCCGGATCAGTCCGGGAATCCCTTTGGGCGTCACCTTGCCGAGCCCCGAATCGACGTGGCCGAAAACCCCGGGCGGGAGGTGCGGCCCGAACATGTAGCCCCCACGGCGCGACATGGCCGGCCCGGCGATCACGGTCTCGCTGACGGCCTCGTGGAAGAAACCCTCGGGGGCGATGATCCGGACGTCGCCGCGGTCCACGGCTTCCTGATCGGTGACACCGAGGATGCCGCCGAAGTGGTCGACGTGCGAATGGGTGTAGATCACGGCTTCGACGGGCCGCGCTCCCAACGTCGTGTTGGCGAGTTCGAGACAGGCACGAGCCGTCTCGGCACTCGTGAGGACGTCGACGATCAACCAGCCCTTCTTGCCCGCGATGAACGTGATGTTGCTGATGTCGTAGCCACGCGCCTGCCACACCCCATCGGCCACCTCGAACAGGCCGTGGATGGCGTTGAGCCGGCCCTGGCGCCACAGGCTCGGGTTGACACTCGGCGGCGCGGCCTCGCTGCCCTCGCCGCGCATGAAGTCGTAGTCGGCGGTGTTCCAGGCCGCCACGGATCGGCCCTCGATCCGCCCCGTCTCATGTGTGGCGATCAGGCCCCGGGTGGCCCGCTCCCAATCACCAGGGTCGTCCAGGTTGAGAACGGCACCGGTTGCCGCATTGGCGGCGGTGGTGTGCTCGCTGGCGGGCTTCGGCTGTCGTGGGTCGTCAGACATCTGCGAAGTATGACGCGCTGCTCCGGCTACCGTCGCATTCGTGAAGCGAGTGGCGTTCTTCCGGGCCATCAATGTCGGTGGTCACAACAAGATCCCGATGGCGGCTCTGCGCGCAGCGTTGGGTGAAGCCGGGCTGAGCGGCATCAGAACGCTCATCCAAACGGGCAACGTCGTCTTCGAGTCCTCGCTGACCGATGCCGAGGCCGAGCATCTCATCCGCGAGGTCAGCGTCGCCGAATTCGGTGTCGACACACCCGTCATCATCAGGTCTCGTACCCAGATCGCCGATGCACTCGACGTCCACCCGTGGGCGCCCGGCGACTTCGAACCGAAGTTCCATCAGATCCACTTCCTCGCCGCCGCGCCCGACTCGGTCCTCGCCGATCGGCTCTCCGAGCGAGCTCACACCGAGGACTCGCCTTGATCGGGGACGACCTCCACGTGCGCTACCGAGATGGGCAGGCCCGCTCGAAGTTCACGAGCAGGTGGATCGAGAAACAGCTCGACGTGGTCGGCACCGGCAGGAACCTGGTGACCGTCGAGAAGGTGCTCGCCCTTCTCGACGGCTGATCGTCAGCTGCAGCCGCTCGTGGTGCCGCAGTCGCCACACACGTAGCACGATCCGGCGCGATGCATCGGCACGCCGCACGTCATGCAGAACGGCGCGTCAGCAGCCGCGGCGCGGGGGCTGACCTCCGTGGTGGGCCGCTCGTCGGCCGCAGGCTCCTCCGGAGCATCATCGGCACCGAACTCCAACTGGGCGACCAGCTCCGACGGCGACGGCACCGACGGCGGATCAGCAGGAATCTCAGAGCCCTGAACGGTCTCGGTGATCTGTTCCACCACGCCCGGAAGCGTCGGCTCGGTGCGCTCGTCGGTTGACAAGATGCCCAATGCCGCACGCTCGTCGAACTCCAGGTACATGATCGCCAGCTTGCGGAACAGGTAGTCCATCAAGCTGTTGGCGATCCGGATTTCGGGATCGTCGGTCATGCCGGCGGGCTCGAACCGCATCCCCACGAAGGCTTCGACGAACGCGGTGAGGGGCACTCCGTACTGCAGGCCATGGCTCAACGAAATGGCCATCGCGTCGACGATGCCGGCGAGGGTGGATCCCTGCTTCGACACACGCACGAAGATCTCGCCTGGACGGCCGTCGTCGTACTCGCCGACCGTGACGAATCCCTTGCAGTCGGCCACACGGAATTCGAACGTGCGCGACGTGCGGGACCGAGGCAGGCGCTCGCGGACCGGCTGGGCGACGATCTTCTCCACGATCTTCTCGACCACCTGGACGGTGTCGGAGGCGGCAACCGACTCGTCGTCGGATGACGTGGTGCCATCACCGGCGGACATCGGCTGCGCAACCTTGCAGTTGTCGCGGTAGAGGGCGACGGCCTTCAAGCCAAGACGCCACGACTCGATCAGGAGCAGCTCGATCTCCTCGACCGAGGCCTCCTCGGGAAGGTTGACCGTCTTGGAGATGGCGCCCGACAGGAACGGCTGCACCGCTCCCATCATCTTCACGTGCCCGAGGTAGTGGATCGTGTTGTCGCCGAGCGAGCAGGCGAACACATCGGTGTGCTCCGCCTTCAGCCCTGGCGCGCCCAGCACCGTGTGGTGCTCGTCGATGTGCGCGACGATCGCATCGACTTCGTCGTCGCCGTAGCCGAGGTGGCGCAGTGCTCGGGGAACGGTGCGGTTGACGAAGCTCATCGAGCCGCCGCCGACCAGGCGCTTGAACTTCACGAGTCCGAGATCGGGCTCGACACCAGTGGTGTCGCAGTCCATCAGAAGGCCGATGGTGCCCGTGGGGGCGAGCACGCTCGCCTGAGCGTTGCGCACGCCGTCGGAGGCAGCCCGTTCGCAGGCGTCGTCCCAGGCCAGACGGGCCGCGTCGAGGATGCTGGTGGGAGCCAGGTCCTCGTCGATCTCTGCCGCCGCGCTTCGGTGCTGTTCGAGCACTCGCAGCATGTGCTCCTTGTTGGCATGGAAGCCGGCGAACGGGCCCATGCGCTCAGCCAGCCGTGCCGAGGTGCGGTAGGCCTCACCCGTCATCAGTGCGGTCACGGAGCCGGCGACGGCGCGACCGTCGTCGGAGTCGTAGGGCAGGCCGAGCGCCATCAGCATGGCGCCGAGGTTGGCGTAGCCGAGCCCGAGCTGGCGGAACGCCCGCGTGGTCTCCGCGATCTGAGGTGTGGGGTAGTCGGCGTTGCCGACGAGGATCTCCTGCGCGGTGAACACGACGCGTACAGCGTGGCTGAATCCCTCGACATCGAAGGCGTCGGCGCCGAGTTCTTCGGGCCCGGTCAGAAAGCTCAGCAGGTTGAGCGAGGCCAGATTGCAGGCCGAGTCATCGAGATGGACGTATTCGCTGCATGGATTGCTGCCATTGATTCGCCCGGTGTTGGCAGCCGTGTGCCAGTGGTTGATGGTGGTGTCGAACTGCACGCCAGGATCGGCGCACTCCCAGGACGCTTCGGCGATCTGGCGGAACAGCGAGCGGGCCTTCACCGTGGCGATGGTCTGGCCGGTGGTGCGGGCCACGAGATCCCAGTCGGCGTCGTCGACGACGGCCTCCATGAATTCGTCGGTGACACGAACCGAGTTGTTGGCGTTCTGGTACTGCACAGAATGGATGTCGGTGCCGTCCAGCGACATGTCGAAGCCGGCAGCCTCGAGGGCCCTGGCCTTTCGTTCCTCGCGCGCCTTGCACCAGACGAACTCCTCGACATCGGGGTGATCCGCGTCGAGGATGACCATCTTGGCGGCGCGTCGGGTCTTGCCACCGGACTTGATGGTGCCTGCGGACGCGTCGGCGCCGCGCATGAAGCTGACCGGACCGCTGGCCGTCCCGCCACCGTCGAGCAGCTCGGCCGAAGCCCGGATGTTGCTCAGATTGACGCCGGCGCCGCTGCCACCCTTGAAGATGCGGCCCTCCTCGGCGTACCAATTGAGGATCGAACCCATGTTGTCGTCGACGGAGAGGATGAAACACGCCGAGGCCTGCTGCGGAACACCCTCGACACCGATGTTGAACCAGACCGGCGAATTGAACGCCACCTTCTGTGCAACGAGCAGGTGGGTGAGCTCGGCGCGAAACGCCGTGGCCTCGGCGCGATCGACGAAGTACCCGTCACGCTCACCCCAGGCGGCGATCGTTCCCACGATCCGATCGACCACTTCGCGCAGCGAGCCTTCTCGCTCGGGGGATCCCGGAGTGCCGCGGAAGTACTTCTGGGCGAGGATGTTCGTGGCGTTGACCGACCATGAGGCCGGCACCTCGACGTCGAGTTGCTCGAACGCGACGGATCCGTCCAGGTGGTTGATCAGGCGCGCGTCACGGCGCTCCCACTCGACATCGTCATAGGGGTGGCGGCCCTCGGTGGTGAAACGGCGGCCGATGCCGAGTCCGGCGTGCTGGGGGGCGAGAGCCATGATGTGGCGGCCTTTCAGGATCGTTCAGGGTAATTCTGACACACGAATTACACTATCGTAACTTCGGCTGTGTCATGCGGATAATAGTTGGTCAACCACGGTGAGTGATCAAACCCTCGTGCCGCGTCTGGCTGCCGATGTGATGCAGCTGCGGAGGGCGGATCTCCCGGGTCAGAGGGCAGCACATCGTGCGGCTTCCCCACACCCCCCGGCACAGGGCCCCAAGGGACTGATTCGACTCACTATCCGAGATGCTTCGCCACCACCATCCTGGCGACCCGACCTCCGCAGCAACCCCGACACTAGAGATCGAGGGTGTGGATCGGAAGGGGATCGGGTGTGGATTGTTGGTGGATTTCGGCCTGTCTGTCCACAGCCTTGCCCCACCCCGCCTGCGAGGGCCGGTAGCGTCGGGAGCGTGCGTCAACTGCTGCCGACACCACTCGACGATGTGGACCCCCTGCGCTTGTATCCCCACGATCCGCGACCCGCACCCGCGGAACGCCCCTGGGTGCTGGTGAACATGGTGTCGAGTGTCGACGGCGCCATCGCGATCGACGGTGTGAGCGGCGGACTCGGCGGACCAGGTGATGCCCTGGCGTTTCGCGCCATCCGAGCGAGCTGCGACTGGATCCTGGTGGCAGCCGGCACCGCACGGGCCGAGCGCTACCGAATCCCGCGACCAGCGCCGGAGGTGGCCGAGATACGCGAGGCCACGGGCCGCACACGCGCGGCACGCCTCGCGGTGGTGACAGGGTCCGTCGACCTCGATCCGGACCTGCCGATGTTCGCCGACCAGGCCCCGGGTGAGCACGTGCCGCTGATCATCACCGGCGCGACACCGCCGCCCGACCGTGTTGCCGCGCTGAACGGCCTGGCCGAGTTCGTCCACCTCGATGTCGAGCGTCCGACACCGGAGCTCGTGATCGCGGAACTGCATCGGCGCGAGGGGAACGTCGTGCTGGCCGAGGGCGGCCCTTCGTGGAACGGACAGCTGGCCAAGGCCGGCCTCATCGACGAACTCTGCCTCACCATCTCGCCGCACCTGGTCGGTGGCGAATCGCTCGGAATCCTTGGAACGACAGCGATCTCTGCGGTCGGTGAGTTGCGCCTCGACCGCCTTCTCGAGCACGACAACGCCCTGTTCGCCCGCTACCTGCGGGCCTGACACTCAGTCGAGCAGTGCGGCCGGGATCAGGATCCGCTGGCCGGGCTGCAGCACCGGATCGTCGATGAGGTCACCGAGATCGGCGACGAGCGCCCGATGATCGCCCTCGGGCTGAATCGACCGGGCGATGGTCCACAGCGTGTCGCCCGGCTGCACGATGACCACGGTGGCCTCCGACGCGACCGCGACCGGATCCGGGGCCGCGTCGGCCTGACGACCGAACGACAGCAGGCCGAGGACGACCCCGAGGACGAGCGCCAGCACGACCAAGCGGCGACGACGGTACACGGCGGGTGCAAGTGGCGGCACCCGCACCGGCTGTGACGTGGCGGCGGAGCCCTCGATGACACCGGAGGGCCGGAAGGTGTTCGGTTCGAAGGTGTTGGGAAGAACTGCTGCGGTCATGATCTGCATTCTGCTGAGGGGGTGTGACAGTCCCGGATGTGGAGGACCCGCCACGGTGTCTGTGGAGAAATCTCGGCGAGGTACTTGACGCCGAACGAATGTTTCACGAACATGTGTCCGACGAACAATCGTTCGTTACTGTACCATCGAACACCTGTTCGTTGTCAACAGCTCATCCACAAGGGTCTCTCTCACTATCCCCAGCTCATCCACAGGCGCTCCGGCTCCACGGTGGATGAGCCCTCATCGGAGGAAACCATGTCCGACGCACTCACCCCCCGCCAGCGCCAGATCCTCGACGTGATCGTCGAGCATCAGAACCAGCACGGCTATCCCCCGTCCGTGCGCGAGATCGGCGAAGCCGTCGGTCTGAAGTCTCCCGCCACGGTGAAGGCCCATCTCGACAACCTGAAGGATGCGGGCTACCTGGTGCGCGATCCCGCCAAGCCACGCGCCATCCAGGTGCGCTACGAGGGCCAGTCCGGCGCCGCGGCCGAGCGTCGGCCCGTCCGCCACGTGCCGCTCGTTGGCGATGTGGCCGCAGGCACCGGCGTGCTCGCCGAGGAGAACATCGAAGAGATCGTGCCGATGCCCTCCGACCTCACCGGCGATGGTGAGCTCTTCATGCTGCGTGTCCGGGGTGAATCGATGATCGACGTCGGAATCTATGACGGCGACTTCGTGGTCTGCCACAGCCAGACAACGGCCGACAAGGGTGATGTCGTGATCGCCGGCATCCCCGGCGAAGAGGCCACCGTGAAGACGTACCAGGAACGAAACGGCAAAGTCGTCCTGGTTCCGGCCAACGAGGCGCTCACCGACATGGTCTTCGAGCCTGGCGAGGTGCAGATCTATGGCCGTGTGGTCACGGTGATGCGCAAGCTCTGATCGCGGCCGAGATGCTCAGGCGCCGTTGACCAGGAGCTCCTCGACCGCGCGATACGTGTCGAGGAGGTTCGTGCGCTCGAGGAGCTCACCCTGCGTATGGGCGATCGTCGGATCTCCCGGCCCGAAGTTCGACGCCGGCACGCCCCGCGCCGCGAAGAATGCCACATCGGTCCAACCGAGCTTGGCGCGCACCTCCAGACTGTTGCGTTGGACGAGCGCGGTGATCATCGGGTCGCCCAGGCCGGGAAGGGCCGGAGGCGAGAGATCCGTCAGCTCAACGGTGTCGCCGTCGACGAGGATCGGCGCGATCAGGTCGCGGACGTGGGACTCCGCTTCCTCGGGTGTGCGATCCGGCGCGAAACGATGGTTGATCACCACGAACGCCTCGTCGGGCACGACATTGCCGGCCACTCCCCCGCCCACCTCGACCGCCTGGAGCGCCTCGCGGTACTCGCAGCCCTCGACAACGGGGCGGCGCTCTTCATAGCCATCCAGGATCGCCAGGATGGCTCCGAGGCGATGGATCGCATTGCGCCCCATCCACGGTCGAGCGGTGTGCGCTCGGGCTCCGTCGAGCGTGACCTTGACCCGCAACGTGCCCTGGCAACCCGCCTCGAGCGCACCAAGGGTCGGCTCCCCCAGGAGGGCGACATCGCCCTCGAGCAGGTCAGGGCGTTCGGCTTCGATCTCGAGGAGGCCGTTGTGGCGCGTTGCCACTTCCTCGCGTGCGTAGAAGACATAGGTGACATCGACCGCGGGTTCGGCCAGCGAGCGGGCCAGCTCCAACATGATGGCCACGCCACCCTTCATGTCGGTGGAGCCGCAACCGTAGAGACGGTCACCGTCCACCCGTGCGGGCAGGTTTGCGTTGACGGGCACCGTGTCGGTGTGGCCACCGAGAACGAGACGCCGCGTGCGACCGAGTTGGGTACGGGCAATCAGGTTGTCGCCGATGCGATCGACGGTCAGGTGGGAACACGCCCGGAGCTCACCCTCCAGCAGAGTCACGATCTCCTGCTCGTGGAAGCTCTCGGACTCGATGTCGACGAGCGCGGTGGTGAGCGCGAAGACGTCGCCGGACGGAAGCGCTGTCATCAGTCGGTCAGGTGGCCTGGCCGTGGTCGCGCAGGATCTGGTTGAGCGCCGACTTGTCGTGACGCTCACCTTCGGTGAGGCGCTTGATCACGAGAATCGCCGGAAGCCCGAACTCGCCGCCGGGGAACGAGCGGGGCCGGGTGCCGCCAACGGCAACGCACCAGGGTGGGACCTCACCACGGCTGATCTCCTCGCCGGTCTGCACATCGATCACCGGTACGGATCCCGTCAGGATGGCTCCAGCGCCGAGCATCGTGCCCTCACCGACGCGAGCGCCCTCGGCCACGATGCAACGACTGCCGATCATGCACTCGTCCTCGATGATGACGGGGGCGGCCTGAGCGGGCTCGAGCACGCCGCCGATGCCGACGCCGCCGCTCAGGTGGACGTTCTTGCCGATCTGGGCACACGAGCCGACCGTGGCCCACGTGTCGACCATGGAGTTCTCATCGACGTACGCGCCGATGTTGGTGTAGCTGGGCATCATCACCACGCCGGGAGCCTGGTAGCTGCCCCAGCGGGCCTGAGCGCCGGGAACGACGCGGACACCACGCGACATGTAGTCGGTCTTCAGAGGGATCTTGTCGGCGTACTCGAACGGGGCGTTCTCGATGGTCTCCATCTCCGAGATCTTGAACAGCAACAGCACGGCGTACTTGCACCACTGATTGACGGTGACGCCACCCTGCTCGTTCACATACGCCACACGGGCGGCCCCCGTGTCGAGCGCGTCGATCGCCTCGTGGACCGTGGCGATGATCTCCGGATCCTTCGTGTCGACGGTTTCGCGCCCTTCCCAGAGCGTTTCGATGCGGCTTTGCAGGTCAGACATGGGCCGCAGGCTAGCGGCCCGCCGCTTGGTCCTGTCAGCTCAACCGACTCGTTCGCGCGCCGTGCGGAGATCCTCGGTCGGCTGTACCGCGGCGAAGCGAACGTGATTCGGCGAGACGTCGCCGTAGAAGTCGCCGGGGCTGACGATGACACCCGAGGACTCGGCCACCCGGCGGGCCAGCGCCCAGCCGTCGCCGTCCTCGGACTCCGCCCACAGGTAGAAGCCGCCGCGAGGCAGCTCGACGCGGGCACCGGCTGCCCGCAACAACTCGAGGCCGAGTTCGAGCCGCTCGCGATAGATCTCGCGCTGCGCCACGACATGGGCCTGGTCGTTCCACGCGGCAACGGCGGCCGCCTGAACCGGGCCCGGCACGATCATGCCGCCGTGCTTGCGCGTCTCCTGGAGGAAGTGAACGATCTCCGGGTCACCGGCATAGAACCCGGCGCGGACACCGGCCAGGTTGGATCGCTTCGACAGGGAGTGAACGGCGATCACGCCATCGAGGCCGCTCGACAGGATCGTGCGGCCGGGGCCGTCCCAGGTGAACTCGATGTAGCACTCGTCGCTGAGGATGAGCACGTCATTGGCGCGGCCCCACTCGGCGATTGCCTCGAGGTCGTCGAGGCCGCCGGCGGGATTGCCGGGCGTGTTGATCCAGAGACACACGGCGCGGGCCGCATCGGCGGGGTCGATCGAATCGATGTCGATCCCCCAGTCATCGGTCAGTCCGACGGGGACGGCGCGACATCCGGCGAATGTCGCGCCCATCGCATAGGAGGGGTAGGAGATCGCCGGATAGAGGATCGTGTCCCGGCCGGGACGACGCATCTTCAGATAGTGCGGCGTACCGGCGACGAACTCCTTCGTGCCGACGGCGGCTCCGATCTCGGTGGCAGGGTCGAGGGTGACGCCGAACTCCCGCTGCATCCAGTCGACCGCGGCCTGCCGGTAGGCGGGGCGACCGATCGCCGGCGGATAGCCGCGCTCGTCGTTCGACGTGCTGAGTGCCTCGATGACGGCCTCCGGCGGCGCATCGATGGGCGCCCCGATCGAGCAGTCGATCATCGCGCCGAACTTCTCGACCGCGCCCGCTCGCATCTCGTTCAGGAGGTCGTAGGGGTACGCGGGTGGAACAAATCCCTCGGTCATGAAGGGGCAATCTCCTCGACGGGGGTGTCACTCCCGGATTCGTGGTTGATGAGATAGTCGCGCAACGCACCCATGGACGCCGGTTCGAGCCGGGCCTTCAGGCGCATCCCGAACTCCTCGGGCGATTCGCTGAGCACTTGGCCCTCTCGATGAACCGATGCGAGCACGTCGCCGCGATCCCACGGGATCAGCAGCTCGGCGAGTTCGGTCATCGACCGGAGACGGTCGCCGATCGTGGCCAATAAGAGTTCGATGTTGTGCCCGTTGTGGGCGGAAACCGCAACCGAACCCTCGAAGCGGTCGGCGAGATCATCCGCTCCCGAACCCCTGTCGGACTTGTTGAACACGAGGAGCTCCGGAACATCGCCCGCACCGATCTCCCCGAGCACGTCGCGCACCGCCGCCATCGATCCGATCGGATCTGGTCCGCTCCCGTCCACCACGTGGACCAGGAGATCGGCGTCTCGCACGACATCGAGCGTTGTCTTGAATGCCGTCACCAGTTGATGAGGCAGCTTGCGCACGAAACCGACCGTGTCGGTGGCGAACACGGTTTCGCCGCCCGGCAGCGCGAGCCGGCGGGTGGTGGCATCGAGGGTGGCGAAGAGCCGGTCCTCGACCAGGACCTCGGCGTCGGTCAGTCGGTTGAGCAGCGACGACTTGCCGGCATTCGTGTAGCCGACGAGCGCGACCGCCCGGTTTCGCGTGCGCGAGCGCTGCTTGGACTGGGTTTCCCGGTGGGCCTGTACGCGACGAAGGTCAGCCTCGAGCTTGTGTACGCGACGAACCAGCCGCCGCCGGTCGACCTCGAGTTGGGTCTCACCCGGGCCACGGGTGCCGATGCCGCCACCCTGCTGGCTGAGCTTGCGGCCCGATCCGCGCAGGCGCGGCAGCCGGTAGCGCAGCTGGGCGAGTTCGACCTGTGACTTGCCTTCGAGCGTGCTCGCGTTCTGGGCGAAGATGTCGAGGATCACGGCGGTGCGATCGAGTGCGGTACGGCCGAGGATCTTCTCCAGGTTGAACTGCTGAGCGGGCGTCAACTCATCGTCGAAAACGACGGTGTCGCAGTCGACGGTTTCCGCGAGCGCCTTGATCTCCTGGACCTTGCCCTTGCCGACGAACGTGGCCGGGTCCGGGGAGAGTCGACTCTGTGTGACTCGCCCGACCGCGTCGGCCCCCGCGGTGTCGACGAG
Organism: Acidimicrobiaceae bacterium; assembly: GCA_016845585.1. GTDB lineage: Bacteria > Actinomycetota > Acidimicrobiia > Acidimicrobiales > Aldehydirespiratoraceae > JAACCU01. Next base: position 9,249 of record JAERSO010000101.1, on the reverse strand, counting down.
CAGTGCCAACTCGTCGAGCATGGCGTCGGTGTCCTCCACATCGCCGCCGTCGAGCGTCACCCCCACGAGGATGATCTTCTCCCGGAAGGTTCGCTCGATGAGGCCGCCCGACTCGCCGCCGTAGTCACCGAAGGCACCTCGATGACTCTCCTCTTCCTCGGCAGGATCGGGGGCGGCATGCCATTCATCGATCGGACCGGCCGGCTCGTCCCAATCATCGACCGGCCATGCACCTCCGCTGCCCGACTCTTCGCGCTCACCCATTGCTTGCCCGCCCGTCGGGCACCTCGAGGTCGGCAACGTGGGTGGCAGGTCCGGTCAGGGTGACGGGACCGCTGAGGTCGACGAGGGCGTCACCGCCGGGCATTCGGACGACGACCTTGTCGCCGACCAGCCCCCAGTCGCGGAACAGCGATGCAGAAACCGTGGCGCCCGTGCCGCAGGCGTTGGTGATGCCGGCACCCCGCTCCCAGACGCGCACCGAGAGCTCATTGAGGCCCGAAACCGTCACGAAGTGCACGTTGGCGCCTTCGGCGAAGTGCGCTTCCACGGCCGATCCCGCTACTGCCAGATCGATGTCATCGGGATTGTCGACTTCGCAGACCACGTGCGGGTTGCCGATGTCGCCGCTCTCCCATCGCTTCACAGCACGGACGGGCTCACCGACCGCGACCATCAGATCCTCGACATCGGGATCTGGCCCCGGGCACACAACGCCCATGTCGACCGTGGCGACCACGGTCGACGGATCAGGGGACGCATGCACACTGCAGCGTCGGATCCCGGCAGGCGTCTCGACCGCGAGCTCGAGTGTGTTCGTGCCTCTCGACCGGGCGACGGCCTGGCCGAAACAACGGAGGCCGTTGCCGCTCAGCTCCGCCGGACTGCCGTCGCTGTTCAGCAGGCGCATCGAGATGTCGCCCGCGGTGCTCGGAAGGCCGAAGATCAAGCCGTCCGCCCCGATCCCTGTGCGGCGATCGCACCACGCGATGGCCTTGGCGGACGCATCGAGGGGCAGATGGTCGACGAGCGCGACAAGGAAGTCGTTTCCCAGGCCGTGGTGCTTGGACAGACGGTAAGTCATTGCACTTCCATTGTCGCAGGTCTGAACGCTCAGGAGACGGGAGTTCTCCGAACTCGATCCCAGATCTCGATGGCGGTCTCCACATCGACGGGTGCATCCACCCAGGTCACTCGCGGATCTCGCCGGAACCAGCGAACCTGTCGACGAGCGAATCGACAGGTTCGGCGGATCGCTTCATCGAGTGCGTCGTCGAGTGTCGTGTCGCCTCTCACGTACGCCAGGAGCTCGCGGTAGCCGAGGGCCTGTGCGGCCGTGCGGGACGGTCCGATCTCGTTCACACGGATCACCTCGTCGAGGAATCCCTCATCCATCTGCGCCTGGTAGCGCTCGGCGATACGGCGGTCGAGCTCAGAACGCTCCCAGCGGATGGCGACCTGAACGAACGGCGTGGGCGGATACGCCTCCATTCCCGGCCCGAACGACGAGAAGGGACGGCCGCTTCCCTCGCACACCTCGAGAGCCCGAACGATCCGGCGCCTGTTGGTCGGTTCCATCCGTCCGGCTGCCACCGGATCCGCAATCGCGAGTCGGGTGTGGAGCGCCGCAGTGTCGGGTTCGGCTTCGATCGCGGCGCGCGCGTCCGGAAACTGGCCCGGGATCTCGAGGTCGTCGATCACCGAACGCAGGTAGAGCCCGGTGCCTCCCACCAGAACCGGAACCTTGTCACGTGAGCGGATGTCGTCGATCGCGAGACGAGCCGAACGTTGGAACTCCCTGACGGTGAACTCCACGTTCGGATCCACCAGGTTGATGAGATGATGTGCGACGCGGGCCTGCTCGTCGAGTGTTGGGGTCGCCGTCCCGACGTTCATGCCGCTGTACACCTGCATCGAGTCGACCGACACGAGCTCGACGTTGCTCAGCCGCTCGGCGATCCCCAGCGCGAGCCCGGACTTCCCCGATGCGGTGGGGCCGAGGATCGCGAGGGGACGATCGGCGCGGGAGCTGCCGGTCATGCGCCGAGGACGTGCGCCAGGAGCTGGTAGGTGTCGAGTCGTAGCGGATCCAGGCGATCGAGCCCGTACGCATCGAAGAACGGCCCGGCGACGGCGTAGCCGTACAGGTCACCGAGGAACCGGGCCCCCATGGCCAGATCGAGATGACGGTCGCCGATGATCGCCCCCTCCCAGCCGGTCAGGGTGACGCCGACCGAGGGGTGGAACCACACGGTCGAGGCGGTCAGCGAGCCATGGACGACGACGGGATCACCCTCGTCCAGGCCCGACATCTGCTCCCCGAGAATCTCTCCCAGCCGATAGGGGGCGATCCCTCGGTACGGGCCGCCGTCAGCCGCGTCGAGACCGGAGTCGGCTCGGCGCACCGCGCGCGCGGTGAGAGTCGCAGGTGACACGACGTCGAAGGGTGCATCGTCGACCAGAACAGCGTGCAGCTCTGCGAGCGCAGCCCCGATCGCCCGACTGATCGACTCGGGATCAACCGGAACGCCGTCCGCAAGACACATCGAGCCGTCAGGCACCGGGCGCGCCGCCGGCACTCGCTCGGCAAGCCACTCCTTGCGGCGCGGTTCCCCGGCCGGCGTCACGTCAACCTGCGGCGACAGGGATACGGGTGCGGTGCCGCGCCGGGATCGTGATCCCGCGCAACTCGCCCAGGAGGTGGTTCACGCTGGCCTCGGTGACCACGACCGAGACGTAGGTGCCGGGTCTGATCGGCGCATCGCTGGCGAAGTGCACGAGGGTGTTCCAGCGGGTGCGCCCGGTCAGCATGCTCGGATCCTTCTTGCTGGGGCCCTCCACCGTGACCTCCTCGACCATACCGATCCGCCGCTCGTTCGCCCGACGACTCGAGCGCTCGATCACCATCCGCAGCCGCTCGTAGCGTGCGACCGCCACGTCGTGGGGCACGAAATCGGCCTCCATGCCCGCGGCCTCGGTGCCCGGTCGAGGCGAGAACACGAAGGTGAAGGCACTGTCGAACTCGGCTGCCGCGGCCATCTCGAGTGTGCGTTCGAAGTCCTCTTCAGTCTCACCGGGGAAGCCGACAATGATGTCGGTCGTCACCGCCAGGTCGGGAACGGTAGCCCGAGCCTCGGCGAGCTTCTCCAGGTACCGCTCGGCGGTGTAACCGCGATGCATGGCGCTGAGGATTCGATCGCTACCGGCTTGTAGCGGGAAGTGCAGGTGTTCGCAGACTGCATCGGTTTCGGCCATCGCCGCGAACGTCTCGGTCCTCATGTCCTTCGGGTGCGGGCTGGTGTAACGCACCCGGTGGATGCCCTCGATCGCACCCACCACCCGGAGGAGGTCGCCGAAGAGAGGCCGAGCCCGGCGGTCATCGGTCCAGCTGTCGCCACACCACCACGCGTCATTGCCGAGATCGTCGGTGGCCTCGTCGCCGCGACGAGCCAGTGCGAGATCTCGGCCGTAGCTGTTGACGTTCTGGCCGAGCAGTGTGATCTCGCTCACGCCGTCGGCGGCGAGGCGTTCGACCTCGGCGACGAGCTCACCGAACGGTCGGCTCATCTCCTCACCACGCACGGAGGGCACGATGCAGAACGCGCAGTTGTTGTCGCAGCCGATCTGGATCGTGACCCATGCGGCGTAGTCGACCTCCCTGCGAGTCGGGAGGGCCGATGGGAAGGCCTCGTTGTCGTCGCGGACCGCTTCTTCGAGGATCTCGACGATCGGGCCGTGTTCGGCCGCGTGGTCGAGCAGTTCCACCGCTCGGTGCACATTGTGCGTGCCGAAGACGACGTCGACGTGCGCAGCCTTGTCGCGAACGGTGTCGCGATCCTTCTGGGCGAGGCATCCGCCGACCATGATCTGCAGGTCAGGGTTTTCCGTCTTCAGCGCCTTGAGGTTTCCGAGCGCCCCATAGAGCTTGTTGTCGGCGTTCTCGCGAATGCAGCACGTGTTCAAGACGATGACGTCGGCGTCGGCCTCGTCCTCGGCCCGCGTCATACCGTCAGCCTCGAGGAGGCCGGCAATCCGTTCCGAGTCGTGCTCGTTCATCTGGCATCCGTAGGTACGGATCGAATACGACTTGCTCACAAGCATGGAGGCTACCGCCCGATCGGGACGGCAAAACGAGACACGGGCCGCCCGTCGTAGGCGGCCCGTGTTCCGACTGGTTGCTCTACTGGGGGAAGTAGCCGCCGTCGGAGATCTCGCTTGCAGAAAGCACGATGGGGTCTGTCCCCAGCGTGCTTTCTCCTACTCCTCGAGGGCGATGGGCAGATCGTCGGCGTCGGAGAACTCTTCGTCCTCGTCGGTCACGTCGACGACTTCTTCGTCATCGGGCATCACGGCCTTCCAGACACGATCGGAGATCTCGACCATGACCTCGGGGTTCTCGGTGAGGTACTTCTTCGCATTCTCTCGGCCCTGGCCGAGTTGCTCACCGTCGTAGGTGTACCAGGCACCGGATTTCTTGACGATGCCCTCCTCGACGGAGAGGTCGAGCACCGAGCCCTCACGGGAGATGCCGTGGCCGTACATGATGTCGAACTCGGCCTGACGGAAGGGCGGAGCGCACTTGTTCTTCACGACCTTCACACGGGTGCGGTTGCCCACGACCTCGACGCCGTCCTTGATGGATTCGATGCGGCGGATGTCGAGCCGGCATGACGAGTAGAACTTCAGCGCCCGGCCACCCGGGGTGGTCTCGGGTGAACCGAACATCACGCCGATCTTCTCTCGCAACTGGTTGATGAAGATACAAACCGTGTTCGACTTGTTGAGGTTGCCCGTGAGCTTGCGCAGCGCCTGGGACATCAGACGAGCCTGCAGACCCACGTGGGTGTCGCCCATCTCGCCTTCGATCTCTGCACGAGGCGTGAGCGCGGCAACCGAGTCGATGACGACGACATCGAGCGCACCAGAGCGGATGAGCATGTCGCAGATCTCGAGCGCCTGTTCACCAGTGTCGGGCTGCGAGATCAGCAACTCATCGATGTCGACACCGATCGCCTTGGCGTAGACGGGATCCATCGCATGCTCAGCATCGATGTAGGCGCAGATGCCGCCATTGCGCTGGGCCTCGGCGACCACATGGGTGGCAAGGGTGGTCTTGCCCGAGGACTCCGGGCCGAAGATCTCGGTGACACGGCCGCGAGGCAGGCCGCCGATCCCGAGCGCCAGGTCCAGTGCGAGGGCTCCGGTCGGCACCGATTCGATGCCCAATGCGCTCTTCTCGCCCATCTTCATGACCGAGCCCTTGCCGAACTGCTTCTCGATCTGCCCGAGGGCTACGTCGAGTGCCTTGTCTCGTTCCACTTTGTTGCTCCTGTGCTTCTTCGCTGTGCGCCGCTGAGTGCTTCGCAGGGTGTTGGGGGGTGTGGTTTCTTGCTTGGGCTCGAACATACGGAGGGGGTGTGACAGTCTCCCGCTGAACGAATTACAGCAAGGTAACTCCGAACGAGTGTTCGGTCAAGGATGTCACGCGATATTCGGCGCCGGACGGGCTGGGACTGGAAAATCTGCGCTTCGGGAACCATTGTTGGACCCAACGAGTTCTAGGGGCAGACGAGCGAGCGAGGAGTCGACATGACCGAGGCCGGATTCACCGAGACAGAACTACGCGATCGACTGACACCTGAGCAGTTCGCGTGCACCCAACAGGCCGGCACCGAACGTGCCTTCACCGGCGAGTACTGGGATTGTCACGACGACGGCACCTACCGCTGCGTGGTCTGCGACGCCGCACTGTTCAGCAGCGACACCAAGTTCGAGTCCGGCTCGGGTTGGCCGAGCTTCTTCGAGACGGTCGGTGACGATGTCGTCCGGATCGAGACCGACACAAGCCACGAGATGGTGCGCGAGGAGGCGATCTGCACGGCGTGTGGCGCCCACCTCGGCCACCGATTCCCAGACGGCCCCGCACCCACCGGTCAGCGCTACTGCATGAACAGCGCTTCGCTGCGGCTCGACAGGGACCCGTCTGACGATTGATCCGACCCTGTTGAGGGTCGATCGCCCGGGACCACCGACCCAACCGGTACCCTGACAGCCGCATCGGACAACGTCGCCGGCCACCGCCACCGACCATCCCGCTGCCGGAGAGTGCCTGATGGCCCCCACCTTCGCCGATCTCGGCGTACCTGATTCGATTTGCGCGGCCCTTCACGACGCGGGTATCACCTCGCCCTTCCCTGTCCAGGCCGCCACCATTCCCGATCTCTTCGCCGGGCGCGACGTCGTGGGCCGGGCCCCGACGGGCTCGGGCAAGACGCTGGCGTTCGGCATCCCGCTGGTGGCCATGTCGCCGCGCGCCGAACCGAAGCGACCCACCGCACTCGTTCTGGCGCCCACCCGCGAGCTCGCGGCGCAGATCGCGCTCGAACTCCAGCCGATGCTGGCGGCGGCCGATCGCCGTGCTCTTGCCGTCTACGGTGGCGTCGGTCTCGACCCTCAGATCAAGAAGCTGCGCCGCGGCATCGATCTGCTCGTCGCCACGCCGGGCCGGCTCGAGGACCTCATCTCCCAGCGGGTCGTCACCCTCGAGAACGTGTCGATGGTCGTGGTCGACGAAGCGGACCGCATGGCCGACATGGGGTTCCTTCCCGTGGTGCGCCGCCTGCTCGACCAGACCCGCCACGACCGCCAGACGATCCTCTACTCAGCGACGCTCGACGGCGACGTCGGCAAGGTGATCCGTGAGTACCAGACGGATCCGGTGCGCCACGAGGTCGGCGAGGCCAAGCCCGATCTGAAGGCGATGACGCATCATTTCTGGCAGATCCCCCGGCCCGAGCGGATCCCGCTCGCGGCGTCGACGATCGCCACGTTCGGCCGCACGATCGTCTTCACCCGCACCCGTCACGGTGCCGATCGTGCGGCTCGTCAGCTGGGCAAACTCGGCATCCAGGCGGCTGCCATTCACGGCAATCGTTCGCAGGGGCAGCGCCAGCGGGCGCTCGCCGACTTCGCCAGCGGCAAGGCGCAGGCCCTCGTGGCCACCGACGTCGCTGCTCGCGGAATTCACGTCGACGCGGTTGAGTGCGTGATCCATTTCGATCCGGTCGACGAGGACTCTGCGTATGTCCACCGCTCGGGCCGCACTGCACGCGCCGGCGCCAGTGGTCATGTGATCTCCTTCGTCGACCCCGGTCAGGTCGCGGACGTCAAGAAGATGAAGAAGCGACTCGACCTGCCCCAGGAGATCACCGCGCCACCCGACACCGACGGTGTCCTGCCGGCACCACCGAAGGACGAGGCACCGAAGCCCCGCAACCAGAACCGCCAGAGTGGTCAGGGCCAACAGCGCCAAGGCCAGGGGGCCGGCCAACGCCAGGGCCAAACCGGCGAGGGCGAGAAACGACAGCGGGGCCAGCGGGGTCCCAAGAAGAGGAAGCCACAGGCATCCGGCGACCAGCGCGCCGAAGGCGAACGGTCAGGGAGCGGCAGGCCTCGTACCGAAGGCGCCAAGCGGCCCGCCAAGAAGGCCGCCAAGAAGCACGGCAAGTCGCGCAAGCAGAAGGCTCAGCGCCAGCACTCGAAAGGCGCACCCAAGCGCACCAAACAGTCGGGCTCGGGCGGCAACCAGGTCGGTCAAACCCGCAAGAGGGCAGCCGGCGGTGCCAAGAAGGCGTCGCAGCAGCGGCGACGCCCGAACCGCTAGCGCTCAGGCGCCTGCCATCAAGAGGCCGAGACGTTCGACGGTGGCTTCGTCGCGGTCGAGAATCGCGGCGATCCGGCCCTCGAACATGACCGCCACCCTGTCGGCAAGGCCGAGCACCTCGTCGAGGTCTTCGGAGATCACGAGGATGGCGGTGCCGGCTTCGCGCTGAGCAACCAGACGTTCGTGGATGTATTCGGCGGCACCGATGTCGACTCCACGCGTGGGCTGGGCCACGACGAGTACCGCTGGGTCACACGAGAGCTCCCGCGCCATGATCAACTTCTGGATGTTGCCGCCCGACAATGACCGGGTGGATGTTTCGATCGACGGTGTCTTCACCGCGAACCGCTCGACCAGGTCCTCCGCACGGGTCCGCAGCGCGCCCAGTTTCAGAAAGCCCCGATCGGCGAACTCTTCGCTCGCGTGATCGATGAGCATCAGATTCTCGGTGACGGAGAACTCGCCGATGGCGCCGTCACGCATACGTTCCTCGGGCACATAGGCCAAGCCGGCGTCACGGGCGGCTTTCGGCGGAAGGTCGGTGATCTCACCATCATCGAGGTGGACCGATCCGGTGGAGACGGCGCGCAGCCCCGCGATTGCCTCGGCGAGCTCACGCTGGCCATTGCCGGAGACGCCGGCCACGCCGACGATCTCGCCGCCGCGGACCTCGAGGTCGACCCCGTCGACGGCGTGGGTGCCACGATCGCCGAGCACCTGCAGGTCCGAGACTCGAAGGCGGACGTCGCTCGTGTTGACCTCCGGCTTGTCCGGCGCGAGGCGGACCTCACGGCCGACCATCATCTCCGCCAGCTGTTCACGCGACGTCTCCGCCGGCGTCGTCTGCCCCGTGATACGGCCATGACGGAGCACGGTGATGCGATCCGACAGCGCCAACACTTCGTGGAGCTTGTGGGAGATGAAGATCAGCCCACGGCCATCATCGGCCAGCTTGCGGAGGGTGACGAAGAAGTCGTCGACCTCACGCGGCGTCAGCACGGCGGTGGGCTCGTCGAGGACGAGGAGCCGGGCGTCGCGGTACAGCGCCTTGAGGATCTCCACCCGCTGACGTTCGCCGACGGCGAGCTGCCACAGGTAGGCGTCGGGATCGACCTGGAGACCGAACTCATCGGCGAGTTCACGGATCCGGTCGGCCACCACGGTGAGGTCGGTCTTGCGGCCGGCCTCCTTCAACCCGAGCGCCACATTCTCCGTGACGGTCAGGGTGGGCACCAGCATGAAGTGCTGATGAATCATTCCGATCCCCGCCTGGATCGCAGCCGCCGGCGAATCGATCGCCAGCGGCTGCCCATCCAGCAGGACTTCACCCTCTTCGGGCCGGTAGAGCCCGAAGAGGATCTTCATGAGCGTGCTCTTTCCCGCGCCGTTCTCACCCAGGAGGGCGTGAACCTCGCCGGCTCGGACATCAAGGGTGACGTCGTCGTTGGCGAGGACACCGGGGAACCGTTTGGTGATTCCCCGCATCTCGAGCATGGGTGCGTCGCTCATGAGCGTGTGTTCAGCGTCTCAGGCGAACCTGATCAGCCGGCCTTGGTCTCGACATCGCCGGCGATGACCGCAGCGAT
>JAERSO010000100.1 GCA_016845585.1 Acidimicrobiaceae bacterium | reverse complement strand
GTCCGGGTCGGTGCGCAGCAGCTTGATGTCGAGCATGGTCAGACGGTATCGCCCGCAGGACCCGGCGGCGCTCGTTTCACCGGGGTCCGGGCCCGCCAAGCTGACTCGGCGTCGGCCTGCGAATCGACAGCGACAAGAATTTCGCAATGACTCGCGACAAGGGTTGCGCAGCCCAACCACTACGGAGGAACACCATGCTCATCACCCAGATCACCACGTGGGAAGGAACCCCGGCAGCCATCGAGGCGGTCGTGGCCGGATCTCGGGAGGCGGCTCCGATCCATGAGGGACTTGGAGCGAAAAACCCACGTCTCATGCGCTCGGTCTCGGGCGGCGACGTCCACCAGGTCGAGTACATGATCGACTTCGACTCGTTCGAAGCCCAAGGCAAGTTCTCCGACGCCATCGTCGATGGTGAGTGGTGGACGGGCATGATGCAGGCCGTTGCAGCCGCCTATCCCGATCTCCGCAACGGTGGGACGCGCCTGACGTACAACGCCATCTGAGCGGCGGGTCGGTTCCTAACGAGGCTCGACGGGCGGCTCACCGGCGTCGGCGAACCGCTGCTCAACGTCGTCAAACGTGAGCCGCCGGTTATGACGGTCACGCCGGGCCTGCTCTTCGGCTCGTGCGTTGTTCGCAGCGAGACGGAAGAAGCGAACGGCGATGATCGTCCAGAGGTAGAAACCACCGATGACCTTCATGACCGCACCTGCGGCCTGCTGGTCTTCAACCGGCGAGATGCCCCACAGCGCATCGTCGGTCTCGTAGGCCTCGTAGACGACGCCCTCAGCAAAGGTCAGCCAACCGGCCGGCACCGTGGGAACGATCGACATGAGGAAGAGGTAGAGCATCTTCCCGGGCTCGCCCATCTGGAGTTCCTTGAGCGGGCCAACGACTGGGAACCACATGGGCAACGCCGACGCGAACACCAGCAGGTGAATCGTGTAATGGAACGGGCCGTTGTCCGACGACAGATTCACCACGGCGCCCCAGTGGGTAAGGATCTGTAGCGCGTTGAAGATGGTGCCCGCGACGATCGGCTTGGTGAGCACCCGCAGAATTCGCTGGGGCGTACCGTCGTCAAGAATGACGAGGCGGGCCAGCCACGCCGGCATCGCCAACAGGAGCAATGGCGGAATGATGAAGCTGATCAGCAGGTGCTGCAGCATGTGAACGAAGTACAGGTGCTCCTCAGCGATGTCGTGCATCGGCCAGTCGGCAGCGAGCCACAACATGGCCACACCGACAATGAAGAACCGCTTCTGGCTGACCGTGGTGACCGGCTCCCCTGCCGGCACCGCGAGTGGTCCGATGTTTCGAACCGAATAGACCCCCAAGCCGATGATCGCAGCCACCAGCAACCACACTTCCGGGTGGAACTCGTAGTCCCACGCGCTCGCAGCGAGTAGGGAGGTCATGGCGTTATCCGAACACGTTGAACGCCAAGAGGGTCACGATGTACACCGCCGTGGCGAGAAGCACCCCGGCGAAGAACGACTGCTGCAGAACCGGCTTGTCCTGCTTGAGGTGCATGAACACCCGGGCGACCAGCCAGCCCTTGAAGATCATCATCGTGAACAACGACGTGAGCAGGATCCAGCGAGTCTCGAAGAAGGTGAAGACCGACTCAAAGTAGGTCGCAACCTCGGCCGCGGTGACCACGGCAAGGATGATGGCGACCTTGATGTACTCCCAGTCGGAGGGGTGGTGATCGTCGTGGGCCTCGTCGTGGGTTTCGACGGCCGCTTCGGTGGTTTCGGTCATGTCGCTCACTCCGGCGGGATCAGGTAGATGACGGTGAAGATGAAGATCCAGACGAGATCGACGAAGTGCCAGTAGAGGCCGACGATCTCGACGGTCTCGCTGTTCTTGCCGGTCAGCTTGCCTTGGTTGGCAGCGACCCATAGCGACATCAGCATGATGATGCCGATGCTCACGTGGGCCCCGTGGAATCCGGTGAGGGTGTAGAAGGCTGACGCCGCCGGGTTGGTGGTGTAGCCGAGGCCCTCCTCGTAGAAGGCGGTGAACTCGTAGGCCTGGCCACCCATGAAGACGGCACCGAGCATGGCGGTGACAAGCAGCCACGCCTTGCCCCGGTCTAGGTCGTTGCGACCAAACGCCGAGAGGGCGAGCACCATCGTGAGCGAGCTCATGAGGAGCACGAACGACGAGACCGACGTGAACGGGATATCGAACAGATCGGTCGGCAGGACCTCGCTATTGCCCCGCGTCTTGTAGATCAGGTAGGTCGAGATGAGCGCACCGAACAGCAGACACTCCGTCGACAAGAACAGCCACATCGCCAACTTGTTGTTGGAGATGCCCGTGTTCGTGGCGTGGGGATCGTGGGCGTCGTGATGGGTATCGGTGGCCGGGGCCGTTGCGGTCGCCATCAGCCCTCTCCCTCTGTGTCGTCGCCGGCGGCGCCGACCGTGGCGAGTTCGCCATCGGGGTCGTCACCGTCGTGGTGGTCGTCGTGGCCGTGGCCGTCGGCGTCCGGATCATCGACCGGCTCCAACACCCAGGCGTAGATGGCGCCGCCGGCGACGACACAGAGG
>JAERSO010000099.1 GCA_016845585.1 Acidimicrobiaceae bacterium | reverse complement strand
CCTCACCCCTCACCCCGCCCCAGCGAACTGGCGGCATGGTCCGTCGGTGTCCGACCATATGTGCCGCCAGTTCGGAGGAGTACGGTCAGCCGGATGGGGATGAATCTGGCAGAGTCGATTCGGTCGGCGAAATTGGCGATGGAGTTGGGGCGGGATCTGCCATGGCTCTTGCGGTCAGTGGTGGAGAAGAGTCCGGACAAGGCGTTTCTGGTCTGGGAGCCGTTCACCGGAGCGGCCGAGACGTGGACGTATCGTCGGTTCCGCGACGAGGCGCGGGCGGTGGCGGCGAGCTTGCAGGAGCGTGGGGTCGAGTTCGGCGACCGCGTCATGCTGCACCTCGACAACTCGCCGGAGTTCCTCCTGGCCTGGTTCGCGTGCGCCGAAGTCGGTGCCGTCGCGGTCTCCACCAACACCCGCTCGGTCGCACGCGACATGACCTACTTCGCCGACCACGCCGGCGTGGTGGCCGCGATCACCTCACCCAGGTTCGCCCACCTCGTGAACGAGAGCGCACCCGAAATCCGGTTCCTGGCACTCACCGACACCGACGCGGGCGAGCCGCCGACCGAGGACGAACTCCCCGAGCATGTTCCGTTCGCCGATCTCCTCGCGCCGAACGTTGAGCTGACCGAACGGCCCACCGACCCGACGGCCAACCTCGGCATCCAGTTCACCTCCGGCACGACGTCACGCCCGAAGGCCGTGCTGTGGACCCACGCCAACGCGCTGTGGGGGGCCGAGGTCAACGTCGCCCACATGCGACTCCGTAGCGACGACATCACCCTCGCGTTCCTGCCGATGTTCCACACCAACGCCCAGTCGTATTCGATGCTCAGCACGCTGTGGTCCGGCGGCACGATGGTGATGCAGCCCCGCTTCTCGTCGTCTCGCTTCTGGGATGTGGCAGTCCGCAACCGGGTGACCTGGTGCTCCATGATCGGCTTCGCCGTGAAGGCCGTGACGAAGCAGGAAATCCCCACCGATCACTGTTTCCGCTTCTGGGGGCCGGCCGTGCGCCTGCCCGAGGTCGAGGAAGCCCTGGGTATCACCACGATCGGCTGGTGGGGCATGACCGAGACGATCACTCAGGGGATCCTCGGCAGCATGGAGCACCCCGGCCCTCGCTTGTCGATCGGTCGCCCCTCGTCGTCCTACGAGATCAGTATCCGCCGTGACGATGGTTCGCCCATCGAACCGGGGGAACGCGGTCAGCTCTACATCCGCGGTGTTCGCGGCGTCAGCCTCTTCAAGGAGTACTTCCGCAATCCCGAAGCCACCGCGGAGGCCTTCGACGACGACGGCTGGTTCGACACCGGCGACCTCATCAGGATGGGCGACGACGGCTCGCTCTACTTCAGTGACCGGGCCAAGGACATGCTGAAGGTCGGCGCCGAGAACGTGGCTGCGTCGGAGATCGAAGCGGTGATCATGGAAGCCGGGCTCACCACTGAGGTCGCGGTCGTGGGACAGCCCCACGCGATGCTCGATGAGGTGCCGGTGGCCTTCGTGATCGCCAAGGAGCCGGGTGCGGATGTCTCGCAGGCGATCATCGACGCCTGCGCGGCGAACCTCGCCGACTTCAAGGTTCCCCGTGCCGTCCATGTGGTCGACGAACTCCCTCGCTCGACACTCGAAAAGATCGCCAAGGCCGAGCTCCGCAAGGGTCTCCCCAAGCTGACGTCGTAGTTCCATCCGACACGGCCTCTCCACACCCCTCGAGGGGGTTGAGCCTCGCTCGAGGGCGCTGCGCGTGGCTCGACTGCGTCCTCGCGCCGGGTGGCACTACTGTCGTGAGCCGACGCAGCGGTTGTCGACTGGCGGCTGACGATCCGGAGGAGAAGATGACCAAACGATTCGTGGGGCGACTGGCTCTGCTGCTGAGCGTCGTTCTCCTCGCGGGAGCCTGCGGAATCATCGGTGGCGACGATGACGGCGACTCCGGCGCGCCTGAAGGCGACGCGGGAACCGGTGACGAGACCGGTGAAGATGCGGCCGACGAGGGCACCGGCACCGATGCCGAGGTGGAGTCAGCAGCGGACGACGGTGCCACGGGTGGCGACGTCGGTACGGAGGAGGATGAGCCAGCGCCGGTGACGACCACGCCAGGGCCGGCGTCGTCGGCCTACGACGGACCGTCACTCAGCGGACTCGACGTCGTCGACGACTCCATGTTCACGGTCACGCTCGCCGAGGCCGACCCCGACTTCCCGGATCGCCTCGCCCACATCGCGTTCGCGCCGCTCCCCTCGGCGTTTTTCGACGACCCTGCCTCATTCGAGGAGTCGCCGATCGGCAACGGCCCATTCGAGATGGACGGCGACTGGGACCACGGCACCTCGATACGACTGGTGCCCAACGACAGCTACGCCGGAGCGACTCCGGCGAGCCTCACCAGCGTCACCTTCAACATCTACGACGATGCCTGTGCCGAGGGCTATCTCCGCGCCCAGGCCGGTTTCGTCGACATCTCGGAGTGTGTGCCGGTCGACCAGCTGCCGTTCGTGTCCGACGACTTCGGCGGTGGCTTCGATCAGTCGACCACCGCCAGCCTGCACTACTACGCGTTCCCCGCCCATCTGTGGGGCGAGTACCCGCTGGCCCTCCGACGAGCGCTGTCGATGGCGATCGATCGTCAGGCCATCGTGGACGATGTGCTCCTCGGATCGGTCGATGCGGCCGATCGTGTCGTCCCGCCGCTCCTCGCCGCCGGCGACGCGCCACCGTGTGCGAACTGGGTCCATGATCCCGACGCTGCCGAGGAGGCGTTTGCCGAGTTCGGCGGCCTCGAGGCGCTCGGCGAGACCCCGATCGTGCTCTGGCATGGACACGATCGCACCGAGGCTGCCATCGCGGCGGCCATTGCTGGGCAACTCGGCGATGTGCTCGACATCGACAATGTCGTGATCGAGAGCCGCGAGTCAGCGGTGTATCACGACCTCGTCGACGACCGCGGCACGACGGGCCCGAACCAGGGCACCTGGACCGCCGGCTTCTCATCGGCCGCGGGCTTCCTCGAGCCGCTGTTCGGGTCGACCTCGTCGTTGAACATCGGCGGGTACAGCAACTCCCGATTCGACCAGATGATCGCGAGCGGAAACATCGAGGCCGCCGAGACGAGCCTCTGCGGCGACGTCGCCCTCGTGCCCTTGTACTTCGACACCAACCGCATCGTCTCCAGCCGGTCGGTCAACAACGCGTTCAAGGACGTGCGCGGCCTCATCAACTGGGCCGAGATGACGGGCGGCGACACCGTCAGCGCCCTGGGCGAACCTCAGCGGCTCATCCCTCCGGCGGCCAAGGAGTCCGAGGGCATCGAGGTGTTGGAAGCCCTCTTCAGCAACCTCGTCGAGTACGACCACCGCAGCCGGCGCCTCGGCAACGTCGTCGCGGACTCCATCGTGACGGTCGACGACGGGTTGACGTGGACCATCGCGGTCGCCGACGGTTGGACCTTCCACGACGGCGAACGTGTCTCGGCGCACTCCTTCGTCGACGCGTGGAACTGGACAGCCAACGGTGAGAACGCCGCGGCCAACAACGTCTACTTCAACGTGATCGACGGCTGGGAAGCGATCAACGGCTGACGCGGCGGCTAGAACGTACGACGAAGACCATCACCAGGAGTCCCCATGTCCAAGGCCTACATCATCGACGCGTGCCGCACCCCTCGTGGCATCGGCAAGCAGGGCAAGGGTGCGCTGGCCCATCTCCACCCCCAGCGTCTGGGCGCCACGGTCCTTCGTGCCATCCAGGAGCGCAACGGGTTCGATTCCGCCGACGTCGACGACGTGGTGTGGGGCACCAGCTCCCAGGTCATGGAACAGTCCGGCGACATCGGGCGCATGTCCGCGCTGGACGCCGGCTACGACATGAAGGCCAGCGGCATGACGCTCGATCGCTTCTGCGGGTCGGGAATCACCTCGGCCAACATCGCCGCGGCATCCGTGTTGGCCGGCATGGAGGATCTCGTCGTCTCGGGTGGCACCGAGATGATGTCGTTGCCCAAGAAGGGGATCATGCCGATGGGTGCCGGCAACGCACACCTCCAGGAGATCCATCCCCAGTCGCACCAGGGGGTGTGCGCCGACGCCATCGCCACGCTCGAAGGCATCCCTCGAACCGCGCTCGACGCCCTGGCTGCGGAGTCCCAGGCTCGAGCCGAGGTCGCCATCAACGAAGGCCGGTTCGACAAGTCGCTGATCCCCGTGCACAACCTCGACGGTTCCGTGGCCCTCGATCGCGAGGAGTTCCCCCGGCCCGGCACCACGGCCGAGTCGCTCGCGGGACTCCAGCCGAGTTTTCCCGCAATCGCCGACTACCGCCACAGCGACGACGCCAAGACGTTCCGCGAGTTGATCCTCCAGAAGTTCCCCGACCTCGAGATCGAGCACGTGCACCACGCCGGCAACTCGTCAGGCGTGGTGGATGGATCAGCAGCCATCCTCTGGGGGAGTGAGGACTATGTGCAGGCCCACGGCCTGAAGCCTCGGGCCCGCCTGGTGGCCTCGGCCAACATGGGCGACGATCCGACCCTGATGCTGAACGCACCCGTGCCTGCGGCGCACAAGGTGCTCGCTCGTGCGGGCATGACCCTCGACGACATCGACCTGTTCGAGATCAACGAGGCCTTCGCCGTGGTGTCGGAGAAGTTCCAGCGCGATCTCGACCTGGATCGCGGCAAGGTCAACGTCAACGGCGGGGCCATGGCGCTCGGCCACCCGATCGGCGCCACCGGTGCCGTCCTGATCGGCACCGTGCTCGACGAGCTCGAGCGCCAGGACAAGCAGGTCGGCCTCGTCACCATGTGCGCCGGTGGCGGCATGGCACCGGCGATTATCATCGAACGAGTCTGAGCCTCGCTCCGGGCTACGGTCGCAACACCCACAAGACGAACAACACACGAACAGAAGAGGAAGAATCATGAACGGTCCCGGCGATATCTGGAACCAGGCGGCAGCGAAGTGGACCGAACTGTCCGCTCAGATCAGTGACGACGATTGGGACAAGCCGACGACGTGTCCGGACTGGACCGTGCGCGAGCTCGTCGATCATGCGATGCACTGGCAGGCGATGGGCGGAGGTGTCCTCGGGGCCGGCACGGCGCCGGGTGACGAATGGAGCTCGATCCACTCCGCCCTCGGTGCCGCATTCCAGGACCCGGCCAACCTCGAAGGCAACACCGAAGCATTCGGCGGCATGCCGAAGCAGGGTGTGGCCGGTCTCGTCATCGGCGACCTTCTGATCCACAGCTGGGACCTCGCTCGGTCCATCGGCGCCGACGAGACCCTGCCGGCCGAAGCCGTCGAGTCCACCCTCTTCGGGCTCCAGCGCCTTCCCGAGCAGATGTTGCGCGGCGAGACGATGTTCGGTGCAGCCGTCGAGGTCGCCGACGATGCATCGTCGCAGGACAAGCTCCTCGCCTTCGTCGGCCGCCAGCCCTGAGCTTCAGGGGAGATCAGCATGATCAAGGGCGAGTACGAACCAAGCACCTGGGGTTGGGTTGCCGACCAGGCCGCCGCCTATGAGGCCAGCGGCGGGACCGAGGCCAACACGCTGCGCGAGACCGGAATCCCCATCATCGTGGTGACGATGATGGGTCACAAGAGCGGCAAAGTCCGCAAGGTCCCGCTGATGCGCGTCGAACGCAATGGCGAATACGCGCTCATCGCGTCCAAGGGCGGCGCTCCGGCGCACCCCGGCTGGTACCACAACCTCGTGGCCGACCAGAAGGTGATGATCCAGGACGGCCCCGAGCCCTACGAGTACCAGGTGCGCGAGGTCGACGGCGACGAGCGCGCCGACTGGTACACGCTCGGCGAGTCGGTCTTCTCGCCGTACACCGAGTACGCGGTCAAGGCTGCCGAAGCCGACCGCACGATCCCCGTGTTCGTCGCGACGAGAGTGATGTCGTGAGCGAACACGCGGCGGACTGGTATCCCGACCCGGCGGGTCGCCACCAGCACCGCTACTGGGACGGTACGGCCTGGACCGAGCACGTCTCGGATCACGGCCGCCAGAGCGTCGACCCGATCACGGTCAGCGCGCCGCTTCCCACGACTGGAATGACCGCCGACAAGATTCAGGCCCAGGTGCAGGGCAAGGCAGGGGTCGCGGCGAGCGGCGCCGCCGTCGGCGGTCTCATGGATCAGCGGGTGTTGGTCGTCAATCAGAAGGCCAAGCTGATCGAGCTCAACACCGAATACGCGGTGTACGACGAAGCAGGAACGCAGATCGGAGCGATCCGCCAGGTCGGCCAGAGCAGCTTGAAGAAGGTCGCTCGATTCGTGTCGAGCCTCGATCAGTTCATGACCCACTCACTGCAGCTGGTCGACATGCAGGGCAATGTCCATCTCACGGTGACTCGGCCCGCGAAGTTCGCGAAGTCGAAGGTGCACATCACCGACGGGGCGGGCAACGAGGTCGGCTCGATCATCCAGCAGAACATGATCGGCAAGATCCGGTTCTCTCTCGAAGGGGCCGGCCAGACACTCGGGTCGCTCAACGGCGAGAACTGGCGCGCCTGGAACTTCAACATGCAGGACGCAGTCGGCAACGAGGTGGCCCGCATCACGAAGACGTGGGAGGGCCTCGCCAAGACGATGTTCACCACCGCGGACAACTATGTGCTGCAGATCCACGCCGATCTGCCGGAGCCGCTGCGAAGCCTCGTGGTGGCGTCGGCGGTCAGCGTCGACCTCGCCCTGAAGCAGGACTCCCGCGGGTTCGGCTGACCCGTGCCGTTTCAGCGGCGTCGGAGGTAGAACGCGCCGGGCTCGTGCTGTGTGGAGAGGAGTGGACACGCCGCGCTCAGCGCGGTGTGCTCGTTGTGATGCAGGTAGTTGAGCGCCAGCATCACGTGCCACGAGTCATTGTGGGTGAGGAAGGCTTCGAGCACATACTGCTCATTCCAGAACAGCACCTTGTCGCGCAGATGGCCGGCCGGATAGTTCCGCGGCGTGAAGATGTCGTGGACGTGCACGGCCACCCCGGGCGCAAGTGACGGCAGAATCTGGAGGTACTCGACCACGACATCACCTTCGCTCGCTTCACGGTGACCGGCATCTTCTCGAGCCAGGGCATCTCGTAGGGCTCGATGCAGACGTCGTCGCACTCGTAGTCGCCGTCGAGCTCGGTGGGCGAGAAATCGAATTGGGGGTCGTAGTAGTGGTCGCGGATGGGCATCACGCCGACTTGGCGGAGCGCCCTTCGGGTGAGCGGGACACGCTGCAACCGACTTCGCGTGCCAGGCGCATCACGGCCGCCGCTGGGTAGATGAACGGCAGCACGATGATGTCGATCAGTCCGCTGAATCGCTCGACGATGGTCTTCATGGTCGGATCTCCGGCGCAGAGGAGTGTCGGTGGCCATCGACACCGCGGCCCGAGGGTGCCGGTCGTCTCGGCGGACCTCGGTGACCCTGCCGCGGTCCGGTAGCGTTCAGTCCCGTGCTGCTCACGATCGACGTCGGAAACACCCAGACCGTCCTCGGCCTCTACGACCTCGACTCCGAGACGGGGGAAGGGGCCGGCATCGGCCTCGTCGACCATTGGCGCCTGTCCACCGACGCGGAACGGACCAGTGATGAGTACTCGGTGCTCGTTCGCTCGCTGCTCGACACTGTCGGCGTCGACTTCGATCTCGACCTCGCGGGTGCGGCGGTGTGCTCCGGTGTGCCTCGGATCCTGGCCAACCTCCGCCACATGGTCCAGCGCTATCTGCCGTTCGAGCCGATCGTGATCGAACCCGGCGTGAAGACCGGCATGCCGATTCTCTACGACAACCCGAAAGAGGTCGGCGCCGACCGCATCGCCAATGGCATCGCGGCGTATGACCTCTACGGGGGTCCGACCGTGGTTGTCGACTTCGGCACCGGCAACAACTTCGATGTCATCAGCGAGAAGGGCGAGTTCCTCGGCGGCGCCATCGCTCCTGGTATCGAGGTCAGCCTCGACGCGTTGTTCGGACGGGCCGCCGCCCTCCGCGCGGTCGAGCTCGTCGAGCCTCGAAACGTGATCGGGAAGTCCACCGTCGAGTCGATCCAGTCCGGCACCGTCTACGGTTTCGCCGCGATGATCGACGGCATGGTGCGCCGGTTCGCGGACGAACTCGGCGACATCAATGTCGTGGCCACCGGTGGGCTCGCTCACCTGATCTCGCCTGTTTCGGAGACGATCGAACACGTCGAGCCCTTCCTCACCCTGCACGGTCTCCGGATCGTGCACCAACGAAATCAACGCTGAGACTGTGACCCTTCCCTACCGCTACGACGTCACCCATTCGACCTCTGAGATCATCGAGGCGTACGGCGACACCGAAGCCGGCACCGAGACCGATGCTGTGGTCACGGTGGCCGGCCGCCTCATGCTGCGCCGTGACCAGGGCAAGCTCGCCTTCGGCTCGCTGCAGGACAGCACCGGCCGCGTCCAGCTGTTTGCAATGGCGAAGTCCACCCCCGATTTCGAGGGCTTCACCGGCTTGTCGATCGGCGACTGGATCGCCGTCACCGGCGTCGTGATGATGACCCGTCGCGGTGAGCTCTCCGTCAGAGTCGACGAGTGGACGGTGCTCGCGCATGCGCAGCGTCCGTTCCCCGACAAGTGGCACGGCATCTCCGATCCCGACACCCGCTACCGGCAGCGCTATGTCGACTTGTGGGTCACCGAGGAGAGTCGCACGGCCTTCCGTCGTCGGTCTCAGATCGTGGCTGCGATCCGCAACTGGTTGCACGAGCGCGACTTCGTCGAGGTCGAGACTCCCACGCTGCATCCGATCCCCGGTGGCGCATTGGCTCGCCCGTTCACGACGCACCACAACGCGCTCGACACCGAGCTGTTCCTCCGCATCGCCCCCGAGCTCTACTTGAAGCGGTTGGTGGTCGGTGGCATGGAGCGGGTGTTCGAGATGGCCCGCGTGTTCCGCAACGAGGGCATGTCGACCCGGCACAACCCCGAGTTCACGATGCTCGAGCTCTACTGGGCCTACGCCGACTACGACGACATGATGAAGCTCACCGAGGAGATGGTGGCCGCTGCTGCCGTTGCCGTTCACGGCACCACGGTCGTCGAGTATGACGATCGCGACGTCGACCTCTCCACGCCGTGGCGCCGCGCAACGATGGAGGAGCTGATCCTCGAACACGCCGGTGTCGAGGTGAACCTCGACACGCCCATCGATGAGCTGCGTGCGCTGTGCGACAAGTTCGGTGTCGAGACGAAGTCGCACTACGGCCCCGGCAAGTTGATCCTCGAGATCTACGAGAAGACGTGTGAGTCCGAACTCTGGGGCCCGGTGTTCGTCACCGACTACCCGGTCGAGGTGTCGCCGCTCTCACGCGAGCATCGAGACCGTCCCGGCTACACCGAACGTTTCGAGGCGATCGTCGCCGGCCGCGAACTGTGCAACGGCTTCTCCGAGCTGAACGATCCCATCATCCAGCGAGAGCGCTTCGAAGCCCAGGAGGGCGACCGTGACGCCGGCGACGACGAGGCGATGGTCGTCGACGACGACTACATCCGTGCGCTGGAATATGGCCTCCCCGGCACGGCCGGACTCGGAATCGGCATCGATCGTCTGGTCATGCTGCTGACCAACACCACCACCATCCGCGATGTGGTGTTGTTCCCGACCCTCAGGCCTGAGCAGGGTTCCGCCGACGGAGAGTCATGAGGATCGCGATTGTCGGAATGGGCGGCGACATCGGCACCGGTGTCGCGCTTCGCTTCGACAAGGATCGCGAGACGTCGATGTTGGGGCTCGACATGGAGCCTCCCCGCCGCCGTATCCGGCGTGCGATCTTCCACCGTGTCGATCCGACCGACGTCGAGGAACGGACCCGCGTGCTCGTCGACTTCGACCCCGAGGTCATCATCCACGCCGGCATCTACGAGCCGCATTCCCGCTCCAACCCTCACGACGCCGAGATCCGCACCCGCGCCGCCACCCGTTCGGTCTTTCGCGCCGCTCTCGACTGCCCCGACCTCCGCCAGATCGTCATGCGCTCCAGCACCGACATCTACGGCAGAAGAGACACCTGGGGTCAGACCCCTGTCCCGCAGGGGACAGGTCACGAGCCCCATTCGCGGTTCGGTCGGATGATGGTCGATGCCGAGGGTGCGGCCGCTGACTTCAACGAGCAGCGACCCGATGTTGCCGTCACCCTGCTGCGGTTCGCTCCGATCGTTGGGCCATACATCCCGAGTCCGCTCGGCCGGTATCTGCGACTACCCGTCGTGCCGACGGGGCCCCTGTTCATGGAGGGTGACCTCCAGCTCGTTCACATCGACGACGTGCACGACGCGTTCGCCGCTGCAGTCCGGGCCGGCGTCGCAGGCGCGTTCAACATCGCGGGAGCGGGGACCGTGACCGGCAGCGAGGCCGTCCGCATGGGTCGTCGACCGTTCATCCCCACGTGGGGTCCCGGCTGGTACGTGGCCCGCGCTGCCACAGCGCTGATGGGGGCGCCGATTCCGGAACACTCCATCGAGTCGTTGTGTCATGGCAAGGCGGTGTCGACGGACGACGCTGAGCGGGATCTCGACTTCGTTGCCTCGCGGTCCACTAGCGACTGCATCGAAGACCTCTACAACTGGGAGTCGGTCGTCCGTCTCGAAGTGGATCGGAGCGTGGCGTGAGCTACATCCGCACCTCCGACGACATCGCCATTCACTACTCGCAGTGGGGCGATCCCGACGGCGAACCCGTGCTGTTCGTGCACGGCCTCGGCGCCGACAACATCGGCTGGATCCGCCAACGTCACGCATTCTCGAAGTACCGCTGCATCGCGGTCGACAACCGGGGCTCAGGCGGGAGCGGCAAGCCGGCCGGGCCATACTCGCTCGAACGCATGGCACTTGATGCCGTCGAGGTGCTCGATCACCTCGAGATCGATCAGGCCCACGTCATCGGAGCGTCGATGGGTGGTGCGCTGTCGCAGATCATCACCGTTGGCTTCCCCGAGCGGGTCCGCACTCTCGTGCTCGCCTGCACGTCCTGCGACCTCGGCTGGCGCCACGAATTGTTCGACGAGTGGGAGGACCTCATCCGCACGCAGGGGATGCGGGCTTTCGCCATCAAGAACTTCGAATGGCTCTTCGGCCCGCGTTCTGTTCGACGGCTCTATCCGATCGCGGCGATGCTCGGCCCGTTCCTCGTGCGGGCTCCGGCCGACGCGTTCATCGCTCAGCTCGACGCGATCCGAGATTTCGACGCCGGCACCACCGAGGAGCTGGCCCGCATCACCGCGCCGACGCTCGTGATCACCGGCAGCCAGGACATCCTCACGCCGGTGGCCGATGCGGAGGAGATCGCCGCACGTATCCCTGGCAGCGAGCTCGTGATCGTCCGGGGTCAGGCCCACGGCTTCATGGCCGAAGGCGGCCGCCACTTCAATCGGGTGGTGCTCGACTTTCTCCAGCGCTCAAACGCGAGAAAGCACGCTGGGGTCTGACCCCAGCGTGCTTTCTGCGCCTCCAGGCCGATGCCGCCGCCGGCCGGTGTCGGGCCAGGGGAGCGGGAGTCTGGAAAGCTGGGGCTGTGTTCGAGCCAATCCATTCCCGCCCTGATCGCAGCATCGGCGAGCACCGCCACATCCTCGTGACCGGTTCACGGGTCATGGTCAGGATCGAGGTGGAGGGGACCGGGCGGGCTCTGGGCGATGAGGAGGCGGGTGCGCTCCTCGGACGAGAGCCCGGCGATCTCGTTCTCGGTCGACTCGGCGAGGTCCACTATTGGGCGTCGCGGCTCCCCGATGACCACGACGAGCCCGATGCGAGCCCGCAACAGGTCGGCGACCTCCGCTCGCTCCACGGCCTCCTGTCCGACGAGGAGTGGAACATCGCCGGCCGGGCAACCCAGTTGCTCGAGTGGCAGCGTGACCATCAGTTCTGCGGTCGTTGCGGCCGACCGAACGAGGCGATGCCCGACACGCGCGCGATGCGATGCCCGCACGACGGCACGATGGTCTTCCCTCGACTGTCGCCCGCGGTGATCGTCCTGATCGAACGGGCCGACGGTCGTTGTCTACTGGGCCGCAACCGAGGCTGGGACATCCCGATGTACAGCACGCTCGCCGGGTTCGTGGAGCCGGGTGAGTCCCTCGAGGACACCGTCCATCGTGAGGTGTTCGAGGAGGTGGGCGTACGGGTCGACAACATCCGCTACTTCGGCAGCCAACCGTGGCCTTTCCCGAACTCGTTGATGCTCGGCTTCGTCGCCGAATGGACCGAGGGGGAGATCAAGGTCGACGGCGAGGAGGTCATCGATGCTCAGTGGTTCTCGCCGAACGACCTGCCGATGATCCCGCCGCGTCTGTCGATCGCCCGCCAGCTCATCGACGACTGGCTCGATCGAGTGCGACCGATCAGCTGATGGCAGTGTCGCGTGCCGTCAGGCGTGCACCGAATCCCGCCATGGCCAGCAGCACGTCCTCAAGCTGACGGCCCAACGGTGTGAGTTCGTATTCGGTGGCGGGCGGGACGGTCGGATACACCGTGCGCGTCACCAGCCCTTCGCGCTCGAGCAGCCGAAGTCGATCGGTCAGCACCTTCGGGCTGATGCCATCGAGCCCACGCTGGAGTTCGGAGAAGCGCTTCTTCCCCGGCAGGAGGTCGCGGATGACGAGCGTCGTCCAGCGTCCACTGATCACGTCAGAAGTCTTTTTCACCGGGCATTCGTCGCCGCATGCTCCTGCCGGCAAATGACTGTTCATTCTGTGCATTACTTCCCAAAGGGTAACTACTTCCGAAAGGGAAGTCTCGACTCTACGGTACTCCTCGCTCAACTCGCGTCAAGGAGAACCATCATGAACGAACACAAGAACCTCCGGATCCTCGTGCGGGTCGTTGGTGTGATCCAGCTCGTACTCGGGCTCCTGTACCTCTTCGCCCCGACACAGTTCCTCGAGGCGATCGGACACACGATCCCCGAAGACGACATCTTGTATCCGCTAGGGATGCTGGCGGCGCGGTTCCTTGCCTACGGCGTGGCCTTCCTGCTGATCGCACGGAACCCGGCCATTCATGGGTTGTGGATCCAGTCGATGATCATCGTCCAGCTCATCGATCTCGGTGTCGGCGTCTTCTACACCGCGACGGATGCAGTGGCCCTCGCCGACTCTGCGTTCCCGATGTTCAACGCCACGTGGATCGCGGCCCTGTTGTACCTCTGGCGGCCTGTGTCGGCGGGGTCCGATTCGGAGCCGGCATCAGCGATCGTCTAGAGCGACAGACTGGCCTTGGTGATGAGGTCGTCGCTGGCCGCCCGCAGCGCCTGGGCGCCGGGCGTGTCGGGCAGATCGGTGAGCGTGCCGGCGGCCTTGTCGGCGAAGCTCTGAGCGACGTCGAGGGCGACCTGTACGCCCGACGTCTGCTGGACGAGCGCTCGGGCCCGATCCCGCTGTTCGGAGGTGATCGCCGCGGTGAGGAGACTCCGAAGCTCGTCACCGACCGCAGGATCGTCGAGGGCGTGGATCACGGGAAGGGTGTAGATGCCCTCGAGGAGGTCGTTTCCGGTCGGCTTCCCGGCCTGCTCGTCACTCGCGATGATGTCGAGGATGTCGTCGACGATCTGGAAGGCCATCCCGTAGGCGAGTCCGAATTCGGTCAGCGACTCGACCACCGGTCGGGGAAGTTCGCCGACGAGAGCACCGATACGACACGCTGTGCCGAGCAGAGATGCGGTCTTGCCGGTGATCGAGCGTTCATAGGCCTCGACCGATCGGCTGGCGTCGTACTGGGACTGGAGTTCCTGGATCTGGCCATCGCAGAGTTGGGTGATGGTGGTGGCCAGGATGCCGGCGACCTCGGTGCCCAATGCAGCGGCGAGCTCCGAAGCCCGACCGAGGAGGTAGTCGCCGGCGAGGATGGCGCGGAGGTTGCCCCACTGGGCGTTGACCGACACGACCGATCGGCGGGTGGTGGCGTCGTCCATGACATCGTCGTGGTAGAGCGACCCGATGTGGACCAGCTCGACGGCGCAGCCACCCCGAACCACATCGAGCGATGCTGCTGCTCCCGAGGGGTCGAGCGCCGCTGCTGAGGCCATCGCGAACCCGGGACGAACCCGTTTTCCGCCGGCTTTGATCAGGTGGCTGGCGATCTCGGTGAGGAAGTCGCCATCGGCCGCCACGACGCGCAGAAGCTCCTGTTCGGTCCTCGCCAGGTCGGCTTTCATCGACGGAAGAATCGAGAGCGGGTGGGCAGCCACCCCCCTACGCTACGTGGTTCCTTTACCAGACGGCTATCCGTGCCGATTGGAAGCGTGATCTTTGGAACACGCGGCGACCAACGTGCGTTACGACGATCGCACGGCTGAGGGTGCCGTTACACTCAGTCACACAGTCCCCGACTTGGGAGGAATACCGATGTTCGAGCGATTTACCGACAGGGCTCGACGCGTGGTTGTGCTTGCGCAGGAAGAAGCGCGTCTACTCAACCACAACTACATCGGCACGGAGCACATCCTGCTCGGCCTCATCCATGAGGGTGAAGGCGTCGCCGCGAAGGCCCTGGAGTCGCTCGGCATCAGCCTGGAGGCCGTCCGCGCCCAGGTCGAGGAGATCATCGGTCAGGGCGGCTCGTCGCCCAGCGGCCACATTCCCTTCACCCCGCGCGCCAAGAAGGTCCTCGAGCTCAGCCTCCGCGAAGCGTTGCAGCTCGGCCACAACTACATCGGCACCGAACACATCCTCCTCGGTCTGATCCGCGAGGGTGAGGGTGTTGCGGCTCAGGTGCTCGTCAAGCTTGGCGCCGATCTCAGCCGTGTCCGCCAGCAGGTCATTCAGCTCCTCTCCGGTTACGCCGGGGGCAGCGCCGGTGGAGAGCAGGCCGGTGGCGGTGGCGGTTCCAGCGAGAAGGCCGGCGCTACCGCCGGTGGTTCCGGCGGCGATTCTGCGTCCGGTTCGCTCGTGCTCGACCAGTTCGGGCGCAATCTCACCCAGCTCGCCCGCGAGAAGTCGCTGGACCCGGTCATCGGCCGTTCGCGCGAAACCGAGCGTGTGATGCAGATCCTCAGCCGCCGCACCAAGAACAACCCGGTGCTGGTCGGCGAACCCGGTGTCGGCAAGACCGCCATCGTCGAGGGCCTCGCCCAGGCGATCGCAAACGACACGGTCCCCGAGACCCTCCACGCCAAGCAGCTCTACACGCTCGACCTCGGCGCCCTCGTCGCCGGTTCGCGCTACCGCGGCGATTTCGAGGAACGCCTCAAGAAGGTTCTCAAGGAGATCAAGACCCGCGGTGACATCATCCTCTTCATCGACGAGATCCACACGCTCGTCGGTGCCGGTGCCGCCGAAGGTGCCATCGATGCGGCGTCGATCCTGAAGCCGATGCTCGCCCGTGGTGAGCTCCAGACCATCGGTGCCACCACGCTCGACGAGTACCGCAAGCACCTCGAGAAGGATGCGGCCCTCGAGCGTCGTTTCCAGAAGGTCGTGGTCGATGAACCCACGGTTCCGCACACGATCGAGATCCTCAAGGGGCTGCGTGATCGCTACGAGACCCACCACCGGGTCACGATCACCGACCAGGCGCTGGTGGCCGCGGCCAACCTCGCTGATCGCTACATCTCGGATCGCCATCTCCCGGACAAGGCCATCGACCTCATCGACGAGGCAGGCTCTCGTTTGCGTATCAAGCGCATGGAGACCCCACCTGAGTACAAGGAACTCGAAACCGAGATCTCCGACGTCGTCAAGCAGAAGAAGGATGCCGTCGAGGGTCAGCAGTTCGAAGAAGCCGGCCTCCTTCGTGATCGCGAGAAGGAACTGCTCGCTCGTCGCGAAGCAATGGAAGGCGACGCGAAGGCATCCGGTGTCGACCTCTTCGACGAGGTCGACGAAGAAGCCATCGCCGAGGTGCTGTCGTTGTGGACCGGCATCCCCGTCTACAAGCTCACCGAGGAAGAGACCCAGAAGCTCCTCCGCATGGAAGACGAGCTGCACAAGCGGGTCATCGGCCAGCAGGACTCCATCAAGGCCGTCTCTCAGGCAATCCGCCGCACCCGTGCCGGCCTGAAGGATCCGAAGCGCCCGAGTGGCTCGTTCATCTTCCTCGGCCCGTCGGGGGTCGGTAAGACCGAGCTCGCCAAGACGCTCGCCGAGTTCCTGTTCGGCGATGAGACCGCCCTGATCTCCCTCGACATGTCGGAGTACCAGGAGAAGCACACGGTCAGTCGGCTCGTCGGCTCACCTCCCGGCTACGTCGGTTATGACGAGGGCGGCCAGCTCACCGAGAAGGTACGCCGCAAGCCGTTCTCCGTCGTCTTGTTCGACGAGGTCGAGAAGGCCCACCCCGATGTCTTCAACACGCTGCTGCAGATCCTCGAAGAGGGTCGTCTCACCGATTCACAGGGTCGGTCGGTCGACTTCCGCAACACCGTGCTGATCATGACCTCCAACCTCGGCACGCAGGATCTGCGCAAGGCGAACCTCGGCTTCACCAAGGCCGACGAAGCGGTCAACTACGAGCGTATGAAGGAAAAGGTCAACGAGGCGCTCAAGCAGCACTTCCGGCCTGAATTCCTGAACCGCATCGACGACGTGATCGTGTTCCACGAGCTGTCCCAGCCCGAGGTTCGCCAGATCGTCGATCTCATGATCGCTCGCACGGCCAAGCAGCTGGCCGGCCAGGGCATGGGCCTCGAGCTCAGCGATGCGGCCAAGGATCACCTGGCCGACAAGGGCTACGACCCGACGCTCGGCGCCCGTCCCTTGCGTCGTGCCATCCAGCGCCTCGTCGAGGATCCCCTGTCGGAGAAGCTCCTCTACAAGGAGTTCCGTGCCGGTGAGATCATCATCGTCGACGTCGAGCCGGATCCCGAAGCCGAAGAGCCGGGTGCGTTGCAGATCGTCTTCCGGGCCATCGAGGGCTTCGAGCCCCCGGAACCCGAGCTCGAGGACGTCGCCAGCACGTTCTAGTCAGCCCATCGCCAACTGGCGCCGCACTCCTCCCAACTGGCGGCACATATGGTCAGGTTCCGACGGTCTATGCCGCCAGTTCGGGCTGGGCACGCCGCGCTGCCCGGGCCGCGCCGATCGACAGGGCCAGGCACAGCGGGCTGTAGAAGCGCAGGTCGTTTCGCCGGAACTCTTCTGCGGCATCCTCGGCCGTGGTCGACGAACCGACCACGGCCATCACGAGGCCGCCTCCGCCGCGTGTTCGCAGGACCCGGGCGGTGATCAGCGCTGCCAGGCGCGCCAGACGGGTGAGACGCCGGTCCGGCAACCCATGTCCGGCAACCAAGACCGCCGCGGCCGCACCACCAAGCGCCACCGCGACTCCAGCTGATGCCGCACGCGGCGGCATGGGACGTTTCCCGACGACGAGGTCGGCCAGCTCGTCTTCACTCTGACGCGGCCAGGTCGAGCCGGCCGCCCATGCAGCATGAATGCCTCCCGCAGCAGCGAGCCCGGCCGCGGTGAGAATCGTCGGAACGTGGATCCGTCTCGTCATCGCCACAACCCTAGATGGACCCGGAACCCCTGAACTGGCGGCACAATCCGTCGGTGACCGACCGTCTGTGCCGCCAGTTCGGTCAGGTGAGATCGGTGAGTGCTCGGTCCAGAGTTGCGACGAGTTGGTCGGCATTGGCGCGGTCGAAGACCAGCGGAGGTCGCACCTTCAAGACGTTGCCGTGGCGACCGGTCATGCCCATGAGTGCGCCGGCGTCGCGCATGGCGTCGGGCACGAGCCGGGCGAGCCCCGGGTTCGGATCGCCGGTTGTCGGATCGACCAGCGCGATGCCCTGGTACAGGCCCCGCCCGCGAACGTTGCCGATCTCGGGATGGGAGGCATGGAGGCCTTCGAGCGCGGCCCGTAGATACGCCCCCGTCTCGGCCACATGCGCGCACAGGTCGCGGTCGACGATTTCATCGAGCACAGCTCGCCCGACCGCTGCGGCCACGGGATTGCCACCGAAGGTGTTGAAGTAGATGTTGCGCGACGTGAAGGCGTTCATCAGCTCGTCGGTGGTGACGAGCCCGGCGAGCGGGTAGCCGTTGCCGGCGGGCTTGCCGAACGTGACGATGTCAGGGACCACGCCCTCGTGGCTGAAGCCCCACATGAGACCGGTGCGGGCGAAGCCGGGCTGAACCTCATCGGCGATGCACAGCCCGCCGGCGGCGCGCACGCGGGTGTACACGTCGGGGAAGTAGCCGGCAGGCGCCTCGAGGCCACCCTGCGAGTCGAAGATGCCGTCGCAGATGAAGGCGGCCAGGCCCTCACCGCGATCGTCGAGTTCGGCGATCGCGGGATCGATGAGTGCGGCGTAACGCTCGGCGGCATCGTCGCCGGTGAACGGACCGGCGTGAATGTCCGGGGGTTCGACGCCGGCCACGTGGGGCGCCCGAGCATCCGGGGCCACGCCCATCAGCGACAGGTCGGCGATCAGGTTGGAGTTGCCGTGGTAGCCGTTCTCCATCACGACCGCGCCCCGCTTGCCGGTGACCGTTCGGGCGATCCGCATGGCGAGCTCGTTGGCCTCGGTGCCGCTGTTGACGAACACGACACGGTCGAGCCCGTCGGGCAGCGTGGCCGTCAGCTCCTCTGCGTAGGCCACCACTTCCTCGTGCAGGTAGCGGGTGTGGGTGTTGAGGATCGCGGCCTGCGTGACCATGGCGTCCACCACGCGACGGTTCGAGTGGCCGACCGAGGGCACGTTGTTGTAGCAGTCGAGGTAGGCCCGATCGTCGGCGTCGTACATCCACACACCGTCGGCCCGAACGAGGTGGATGGGGTCGTGGTAGAAGAGCAGGCCGACGCCCAGGTGCCGCGCCCGACGCTCGATCAGCGCCCGCTCGGTGGTGTCGGCGTCGTAGGCGCTCAGGTCGGTGTGGGCCGCGCCGAGGCTCGCCGGTCGTGTGGAGGCTTCGGTCATGCGCCCATCGTGGCGTCGATCGGCGCGACACGGTCGGTCCACGGCATGGCCCGCTCGAGTTCGGCACCGAGGCGCATGAGTGTCGACTCGTCGCCCCAGCGCCCGACCAGCTGGGTGCCGACTGGCATGCCCGATTCGTTGTCGTGGCCGAGGGGCAAGGTGATGGCGGGTTGGCCGGTGATGTTGAACACCGACATGTAGGACTCGAGCACTCCCTCGGCGTGGACGTAGAGGTCGCGCAGATCCTCATACGGCCGGTAGCCGTCGTAGGTGGCGACGGGCACGGCGAGG
Source organism: Acidimicrobiaceae bacterium (assembly GCA_016845585.1). Taxonomy (GTDB): domain Bacteria; phylum Actinomycetota; class Acidimicrobiia; order Acidimicrobiales; family Aldehydirespiratoraceae; genus JAACCU01. The sequence continues at coordinate 96,192 of JAERSO010000099.1, read as the reverse complement.
GTCGGGTTGGTCGGCGTGACGAGCACATCGATCGTCTCGAAGAACTCCGCCATCGGACGGGTGATGGTGTTGAAGCTGCTGTAGACGTCGATCGCGTCGGCCGCAGATTTGGTGAGTCCGTATTCGATGTGCAGCCAGGAGTTGGGGGAGAAGTCGGCGGGATCGAGTTCTCGGCCGATGGCTGCCGTGGCGGCCCGGGCCGACGAGGCGAGCGAGCAGCCCCAGGCCTCGACGAGGGTGTCGATCGTGTACTCGGGATCGATCGGTGGAACGACGATCTCGACGCTGTGTCCCAGCGACTCGAGGGTGGCCGCCGTGCGCTTGGCGCCCTCGACGGCTGCCGCGTCGACGTGGCCGAACGGGTTGTTGATCATGAGACCCACCCGGAGGCGGGTCCCGTCGTGGTCGTTGACCTCCTCGGCGTAGGGACGGGCAGGGCCGGGGATGGTGACATGGTCACCGACGACGGGTCCACTGAGTTCGTCGAGCATGAGTGCGGTGTCGCGCATCGACCGCACGAGCACGAATGGGCGGCTCAGCCCATAGAGCCGTTCACCGGCGGGGGCGTAGGAGATGCGCTTGTTGGTCGGGAGCAGGCCGATGGTGCCGGTGAAACCACCGGGCATGCGGGTCGAGCCGCCGGCATCGCCGGCCGTGGCGATCGGGAGAGCCCTCGACCCGACAAGGGCACCGCTGCCGCCGCTCGAACCACCGGGTGTCATGTCGGTGTTCCACGGGTTGCGGGTGATGCCCCACATGTCGGACTCCGTGACGCCGTACATGTGCAACTCCGGGCCGGTGGTGACGAGCATCGAGGCCAGGCCCGCGCCGCGGAGGCGCTTCATCAGCTCACCCTCACTGGTGGGCACCAGGCCCTCGAGCGCTTTGCAGGCGTAGTTGGCGGGCACGCCGATGGCGGAGGGGGAGGAGTCCTTCAGGCCGAGGGGCACACCGGCCAGCGGGCCGTCGGGGTCGTGTTCGAGTGGTGCGTCGAACGGCTCACCGGCCACCGCGTTGAGATGCGGGTTGACGACGGCCACGGCTTCCAGGGCAGCGCCCTGGACTTCAGCGGCGCTCACCTGGCCCGAACGGATGAGCTCGGCCAGGCCGATTGCGTCGTGCTGTACGTAGTCGTGGATCTCCATGCGGGCACCGTAGAAGGAAGTTGCACGGAGTGCAAGAAATTGATAGACCAATCACATGGACATGGCGACGATTCCCAATCGACCCGACGAGATCACGAGCGGTTGGGTGACGCAGTTGCTCGGCGTTCGTCACCCGGGCACCGCGGTCGACCGCGTCGCGGTGGAGACGATCGGCGGTGGCTTCCTGGGGACGGTTGCGAGGATCGCGATCGACACGGCCGACCCGGGAGCACCGACCAGCCTCATCGCGAAGTTCGCCCATCCAGACCCGGCGACCCGGGCGGAGGTCTGGGATGCCGACATCTATCAGTGTGAGTCGCGCTTCTATCGGGATCTCCAGCACCACATCCCGCTGGCCACCCCAGCCGCATGGTTCGTCCAGACCGACCGCGACACTGACCGCCACCTGATCGTGATCGACGATCTGTCCGACGCGATGCTCTACGACCAGGTCGATGGTTGCCCGCCGGCCCGGGCCTTCGAGATCATCGAAGATCTGGCCCTCCTCCATCGCGCCTTCTGGGGAGGTGGGGGAGCGCTGGCCGACCAGCTCAGGATCGCGGCGGAGGACGAATCCTGGTTCGCCATGAGTGCCGGCGGCATCCCGGCCATGCTCGAGCGCGAAGATCTGAACTCCGCTCAGCGGCGCCTCAGCGAGATTTATGCCGATGTGGGCCCCGAGGCCGTCCGCCGGCTGGATCGCAACCGCACCGTGATGCACTCCGATGCCCGGATCGAGAACGTCTTCTTTCGCCCTGACGGTGGCCGAGTCTGGATCGACTGGGATGGGATTCAGCTCGGCGGCGCCGGCACGGATCTCGCCTACTTCATCAGCCAGAGCCTCACGGTCGAGGTTCGTCGGGAGATCGAAGCCGATCTGCTCGTTCGCTATGTGGACGTGGTGGGTCGGAGCGATTTCACCATCGACGACGCATGGCTCGACTATCGCAGAGGCATCGTCGCGGGATGGGGCATCGGGCTGGCCGTGGTCGGTGTGTACGGTGCCAAGGACGAGGCCGCGGCGCGTGTGGTCAGTGCGGGAATTACCCGTGTCGGTGCCGCGCTGGACGATCATGACGTGCTGGAGGAGTTCGGTTGACCGAGATCACCGCCCCACCCGGCCGGCGGGCCCAGAAGACCGCAGCCACCCGGCGAGCGATCGCCGAAGCGGCCATCGAACTCTTCGTCGAGCAGGGTTACGGCAAGACCACGATCGACGAGATCGCTGATCGTGCCGGGGTGAGTCGCCGGTCGTTCTTCAACTACTTCGAGACCAAGCAGGCCGCAGCTTTCCCCGACCACGAAGCCCGGATCGAGATGCTCGAGACGAGTCTCACGGCGCTGCCCGAGGTCTCGCTCGAATCCGCCGCTCGCCTCGTCATCGACGAGGTGGAACGCTTCACCGCCGATCCCATCCATCGCCACCGTTACCGACTCCTCCTGCACATTCCGGAGCTGCGCGAACACGACATGCGTGATGATCTCGATTACGAAGACGTCTTCACCCGTCACTTCCTGCGGTCGACCCGTGAACCCAGTGCGGATCAACGCTTTGCCGCCCGCCTCGCCGCGTCCCGAATCATCGGCGCCTATCGCGCCGCCTTGTTCACCTGGGCCGAAGCCGACGACGACTTCGACCCCGCCGTGGCGATCGCCGACATGGTTGTCGGCACTCCGGATTGAGCCGGCAGCGTTCCGCATGTTGGTCACCGGACGCTCGAAATCCGGTGGTGGACACGCAGACAGCAAAACTCCGTCTAGCGTTCTCTCGATGCATCGGGTGAGCGCGCTGGTCCTGGGGACGATTCTCGCCATCCTCTTGTCCGCGTGCAGGGTCGACACGACCGTCGACATCGTCATCGACGACGATGGTTCGGGCACGGTCGCGCTCACGGTCGTAGCCGATGCCGCGGCTGTGTCGCTGATCACCGACGATCCCTCGGATTTGCAGTTCGACGACCTCGAAGCCGCGGGATGGCTACTCGACGGCCCCACCGTCGAGGACGGCGGGATCACGCTCGTCGCGTCAAAGCCGTTCCTGTCGGCCGGTGAGTTCGAGGGGGTACTGGCCGAGATTCTCGGGCCCGAAGTCATCTTCTCCGACATCGAGATCACCCAGGCCCACGATTTCTCCAAGATCGGGCTCCGGCCCGCGTCCACCGACTACACCTTCGCCGCCACCGTCGACCCGAACCCTCCACTCGAGGTGCTCGGCGACGACGATCTGGCCGGCCGGCTCGGCGGCACGCCCCTCGGTCGCAGCCTGTTCGGAATCGAAGCGGCGACCGGTCTGACATTCGAGGAGACGCTCGGCTTGACGGTCAACGTCACCATGCCGAGCGGCGCCTCCTCCGAGACCGGCGAGGTCACCGACGAGACGGCCACATGGGTCTTCGCCTACGGCGACGCGAGCGCCGATATCGACGCCCGCTCGTCGATGGACGACATCCTGCCGCGGGTGTGGGCGCTCGTCGCCATCATCGCGTTCATCCTTCTCGCCATGGTGCTGCTGTCGCGGCTCGGCAGCTTCCTGCTCGCGAAGTGGAGGGTGCCGAAGGGCCGTCGTCGCCGCGACGCACGCAAGCGCCAGAAGCGCGCCGCAACCCGTGAGGCAGAAGCGAACCGGCCGCGGCGTCGTCTCCTCCGTTTGTTGATCGTCGATGTGCACGGCGTGATCGTGCGGCCGACCGATCCGGTCGAGGGTCTCCTCGTCCCGCTCATCACCGCCGAACGCCCCGAGATCGATCCCGAGATCATTCGGCGCAACCATCGCCAGCTGGTGCTCGGACGCATCTCACCGGAGGAGTTCTGGAGTGAGGTCGGTCTGGGCCCGATGGCCGATGAGATCGAGACCCGCTACCTGTCGTCGTTCCGGCTCGTGCCCGGTCTGCATCCCTTCCTCGATCGCATGGCCACGAGCCGGTTGCCCGTTGCCGCTGTCGGCAACCAGCCGCGCGTGTGGGGCGACCGTCTACGACGCATGGCATCGCTCGAGGGTGTCGTATCCTCGTGGATGGTCAGCGGCGATGTCGGCTCGACGTTGCCCGAGCCGGCCCTGTTCGAGGCCACCCGGCGCACCATGTCGGTCGATCTCTACGACTGCTTCTACCTGTCGAATGTGCTCGAGCATCTCGACGCGGCGAAGGAGCTCGGGATGGCCACCGGCTTCTTCGTCACTGGCGTCGAGGAAGCGCCCGAGACCGAGCACACCATCGTCCGCGGCTTCGAAGATCTCCTCCGCGCCCGCCGCTCGAACTAGCCGCAAGACTTCGTCAGAGATGTGCGGCATCTCGGTGTCACATGGGTCACGTAGGGTGCCGCCATGGCGAAAACGAGAACGGTGTATCGCTGCTCCGACTGCGGGACTGCGTCACCGAAGTGGACTGGCCGCTGCGACGGCTGCGGTGAGTGGAACACGCTGGTCGAGGAACTCGACGTGCGAGCGGCCACGTCCACGCCGTTGTCGCCCGCGTCCACGCCTCAGCCGATGGACGAGGTCACCCACGAAGACGCCGCTGCTCGTTCGACGGGGCTGACCGAGGTCGACCGCGTGCTCGGTGGCGGGCTCGTCCCCGGGTCGGTCACCCTCGTCGGCGGCGAGCCCGGCATCGGCAAGTCCACATTGCTCCTCCAACTTCTCGGCGCGGCGGCGAAAACGGGTCTGCGGGGGCTCTATGTGTCCGGTGAGGAGTCGGCCGCGCAGGTTCGTGGCCGGGCGGACCGACTCGCCGCGGTGCACGCCGACGTCTGGTTGGTTGCGGAGACGGTCTTGCCCCACATCGTCGGTCATCTGGAGGAGATCAAGCCCGATCTCGTGGTGATCGACTCCGTGCAAACGCTGCATGATCCCGTACTGGCCTCGGCGCCGGGTTCGGTGGCGCAGGTGCGAGAGTGCGCACACACGCTCGTGCAGCATGCCAAACGGGTCGGCACGGCGGTTCTGCTCGTCGGGCACGTCACCAAGGAAGGCACACTCGCCGGCCCTCGCGTGCTGGAGCACGTTGTCGACACGGTCCTGGAATTCGATGGTGATCGCCAGCACGGCCTTCGTCTGCTCCGGGCCAGCAAACACCGCTTCGGGCCAACCAACGAGGTGGGTCTGTTGCAGATGGACGGCGCCGGTCTCGCTCCCGTCGATGATCCCAGCGGCTTGTTTCTCGCGGACAGGGTCACGGGTGTGTCCGGCTCGGCGATCGTGCCCACCGTCGACGGCAACCGTCCCCTGCTCATCGAGTTGCAGGCCCTGGTCGCCCAGTCGCAGCTGACCAACCCGCGGCGCAGTGCCCAGGGGATCGACCAGGGTCGATTGGCGATGCTGCTCGCCGTGCTCGAGCGCCGCTGCGGGGTGGCGGTCATGGCAAACGATGTCTACGCACTGGCAGTCGGCGGCACGAAGGTCACCGACCCAGGCGCCGATGCGGCCGTGGCGCTGGCCATCCTGTCGTCGCTCACCGGCCAGCCGCTGCCCGACGACCTCGTCGTGATCGGCGAAGTCGGCCTCGGAGGTGAGCTCCGCCACGTGGGTCATCTGGAGCGAAGGCTCACTGAGTCCGCCCGTATGGGGTTTCGCCGGGCGATCGTGCCCAAGGCCGCGAACGTCGACGTTCGCGAGCTCGAGCTCCTACGCGCCCCGACCCTTCGGGCCGCGGTCGCTCTCGCCGGTTTCGTCGAATAGGTCACACAGGCGACATCCCCCGACGTGACGTTCTCAGCGAGCGCGGATGGAGAGCTGTTCGCGGTTGGTGATCACGTAGCGGCGATCCGATTGATCCATCCAGCCGAGCTTCACGAAGGAAGCAATCGCCTTGTTGACCCGCTCGCGGCTCGCGCCAACCATTCCGGCCAGCTCCTCCTGGGTGACCGGGAGGACGAACTCGTCGCTGTCGCCGGCGAGCTCGAGAAGTCGCTTGGCGGTGCGGCCGGTGACGTCGAGGAAGACGGAGTCGGCGAGGGCTTGATCCATCGACCGCAGGCGGCGGGCCAACAGCTTCACCACGCTCCACAGCTCCTGGGGGTGGCGTTCGTAGATCTCGTGGAGAGGGCCGTAGGGCACCATGATGACAGCCGACCGCTCGAGCGCCCGAGCCTCGGCGGATCGACCCATCCGGTCGAACAGCCCCATCTCACCGAAGAGGTCGCCGGGTTCCATCAGCGCCACCACCGACTCGCGACCGTCGATTGACTTGTTGGCGATGGCGATCCGACCGGAGACCACGACGTACAGCGCATCGGGCTCTTCGTGTTCGCTGAACAGGACATCGCCACGGCGCAGGGAGCGCTCCTCTGCCGCGGTGGTGATCTCGTGCATGCTGTCGTCATCGAGATCGCCGAAGAGCAAAGTCGAACGGAGGAGGGTGGAGTCAGTCATGATTTCCGCCCACACTAGTGAGATGACGTCATCTCATGCTGCTGGGTCGCCCATGTCAGGTGACCGTGCGTCCCGGCGCGGTGTGTGGGCGATCGTGGTGGCGGCCGGCTCGGGTTCTCGATTCGGCGCGCCGAAACAGTTCCTCGATCTCGCCGGACAGCGGGTCATCGACCGTTCGGTCACGGTGGCTGCGCGGCACGCCGAGGGTGTCGTGGTGGTGCTGCCGGGTGAACGGGTGGCGGATGCCGCGATCCCGCCCACGTGGGGTGACGCCGTCGTCGCTGTCGTGGCCGGTGCGGACTCGCGCGCCGGTTCGGCACGGGCGGGGTTGGCGGTGGTTCCGGCGTCAGCGGAGGTCATCCTGGTGCACGACGGTGCCCGTCCGCTGGCCGACGACGCGGTCTACGCCGCCGTGATCGGCGCGGTGCGAGAGGGCGCCGCCGCGGCGGTTCCCTCTGTTCTCGTCACCGACACCATTCGCCGTCATGACGGTGGTGTGGTGGACCGCTCCGAGCTCGTCGCCGTGCAGACACCCCAGGGGTTCGAGGCCGGCGCGCTCCGTGCCGCGCACGCGTCCGGTCACGACGCCACCGACGACGCCACGCTGGTCGAGGCCGATGGTGGCACAGTGGTGCTCGTGCCCGGCAGCGCCCACAACCTCAAGCTCACGACTCCGGCCGACCTCATCGTGGCTGAGGCCCTTCTCGCCGAGGGCGGATCATGAGCGACGATCATGTCCCCTTCCGTGTCGGCCAGGCATTCGACATCCATGCTCGCTCCGACGATCCGGATCGCCGACTCGTCCTCGGCGGCGTCACGTTTCCCGACGTCGCCGGCCTCGCCGGCCACAGCGACGCTGATGTCGTCGCTCATGTCTGCGCCGACGCAATCCTCGGGGCCTGCGGTCTCGGTGACATCGGCCAGATGTTTCCCGACACCGACGCCGACCTGGCCGGCGCCGACAGCATCGAACTGCTCCGCACGGCTGCGGCAGCCGTGAATGCCGCTGGTTGGCGGGTCGGCAACATCGATTGCTCGGTCGTGCTCGACCGTCCCAAACTCGCCCCTGTGAAGGATCAAATGCAACAGCACCTGAGTGACGCCGTCGGCGCCCCGGTCACCATCACCGGTCGTCGAACCGAAGGAGTCGGGTCCCTGGGCCGCGGTGAGGGGATCGCGGCGTGGGCCGTGGCCCTGGTGCTGCGATGAGCGCGGGACGTGGCGGCAAGGGCAGCGGGCGACCGAAGGGCGGCAGTCCGAAGGGCGCTCGTGGTGCGAAGAAGGCGCCCGCACGTGGAGGGGGCAGGCCACCCAGTCGCGGCAAGGGCCAGCCGCGACAACCGCGGCGCCGCGACGGCCAGCGCGGCACCACCCCGATCCGTCAGTTCGACGAGGAGAGCCGCAGGAGCTCCCTCGGTGGCGACCAGGTGGAAGGTCGACACGCCGTCCGTGAGCTGCTGATGGCCGGCACGAGGCGGACGCGCGAGGTCATTCTCGCCGGCGACCTCGATGCGGCGCCGATCCTCGATGACATCATCGACTTGGCCGACGAGCAGAAGGTGACGTTGCGAGAGATCGCTCGCAGCAAGTTCGAGTCGATGACACGCACCGACGGCGCTCAGGGTGTGCTCGCCATGGCTGCGCCGTTGCGGGCCACCGAGCTCGAGGATCTCATGGAGCCCGACATCGACGGTGCGCCGCCGTTCCTGTTGATGCTCGACGGCATCACCGACCCGCACAATCTCGGTGCGATTCTTCGCACCGCCGAGTGTTGCGGTGTGAGCGGCATCATCCTCCCGCGCCATCGAGCGGCTCACGTCACACCCACCGTTGCGAAGACGGCAGCGGGTGCGATCGAGCACCTGCGCATGGCTGTCGTCGGCGGTCTCCCGTCGGCGATGAAGACACTCAGCGGCCGCGGCATCTGGACGGTCGGCCTCGATGCCGGCGGAGATCGCTCGATCTTCGATCTCCCGATGGCCGACGAGCCCGTTGCGCTGATCCTCGGTGCCGAGGGCCCTGGGCTGTCTCGTCTCGTCCGTGAACGCTGCGACACCGTGGCATCGATCCCGATGCTGGGTGTCCTCGACTCGCTCAACGTCAGCAACGCAGCCGCCGTCGCCTGCTACGAGATCACCCGCCGCCGCTCCCCCTAGTTGGGACGCTGGGGTCTGACCCCTGTCCCGTTGGGGACAGGTCACCAGGATCCGGTGACGTCGGAGGTGGGACAGGGGTCAGCGCCTTCGCTGCGAGGACGCAGTCCCCAGCGTCCCAACTGAGCCCGAGACAGGAGTCGAACCTGCGACCTGCTGTTTACAAGACAGCTGCTCTACCAACTGAGCTACACGGGCGAGGCCGGCCGAACCGGCTCGGAACACAAGCGTAGGGGTATGTGGCGCCACCCAGGGCACAGAATCTGGCAGGCTGTCGGGATGGAGCTCTCTCAACGCGATCTTGCGATCCTCGAATTCGAGCGATCGTGGTGGACCGAAGCAGGTCCGAAAGAGGAAGCGATCGCGTCTCGGCTTGATCTCACGGTCACCCGCTACTACGAGCTCCTGAACGAGTTGATCGACCGTCCCGAGGCCGAAGCGCATGACCCGATGGTCGTGCGGCGCCTGCGCCGGATGCGAGACCGACGACGCCGAAGCCGCCAGGATCCCCTGGCCCAGGTCAGCGAGGAGCTCAGCTGATGACCGCCCCCGGACGTTACGCATCAAACGACGGGTCGTTCGCCCGTTCGACCGGCAACGCCGCTGCACGCGGCGGAGCCCTCATAGCGGTCGCGGTGGTGATCGGCGTCCTGCTGTTGTGGAAGGGCGGCGTTGGCGGCAACGAGAGCGCACTCGCGGTCCAGGACGACGGCACCAGCACCGTCGAGGGCAGCGACGATTCGACGGCCGGCGCCGACGACGGAAGCTCGTCGGATGACGACGCTGCATCCGAGGACGGCGATGACGATCCGCTCGCCGTCGACGATCCCACCACCGACGACACCACGACGGAGCCAGTGGAGCCGACCGTCACGGCTCGCCCTGTGGGCGAGGTGAAGGTGATCGTGGCCAATGGTGCCGGCATCGGTGGTCTGGCCGGCCGACAGCGTGACGTTCTCACGACCGCCGGCTATGTCGCCGTCGCCGTCAACGCCGCGCTGGCGACCGAGACCTCCACGGTCTGGTACATCGACGGCTACGACGTCGATGCGATCGGTGTGGCCGAGGCGCTTGGCGGCTCCGAGATTCATCTCCGGCCCGCCGGCGCAGACCCTGTCGCGCTCGTGGCTGAGGGTGAGGCGCTCGGCAACGAGGACGCCCACGTCTGGGTCGTGCTCGGCAGCGACGGCATGCTCGGCAGCTAGTCCGTCATCGGCGCGGCGTGACCCATCACCCGCTCGACCCCTTCGGTTGGGCTCCTGGCCGAGCCGGCCTGTTTCTCGATTTCGACGGCACACTCTCCGACATCGCTCCGAGCCCGGATGAGGCGGTGCCTCGCGAGGGCATCGCCGATCTCCTCGAAGCGCTCCAGGCCCGTCTCGGTCGTGTCGCGATCGTGTCCGGTCGACCGGTTGCCTATCTCGATGCCCTGATCCCCTCCTCGATCGACATCGTCGGGCTCTACGGGCTCGAGTGGCGCTCGGCTGGTGTGCACCACACCCTGCACGAGGCTGAAGCGTGGCGTCCGGTCATGCGCGAGTTGGTGGAGGACGCGATGTCGGAGTTCGGCGTCGGCGTGGTCGAACCGAAAGGTCTCTCGCTGACGCTGCACTACCGGTCTGACCACGACCTGGCGAAGCCGATCGCCGACTGGTCGAGCGAGGCGGCCCGCGCCACGGGCGTGGAGCGGCGCCCGGCGAAGCATTCCTTCGAACTTCATCCGCCGATCCATCGGGACAAGGGCACGACGGTCACGGAGTTGGCCGAGGACCTCGATCCCGTGGCCTACATGGGCGACGACCTCGGCGACCTACCCGCGTTCGACGGGCTCGACGAACTCGCTCGCCACGGGGTCGCCACGGTGCGGATCGCGGTGCAATCCGATGAGGTGCCACCGATTCTGTTGAGTCGGGCGGACCATGTCGTCGAGGGCCCCGCCGGAGCGCAGGCGCTGCTCAAGGATCTTCTCGAACGCGTGACCTCAGCGCCGGACTGAGTCAGCCGCCGCCAGCTGATCATCGAGCCAGTCCTTCGGTGTGCGCGCCCGGGCGACGATGTCGAGCGCCGCCGCTGCGGTCGCCTGCTCTGACGCAGACCGGTCGAGGGCGGCGCCGAGCGCCGCGGCCTGTTCGGTGATGTCGAAGGGATTCACGCTCAATACGACGTCGGCCATCTCGTCGTGGATGCCCGCCTCGCGGCTCAGGACCACACTGCCGTTTCGTTCGTTGACCAGCGGACCTTCCTTGGCCACGAGGTTCAGCCCATCTCGGATGGGGTTGACGAGGAGGACGTCGTAGCACCGGAGGTGGGCCACGGCGCGCGGGAAATCGTCGCGCAGGTCGAGTTCGATCGGTGTCCAGTCGTCGGTGGCCCAACGGCGGTTGATCACGTCGACGAGCGCCTCTGCCTCCTGGCGGTACGCCAAGTACTCGGTCAGGCCCTCGCGGCTGGGGTAGCCCAGTGCCCGGAAGATCACCGTGCCGCGAAGGTCGGCGCGGTCCCGGAGCAACTGGTCGAAGGCGCGAAACCCGCGGAGCAGGTTCTTCGACAACTCGACCCGATCGACACGAACGATGAGTTGGCGGTCGCCGAGGTGCTGGTGGATCTCGTCGACGGCGGCCTGGCAGGCCGCCCCGCTCGCTACGGCGTTGAGATCGCCGGGGTCAGGAGCCAGCGGAGCGACGAACGTGGCGGGGGTGCGGCCGAGCACGTCTTCGCACGAAGCCGTGAAGTCTGCGGACCAACGCGTGGAGTGGAAGCCGCACAGGTCATGGCCGGCCATTCCCTCGAGGAGTTCAGCAGCCGCGTCGTGGGGCATGACGCGCATCTGCATCGGCGGGGCGAAGGGGGTGTGGGAGAAGTGCACGGAGGTGATGTCGGGCCGAGTTTCCCGAAGCATCGGACCCAACAATGCGAGGTGGTAGTCCTGGACGAGCACCGTGGCGTCGGCGGGGGCGTCGGCCGCCACAACAGCGGCGAAGGCCTTGTTGTAGGCGCGGTACGAGTCCCATGCCTGTCGCCACCCCTCATCGATGAGCGGTCGGCGGCTGAGGTCGTGGAGTCCGTGGTGGAGGAACCACAGCGTCGCGTTGCAGATGACGTCGTAGGCCTGGCGAAGCACCGTCGGGTCGATGGCGAGTGTGCGGACCCGCATCCCCTCGGCCTCGATGATGCCTTCGGCGGCAGCCGCCCGGTCGCCATCGGACAATGCGGCGGCGATCCACATCGTGTCGGTGTCGACCACGAGTGGGCCGAGCCCACTGACCAACCCCCCGGCACCGCGCTTCGCCACGAGCCGGCCGCTGTCCTCGTTGAAGGAGAGCGGACCACGATTCGACACGAGAACGATCGGGGAGGTCACACTCGCCACGCTAATCGGCCCATCATGGGGCCATGCGACTGCTCGCCTGCCCCGACAAGTTCCGGGGAACCCTCTCCGCCGCCGATGCGTGTGCTGCCATCGCGGCCGGTGCGGCGGCCGCTGGTTGGGCGGTGTCGAGCCAACCCATGGCCGACGGGGGAGAGGGCACACTCGACGCGTTCGGCGGGCCGAACCGGACGACGAGGGTCACCGGGCCACTCGGGGAGCCGGTCGATGCCCGCTGGAGGCTTCGCGCCGATCACGCCGTGATCGAGATGGCCGAGGCGTCCGGACTGGTGGTCGCCGGAGGTCGAGACGCCAATGATCCGATGGAGGCTTCCACCGCCGGCACCGGAGAACTGATCGCCGCGGCCGCGGACGCGGGCGCGCGCCACATCGTGGTCGGGCTCGGCGGTTCGGCCACGAGCGACGGCGGACTCGGCGCGCTGAAGGCGATGGCACCTCTCCCACGGTTCCGAGGTGTCGAGATAGAGGTGGCCAGCGATGTCACGACGCTGTTCGTCGACGCGGCCAGGGTGTTCGGGCCGCAGAAGGGCGCCACCCCAGCCCAGATCTCCCTGCTCACCCGGCGGTTGGAACGTCTCGCCGAGGTCTACGAGCAGGAGCACGGTGTGGCAGTCGGCGCCCTTCCGCGCTCAGGTGCGGCCGGCGGACTCGGCGGCGGACTCGCAGCCGCAGGGGCAATCCTGCGCGACGGCTTCGAACTGATCGCCGAGGAGGTCGATCTCTACGGACAGATCGAGCAGGTCGATCTCGTGGTGACCGGCGAAGGAGCGCTCGACCCCACGTCATTCGCCGGCAAGGTGGTCGGTGGTGTTCGCCATCTCGCCGAGGCGGCGGGTGTTCCCGTGGTGGCGGTGGTGGGCACGGCCGGTGAGCCGCCGGACGGCGGGTGGCCGATCGACGTGATCGATCTCGCGGCGTTGTACGGCGAGGAGCGGGCCATGAGCGAGGCCGGCTCGCTCGTGACCGAAGCGGTCAGCGATTGGCTTTCGCGGCGATGACCCAGCCGACCGCGGCGACGATCACGACGACCACCAGCACGAACTTGATGATGCCGATCAGCGAGGCGAGCACCCATTGGACTGCCGTGACGGCACCGAAGATCGCGAGGGCGGCGATCACCACGACCGCGGGGAACGGGAGTCCATCGGACTTCTGTGGATTCTGGGCCGATTCGGCCTTCTCCGGAGTGTTGCCCACCCCGCCAGGCTAGATCAGCTCGACGTGTCCACGGGTTCGCGGAGGTTCACGAGGGCCGCGGCCACGTTTAGCAGCGGGTCGCCGTAGCTCCCGTGCTCATGGTGTGCGGCATCGACTGCTTCCCTTGCCGTGTCGTGGTCGGTCCCGCTGAGGCTCCGGACGAGTTCGGCGAGACGCGATTCAACAACGGGATGGGCGGCAGGGGCCATGAGCAACCTCGGCGGTGGTTGGGGGGTATCAGACACCCGTGTCATCGGCGGGTTGGCAGCCCGACTGAACCCCTTTTGGCCTATATCCCGATAGAGTCGGTCGGGATTCGTCAGCAGTCCTGAAAGTTGTGCCATGAGCGTCATTGTTCGAGTCCCCACCACCCTTCGCACCCTCACCGCAGGCCAGAGCGAGGTGTCGGTCGACGGTGCCACCGTTGGCGACGCCCTCGACAACCTGGAGTCGGCGCACCCCGGCTTCAAGGAGCGTCTGCTGGACGATGCCGGCGAGCTTCGTCGTTTCGTGAACGTGTTCGTGAGCGACGACGACATTCGTTTCATGGACGGCTTGGCGACGGCCGTTCCTGATGGCGAAACCGTCTCGATCGTGCCGGCCGTCGCCGGAGGCGACCGCTAGCAACGCCGGAGGCGACCGGGAGTAGCGCGGCTGGTTGATCGGGTCTTCGGCATCTGCCGGTTGTGAAACGGATTGCCTCGCGGTTGAATTAGCAGTCGCGGCAGGAGAGTGCCAATGGGCCTTTCCGCCACTGCTCAATCCACGTAATCCGGAGGAATGATGGCCAAGACCATTCAGTTCGATGAAGAGGCCCGCCGCGGTCTCGAGCGGGGCATGAACCAGCTCGCTGACGCCGTGCGCGTCACCCTCGGCCCGAAGGGCCGCAATGTCGTCCTCGACAAGAAGTGGGGCGCTCCCACGATCACCAATGACGGCGTGTCCATCGCCAAGGAGATCGATCTCGAGGATCCCTACGAGCGCATCGGTGCCGAGCTCGTCAAGGAAGTCGCCAAGAAGACCGACGACGTTGCCGGTGACGGCACCACCACCGCCACGGTTCTCGCCTGGTCGATGGTGCGTGAAGGTCTCCGCAACGTGGCCGCCGGTGCCAACCCGATGTCCATCAAGCGTGGCATCGAGACCGCCGTGGCCGCTGCGGTCGCGAACATCCGTGAGAACGCTCAGGACGTTTCGGAGAACAAGGACCAGATCGCCAACGTCGCCGCGATCTCGTCGGCGGACCCCGAGATCGGCGCCACCATCGCCGACGCCATCGACAAGGTCGGCAAGGACGGCGTGATCACTGTCGAAGAGGGCCAGACCTTCGGTCTCGACCTCGACTTCGTCGAGGGTATGCGCTTCGACAAGGGCTACATCTCGCCCTACAGCGTCACCGACGCCGAGCGCATGGAAGCAGTGCTCGAAGACCCCTACATCCTGCTTGTCGCCTCCAAGATCACGAACGTCCGTGACCTCGTTCCGGTGCTCGAGAAGGTCATGCAGTCCAGCAAGCCCCTGCTGATCATCGCGGAGGACGTCGAGGGCGAAGCGCTTGCCACGCTCGTGGTCAACAAGATCCGTGGCACCTTCACCAGCGTCTCGGTCAAGGCTCCTGGCTTCGGCGAGCGCCGCAAGGCGATGCTGCAGGACATCGCGATCCTCACGGGTGGCCAGGTCGTCAGCGAAGAGGTCGGCCTCAAGCTCGACGCAGTCGATCTCGACATGCTCGGTCAGGCTCGCCGGGTCATCGTCACCAAGGACGAGACCACGATCATCGAGGGCGCCGGCGACAATGACGACGTCAACGGCCGTGTCGCCCAGATCAAGGCCGAGATCGAGAACACCGACTCCGACTACGACGGTGAGAAGCTCCAGGAGCGTCTTGCCAAGCTGTCGGGTGGCGTTGCCGTTCTCAAGGTCGGCGCTGCCACTGAGGTGGAGCTCAAGGAGAAGAAGCACCGCATCGAAGATGCCGTGTCCACGACCAAGGCTGCCATCGAAGAGGGTGTTGTCGCCGGTGGCGGCACCACGCTGATCCGCGCCCAGGCCGCCGTCGACGCGGCGATGGACTCGATCGCCGACGCTGACGAGCAGGTCGGTGCCCGCATCGTGAGCCGTGCGCTCGAAGGTCCGCTGACCCAGATTGCCGTCAACGCCGGCATGGAGGGTGGCGTGGTCGTCGACCGTGTCCGCAACCTCGAGGGCAACCACGGCCTCAACGCCGCCAACGGCGAGTACATCGACCTGGTCGAGGCCGGCATCATCGATGCCGCCAAGGTCACCCGTTCTGCCCTGCAGAACGCCGGCTCGATTGCTGCATTGTTCCTCACCACCGAGGCCGTCATCGCTGACGCCCCCGCCGAGGGTGGGATGCCCGGCGGAATGCCGGACATGGACTTCTGAGCTCGCTCAGAAGTCCTCAGCATTCCGGCGTCAGCCGGACTGCGCAGAGATGTACATACGCATCGATGCAGACGAACTGACGGACACGGCCCTCGCTTCGGCGGGGGCCGTTCCGCGTTTTGGCGCTAGTTTGCTTCTTCGATGAGCACTGGTGCAGAACTTCATTCCGCTTGCGAGGCGTTGGCCCCCCTGGTCGGCACATGGCGCGGTCCCGGCGAGGGCCACTACCCGACGATCGCGGACTTCGCCTACCTGGAGGAGTTGGTCTTCTCGCACGTGGGCAAGCCGTTCCTGGCGATGAATCAGCGCACCCGTCATCCGCAGAGCGATGCGCCGATGCACGCCGAGGTCGGATATCTGCGTCCGCAGCCGAGTCGCACCATCGAGATGGTGCTGGCGCAGCCCACTGGTGTCGTGGAGATCCACGCCGGTTCGGTGGAGGAGAAGGCGGACGGTGTGATCGTGGACCTGCGAACCGAGCGGGTCGAGGGTACGCGCACGGCGAAGCCGATCACCGAGGTCCGTCGTCGCCTCGAGGTCGCCGGCGATGCCCTGAAGATCGACATGTGGATGGCCGCCATGGGCGAGCCTCTCACCCACCACCTCAGCGCCGAACTCGTTCGCTCCTGAGCGCACGCCGAGAAAGCACACTGGGGACAGACCCCAATGTGCTTTCTCGGGCCACGACGTACGCTTGCGTCCGTGAGTCCTCGAAAGCGCAGCGAGCAGCGCCTGGTACGGGCATGGTCGGCGGCTGAGCCCGCGCGCGGACGCCGTCCGGTCATTCTCGCCACCGAGGAGCCAATGGCGATCGAGCTCGACGGCACACGCGTGGCCACCACCATGCGCACGCCCGGCAGCGACTTCGAGCTGGCCGTCGGCTTCTGCCACAACGAGGGACTTCTCGACGGGCACCGCGTGCGTGAGGTGAAGTACTGCGCCAACGGATCGGCGGCGGCATCGGCGTTCAACATCGTGACGGTGTCGACCGGCGGGCACGCGCCGCCACCCGCGCCTCGTCTGGCCACCACCACATCGTCGTGTGGCTTCTGCGGCACGGACGAGATCGACGAGCTGGCCGCCAAGATCTCACCGGTGGTCGGTGATCCGGTCGACTGGGCCGTTCTCGCCGATGCGCCGGAGAAGCTGCGTCCCGGCCAAGACCTGTTCGACGCGACAGGTGCCGTGCACGCCGCGGGTGTGGTTGATCCGTCGGGCGGGGTCACCCTGGTCCGCGAGGACATCGGCCGACACAACGCGGTCGACAAGCTGGTCGGACGAATGGTTCTCGACAGTGCCGACGTCACCGGAAAGGGTGTGGTGGTGAGCGGCCGAGCGAGCTTCGAACTCGTTCACAAGGCGTGGGCAGGCGGCTTCCGCGCTCTCGTGGCCGTGAGTGCACCGACCGCGTTGGCCGTGGCCACCGCGGAGCGGGCCGGGCTACAGCTCGCCGGGTTCGCCCGGGACGGCTCCCTCGAGATCTACGTCGACTGATGGTCGTCAGGCTCCTCGGCGTTCCGTACGACGCCCACTCCTCGTTCCTGCGAGGGGCGGCGGATGCGCCCACGGCAGTCCGATCCGCCCTGGATTGCGGGTCGGCGAACTGGTGCACCGAATCCGGGGTGGACCTCGGCCCGCTCAACGGTTCCGCCTGGACCGATCTCGGCGACCTGACGATTCCCGACGGCGCCGAGAATGCCCGGGACACGATCTCGAGTGCGGTGGCGGAGGTGATCGCCGACGGGTCGCGGGTCGTGTCGGTCGGCGGGGATCACTTCGTGACGTGGCCCATCGTTCAGGCCGTGAGCGCGGTCCACGACGATCTGACGATCGTGCACTTCGATGCCCATCCGGACCTCTACGACGAACTCGATGGCGACCGCTACTCCCACGCCTGCCCCTTCGCTCGCATCATGGAGGAGGGCCGCGTGGCTCGACTCCTCCAGTTCGGAATCCGGACGATCACACCGCACCAACGCCAGCAGGCCGATCGGTTTGGTGTCGAGGTCCACGAGTTCCGTGACTGGGATGGTCGCATCCCCGAGCTCGCCGGCCCGGTCTACATCTCGATCGATGCCGATGCACTTGATCCGGCATTCGCCCCCGGCGTATCGCACAACGAGCCCGGCGGTATGACGACCCGTCAGCTACTCGACTCGCTTCGCCAGATCGACGCCGGCGAAGCCCGGGTCGTCGGGGCCGACGTCGTGGAGATCAATCCGTCGCGCGACGTCAATGATCAGACCGCGATGGTCGGCGGCAAGTTCGTTCGTGAGCTCATCGGAATGATGATCGATCCCCAGGAGGGCGACGCATGAGCCCGATCCGATTCACCCACGCGCTCGTGCGGCCTCCATCGGCGAGCGTCGTCGACGGATTACGCGCCATCGAAGGACCCGACCCGGACTTCGCTCGATTTCAGTCCGAACACGTCGGATATTGCGAGGCTCTGGGTCGTGCCGGCATGACGATCGAGGTGATGCCTGAACTACCGGGTCACCCGGATGCCGTGTTCGTCGAGGACGCGGCACTCTGCGTCGGCTCGCACGCAATCATGTTGCGCCCGGGAACGCCGAGCCGAGCCGGCGAGGCGGCCGCTACCCGCCCTGATCTCGATGCCCGGTTCACCACGGTTGCGCAGATCGATGACGGCCATGTCGACGGCGGCGACATCCTCGTGACCGCTGACGAGATCATCGTCGGACGGTCCGCTCGCACGGACGCGGCCGGCGTGGCCGCGCTGACGGCGGCTGCGGAACCAACCGGTTTGCCCGTGCGATCCGTCCACACGCCTGCGGACGTGCTCCATTTCAAGACCGACTGTGCCATCGTCGACGACCGCACGATCTTCTCGACCCGCCGGCTGGCCGTCAGCGGGTGCTTTGACGGCTACGAAGTGATCGAGTGCCCTGACGGTGAGGAAGCGGCGGCGAACCTCATCCGGGTCAACGACGTCGTGATCATGCGCACGGGGTTCCCGCAGGCGGCGGCCGTCCTCGACGCTGCCGGTTACGCGGTCGTTCAGGTGCAGGCCGACGAAGCCGCGCTCATCGACGGGGGCCTGTCCTGTATGTCGCTGCGCTGCGCGTGGTGAGGGGTCAGCTCGGGTAGGCCGCGAACGCGGCCATCACCTCAGCGCTAGAGCGCACAGCGCCGGTCTGCAGGTACTCCATGGCTCGGAGCGCTCCATCGTGTGCTTGCCGGCTCGACCCGGCGACGCAGTCTTCGACGACGCGGCAGAAGTAGTCGTGCTGGTGAGCATCGACGAAGGTGTAGTGCACACACACGTCGGTGTGGCCACCGACGAGGAACAGCGTGTCGGCCTTCAATCCCTTCAGCAAAATCTCCAGCTCCGTACCGAAGAAGCATGAGTACCGGCGCTTGCGGATGAAGTAGTCGTCGGGTCGCATTCCCATGCGCGGATCGATGTCCGTGCCGGGTTCACCCTCGACCAGGTGAATCCCTTCGGCGCCGTCGAGTTCGCGGCCGAAGTCGACGAGGTCCGGCCGGTGTGCCTCCTGGAAGAAGATGACCGGCACGCCACATTCGCGGGCCTTCTGGATCAATGATGGCACGCCGTCCATGCGAGCGTCGTAGCCGTCCATCAGCGGGATCGACGCGGCACCGTCATCGGTGACATTGTTTTCACCGCCCTGAATGTCGATGACGATCAGAGCGGGCTTGCCTTCGAGGATCTCGCGGACCGGCATCGATGAACTACTCCTCGGCTCGTCCCGGGATGGCGAGTTTGCGCTCCCAGAGCTGCAGTCCGAGGCTCAGCACGAGGGTGAGCGAGACGTACAGCACGGCGAGGATGAAGTAGGACTCGCGGATGCGAAAGCTCGAGCCGAGATAGATGCGGGCCTCATAGGTGATCTCGCCCACGGCGAGCACCGACACGAGCGACGTGTCCTTCATCAACGCGATGAAATCGTTTCCGAGGGCGGGGAGGGAGTTGCGCAGTGCCTGCGGAAGGATGACGTGGCGGTTCGTGCGAAACCGGTTGAGCCCGACCGCCTGGGCGGCTTCGATCTGCCCGGGCTCCACCGACTGGATGCCGGCTCGGAAGACCTCCGCGATGAACGCGGCGTAGAAGAGGCAGAGCGCGGCGCCACCGCGCCAGGTCATCCCGATGTCTCGGGTCTTGAGCCCGAGAACGTCCGCGATATCGCGCGTGAGGATGAACGCCACGACGAACAACCAAACGAGCATCGGCATCCCGCGGATGAACTCGATGTACACCTGCGCCGCGGTGTTGATGAGGCGGTTCTTCGAGAGACGGCCCATCCCGATGAAGAGGCCGAGGGGCATGGCGACGAGGAAGGACCCGACCGTGAGGTACAGGGTCAGCTTCATGCCGGGGATGATGTTGTCCCACGCCTCGTTGTATGCCTCGTTCGTGATGATCTGGACGGCCATGTAGCCGATCACGGTCAGCATCACCACAAGCCACCACTCGAACCCGCGGACCCGGGTGACGTTTGTCGCCGAGACGATGGTGGCTTGTTCGGTCGGTGCAGTCATCAGACCCCCGGAAAAGGTGAAAGGGTGCGTCGGACGGATCCGACGCACCCTTCCTAGTGCAGTTTCATCGCGTCAGCGACGCTGACTATTCGATGTCGTCGTAGGTGACCGTGAACGAGTCGGTGAAGTACTTCTCGCCCAGTTCGTCCAGGAAGCCGCTCGAACGCATCTCATCGAGTGCCGCATCCACGGCTGGGATGAGATCCGAGTCGAGCGGGAAGATGAAGCCGAGCGGATCGGCCTGCAGCGCGTCGTCGACGAGTTCGACCGCGTCGGCGTTCTCGCCCACGTAACCCTGACCGGCGGCATCATCGATGATGACAGCGTCGACGTCGCCGTTGATGAGGGCCTGAACGGCCAGACCGAACTGATCGAACGCGCTGATGCGGTCATCGCCGCCGAGCAGCTCCACGGCCAGCTCGAAGTTGGTCGTGCCGACCTGGGTGCCAACCAGGGCGTCGCCGTTGATGATGTCGTCGGCGCTGCCGTAGCGATCGTCGCCCTTGGCGATGATGAACTTCTGGTCGACGGTCATGTAGGCCTGTGAGTACGCAACGATTTCCTTGCGCTCGTCGGTGATCGAGATGCCGTCAGCCGCTGTGTCGAGCTCGCCCTGGGCGACCTGGTCGATGACGTCGGGCCAACCCGCGACGACGAACTCGGCCTCGCAGTTGGCGATGCGGCAGATTTCGCGCCATGCGTCGTAGTCCCAACCCTGACCCTCGGACTCGCCGGCAGGCACGTAGTTGAACGGCAGGTAGGCGTTCTCGACGCCGACAGTGACGGTACGTCCGCCCAGGTCGGCACCTTCGACCGCAGCATCATCGTCGTCGCCACAAGCGACGGCGATGAGGGCTACAGCGAGGAGAACGGCAAAGAGCCGGGCAATCCGGCTACGTGAAGTCTTCATGATTCCTCCAGATTGACGGATGTCCCGTCGTTGACGGAAAAGGCTAGCCCTCGGCTGCCAAAACCGCCTCTGGATTGCTGATCCGGCCGATCAGACGTGGTGGGCGATCAGCCGCTCGTACAGCGGCAAGGCGTGATCGAGGATCGGTCCCAACCGGTCGGGGACGGGATGGCCCGACGGCTTGTACGGCGCGAAGCCGGTCGACTCGTGGACGCTGTCGTACCAATGCGGTGCCCACGCTCCGTCCTCGGGCTTTGGGCCCGCGGGCCAGGACAACATCGCCTCGTCGGACTCGAGGCCGAGGCGTTCGCATACGGCGAACAAGACGCGCGCAGGATCCTCCAGCACAGCCTGTGATTCGATCACGATCGGGTCGCCGCCCTCGGCAAGGATTGCGTCGAGGAGTTCCACCGACTCGGCCAGGCCGGTGTCCGACAGCTCGCAGTGCGGGAGCTGTACGGAGAGCGAGGCCAGCATGTCTCGCGGATGGCGGACCAGGATGATGTTCTCGGTGTGGCCGAGGTGACTGCGGTCGACACCTTTGAGATGGTGTGCCATCTGCTTGATGTAGAAGACCGGTGTCGGCACATCCCCGAGGATCACGTCGCGGATCACCTCATCGCTGTCGGCGGACTGGCTGGCCATCACGGCGTCGACACCCGGGTGCTCACGATCGTCGAGCGACAGATAGTGCGCGTAGAACGGTTCGTCATAGACCGTCGTGTCAGCGCGCTGGCGCCACGAATACATCAGTGCCGTGGAGATGTTGCGGGGCCCCGACCAGCACTGAATGCGTTTCACCTGCTGCATGCGGACAACCCCCGTTGGCTCCCGTCGAGACAGCCTCCGCCTCCCGCTACGAGCATTCTGCGGCCACCCGTGCGTCGTAGAGCTCTCGGAGGAGGGTACTCATTGGGCCCTGGGTGCCGGCGCCGATGGTGCGGCCGTCGATCGTGTGCACGGGTGTGAGCCCGCCGAAGGTGCCGGTGACGAACGCTTCATCTGCGGAATACACATCGGTCAACGAGAAGGCGCATTCGCGGGTCGGGATGCTGGCAGCCTGGGCCACCTCGACCATCAGGGCCGACGTGATGCCGTTGAGGTTGTACTGGCCGGTCGACGTCCACACCTCACCCTTCCGAACGATGAAGAAGTTCGTGGCATTGCAGGTGGCGACCGCTCCGGTGGGGTCGAGCATCAGCGCCTCGTCAGCCCCGGCGGTCGTCGCCTGGATCAGGGCGATCACTTCGTGGAGCTTCGAATGGCAGTTGAGCTTCTGGTCGAGCGTGTCCGGCGGCGGGCGACGAACGGTGGCCGTGAACAACGAGATGCCGCGGTCGCGCACGTCGGGATCAGCGGCCTTGTGCTCGGCGATGATGACGATGTTCGGTCCGCCGATGTTGTTGGACGGATGCTGCGACGGGGTCTTCTTGTCACCGCGGGTGACCATGAGACGGATGTGGACGTTGTCGTCCATTCCATTGCGGTCGACGGTGGCCCGCAGAGCGGCTTCGACGCCGGCCCGGTCGAGACCGATGTCGATCCCGGTGGCGGCGGCGCCGGCGAACAGCCGGTCGAGATGACGGTCGAGGAAGGCGAAGACGCCGTGGTGGAGGCGGATGCCCTCCCAGATCCCGTCCCCGACGAGGAAGCCGCTGTCGAACACCGACACCTTCGCCTCGTGGCGGGGGAAGAACTCGCCATTGATGTAGATCTCGATCGACTCATTGCGTTCGTCCGCAATGGCTTGATGCGTGCTTCGGCTCATGCCGCGAACCTATCCCCCGTACACTCGAACCATGCTCGATCCCGTCACCCCCAGCGAAGGCCTCACGGTCGTCCACCTCTTCTGCGCTCGCACCGCTGACACCGACAATGACGCGGTCGTCGCGGCAGTGAAAGCGGCGCAGGCCGCCGATGTGCAGGTCGTGAGCATCGCCATCCTCGGTCACAAGGCCGAGCTCTGCTTCATGGCGCTCGCCGCCGACGCGTGGGCCGTACGCGATCTGCAGACCGGGCTCGCCAACGCCGGTCTCGTTGTCGTGGACAGCTTCGTCTCCATCACCGAACTCTCCGAGTACGCCCAGGGCATCCCTGACGAGATGAAGAACATGCGGCTCTACCCCGAACTCCCGCCCGAGGGAAAGAGCGCGTACTGCTTCTACCCGATGACGAAGCGGCGCGAGGCCGAGAACAACTGGTTCACACTCGACTTCGAAGAGCGCAAGGAGCTCATGTACGAGCACGGCACGTCCGGTCGAGCGTTCGCGGGCCGCATCGTCCAGCTCATCACCGCCTCCACCGGTCTCGACGATTGGGAGTGGGGTGTCACCTTGTTCGGGCAGCGGCTCGACGACCTGAAGGACGTCGTCTACACACTGCGCTACGACACCGCCTCGGCTGTCTACGCCGAGTTCGGTCCCTTCTACACGGGTATGACCGGCCCGGTCGAAGAGATCGTCGCCCGCACGTGAGTTGTAACGCTGGGGTCTGACCCCAGCGTTACAGGTTGGGGACATTGCCGAAGCGATGGAGCGTCTGGCTGATCGCCTGCTCGCGGAGATAGAGGCGGAGTTCGAGGCGGCCGCTCGCCGTCACGGGCTCGTCGACGATGTGCACGTGGTGGTCGATCGCGGCCACGCGGAGCGCGTCGGGCACCGTGCCGACCATCCGGACCCGGCCCCACGGGAAGTCTGACAATCGGGATGCGAAGTCGGCATCTGACTCATCTGACGCTCGGGAGATCGTCGCGGTCGGGTTGACGCGGCGCGCGGCATCCCTCGCTCGTTCGACGGCCGCAGGCTCGGCGTCGTCGCTCGCGCGGATCACCACGGATGGATGGGGGAGGTAGCGCAACTCGTTTCGCTCACAGAAGAGCGCGCTCGGGTCATGATCGACGCCGTAGTGCGACCCCTGCCAGTGCTCATCGGATTCGGGTGCGTCGTCGAACCCGGCCGTGGCCGTCCAACGACCGAGTTGGAGGAGGTAGTCCGTGCCGCCGGCCTTGGCACCGAGCCCGACCGACGACCCCTTCCAGCCGCCGAATGGCTGTCGCCGCACGATGGCCCCGGTGATACCCCGGTTCACGTAGGCGTTGCCGACCTCGACATCCTCCAGCCACTGATCGATCTCCGACTCGTCGAGCGAGTGCAGGCCGCCGGTGAGACCGAACGCGGAGTCGTTCTGGATCCGGATCGCTTCGTCGAGGCCCTCGGCGCGAATGAGGCCGAGCACCGGCCCGAAGCACTCGGTCTGCTGGAACCAACTGCCCGGGGCGACGCCTTCGCGAACGCCGGGTGACCAGAGTGACCCACCGTCGTCCACGACCCGTGGCTCGACGAGCCACGACTCGCCGTCATCGAGCGTGGTGAGGGCCCGCGCGAGCTTGCCTTCCGGCGGGACGATCGTGGGTCCGAAGTTCGGGCCGGACTCGGTCGGCCAGCCGATCCGGAGGCTCTCGACCGCATCGACCAGCTGGCGCCGAAAGCGCGGGTCGTCGGCGACGCCGTCCACGAGGATGGCGAGACTCGCAGCCGAGCATTTCTGCCCGGCGTGGCCGAGTGCCGACTTCACGAGATCATCCACGGCCTGATCGATGTCGGCGTGCGGTGTGACGACCAGTGCGTTCTTGCCACTCGTCTCCGCCAGCACCGGGAGATCGGGCTTC
Organism: Acidimicrobiaceae bacterium; assembly: GCA_016845585.1. Taxonomy (GTDB): domain Bacteria; phylum Actinomycetota; class Acidimicrobiia; order Acidimicrobiales; family Aldehydirespiratoraceae; genus JAACCU01. The sequence continues at coordinate 71,434 of JAERSO010000099.1, read as the reverse complement.
CAGCGACGGAACATCTCCGCGGTCTCGGTCGAGCCCGTCAGGATCACGGCATCCGCGCCGGTCACGAGCGCCTTGCCGACGTCGTCGTCCGGCGTACGAACGAACTGCAGCACCTCGCGCGGCACCCCTGCGGCGTAGGCGGCCTCCACGATCAACTCGGCACATCGCGGCGTCTCGGGCGCCGGCCTGAGGATGACGGCGTTGCCCGCGGCCAGCGATGCCATCACGCCTCCCGTCGGAATGGCGACCGGGAAGTTCCACGGCGGAACCACGACGACCACGCCGTACGGGGTGAACTCCGCGCCTTCGATGGAGTCCAGTTCGGAGCAGTGCTCGGCGTACCAGCGGGCGAAGTCGATCGCTTCGCTGAGCTCCACGTCCGCTTCGGCGAAGACCTTGCGCCCTTCGTGAGCCATCGTCGCCAGGAACTCGTCGCGCCGATCGTCGAGCTGGTCGGCCACGGCCCAGAGAATCTCTCGACGAGCGTCAGCGCCGAGCGCGTACCACGCCGGCTGTGCGGCCCCGGCCTCGGCGAGACGGGCTTCGATGGTGGCGAGATCCGTCGTCAGCGGGGCCCGGACCGGTTCGGCCGCCAGCGCTCTCGTCTTCGTCAGCCAAGCCTGCACTTCCGGTCGTGCGGTGTCGGTGTCGGGGTGATTGGCGAAGCCGGTGTGGAGCGTTGGGACGCGGTCTCCTCGATGGGGGATCGACGAAACGGCGTCTCGGTCTCGGACCGCCCGCCGGAATCGGTCGGCTTGTTCGAGGAACGTGTCACTGCCGGGCGCCATCGAGAAGAGGTGGCGCAGGAAGTTGTCACCGGAGGCGTTCTCCTCGAGTCGTCTGATCAGGTAGCTGATCGCCACGTCGAAGTCGACCGGCGCGACGATCGGCGTATAGAGCAGCAGGTCTTCGGTGCTCTGGTGAACGGCACGAGCATGCGTCGGAGCCATCCCCTGGAGCATCTCGAAGTCGACGCACGGACCGACGTCTCGTTCGTCGACCAGCAGCTTCGCCCACGCGACGTCGAACAGGTTGTGGCTCGCCACCCCGACCCGGACCGCCTCGGCGTGGGCCGGCCGTAGCGCCCATTCCACGCACCGTTTGTAGTTGGCGTCGACCTCCGCCTTCGTCGAGTACGGCGCCTGGTCCCAGTTGTGCATCGCGGCGTCGACCCGCTCCATCGCCAGGTTGGCCCCCTTGACCAGACGCACCTTGATGGGTGCCCCGCCTCGATCTCGACGGTCGGTGGCCCAGTCCGTCAGCCGCTGCAGTTCGACGAAGGAGTCCGGAAGGTAGGTCTGCAGGACGATTCCCGCCTCGGTGCCGAGGTGACCGGGCTCGTCGAGGACGGATGTGAACGCGTCGAGAGTGAGGTGGAGATCCTTGTACTCCTCCATGTCCACATTGATGAACGTATGTGGCGTGGTGGAGGCGCCTGCGGCGAGCAGTCGGCGGAGACGGCTGGTGACGCGCGAGAGTGCGTCGTCGAAGGACCACAGGTCGAGCTGGCTGGCGATCGACGACGCCTTCACCGAGACATAGCTGATTGCAGGATCGGCGATGAGATCGAGGGTTCGCTGGAAGCGGCGCTCCGCCTCCGCCTCACCGAGTACCGCCTCCCCGAGGAGGTTGATGTTCAACGCGACCCCCTGGGCCTGTCGCCGTTTCATGTGGTGGTGCAGGGGGTCCGGGTCGGCGTCGACCAGCATGTGGCCGACGAGTTGCCGGAGGCGACGCTGGGCGATCGGCATGACGAGGTTCGGCGCGAGCGGGGCGAGCCGGGCCCCGGCACGCAAGAGGAGCCGATCCAGCGTTCCGACGAAGGAGGGGAGGTCGGACTGGCGCACCAGCGTCGAGAGTTCACCGGCGGCCAGGACATTGTCGGTGTGTCGAGCGACCCGGTCGATGTATTGCATCGCGAAGGCCACGCCGGCGGGTTCGTCGATGAGGGAGTGCAGGCGTCCGACCTCGCCGCGCTCGGTGCGGCTTTCGATCGCGGCGGCGGTGTCGAGCCATTCGGCGACCAGATCGATTGCCTCCTCGGCGAGGGGCGCGGTCGGGTTCGAAGCCATGGCTCCAGTGTCAGGGAAGGGACGGTCACAGGTCTTGTACGATCTCGCTACAGATGACGGAGCCAGGGAGCAAACTCGACGCCGCTGATGCCGAGTGGCAGTTGATCAGCCTGCTCGATGATCTGGTCAACGTCATGTTCTGTGCAAAGGGCACCGATGGGCGCTATCTGGCGGTCAATACCGCATTCGTCCGGCGGTCCGGTCGGTCGTCGAAGCGAGATGTGCTCGGTCAACGAGCCGGTGATCTGTTCCCCGCCGACCTTGCCGCCCGCTACGAGGAACAGGACGACCGGGTCATGGGAAGAGATGAGGTCCTCCATGACGAGCTCGAGCTGATCCGCCGGCCCGACGCGTCGACGGGCTGGTATCTCACCGCCAAACGCCCGATCCACGATGACGCGGGTGCGGTCGTCGGGTTGGTGTCGATCAGCCGCGACCTCATCACTCCTGATGAGCGGGGGATCGCCCTCGAATCGTTGGAACAGATCGTGGCGACGGTTCGAGCGCAGGTGGATGGGCTTCCCACTGTCGTCGAGCTCGCGGCAATCGCCGAATGCTCGGCCCCGCAACTCGACCGGCGAATGAAGAAGGTCTTCGGGCTGACGACCGCCCAGTATCTCCTCAAGGCACGGATCGATCGTGCCGCCGAGATGCTGCAACGCACGACGGAGACCGTGGCCACCGTCGCCGCGGCGACGGGATTCTACGATCAGGCCGCGTTCACCAAGCAGTTCGTGCGGCTGCTCGGCGAGACCCCGACCCAGTTCAGGGCGCATCCGGGCTGAGCCCGACTTGGTCCGGACATTTCGCCGGGTTTTGTCACCGAACCGCTATTGCCGAGTCGGCGGCTCTATACTTCTCGCACCAATTGGCAGCGCGATGCCAACTCGTTTTTCGCGCACATATCCCTATGGAGGGGACTTACCTATGAAGCTTTCACGCAAGCTCATGATGCTGCTTGCCGTGCTGCTTTCGTTCTCACTGATCGCCGCTGCCTGCGGTGATGACGATGACGACACCAGCGCCGGCGATTCTGGCTCCGACGACTCGGGCGACATGTCCGATGACGACATGTCCGACGACGATCAGGCCATGGGCGATCACCTCGGTGACGGCTCGCTCGGCACGATCACGGTCGAAGCCGGCGCTGAGGTCCAGATCCGTTCGCTCAACGCCATCACCGGCGATGTTGCGTTCCTCGGTATTCCGAACCAGCGCGGTGTCGAAGCCGCCGTGGCCGACTACGGCCAGATCCACGGCTTCGACGTCACCTCTGGTGAAGGTCTCGACGACCTCTGCTCCGCTGACGGTGGCCAGGCTGCTGCTCAGCAGATCGTTGCCGACGAGCAGATCGTCGGTGTTGTCGGTACCTCGTGTTCCGGCGCCGCCACCGCTGCTGCGCCGCTGATCAGCGACGCCGGCATCGTGATGATCTCCGGCTCGAACACCTCGCCGGCGCTCACCTCGGATCTCGCCGGCACCGCCGGTGCGAACTACAACACCGGCTACTACCGCACCGCTCACAACGATCTGTACCAGGGCGCTGCCATGGCCCAGTTCGTCTTCGGCGAACTCGGTATAACCACTGCTGCGGCGATCCACGACGGCGACCCCTACACCCAGGGTCTCGCTCAGGCCTTCGCCGACGCCTTCGAGGCACTCGGTGGCGAGATCACCGGCTTCACCGGTGTGAACAAGGAAGACACCGACATGGTTCCCGTGCTGACCGAGCTTGCCGCCGGTTCGCCCGAGGCCCTGTTCTTCCCGATCTTCCAGCCCGCCGGCGACCATGTCGCTGACCAGGCTCACGGCGTTGCCGGCCTCGAGAACACCCAGCTCCTCGCAGCTGACGGTCTCCTCGTCACCGGCTTCTTCGAGCTCGAGCAGTCCGAGGGCATGTACTTCTCGGGCCCCGACGTCCGCTTCGGTGAGAACCTGAACGAGAGCACCGGCAAGACCGCTGCTGAGGTCCTGGCCGACTACGAGGCCGCACACGGTGAGGCTCCGTCCGCTCCGTTCTGGGGTCACAGCTACGACGCCGCCGCCATGCTGCTCGACGCCATCTCGGCTGCCAGCTATGTCGACGACTCGGGCAACCTCGTCATCGACAAGGCCGGCGTGCGCGAGTACCTCGACACCCTGACCGGCTACAGCGGTGTCATCGGCACCATCAACTGTGACGACTTCGGTGACTGTGGTTCACAGAAGATCACCGTGGTCCTCCACGAAGACAGCGGCGACGTTGACGCCGGCATGTCCAACGTGGTCTTCGACTACGCCCCGTGATCTAGCTTTTAGCGAACTCGCTGATTCTTTTCACAGCGGCCCCCTTCCACCTGTGGTGGGAGGGGGCCGTTTGCGTTAGCGTGTGCCGGTCCTTGGGACACGGAGGGGGATTTCGTGACTACTGCTATGCGGCACAAAGCCGCGCCGAAGACCGGTGTCGATCAGTTCCTGACACTGATGCGTTTCGGGTTGAGCTTCTTCATCATCACGGGCCTCGTGATGTTCGTGCTCCAACAGATCAACCCCGACAACCCGATCGCAAATGTGGTGAACCCCGACGCCACCGGCCTCACGGCCGACCAGTTCGAGGGTCTCGTCATCTCCGGGCTCTCCCAGGGCGCCATGTACGGTCTCATCGCCCTCGGGTACTCGATGGTCTACGGCGTGCTGGGGTTCATCAACTTCGCGCACGGCGAGGTCTTCATGGTCGGCGCCATGACCGGCATGATCACGTCCAACAAGCTCGACGAAGCGGGTGCGTGGGAGAGCAACTTCCTGTTTTCCCTGCTGTTCATCATCGTGGTCGCGATCGTCTGCTCGACCGCCACCGCAGTGATCATGGAACGGGTCGCCTACCGCCCGCTGCGAGGCGCCCCTCGCCTGATCCCGCTGATCACCTCGATCGGCGTCTCGTTCCTGATCCAGAACATCTCGGTCGTCCTCCTCGGACCGGGCGCCAAGTCGTATCCCACGCTCCCGGACTGGCTCGCCGACAAGCGATCGATCCTCTTCTTCGAGATCGAGGGCACCAAGATCATGGTGCTGATCGTGGCCGCCATCTCCATGGCCGGCCTCTGGTACCTCGTCGAACGCACCAAGACGGGCAAGGCCATGCGGGCGGTTGCCGAGGACAAGGAAATCGCGTCGCTGATGGGCATCGACGTCAACAAGACGATCGTCACCACCTTCGCCGTCGGCGGTGCCATGGCCGGTGTGGCCGGCATCCTCTGGGGAATCCTGTTCCGCTCGGTGATCCACACCACCGGCTTCCTCCCCGGTATCAAGGCGTTCAGCGCTGCGGTGGTCGGCGGTATCGGCAACCTCGGCGGCGCGATGGCCGGCGGTGTCTCGCTCGGCTCAGCCGAGTCGTTGGCGCCGCTCATGGTTCTCGAACCCTGGGGCATCCCGGGCGTCTCTCAGCTCAAGGACGCCGTGGCGTTCCTCGTGCTGATCTTCGTTCTGTTGGTGAAGCCCACCGGCCTCTTCGGTGAGCGTCTGTCGTCGGAGGACCGGGCATGAGCGCAACCATGGATCCCACGACTGCCCTCGAGGACGCACGCGATCCGTTCGATCAGGACTGGCGCAAGGTCGTCAACTACGGCCTGCTCACGGCGATGGGCATGATCTTCATCTCGCTGGCCAACATGCCGATCGGCCTCGACAGCCGCAAGATCATCGAACCGCTGCTGAGCATGGGATACGTCTCGTTGCTGTGGCTTCCGGTCACGATGGGCTACGTCGTCACCAGCGAGAAGCTCCTCGAGGGAATGACCGCCCACAAGAAGGGTCCTCGTGAGCTCGTCGCCGGTCTCGTTGTCGGCCTGATCGGCGGTGGCGGCCTGAGCCTTCTCGTGGTCCTGCTCGACAACTTCGATCTTCGTGATCCGTTGGTCAACTGGAGCCCGCAGCTCTTCGCGCTCCTCACCTTCGACAATGGCGTTGGCCACGGCGTCGGCGTCTGGCTGGCGATCGGTGCGGGCCTGGGTCTGGCCGGTGGCTCGATGCACGTGCTCCCGACGCTCGCTCGAAAGCTCGTCGCCTCCGTCGTCCTCTGGGTGCTGGCGTTCTCGGTCTTCGAGACGGTCATCTCCGACATCTCCGAAGGCATCAAGCTGGAGTGGTTGACCGACGAGATCTACTTCGTGCGCGGCGGTCTCTCACAGCAGGGTGCGCTCGGTGTCGCAATCGTCGGCATCCTCTTCTCGCTCTTCGGGCGGGAGCGGGTGCGCTCGGCCAGGCAGACATTCCAGTCGTACGAGGGAGCGGAGCGCACCCAGGCCAACGCGATGATGATCCTGGCTTGCGGCGTGGCTGCCATCGTGTTGCCGATGTTCCTGGGCCGCATCACCAACGAACTGCTCGCCAACGTCGGCCTCTTCGTGTTGCTGGCTCTCGGTCTCAACATCGTGGTCGGCCTCGCCGGCATCCTCGATCTCGGCTATGTGGCCTTCTTCGCCGTGGGTGGTTACACCACGGCGATTCTCACCTCCTCGAACCGGGGCGAGTCCTGGCCCGACTGGGTGCCCCACGCCCACTGGTTCGTGGCCCTGCTGATCGTGGTGGTGTTCGCGGCGATCACGGGCTTGTTCATCGGCGCGCCGGTGATCAGGATGCGCGGTGACTATCTCGCCATCGTCACCCTCGGCTTCGGCGAGATCATCCGGCTCCTGTTCCTCTCTGACTGGCTCGGCGGCTACACCGGCGGCGCCCAGGGTGTCACCAACATCCCGGGCCTCGACCTCGGCTTCGTCGAGATCAAGGGCACGGATCCACGAGCGATTTTCTACGTCGTGGCCATCTTCTGTGCGCTGGCGATCTACATCTCCTGGCGGCTCGAGAAGTCCCGCCTCGGTCGCGCCTGGATGGCGATCCGTGAGGACGAGTCGGTAGCCGAGGCCATGGGTATCAACACCGTCAACGCCAAGCTGATGGCATTCGTGGTGGGTGCCGTGCTCGCCTCGTTCTCGGGAGCGATCTTCGCCGCCAAGGTCGGCTCGATCTTCCCGACCAGCTTCATCATCCTCGTCTCGATCGTGATCCTCGTCGTCGTGATCGTCGGTGGCATGGGCAACATCGTCGGCGTGATGGCCGGTGCCGCGGTGCTCATCGGTGTGCTCGGCGGTCCGAAGCAGCCGGGCCTGTTGGCCGAGTTCTCCGAGTTCAAGCTGTTGATCTATGGCGCCCTGTTGATCTGGATGATGTTGAAGCGCCCCGAAGGTCTCGTGCCGAACGTGCGCCGCAGTCGTGAACTCCACCAGGAGGAGTTCCTCCAGGACGCCTGGCTCAAGGGCCAGGTCGACGACGCGGAGGACGATGAACCTGGTGCCGAGGGACCCGGCGGCGAGGGAAAGGTGGCCCCCGCATGAGCGGCGAACGTCTCCTCACCATCGACAACCTGAGCGTCACCTTCGGTGGCCTCCACGCGTTGAAGGATCTGAACTTCCACGTCGACGAGGGCGAGATCGTGTCGGTCATCGGTCCCAACGGCGCCGGCAAGACCACGTTCTTCAACATGATCTCCGGGATGGTGACACCCACGTCGGGCGACATCATCTTCCACGGTGAGTCCCTGCTCGGTCTCGACCCCAACCAGGTGACGGCCCGCGGCATCGCCCGTACGTTCCAGAACGTGCGGCTGTTCGCCAACATGACGATCGTCGAGAATGTCATGGTCGCCCAACACTGCCGCACCAAGCAGAACATCTGGGGTTCACTGTTCAACACGGCAGCGTTCCGTCAGGAAGAACGCGAGATCCGCGAACACGCTGAGAAGGTGCTCGGGTTCTTCGGTTCCCGCCTCGTCGGCTACCGACTCGAGCAGCCGGCATCCGTTCTCTCGTACGCCAACCGGCGTCGTCTCGAGATCGCCCGTGCCATGGCCACCAAGCCCACCGTCATCCTGCTGGATGAGCCGGTCGCGGGTATGAACCCGAAGGAATCCGAAGAGCTCACCGGGCTCATCGGCAAGCTCCGCAGCGAGTGGGGCTTCACGATCGTGATGATCGAACACGACATGGGTGTGGTGCGCGATGTGTCCGACCGGGTCGTCGTGCTCGACCATGGTGAGACGATCGCCCAGGGCAGCTACGAGGAAGTTTCCACCAACCCGGATGTGATCGAGGCGTACCTCGGTCGGCCCGCCGAGGAGGCGTCATGACCGATCGCAGCGATTCCACGCCGCTCCTCGAGATGCGGGGGATCAACACGCACTATGGCGCGGTCCACATCCTCAAGGACGTCGAGCTCGCCATCTACCCGGGTGAGCTCGTCTGCCTGCTCGGCGGCAACGCGTCGGGCAAGTCGACGACACTGAAGACCTTGCTCGGCATGGTCACCCCGACCACCGGCGACGTCGTGCTCGACGGCGAGGTCGTGAACGGCAAGCCCACGTCGTACCTCGTGGAACGTGGTGTCACGATGGTCCCGGAGAACCGGCGCCTCTTCAAGCGGCTCTCGGTGAAGGAGAACCTGGAGCTCGGGGCGTACCTCCGCACCGATCGCGAGGGCATCCAGCGTGATCTGGAGCGCGTGTATTCGATGTTCCCTCGCGTCTACGAGCGTCTCAGCCAGAAGTCCGGCACATTGTCGGGTGGCGAGCAGCAGATGGTGGCCATGGGCCGAGCGCTCATGAGCAACCCGCGTGTGCTGTTGATGGACGAACCGTCCATGGGCCTCGCCCCCGCGCTGGTGCAGACGAACTTCGAGCTGATCGAGCAGATCCATCAGGAGGGTGTCGCCATCTTCATGGTGGAGCAGAACGCCAACATGGCGCTCTCGATCGCCGATCGTGGATGGGTGCTCCAGACCGGCCGGGTCGTCCTCGACGACACCGCCGACGCCCTCATGGCCAACCCCGAACTCCGCGCCAGCTATCTCGGCGAGGCCTGAGTAACGCTAGGGACAGACCCCAGCGTTACAACCCGCTCGCTCGGGCGTCGTCGATGGACATCCACGGCGTGAGCATCTCCGCCGGCACTTTGAGGTGGAGCAACGCGCCGGTGGGTGACGCCTGCGCCCGCTCGAACGCAGCCGGGAACTGATCAGTCCGATCGACGAGTTCGGCGTGAATACCGTAGGAGTGGCCGAGGGCCACGAAGTCGGGGTTGATGATCTTGGTGCCTGATTCGCGCTCGGGGAAGTCGCGCTCCTGGTGGGCGCGAATCGTGCCGTACATCGCATTGTCGAGCACGAGGACGATGGGCTCGATACCGGCCTGGCGGGCCGCGCCGAGCTCCTGGATGTTCATCTGCAGGTCGCCATCACCCGCGAAGCACACGACGGTGCGTTCGGGATGGGCGGCCTTGGCCGCGATCGCCGCGGGAAGGCCGTAGCCCATCGTGCCGTTCTGCGGAGCGAGTAGGCGAGCCTCGGCGCCGTACCGGAACAGCTTGTTGGGCCAGATCGAGAAGTTGCCGGCACCGGCAGTGACGATCACATCGTCGGGCAGGTTGTCCTGAAGCCACCGCATGACGATGCCCATGTCGAAGTCGCCGGGTTGGGGTGGGGCGACCGCTGCGTCGAGGTAGGCGTTGCGCCGCTCGTGACGCCAGGCCGTCCGTCGCTCGGCCGAATTCACGATGCGGTCGCGCAGGAGGCCGATCGTGATCGACGGATCACCGAGAATGCCCACTTCGGTCGGATAGATCCGGCCCAGCTGGGTGCGGTCGGGATGGACATGGACGATGCGCTGCGTGGGTTCGTCGAGGTCGATCAGGGTCCATGCTGCCGTGGTCATCTCGCCGAATCGGATGCCGAGACCAAGCACCACGTCAGCGCCGTGGATGGTGTCCTTGACGGCCTGCAGCATGCCCACGCCGGCCTCACCGACGAACTGGTCGCTGTGGTTGTCGATGAGGTCATGGAACCGGAAGGCGGTCACGACTGGTATGTCGTTGGCTTCGGCGAAGAAGGTGAGATCGGCACGCGCCTGCTCTGTCCAGCGTCCGCCACCGACGATGATGACCGGTCGCTCGGCCGTGGCCAACTCGCCGACGATCGAGTCGATCTCGCCGCTGGTCGGCGTCGCCCGCTCGACCGGGAGCGGAGCGACATCGGTGACGCTCGTGCCGGCCCGCAGGACGTCTTCGGGGAGCGCAATGGCCACGGGCCCGGGTCGTCCGGACACTGCGATCTTGAAGCCGATCGTCAGCGCCTCGGCCATGTCGTCGACGTCGTCGACCTGGGTGGCCCACTTGGTGATCGGGCCGAGGAAGCGGCGATAGTCGATCTCCTGGAAGGCTTCTCGTCCTTGTTCATGGGTGGCGACCTGACCGATCAGCACGACCATGGGCATCGAATTCTGCATCGCTGCGTGGATCCCGACGGTGGCGTTCGTGGCGCCGGGGCCGCGGGTGACCATGCAGATCCCGGGCTCGCCGGTGAGGCGGCCCCAGGCCTCGGCTGCATACGCCGCCCCGCCCTCCTGACGGCAGATCACGTAGTTGATGTCGGTGTCGACGAGTGCGTCGAGCACGCTGAGGTAACTCTCGCCAGGCACACCGAACGCCGTCGTGACCCCATGGGCGACGAGGGCATCGACAACGAGCTGTCCACCGGTTCGCAAGAGCATTCCTTCAGGGTCAGGGGTTCGCGTTCGAACCATTGGGAACTCGATACCGAGCGTAGGGGACCTAATGTCGATCAGCTGATCCGCCGATAGGTGCCAGATCGAAACACTCCCCGGAGGAGCGCCCATGCGTCACCCGATTGCCCTACTCGTTTCCCTCGTCCTGCTTGCTGTCTCGTGTGGCAACGACGACGAGATCTCCACCACGTCCACCGATGGCGAGATGGAGATGGTCGACGATGGTGAGATGGGCGACGACGGTCACGACGACGGTCACGACGATGGCCACGACCACGACGCCGACCACGCCCATGGCGACGACGCCCATGGCGACGACGCCCCGACGCTCGAGTGGCCTGCCGGTCTCGATGAACCGGTCGTGACGATCGATGCGTCCGCTGATGATTCCGGCACCATCAACATGTCCATCGCCGTCACCGGCTTCGACATCGTCGGTGGCGATCCCGACGATCCGGCCGCGAACGAAGGGCACGTCCACGTCTACGTCGACGGCAAGGACCTCGGCATGTTCTTCAGCAATGACATCACGCTCGACAGTGTGGCGCCCGGCCCTCACCAATTGATGGTGGAGTTGGCGGCGCCGGATCACTCGGTGTTCACGCTCGATGGCACGGCCATGCGGTACATGACCGAGATCGTCGTCCCTGGCGATGTCGCTGAGCCCGACACCGTCATCGAGGTTCGCATCGGTGAGGACGGTGCCCACGGTGGCGTCGTCGAGGCGTCTGCGTCGATCGGCGACCTCGTCGAGATCCAGGTTGAGTCGGACATCGACGAGGAGCTCCACGTTCATGGCTACGACCACACCACGGCGTTGGTGGCCGGCGAGTCAGCGGCTCTCCGCTTCGAGGCGGAGATTCCCGGCGTCTTCGAGATCGAACTGGAGGGCTCCGGCCGTCAGGTCATCGAGCTGACCGTCTCCTGAGTTGTGTGATGTTGGGGACAGACCCCAACATCACAAGACCGGTTCGATGAGGGTGGGTTCGTAGCCTTCTGGTGCGGCGTAGCCCATGAGGTTGAGCACGGTGGCCGCCACGTTGGCGAGGCCGGCGTCCGCCACGCCGGCGAGCGTGTACTCGTCGCTGAAGGCGGCATCATGGATCACGAACGGCACGGGGCTGAGCGTGTGGCTGGTCTTCGGTGTGATCTCGCCGTCGGCCTTTTCGGTGTACATGATGTCGGCGTTGCCGTGATCGGCTGTGAACACGAGCACACCGCCGACCTCGTCGATGACGTTGATGAGTTGCTGGAGGCAACCGTCGAGCACCTGCATGGCGTCGACGGTGGCCTTGAGGTCACCGGTGTGGCCCACCATGTCACCGTTGGGGAAGTTGATGCGCCCCATCGCGAAGTCGCCTGAGCGGAGCAGTTCGATCGTCGATTCGGTGATCTCGCGCAGCTTCATCGCCGGCGCAGTGTTGAACTCGACATTGTCGGACGGAATCTCGATGTAGGTCTCGAGTTCCTCGTCGAAGTATCCGCTCCGGTTGCCGTTCCAGAAGTAGGTGACGTGGCCGAATTTCTGGGTTTCGCTCACCGCGAAGCTCCGCAGACCGGTGCCGCAGATGTACTCACCCATGGTGCGATCGATTTGCGGTGGGGCGACGAGGTGATTGGTCGGCACGAGCAGGTCGCCGTCGTACTGGAGCATGCCGACGTACAGCACGTCAGGATGGTTGCCCCGATCGAAGTGCGAGAACTCTGAATCCTCATACGCCTGGCTGATCTCGATCGCCCGGTCGCCGCGGAAGTTGTAGAGCACCACCGCATCACCGTCGGTCATCTTGCCGATCGGACCGGTCTCATCGGCCACCACGAACGCTTCGAGGTATTGATCGCCGTCGTCAGACTCGGCGTACATGGCCTCCACGGCTTCGGTGGCCGACGCAAACTCGCGGGCGGAACCGTGGGTGTGCGCCCAGTAGCCGCGCTCGACCATCGGCCAGTCGGCACCGTAGCGATCCATGGTGATCGTCATGCGACCTCCGCCCGAACCGATCGCGGCGTCGACGCCATCGATCTCGTTCAGTTCCGCGAGCACTGCTTCGGTCTGGGCGATGTAGCTCAGGGCCGATCGGGGGTCGACATCGCGGCCATCGTGGAGGATGTGGACCCGGATGCGCCGCACACCATCGGCTACCGCTCTCCGCATGAGCGCGTAGAGATGGTCGTTGTGGGAATGGACGTTGCCGTCGGAGTGAAGCCCGAGCAGGTGCAGGGTGGCGGTGCGGGCTCGGTCAACGACGGCGGTCCACTCATCGCTCTCGAAGATGGCGCCGGTGGCGATCGCCTCGTTCACGAGCTTTGCCCCCTGGGCGAACACCCGGCCCGCGCCGAGCGCGTTGTGACCGACTTCGCTGTTCCCCATGTCGTCGTCGGATGGCAGGCCGACGGCCGGCCCGTGGGCCAGCAGGGTGGTGTACAGCCGAGACTCGGAGAGTCGATCCAGCGTCGGTGCGGCCGCCTCCGTCACGGCGTTCATCGGTCCCGCCGGTGCCACACCGACCCCGTCCGCGATGACGACGAGCACCGGCCGGCGCAAGGGGAACGATTCGTGCGGTGTGAGCGACAACGTCATGCGCCGAGGCTAAAGCACACTGGGGTCTGTCCCCAGTGTGCTTTAGACGTTCTTTCAGATGATGGCGGTTTCCACGAACGGCTCGCCAGCCAGGATGCGGTGGTACCCGAGGGGGGTCATGTCGAGCGCTCGGAACTCGCCATAGGTGATCAGCTCGGAGACGGCACGGCCCATGGCCGGGTTCTGCTGCAAGCCATGGCCGGAGAAGCCGTTCATGAAGATGAACGACGACACGTCGGGGTGGGGTCCGACGACGACATTGTGGTCGAGCGTGTTGTAGGCGTAGTGCCCGGCCCACTTGTTGGTGACCTTGATCCGTTCGAAGGCCGGCACCCGGTTGGCGATGGCGGGCCAGATCTTCTCCTCCCAGATGTCATCGTGGATGGAAAAGTCGTCGTAGTCGACGCGGCCGTCTTCGAACGGCGGGCATCCGGCGAGGAATGCGTCACCGTCGCTACGGACGTGAACACCGGTCGGGTCGATGGTCAGCGGGACGTCCTGGCCGATGTCCTCGGCGCAGTCGAAGATGAACGTGAAACGCTTGCGTGGTTCCACCGGCAACTCGAACCCGGCGAGTGCGGCGACATCGCCGGCTCGTGGCCCGGAGGCATTGACGATGTGGCCGCAGGTGATCGTCTCGCCAGAGGCGAGCGTGACCGACGTGACCGTCTGCCTATCGTGGTCGATGCCGATGACCTCGTTCGTGACGTACTCGGCGCCGTTGCGCCGTGCCTGGCGGCGGAGCCAGTCGAACATCGTCCCGCCGTCGAAGTAGCCCTCGTCCACCAGGTTGTGGCTGCCGCAGACGACGCCGTCCATGTTGTAGAACGGGTACGTTTCGGAGATCTCGGCCGGCGACATGATCTTCGTGCCGCCGCCGAGTGACTCCTGCAGCTGCTGGCTCGTGCGCAGTCGCTCGGCGAAGGCATCATCGGCGGCGAGGTACATGTAGCCGAAGAGTTGGGTGGCGATTTCGGGGATCTCCGGGTCGCCGCCGAGATGTTCGCGGAAGTTGTGCACGAAGTCGGCGGTGAACTGACTGATCCGGATGTTGAGCGGATTGCTGAACTGCTGCCGCATGCAGCTGTTGGTGCGGGCGGTCGACGAGAACTCGTAGCTCGGGTCGCGCTCCACGACGAGGACCGAACCATCGAAGTCCGGATTGGCGGTCAGCCACCACGCCGCCGACGAGCCCATGACGGCCCCGCCGATGATGACGACGTCGTAGGACGACTGGCGAGGTGCGGGGACGACGGGTTGGGGTTGTGGGCTGTTCACGGGCTGGTCTCCAGGCTGAGGGAGGGCGTATACGAGATTTTGTCGTGCGTGCTCATAGGGTGCGACCGCTTGGTTGCACTCACGAAAGGGGTCTGTCGATGACGACAGTTCTGCACATCTCCTCCAGCGCCCGTGGCGCGGAGTCCGCCACACGTTCGCTGGGCGACGCGCTCGCCCTTGGCCTCGCTGGCGATGATGGCGTCGTGATCGAGCGGGATCTGACCGCGGCAGTACCGCTGCTCACCGTAGAAGCCTGCAACGGTCTCGCCTCGCCGAAAGGCACGAAGGAGTCCACAGGGGTGCTCGAAGTCTCCGATCGGCTGATCACGGAACTCAACGCCGCAGAGGTCCTGGTCATCGGTTGTCCGCTGTACAACTTCGGCCCGCCCGCTGCGCTCAAGGCGTGGGCTGACCTGATCGCTCGCAACGGCATCACCTTCGGCGATACCGAATCGGGCGGCCTCGTGGGTCTCCTGGAAGACCGGCCCGCATACATCGTCTCGGCATCCGGCGGCGCGCCCATCGGCAGCGACTTCGATCTGGCCACGACCTGGCTTCGCGCCTTCCTCGGCTTCCTGGGGATTCGGTCGGTCGAACTCGTGGGCGCGAGCGGAATCATGATGAACCCCGAGGGTGTCATGGCCGCGGCGCATCAGCGGGTGGCCGAACTGATCGCAGGCTGACGCCAACAGCCGAACGTCAAGACACGTATCCCTGGCGGCGGTCGTTCTCGGCCGCCGCCGGATCGCGTCCGGATGGCTCACCGAAGCCCCCGCCGCCTGGCAGCTCCATGATGAGATGCCGGTCG
Organism: Acidimicrobiaceae bacterium; assembly: GCA_016845585.1. Classification (GTDB taxonomy): domain Bacteria; phylum Actinomycetota; class Acidimicrobiia; order Acidimicrobiales; family Aldehydirespiratoraceae; genus JAACCU01. The sequence goes on along the minus strand of JAERSO010000099.1, from coordinate 56,105 downwards.
GCAGACACGGTCTTCTTGCCTTTGGTCGGGAATGGTGTGCCGTCGTCGAGGTAGACAGCACCGGGTGCGCCGTCCTCGCCGCCGTGCCGACCCCGCGCGGGGTGGGCCACGCGGTCGAACATGGCGGAGAACTCGAACTGATAGCCGTCGGTCGGGCCGACCTCCAGGATCTGGCCCATGCCGCCCCGGTAGGTGCCGGCTCCGCCTGAGTTCTCTCGAATCTCCTTGCGCCAGATGATGATCGGCCCGATCTGTTCGGTCGCCTCCGCAGACATGGTGCGCACGCCCGACGGGAACGCAGTGGCGGTGATCCCATCGATGCGGGGACGAGCGCCGGATCCTCCGCTGTTGAACATCAGCAGCTCGATCGGCGGCTTGGGCTCGTCGGCGGAGGCCTGTCGAGCGCTGGCCTGGAAGTTCCACAAGGCTCCGGCCCCTTCCGCCGGGATCACGTTGGGGAGGGTGTCCGCGAGGGCACCCATCGTGAGATCGGTCACGAAGTGGCCGATGACGTGGCGTACGGCGACGGGATTCGGGTGCTCGGCATTCAGGATCACACCGGGTGGCGCGCTCACCGTGAACGGCGCCAGCGAGGCGAAGTTGTTGGGCAGCTCGGGCGCGAGCGCCACGAGCATCCCGTAGGTGAAGTACGCCTCGGCGTAGCCGAGCGGCACATTCACCCCGTGACGACTCAGCGGCGAGGTGCCGGCGAAGTCGGCGTGCATGCCCTCGTCGGTGACCGTGATCGTGACGGCCAGGGTGACAGGGTCGTCGTAGCCATCGACCGTCATCGTGTTGGTGTAGGTCCCCGCGGGGACGTTCTCGAGCGCTTTCATCGTGGCTGTGTGCGTACGGTCGAAGATGAACTCAGTCAGGTCATCGAGGTCGGGGAGATCGAACTCCTCGAGCATCGAAAGGAGTCGACGTCGGCCGGTTTCGTTGCAGGCGGCGAGTCCGTGGATGTCGCCGATGACCTGATCGGACTCGCGCACGTTCCAGCGCACCATCGTGATGAGGTCTTGGTTGAGTTCGCCTCGCTCCGTCCACTTCAGGATCGGGATCCGAACACCCTCTTCGTAGACCTCCTGGGCCTCGGGGCCATACCCTCGGCCGCCGACATCGACGACGTGGGCGGTCGACGAGAAGAAGCCGATCAGCGTGCTGTCATCGCCGGGATCGCGGAACACCGGAGTGGTGACGGTGATGTCGTGAAGATGCCCCGTGCCCTTCCACGGGTCATTGGTGATGTAGACGTCGCCGGGGTAGATCCGTTCCGGGCCGATGTCGTTGATGAAGTGCCCCACGGCAGCGGCCATCGTGTTGACGTGACCCGGTGTGCCGGTGACGGCCTGGGCGACCATTCGTCCGTCGCGGTCGAACACGCCCGCGGACAGGTCGCCGGCCTCCCGCACCGACGTCGAGAACGCGGTGCGAACGAGGGTGAGCGCCTGCTCCTCGACGACCGAGATCAGCCGATTCCACATGACCTGGTTGTGCAGCTCGCGGTTGGCGGTCATGGCTGTCCTCCTTGGCCGACGCGCCCGATGAGCAGGCTGCCGTCTTCCTGCATCGAGGCCTGGTGATGAGAGGCGAGGGTCGTCGTGGTCTGCGCCTCGACGATCACCGCGGGTCCCGCCAGCGACATGCCGGGGGTCAAGGCCGATCGCTCGACGATCGCGCCGTCGACGTCGTCACCGGTGACGGGGTCGTACATCCGTCGAGAAGGGACAGGGGTCTGACCCCGGTGTCCCAACCGGAGGTCGACCGGGGAGGGGGGTGCGACGATCGAGGCGACCCGGACCGACCAGCTGACCGCCTCGATCATGAGGTGGTCGATGGCTCGGCCGAAGAACTCCTCGTAGGCCTTGGTGAACTTGGCGCCGAGGAGCTCGGCGGCCATGTCGTCGAACGGTCCGTCGTCGAGGGTGACCGGGATCTCCCAGCCCTGGCCCTTGTACCGCATGGCGACCTGGCGTTCGACCACGACCTCTGCGTCGGTTCCCTCACGGACGAACGACATCGCCTCGTCAGCGAGCTCGGCGAGGATCGTGTTGGCGCCATCGACATCGAAATCGTCGGTGGTCGTGTAGAAGCTGCGCACGGCCTCGTAGGCGAACGGTGCCCGGAGGAACCCGACCGCGGAGCCCACCCCGGCGTCGGGCGGGACGATGAGTTCGTCGAGCCCGAGCTTGTCGAGGAGGCGGGAAGCGTGGAGAGGTCCCCCGCCACCGAACGCGATCATCGTGTAGCCGGCGAGGTCCTTGCCGTTCTCGACGGCGTGGACCCGGGCCGCGTTGGTCATGTTCTCGTCCACGACTTCCGCGATTCCGATCGCGGAGGTGTGGGCGTCGAGTCCGAGGTGGCGGCCGACCGATCCGAGAAGGGCATCGACCGCGAGCGCAGGCGACAATTCGATGTCCTTGGCCCCGAAGGTGTCGGGGTGGAGACGGCCGAGTTCGAGGTTGGCGTCAGTGACCGTGGCGTCGGTGCCACCCAGGCTGTAGCTCGCCGGCCCCGGTTCGGATCCCGCGCTGTGCGGGCCGATGCGGATCTGCCCGAGCGTGTCGACCGACGCGATCGAGCCCCCGCCGGCGCCGATCTCGATCATCTCGATCACGGGGATCGAGATCGGCATCCCGCTGCCCTTCTTGAACCGGGCGGAGCGGTCGACCTCGAACGCCTTCGCGGTGGCGGGCGTGTACGCCTCGATCAGGCTGATCTTCGCCGTCGTGCCACCCATGTCGTACGACAGCACTCGATCCCGTCCGTAGCGAGCCGCGAGGTCGGCGGCGAAGATGGCGCCACCGGCCGGACCGGACTCCACCAGCCGCACGGGGAACGCTGCGGCGGAGTCCACCGACATGAGGCCGCCGCCGGAGTGGATCATGTACAGCGGACAGTCTGCCCCGCGAGCCTTCAGCTCGTCGCGAAGGCGAACGAGATAGGACGCCATGAGGGGCTGGACGTAGGCGTTCGCGCACACGGTGTTGAACCGCTCGTATTCGCGCATCTGCGGGGACACTTCGCTGGATATCGAACAGGCGATGTCGGGCAACTCTGCCAGCAGCAGGTCTCGGAACCGGCGCTCGTTGACCGGGTTCAGATAGCTGTGGATGAATCCGACCGCCACGGATTCGTAGCCGCTTTCGCCGATGAGGGTGATCAGATCCCGAGCGCCGTTCTCGTCGAAGGCGACCAGTTCTTCGCCCCGGGCATTGAGGCGCTCGGTGAGCGTGAAGCGGTCGGCACGCTGGATGAGTGGTGTCGGCAACACGATGTTCAGGTCGTACTGCTCGAACCGGCTCTCGGTGCGGGTCTCGATGACGTCGCGGAACCCCTCGGTCGTGACGAGCGCAGTCCTGGCCCCCCGGCGCTCGATCAGGGCGTTGGTGGCCAGCGTGGTGCCGTGGATGACTTGTTCGACATCGCTCAGCTCGACTGCGGCTTCGGCCGCGATCTGGCTGATGCCGGTCAGGATTCCGAGCTCGGGTGCCTCATGGGTGGTGAGCACCTTGGTCGACTCGTAGCTCCCGTCGTCGAGTTCGATGACGATGTCGGTGAAGGTGCCGCCGACATCAGCGCCGATCCGCAGCCCCATGATCTAGAGGTCCTCGATGGCGGGGAACGTGTCGGGATGGACGATGTCGACGGTAGCGCTGCGCTGCTGAGCGAGCATTCCGCCGTCGACCTTGATGACATCGCCGGTCACATAGCTGGAGTCATCCGATGCGAGGAACAGGGCTGGCCCGGTCATGTCGAACGGATCACCGATCCGGCCCGCGGGGATGTTGACACCGCGATAGGCGCGAGCCTCCTCGTCCATGCCCGCGGTGTCGATCGAACCCGGCATCAGGGCGTTGACCCTGATGTTGTACGGGCCCAGGTCCAGGGCGAGCGCACGGGTCAGCGCTTCGATGCCGCCCTTCGATGCGTCATAGGCCGTGAAGCTGCGATGGGCACGGGTGGCGCCGCCCGAACTCATGTTGATGATCGAGCCGCCACCGTTCTTCGCCATGATGCGGGCTGCCCGGTGGTTGCAGAGGAAGTGTCCGGTGAGGTTGACGTCGATGATGCGGCGCCACCATTCCTCGTCCGCGTCGAAGAAGTGAAGCATCGGCGAGACGATGCCCGCGTTGTTCACCATCACATCGACGGTGCCGAAGGCGGCGAGTGTGGCGTCGAACATGGCGTCGACCTGGGCGCTGTCGCTGACGTCGGCCGCCGCGGCGATGGCCGTGCCGCCCGCGGCGTTGATGCTCTCGGCGACTCGATCGGCTGATGCGGCGTCGAGGTCGTTGACCACGACCGATGAACCAACGGAGCCGAAGCGGGATGCGATGGCCTCACCGATGCCCTTCCCGGCGCCGGTGACGATGACGACCTTGCCGGCCAGATCAGGGTGCGTGGACATTGAGGACTCCTCAGAGCTCGTTGAAGGTGTGCTTGAGGTCGGTCAGAGCCGCCTCGTCGCGTCGGTAGTAGGTCCATCCCTTGCGAGGGGTGGGGATGATCAGCCCGGCATCAGTCAAGACCTTGAGGTGTCGTGACGCGGCCGGCTGGCTCACGCCGAGCTTGTCGGCGATGAACTGGTTGCAGGCGCCATGAGCGATCGGATCACCGTGTTCCTGGGGAGGGAAGTGGGCGACGGGATCCTTCAGCCACTCGAGGATCTGCAGCCGGCGTTCGCTGGCCAGCGCCTTGAACGTGGCTTCGAGGTCGGTCGAGCGATCGGTGGCAAGAGCCATAACGATATAACTAACCTGTTATGTCAGAGAGGTCAACTGAAATCTGCGCCTCGCGTCTGGGCCGAGAACCTGTGGCAGGCTCTTCTGCGTGGCATGGATCGAGACAATTCCAGACGATGCGTGGGAGGGCGAACTCGCTCCCCATCACGAAGCGGTCGTCGACAAGGCCTTCGGCAGAGTCGACAACATCATGGCGGTTCACTCGCTGAACCCGAAAGGCCTGGGCGCGCACAACGCGCTGTACACGTCGGCGATGTCCGGCACGGCGACGCTGCGCAAGGTCGAACGCGAACTGATCGCCTACGTCGTCAGCCTCGAGAACCACTGCCACTATTGACTCACCCATCATCGGCGCGGTCTGCGCCGACTCCTGAAGGACGATGAACTGCTCGCTCGAATCGATGAGGGCTGGGAGACGGCCGGCCTCGACGGCAAGCGAGTGGCGATGCTGACCTATGCCGTGAAGCTGACTCGCACGCCGGGCGAGGTGGTGGCCGACGATGTCGATGCGCTCCGAGCCGTTGGCTTCAGTGATCGCGATGTACTCGACATCTGCGAGGTCATCGCCTACTACGCCTATGCCAACCGGATCGCCGACGGCCTCGGCATCGAGATCGAGGACTGGTATCCGGAGGACGACGCATGAGGTCGCTCAGTGACGTAGAGGTCGCTGAGGCGCTTCCCTGGGATGCGTTGCTCGGATCGATCGAGCAGATGATGGTCGAGCCCAAGGCCGTGGCTCCACCGAGGACAGCGCACACCGTCCCGGACGCCAACGGCAACGATGCCTTCTTTCTCATGAAGCCCGGTTGGATCGCGGGCGAGGTGATCGCGGTCAAGTGCGTCACGGTCTTCCCCGACAATGGTGCCATCGACCTGCCGATGATCCAGGCGGGGATGCTCCTGTTCGATGGCAGCAATGGCTCACTGATCGGTGCTTGCGAGGCGGGCGAGTTGACGGCACGCCGCACCGCGGCGGCGTCGGCCGTGGCCGCCAAGCGTCTGGCCCGTGCCGACGCCCGCCGGCTGCTCATCGTCGGCACGGGCGCAGTTGCGCCGAACGCCGCGCTCGTCCACTCCCATGTGCGCTCGTTCGACACGGTCGAGGTGTGGGGCCGGGATCCGGCCAAGGCCGCCGCCGTCGTGGACGTCATCGCCCAAGAGGGTGTGTCCGCAACCGTCTGCGATGACCTCGATTCGAGCGTCGCTGAGGCAGACGTCATTTCCTGTGTCACCGGGGCCACTTCACCCCTGGTCAAAGGGGCCCTGCTCAAGGCCGGAGCCCACCTCGATCTCATCGGCGGTTTCAACTTCGGTATGCGAGAGTCCGATGACGACTGTGTTCGGCGGGCCTCGATCTTCGTCGACACCCGGGAGGACGCGGTGATCGCCGGCGACCTCGCCCAACCGCTCGCCGATGGGGTCATCACCAGCGACGACCTGGTTGCGGATCTCGCCGACCTCGTGGCGGGCCGCCACCCCGGTCGTACCAGTGACGACGAGATCACGTTCTTCAAGTCGGCCGGCACCGCCCTCGAAGACCTCGCCGCCGCCGCCCTCGCCTTCGAATAACGCACACCGGGGTCTGTCCCCAGTGTGCGTTAGAAGGTGATCGAGCCGGCGGCGGAGATGGTGGCGCGCTCGGCTGAGGCCACTGCGTCGAACGTCGTCTGGTCGACGATGAGGACCGGCATGGTGATGCCGTACAACTCGTCGGCGACGATGGCGCCGAGGTTCACGATCTCGTCCGGTTCGCGCATGATGAGCGCGGCCGGGCCAGTCCCCAGGCGGATCGCCTCGGCGAGCACGGTGGACGCCGACGACGACCCGCGTCCCACGGCCATGGTCACGACTCGTCCGGCCAGCGACTCTCCGACCTGAGGGTGGGCCTGATCGATGATCGTGCCCGATTCACTTTCGAAACCGCCCCAGAACGAGAGTGACTCATCGAGAGCGAGTACGAGTCCGCTCGCCTCGCCCGCGACGAGTGTCCGGAGCGCCTCAGGCATCGGCCCACACCGAGTCGTCCCGTCGGACCTCTCCGGCCACGGCCGACTCGACACAGTCCTCGACGCTGCCGAACACCACGTCGAGGCCGAGGTTGCCCGGGGCGTAGTAGGCCCACTTCCCCGAGTCGGTCATCGCCACACCGTGGTGATCGGCCATCACGGGAGTGATGTAGGTACAGGTGTCCGTGACGATCTGGACGCCGGCATCGATCAGCCGGCGTTCCCAGCCGCGAAGGGCGATCTCGTGGACGATGTCGCGGCCGGAATTCACGTAGAAGCCGATTCCGTCGCGGACCCGGCGGCCGTCGAGAAGCTCGATCAGGCGACCGAACTCGGCGACGGAGTAGTGCGGCGTTCCGAGGCTCACGATCCCCAGTCGTTCGCCGGTCGCGGCAGTCGTCAATTGGTCACGGGCGACGCGAAGATCTGCGGCACCCATCGCGACGACGTCGGCTCGGTTGTCGCCCAGGGCCGCGTCGAGCGTCGGTGCCTCCGGCGTCGATCCGACGACGTGGAACATGGCCAGCGATCCGGAGGATGCACCGGCGGACCCGATGGCCTTGAGACGATCCTCTGACGTTCCGGCGGGAACACCCGTCAGAGCGGGGATCCGCGTTCCGACGAGCTTGCCGATGTGATGTCCGATCAGGGGGTAGGCCACATCGAGTTCGAGGAGGCGGTCCGGCACGGCCGCAAGGTCGAATACCACTTCTGCGCGACGGGCTGCGTCGAGGTGAAGACCGGCGGCGGGGGCCCGGCCTGTGATTGCGCAGCAGATGTCGATGAAGTCGCCATAGCGGTGGGTGCGAGCGCCGAGCACGGCGTTGGCGAACACGATCGCGTTGGACTCGGCCCAGGCGACGTGGTCGCCGAAGCCGGGGCGATCGTCGAGCTGATACGGCGCGCACGTCCACGTGGCGCGACACCCCATCTGCTCATAGGCCTCCATCAGTGCGAGCGCCTGCGAGCGAGTGTGGTCGTCGCCGCGATAGAGCTCGGGATGGAGAAGGTCGAGCGACGACACATTGAGCGTCGTGGGTACGACGACTTCGGCTCCGTCGTCGGCGAGGCGGCGGGCGAAATCGAGTCCGGCCTGGCCGTGGTACAGGCAGGAGTCGATGTGGGCGCCGCTGATGTCGAGCAGGGTCTTGGCCTGCATGGATGCGGCGACCCTGGTGATCACCCGCATGGCCAGCATCGCCGCCTCGCCGTGCTCGCCGGCGAGCATTTCCTGGTCTCGGCCATCGAGGGTCAGCGTCATCGCCGTCACCGTACCCTGGGGCGATGAGTACCGAGCCGACCTTGGCCGACGATGAGCGGCAACTCGCGGCGTACGCCGAGGATCTGCACGAAGCCGTCGTCACCGCCGTCCAGGTGTGGGTGCGGAGGATGACGCTGGCTCGGGCGAGCGCGGGCGGGGTCGTCGTGGACGGCGACGCGGTCGACAGGGTCGCGATCGCCACCGTGGAGCTCGTGACGCCCGCGTTGCGAGAGGTCCTCGACGCCGATGTCGATGACGGGGCGGGTTCACCCCTTGCTGCGTTGCGCGCCGCGGTTGGGCCGATGACCGATCTGCTCGATGAAGCGGGGGCGGCCAGACCGCCGCGCGACGAGTTCGTCGCCGAGGCGTTTCCGGACGATCCCTACGATCTCGGACCGGCTGCGTTCAGCGACGTCGATCCCTCGCTCCATGAACCAGGTTTGCTGTGGGGAGCAGCGCGGGCGCACGTCCATCTGCGCCGGCGCCGCGAACGGTCGACTCGCTAGAGTCCGCAGCTGCCCGGGTCGACGCGCAGGTACTTCGTGTTGACGACCTTGAACAGGCGCATACCGGCAGCGACACCGACCAGCGTGACGAGGCCCGGCACGTAGCCGGTGGCGACCTGGACGATCGGGATCGCCGGGCAGCCTCCGGTGAGCGCCCAACCGGCACCGAAGAGCACGGCGCCGGGCACGATGCCCTTGTGGATCGGCTGGCGCGGACCGAGCTTGTCGCGGCCGAGCGTGAAGAAGCCGACCGCGGCGATCATGACGCCACCGGCGAAGGCGAGGAACATCCGCCAGCTCTGGAACGTGAACATCGCGTTCAGCTCAGCGAAGTCACCGAAACCGACCATCCCGAGGGTGAAGCCGAAGGTGATGCCCCAGAATCCGACCCACATCATCGTGCGGTTGGGCTTCTCGGTCGTGGTGGCGGTGGCAGTCATCAGATCACCTTCCAGACGAGGAACGACATGCCGACGGCCGTGCCGAAGAAGACAGCGGCGGCGAGCATGCTCGCGGGCTGCAGTCGGCCGCAGCCGTTGAGTCCGTGACCGGAACTGCAGCCACCGGACATGCGGGTTCCGAACCCGACGGCGATGCCGCCGAGTAGGAGGGTCGGCCACATGAGCCAGCCATCGACGACGATGTCGGCGAATGCCTCACCCATGTCGGCTCGGAGTTCGAAGCGGCCGTTGACGATCGCGGCGATGAGGCCACCGACGAACATCGACGCGAGGAGGACGGCCTGGGTCGAGCCCGGTAGCGGCGTGGCCGGCGCCGCGACAGGCGCGGTGGTCGGGGGTTCGTCTGCCCCGGAGTCCGTCGCCACGAGCGTGTCGCCGAACTCCTCAGCGGTAGCCGCGGCGAGTGCAGCTTCGAAGGCGGAAGCGTCGAACGCCGCATCGATCCGTTCGCTCTCGCGCTCGGAGGTCCAGTTGAGGACGCGGTCCCACGCGCCGGAGACGCCGACGGTGCGACCGACGGACCACCAGTAGCCGAACGTGATGGTGCCGAATGCGATCGCGCCCGCCCACCAGGGCCAGTAGCTCATCATGAGTCGCTCCGTCCGAAGAGTCGCTTCCGCCAGCACCGGGGCACGACTTCGGCGAGTTCGCCGCCGGACCCCGCTTCCGCGGTGGCAACGGCGCCGGCACCGCCGACCGGCGTGGCCTCGGTCGCCGCCTCACGTGGAGTATCTGCGGGGTCGTCCGTCGACCCGGCGATCTGCACCAGCTTGCCGTTCGGCAGCAGAGAGAGCGGGACCGTCTCGCCCTTCACGCTCTTGTCATAGCGGGCTCAGTTGAGCCGCCCGTCGTCGCTGTCGCAGTACGTCCTCTTCCAGCCGGCGAGGCTCGAGTGGAGATGCGGGAACAGTGGGCATGTGGTTGCGTGCGAGCACGACACGAGGTTCCTCCCCATTGGGATCCGCGTTCTCCATCGTCAGCGGCCGCCCGGACTTGACTGGTGCCCGGTGTCGGCTGGAGCCGGAAACAAACCGATCAGCGACTCGAAACAGTGCCGAAACAGTGGATTCGTATCTTCCGAGCATCGCCCGCGGGCACGCGCGGGGGTGCAGACGAGAAAGCGGTAGCGATATGGAATCCGGCGACATGGCATGGATGCTGATCTCCACGGCACTGGTGGTCTTCATGGTCCCGGGGCTTGCGCTGTTCTACGGAGGCATGGTTCGGTCCCGCAACGTCTTGAACATGCTCAGTATGAACACCTACTGCCTCGGAATCGTGCCGCTGCTGTGGGTCGTCTTCACGTACTCACTCGGCAACAACGGGAGCGGCACCGGACTCGGCTCGGTGATCGGCAACCTCGACCTCGTCGGTCTGAAAGGACTGACCGGTGACGCCGAGTCGCTGATCGGTGTGGCTTTCCTCATGACGTTCGCCGCCATCACCCCGGCGTTGATCTCGGGTGCAGTCGCCGATCGCATGAAGTTCTCGGCGTGGGCGGTATTCGTCCCGGTGTGGTCGATCCTCGTGTACACCCCGGTGACGTACTGGGTGTACACCGGCTGGCATCACACCAAGCTCGACCCTGCTGCGATCGACTTTGCCGGAGGCACGGCGATCCACATCAACGCCGGCATCGCGTCGCTTGCGGTCGTGCTCGTGCTCGGCAAGCGAGCGGGGTGGCCGCAGACGGCCATGCCCCCACACAACCTGGTCTACGTCATGCTCGGCGCCGGAACTCTGTGGTTCGGATGGTTTGGCTTCAATGCCGGCTCGGCCTTCGCCGCCAACGGGCAGGCCGTGCAGGCGCTGCTCAACACCTTCGTGGCGGCGTCGGCCGGCATGATCGCCTGGCTTACCGTGGAGCGGCTCCGCGACGGCCACGCCACGACCCTCGGCGCCGCCTCCGGCATCGTGGCCGGACTGGTGGCCATCACGCCGGCCGCCGGCTACGTCGGTGGGCTCTCACCGATCATCTTCGGCTTCGTGGCGTCGGTCTGCTGCTATTTCGCCATCCAGTTGAAGACCAAGTACGGCTACGACGATTCGCTTGACGTGGTCGGCATCCACATGGTCGGCGGCATCGTCGGCGGCATCCTGCTCGGATTCTTCGCCGATGCGCGCATCGGTGGCACCGATGGCCTGTTCTTCGGTGACGGTGGCCTCGTCGTCAGCCAGGCCATCGCCATCGGCTCCGTGCTGGTCTTCTCATTCGTCGTCACGTTTGCGATCGCCAAGGTCCTCGACGCCACCATGGGTCTCCGGGTGTCGTCCGACGATGAACGGATCGGCCTCGACCTCACCCAGCACGCGGAGGCCGCGTACGTCGACTGAGTCGGATCGGTACTCTCGACACCGTGAACTCGATCCCCGCCACCTCAGCGGTCCTGGCCGACTCGACACTGGTCGGCGCGGCGCTGTCGCGGGCGTACACGGCGGAAGTCGATGCCTGGCTGAAGTCGGTCGTCGATGGGGTCGGTGACAAAAAGGGCGTCGCGCTGGCTGCAGTCGGCGGCTATGGGCGCGGTGATCTGAGCCTCGGCAGTGATCTCGATCTCTTGTTGCTCCATGACGGTTCAGGTGCGGTCGCGGAGGTCGCCGAAGCCATCTGGTATCCGATCTGGGACAGCGGGATGAAGCTCGGCCACGCGGTGCGAACGCCCGAGGAAGCCCTCGACCTCGCCGCCGATGACCTCGACACGGCGACCTCCCTGCTCGACATCCGCCTGATCGGTGGTTCGGCCGCACTCGTCGAGGAGTTGGCTCGTCGATCGCTCGAGCAGTGGCGCGAGAGCGCCGACCGCATGCTTTCGCGCATCGCCGAGAACTCCCGCGAACGTCATGCGACGAGCGGCGAGGTGGCCTTCCTCCTGGAGCCGGATCTCAAGTTGTCCCAGGGCGGTCTGCGTGACCGGCACATCCTCCACTGGGTCGATCTCGCCGACTCGTCGCTGTTGCGCGACTCCGAGCGCACCGGCGTCGCGGGGCCCCACGAGACGCTGATGTCGGTGCGAATGGAGCTGCATCGGTCCACCGGCCGGGCCTCCAACAAGCTGCTGTTGCAGGACCAGGACGAGGTCGCGTCGGTCCTGCACTACTCCGACGCCGATGACCTCATGGCCGATGTCGCCGCCGCCGGACGCACGATCTCCTGGGTCCACGATGCAGTCATGCACCGCATCCATGTGCGGAGCAGCCAGCGGCGTTGGCGGCGCACGACCCGGTCACTCGGCCACGGGGTGCAGCTCGTCGACGAGACCCTTCGGCTCGCGCCCGAAGCCGATGTCCACCACGACGCCGTGCTGCCCCTTCGAGTGGGGCTGGCGGCCGCTCGCCACGAGGCGTTCATCGAACGCGACGTACTCGACCGCCTCGCGGCGTCCACGGCGCGGTTGACGGACCCCTGGCCCGATGAGGCTCGGGAGATCTTCGTCGATCTGCTGCTGGAGGGTTCCAGCGCCATCCAAGTGATGGAGGCGCTCGACCAGGTCGACCTCGTCACCCGGATCCTGCCCGAGTGGGCACCGAACCGGAGTCGACCACAGCGCAACGCGTACCACCGCTTCACGGTCGATCGGCACCTCTTCGAGGCTGCGGCAGAGGCTGCCCGCTTGGCCGACCGCGTCGAGCGCCCCGATCTTCTCGTGCTCGGCGCGCTCTTCCACGACATCGGCAAGGGCTACCCCGGGGACCACAGCGTCGTCGGCGTCGAGTTGGTGCATCGGATCGCCGTTCGGATGGGGTACGAGCCGGCGGACATCGAAACGCTCGAGGCCATGGTGCGGCACCATCTGCTCCTGCCGGACGTGGCGAGCCGCCGAGACCTCGAGGACGAGGGCACCGTGCGGTTCGTGGCCGAAGAAGTCGGCTCGGTCGGCACGGTCGAACTGCTCGCTGCGCTCACCGAGGCCGACTCGATCGCCACCAGTCCGGCGGCGTGGGGACCATGGAAGGCGGAGCTCGTACGGGAGCTCGCCGAACGGACGACTCGCTATCTCACCGGCGGCAGTCCGATGGAGGTGGCACCGGCGTTCCCGCAACCCGAACACCTGGCCCTACTCGAGACAGGTGAGGAAGTGGTGCGGCTCGTCGACCATCGGCTGCTCGTCGTCACCCCTGATCGGCCTGGTACGTTCAGCCGCGTCGCCGGAGCGCTCGCCCTGCACGGGGTCGAGATTCTCGGCGCGAATCTCCACACCGAAGGGGGATGGGCGGTGGAGGAGATCCGGGTCGGTGGTGGGATCGGCCTCGAGGAACGACCCGACCGGGTCACCGACGATGTTCGGCTCGCCCTTCGGCGTCGGCTGGCCATCACGGCTCGGCTGCTCCGTCGAGCCCGCACCTACCGCTACCAACGGATCACAACGGCCCAACCCGCCACACCGCAGGTGGTCGTCGACAACGAGACGTCATCGACGGCGACGGTGCTGGAGGTCACGGGCCCGGACTCCATCGGGTTCCTGTTCCGTGTCACCCGAGCCTTCGTCGAACTCGATCTCGACATCGTGCGCGCCAAGGTGCAGACCCTGGGCGACGACGTGATCGACTCGTTCTATGTGCGGGGCCCCGACGGCGAGAAGGTCGTGGACGCCGAGTACCTCGCCGAAATCGAGATGGCCGTTCTCTCCGCGATCCGTTCTGACGCATAGTCGGGCCCCCGGGTTGGGTAGGGTCGGCGAATGACCGAGCGCCCGGCAACCGAACGCGACCTCCTGCGTTGGGCAGAGTCATTGTCCGCCGTTGCCCAGACCGGACTCGGGTTCACCGAGAGCCTCTACGAGCAGGAGCGGTTCGAGGAGGTCCTCGCCATCGCGGCCGACATTCGCCAGCACACCCACGGGGGGTTGCAGCCGCATGTGCAGGTGGACGAGTGGCTCGACCGAGTCGGGTCCGGGGTGGCGGGCTACGTGACTCCGAAGGTCACCGTCGGGGCCGCCGTCGGCAACGACGACGGTGAGCTGTTGCTCGTCCAGCGAGCCGATTCGGGCATCTGGCTCTATCCCACCGGGTGGGCCGACGTCGGCTATTCGCCGTCGGAAGTCGTCGTGAAGGAAGTGAAGGAGGAGACCGGCATCGAGTGCGAAGTGGTTCGCCCGATCGCGATCCTCGACGGCCAGCGCCGTGGATTCACACGCATACCGCTCATCTCCATCGTGTTCCAGTGCCGTATGACGGGCGGCGAGCTGGACCCACACCCGCTGGAGACGGCCGACGTCGGCTTCTTCGGCCCCGACAATCTGCCTGAGCCCACCGCCCCTCGGGAGCTCTGGGCTGACCACACCTTCGCCGCCATCAGGGGCGAAGACGTCGACATTCAATTCGACCCACCCCGCCGCACGCCGTGGCGCGGCGGTGATGCGTAATCCAGGAGCATCCATGCCCGCAGTGATCGATCACGGCACGACCCGAGACGGACTCATCCAGCTCCGTCGTCGATGGAGTCCGGCGGGCGATGCCCGCGGCGCGATTCTCCTTCTCCACGGCATCGGTGAGCACACCGGCCGCTACGAACACGTGGGCGACCACTTGGCGGCAGCGGGTTTCGAGGTCATCGGCATCGACCATCGCGGCTACGGACAATCGGGCGGTCGGCGGGCGTACCTCGACTCATGGTCCCAGTTCCTCGACGACGTCGAGGATCAACTCAACGAGATCCGCACCATGGACCTTCCGACCGTGATGCTCGGGCATTCCATGGGTGGGCTCATCGCCACCAGCTACTGCGTCGACGATCGCCCCCTCCCGGATCTGCTCGTGTTGTCCGGCCCGGCGCTCGACGTCGAGCGTGACGGCAAGATCAAGATGCTGACCAGGGTGGGTCCGGTGATTCGAAAGCTCTCGCCGGGCTTCGAGGTGCGCGACGACTGGGACCCGACCGTCTTCGCGTCCGACATCGCCGTCGGCGAGAAGTTCATGAGCGATCCGCTACGCACCGACTTCGCCACGATCTCGATCGGGCTCGAGCTCTTTGGGGCGATCGAAACCACGCAGCAGCGGCTCAGTGCGCTGTCGGTGCCGACGATGTGTGTCCACGGCAGCGATGACAAGCTCGTTCCGGCGTGGGCATCGGAGCCCCTCGAGGCGATCGGCGCGCACCGAATCGTCTACGACGGACTCGGCCACGAGGTCTTCAACGAGCCGGTCGGCCTCGACGTCGTCGACGACGTCATCGCCTGGATCGACCCCCAGCTCTAGCCGCTACTCGTTGGTGTCGCGGAGGAAGTCTTCGACCTCGGCGACGAGGAGTTCGGGGTCGTCGGCGAGGTCGTCCTCGTCGTCCTCGGCGTCCCAGGCTTCCTCGAGGTCGGCGACGTACGCCGCGGTGTCTTCGTCTTCGGACACGAGCTCGTCGATCTGACGCTCGTAGGAGGCGGCAGCGATCTCGAGATCCGTCACATAGATGCTGGTGGCGAGGAGTTCGGAGGTGCGATGGACGAGGGCGAGGCCGGCCTTCGGTGACGGTGCACCGGGCACGTAGGAGGGAACGGCGGCCCAGAACGAGACTGTCGTGAACCCGGCTTCGCGGCACGTGGTCGACAAGACGCCGACGATTCCGGTCGGACCCTCGTACGAGGAGCGTGAGAGATTGAGCGACGCCATCAGATCTTCGTCGTCGGTGGCCCCGTAGATGTCGACGGGGCGGGAGTGAGGCACATCGCTCAGCAGCGCCCCGAGCGTCAGAACGGTGTTGATGCCCAGATCACGAGCCGCGGCGACGACCGTGTCGCAGAATGCCCGCCATCGCAGCTGGGGTTCGATGCCGACGAGAATGACCGCGTCGCGTGACGCGGCGGGGATCTTCGCGGCGAGGAGCTGGTTGGTGGGCCACGTGAGCGACCGTTGTCGTTCGTGGTCGAGGTGCACGATCGGGCGAGTCGTGCTGAAGTCGTAGAAGACCTCGGGATCGATCTCGGCGACCGCGGTGGCGTCGAGGCGCTCGGCCAGGTGACCGGCCGCGATCGTGGCGGCGTCACCGGCATCGTTCCAGCCTTCGAAGGCGACGATCAGTACTGGATCGCGCAGCTCCGGCTTGGGTGAGAGCCAGTTGAGGAAGTCGCCGGATGGCGGCAGGGCGGACACCCCGTCACGCTATCGGTAGCGGGCGGTCAGCGGGCTTGCGTGACCCGGTAGGTGCCGTCGGCGTTGCGACTCGCGACGGATCCAGGGTTGTCGTGGCGGAGCTTGTCGGCCTCCGAACGGCTCACGCCATTGGCCAGCAAGTAGCCACCGGTGCGCTGCCTTGTTTCCACCCTGAGATCTCCTCGGGCGCCTTGGGGGCGACGCCATTCATTCCCGCGAGGACGAGTATAGGCATGGGTCGACGGCTGAGACCGTCATGAAACTGACATATAGCCAGACAATCTGTGAAACACTGTCCGGAACCCCGGAATCAAGCGATTCCTAGGCGTTCCAGCTGTTCGTTCGGGGCGTCGATTTCTTTCAACGCGGACCGCAACATGTCTGTCATCTCGGTTTCGAGGGCGTCACCGACCCGGTTTTCCTGCTCATCGGGGTCGATGTCGAGGCGATACAGGTGGTGATCATCGATGTTGTGACGCCCCACCCAGAACGGCAACAGATCGCCGTCACGGAAGGGCTGACGGATCACCGGAACGGTCGATCCGGGCATCCGATCGAGGAAGGCCCGGTCGTCGGGCTTCGGGAGATCGCCGTAGCCGGTGATGTGGACCGGCATCGTGCTCCATCGGTTCGACCACATCGAAAGCGGGAAGTTGTCGGCGGCAGAGGCGCGTGCGTACTTGTGATCGCCGTCGGTGACCTGAACCCAGTTGCCGTACACCCCGCCGATCGCCCAGTCCCGAATCGACGACGTCGCCCCCGTGAGCAGCGGCACCAGGGACCGGCCGTGGGTCCGGTGTTCGACCGTGGCTCCGTAGGCGTCGGCGATCGTGGCGAAGATGTCCACATTGGTCGTGAGCGCGTCACAGGTCTGCCCTCCCGCCTGGCCCGGCCAGTGGATCAGCAGGGGCGTGTGTCCGAGCGGTTCGAACTGGGGCACGCCTGGCTTGCCCCAGATGTCGCGGCCGCCGCGCTCCTCGCCGAGATAGTGGCCGTGATCCGTGCACACGATGAGTGCGGTGTCGTTCCAGAGGCCCTGCTCGTCGAACGCGGCGAGCACCGAGCCGAACCAATGATCGATCATCGAGAGCTTCGCCCCGTAGTTCGCCCGGATGTGGCGGCCCTCGGCATCGGTCAGCTTCCCGTCGGCCTGGGCGCCGACGGCGTAGGGCGGCCAGATGATCCACTCATCGTCCCAGTCGCCGTCGTGGTAACGGCCCGCCCACGGCGGCGGCGTGTCGAACGGCTCGTGCGGGTCGAACTCGTCGACGAAGAGGAACCAGTTGTCGTGGTGGGGCGTCGCCTCTCGGAGGAAGCGGGCCGCTTCGGTCATCGTGCGCGGACCCGGATAGTCGAGTTCCTCCCGGAAGAAGGTGCGTGACCGGTCGTAGCCGCGATGCAGGCCGAGGTCGCCGAACTGCTTCTTGAGCCACCAATCGCCGGCTCGGGCCGGCATGGCAGGAGACCCGACCCACGACGGATCGGCGTGCGTGCGCCAGAGGTCTCCCTCGTGCCCGCGGACGTAGTCCCATCCCCCGAAATCGGTGTGATAGTTCTCACCCCCGACCTCGAAGAGATGGGGATGGTCCGTGACGAGCATCGACGTCACGCCTTGGGCGCCGAGCACGCGCGTGATCGGCTGCTCCCACAATTCGATCGATCCCCACGGCTTCCAGAGGAAGTCGAGCGCGCCGACGAGGATGTCGTGGCGCGCCGGCATACAGGGCAACGAACCGGTCACGTGGCGTGTGAATCGTGTGGCGTGGTCGGCCGCGAACCGATCGAGATTCGGCGTATCGAACTCGTGTCCGCCGTAGCTGCCGAGCATGTGGCGGTTGAGCGAATCGAGAAGGACGACGCAGACGTTGGTGGGCGGCCCGGGCATACGCTCGGTCTAGCACCTCTGTCTTGTGTCAGGCTCTCGACATGAGTGACTCACTACCTGCCGGTGTCTTCGAGCTGGCATCCGCGCCGTTGCACCTCGGCCTGGGAGCAACCGCCGTCGTCGAGTCGGCGATGACGGACATGACCTGGTACGAGGGCTACGTGGATCGCCACGGCGACGACGGTGTCGAAGGGCGTCTCGTCTCCGTTGGCACGTTCAGCGAACCGTGGGAGATGTGGGAGATGCATCCACTCGCCACGAGGTGGTGATGTGCATCACCGGTCGACTCACCGTGACCCAGGAGTTCGTCGATGGCTCCGTTCAGCAGACCACGATCACGCCGACGGGCCGGCCACCGTCCCCGAGAGACCACCGGCTGACCTAGGAGTCGAACTGGGCGGGCTTGCTGTAGCGGTAGACGTTGGTGTCGCGCTCGATGAAGCCGATTCGTTGGTAGAGGCGATTGGCGGCGACGCGCGACGGGCGTGAGGTCAGGTCGACGGTGATCGCGCCCGCTTCGAACGCGTAGGCGATGGCGGCTTCGTTCACCACGCGCCCCACTCCCTTGCCGCGAGCCTCTTCGTCCACGATCACGTCTTCGATCCACGCTCGAAGCCCGGTCGGGATCAGGAACAGGATCAACGTCAGTGTGCCCAGGATGCCGGTGTCGTCACGGGCGATGAAGAGCGTCGAGGCTTCGGAGTCGACGAGTGCTTGCAGCTTGCCGCGCCCGGGCGGCGGATTGCTGCTCGAGAGCTGGGGGGTGAGCCGTTCGAACGCCTCGACGATCTCGTCGGTGACTTCGGTGGCGATGGAGACCTCGACCGTGTTGTCGCTCATGGCGCCACGCTATTGGGCCGGAGGCGGCGGAGCGACCGACCAGGGAGCGTCTTCGAGATAGTCGAGTGCGGGCGTGGCCTCATCCAGCCGGTAGCCGACCGGGAGCCAGAGGTCGCCGACCGCGGCGGAATAGTGGATCTCCCACGCGTGGGCGGCGTAGTAACTGGCGATGTCGGACTCGAACAGTTCGGCGTAGGCGGACACTGCCGCCACGTAGTAGTCGGTGTTGTTGTAGCCCCACAGGGCTCGCTGCATGTCGTCGGGGCCGCCGCGGCGAACCAGGTAGCGGGCGGCCGCGGGAATGGCGTCGTAGGGGTCGGTGATGTCGCCGTCGCTCACTTCCTCCCACGTCGTCGGCAGGAACTGCATCGGCCCCTGCGCACCGGCGGTGGAGACGCCGGCGATGCGACCGAACCCCGTTTCGAGCAGGTTGATGGCGGCGAGGAATGTCCAGTCGATCCCGGTGTCGGTCGCGGCTTGTCGGTAGATCTCGAGCAGCTCATCGGCGGGGAGCGGTTCGATGATCTCCCAGGCGGGCACGTTCATCGGGGGATCGCCGCTCGAGATGCCGGCAATCGACTGCCGGCCGGCGAGCTGCAATTCGACGGAGGGAACGAGGCTCTCGGGCACGGCCTCCCAGAGCACAGCGTGGAGCTCCGGATGACGGCCGAGATGTCGGTAGAGCATCTGCTGTTCGTGGGCATAGTCGCCATAGGCCGAGTCGTCCAGGGGGGTGCCCCGCACGAGCCACTCGATCTCCACGAGCCGAGCCGCGAGCTCGGCCGGGTCGGTGGGGATCCCGGGGTACTGCCGGCCGTTCGGTGCCGGCACCCCATCGGGGATCGGTGGTTTCGTCGTGGTGGTGACCGTGGTCGAGGTCACCGTCGTGGTCGTCGTGGTCTCGATGAGCGTTTCCTCGGGCACCAGTGTCGCTCGTTCACCCTCTCCGCATGCCGCGACAGCTGCAGTCAGGAAGGGGGAGAGGACCCCGGCGAGTATCGCGGCGCGGATCTGCACGAGGTCACGATGGTCGACACCGCGCGTCGCGGCGTGGATGGTTCCGTGTCAGCCCGCGATGAGGCGGCTGATCGGGCCGTTGAGCGACAGTGCCACGAGTTCGCCGCTCGGGTCGACGGCGAAGCCGACGAGTGACAGGCCTGGCACCGCGGTGTCGAGATCCCGAAAGCGCACTTCGCCGCCATGGGTCGACACCGCCCAGATCCGGCTGGTGCAGTAGTCGCCGAAGAGGTAGCTGCCGACGAGGTCGGGGATCCCGGTGCCGCGATAGACATGGCCACCGGAAATGCTGCACCCGCTCGGCGTGCCCCGGTGTGGGTACTCGTAGACCGGGTCGACATTGTCGATCGGTCGGTCGCCGGTGAACGCCGCCGTGCCCTCTCGGAGGTTCCAGCCGAGATTGGCCCCCAGCCCCGAGCGGTTGGCGCCGAGGAGAAGCGTGATCTCCTCGAGTTCGTTCTGGCCGACGTCGGCCACCCAGAAGTCATGGGTGGCCGGGTCGAACGAGATCCGCCACGGGTTGCGGACGCCGGTGAGGAAGATCTCCGGCGCGCCCCCATCAGCCGCGAACGGATTGTCGGCCGGGATGGCGTAGGAGTCGTCATCGTCCAGCGTGGGATCGATGCGGAGGATGGCGCCGAGAAGGGTGTCGAAATCCTGGCCGGATCCGAGCGGGTCGCCGCCGGACCCACCATCGCCGACTCCGATGTACAGGTGCCCGTCGGCCGGGTTGATCTCGAGACCGCCACCATTGTGATTGGAGAACGGCTGCTCGATCATGAGCAGGTTGCGTCGTTGATCAGGAATGGGTCGACCGTCGGCGTCGAGTGGCCAGCCATCGACATGCGTGGTGCCCCCACGATCGGTGTAGTTGACGTACAGGCCGGTGTCGTCGGCGGCGATGCCGAGCAGGCCACGTTCCCCACTCGCGCTCGTGTCGGCACCGATGTCGAGGATCGTCTCGCCGACCTCTCCGGAGGCGGAATCGACCACCACGATCTGGCCCGGTCGCTGGGCGATCCACCATTCGCCATTGGCGGCGACGGCCGCATCGATGGGCTGACCGAGCACCACCACCTCCTCGACGGTGATCACCACGGCATCGAGATCGCCGAAGAGCGGTGCCGGGGCGACGGAGGTGGTGGTCGACGACGGCACAGCAGTCGTGGACGAGGCGATGGACGTGGACGGTGTGACGGAAGTGGACGTCAGCGGTGCCGAGGTCACCGCCGGCACGGTGGTGTGCGCCTCGGAGGAGGTCGTCGGGTCGTCGTCGCTGCACGCTGCTGCGATCAGACTGAACGCGAGCAGGCCGGCCCGGCCGCGCCGTCGTGATCCCATTCCCGATGGCCTCACCGTTTCACGGGCCGGATGAGTCCCTCCTGCACGACGGAGGCGATCAGCCGCCCGTCGTGGGTGAAGACCCGTCCGGTGGCCAACCCGCGTCCCCCACTGGCGGCAGGTGTGTGCTGGTCGTAGAGAAGCCATTCATCCGCCCGGAAGTTGCCATGGAACCACATGGCGTGATCCAGGCTCGCCATCATGAGTTCGCCATCGCGGCCGTGAGGGAGGGTCGTCGCATCGAGCAGCGACATGTCGGACGCGTAGGTGAGGAGGACGGTGTGGAGCACCTGGTCATCGGCGAGCGGTCCGGGGGCATGGAACCACACCTGCTGGAACGGCGGCTGAGGCTCAGATCGGTTGAGGGGGTCGGCCGTGACGTAGCGGATGTCGAGAGCCGACATGCCACCGGGGTCGTCGATCCCGGCCGCGGCGTAGCGCTCCGCTCTCGTGGGCAGGGACTCGGGGGCAGGAACGTCTGGCATCGGGTCGGCGTGCTCGAAACCCTCCTCGTCGGCGTGGAACGACGCCGACATGTGGAAGATGGCTCGGCCGTGTTGGATCGCGACGACGCGGCGTGTGGTGAAGGAACGTCCGTCCCGGATGCGGTCGACCTCGTAGAGGATCGGCACCCGGGGGTCACCGGGTCGAAGGAAGTAGGCGTGGAGGGAGTGGACGGATCGATCGTCGTCGACCGTGCGGGCTGCGGCGACCAGCGCTTGTCCGGCGACGAGGCCCCCGAAGGTGCGCTGGCGCTCCTCGTCGGGCTGGGTGCCCCGGAAGATGTTCACCTCGATCGGTTCGAGATCGAGCAGGCCGAGGAGTGTGGCGACGGGATCCGACATTCCTCCATCATGCCCGGACGAGGTTCGACCGGGAGGTCAACTCCTGACTCGGTCCGGCCGACAAGAAGAGGGATGACGTTAGCCTCTGCCCCTGTGACCCCCGCCGCCGAAGCACCGAGCCAATTGGCGCGTCTCTTCGCCGACCATGGTGCCAAGGTGCTCCGCTACTGCGGTGTCTCGGTCGTGAACGTGATCGTCGGGCAGAGTATTCTCGCCTTCTGTTTGGCGGTGCTCGACCTCAGCGGCGTCGTGTCGCAGTTCTGGTCTGCGATGCTGTCCGCGATCCCGGCCTTCATCCTCAGCAAGCGCTGGGTGTGGAAGCAGAGCGGACCCGACAGTTTCCGCAACGAAGTGCTGCCGTTCTGGGTCATGTCCGCCATCGGTCTCGGGTTCGCACTGCTCACGGTCGGCCTCGCCGACCGTGCGACCGACTCGACACCGATGCTGATGCTCGCGAGTCTCGGCGCCTACGGGATCGTCTGGGTGGCGAAGTACCTGGTGCTCGATCGCCTGATGTGGAAGGTCACCCATCACGGCGTCGAGCCTGAATCGGTCTGATCGTCGCACCACTACCCTCCGGGTGATGGATCCCGAACTCCTCGCCAGCGCCGAAGCCGCCCGCGGCTTCATGCCGCCGGATGAAGGACTCGCACTCAACGCCGCGGCAGCCTCGGTTGACGTGGACGGCGCGTTCCTCGAGGTCGGGAGCTACTGCGGCAAGTCGGCGGTGTATCTCGGTGCCGCGGCGAAGGCGGCGGGTCGTGTGCTGTTCGCACTCGACCATCACCGTGGCTCAGAGGAGAACCAGGCCGGCTGGGAACACCACGAGCCAGACCTGATCGACCCCGCGGTCGACAAGATGGACACGCTCCCGATCTTTCGACGCACGATCCATGACGCCGGACTCGAAGGCGCGGTCGTCGCGCTGGTTGGTGACTCGCCGACGGTGGGTGCCGTGTGGGCGACACCACTCGCGCTGCTCTTCATCGACGGAGGTCACGGAACCGAGCCGGCCCACCGCGACTACGAGACGTGGGTTCCGCATGTCGTCGTCGGTGGCACATTGTTGATCCACGACGTCTTCGCCGACCCCGCCGACGGGGGACGTCCGCCGTACGAGATCTACCTCCGCGCAATGGAGTCCGGGGAGTTCGAGGAGATCGGCGCGACCGGGTCGCTGCGGACCCTGCGTCGTATCAGTCGCGGACCGGCTGGTCCTGGCTGATCGGGTCGATGTCGATGATCGGCGGCAGGAATGTGTGATCTGCGAAGAGACGGGCCGCGGGCGACGACCCGTCGAGTGCCTCGGCGGTGAGGACGACTGCAGCCGCGCTGTAGGTCGATCGCTCCTCCGACGGAAACATGTCGCCTTGCGGATGGACCTTGCCGGTGATGTAGCGACCGTCCGGCTCGCGCAGACGTTGCGCCACCGTGAAGAGCATCAGCGCTGTCGAGCGATCGCCGATGCCGAGGAACGCCATGGCCGCCTCGCACGTCTCAGCGGCCGTCACCCACGGTCGATCGCTGACGCATCGGATGCCCTCCCCCTCGAGCAGGAAGGTGCCGAGTCGGTCCTCGAGTCGCGCTCGGCCCGCTTCGCCGCTGACGACCCCGCACAGCACGGGGTAGTACCAGTCCATCGCCCAGCGATGCTTCGGTGAGAACGCCGTGTCGGGCTCGTGGCGGATGGCGTGGGCCAGTTGTCCGAGCGAGAGTTCCCAGTCGGGTCGTTCCTCGCCGAGTTCCTGTGCCATGGCGATGGCGCATCGCAGGGAGTGGGCGATCGAGGAGGAGCCGGTCAGCAGGGCGAACGACCAGGGAGTTCCGTCGGGGTGGCGAGCCCAAAGGATCTCGCCGCGAGGCTGCTGGAGGTCGAGGACGAACTCGATGGCGCGGCTCACCACCGGCCACATCGTCTCGAGGAAGCCCTGATCGCGGTACAGCAGGAAGTGATGCCAGGTGCCGGCGGCGATGTATGCGATGACATTGGCGTCGAGCTTGTCCTGCTCGACCTCGCCGTCGAGGTAGTACTGGTGCCAGCCGCCGTCGTCTCGCTGGATGTCGGCGAGCCACTGATAGGCGGCCTCGGCCTCGCCGCGTCGTTCGCCGATGGCGAGCGCCATGGCGGCCTCGACGTGATTCCAGGGATCGGCGTGGCCGCCGGGGAACCAGGGAATCATGCCGTCGGGCAGCTGCCATTCGGCGATGTGGTCGGCGGTGAGCCGGACTTCAGCGGCACTCAATACGCCAGGTACATCAGGCAGCATCGATGGCTTCCCCGACGCTCGGCGCAGGGGTGCGCAGGGGAGACTTCTCGGCGTAGACGACGAGGCTCTTGCCGAGGACCGGGTTGAGGATCTTCTCGGTTGTTCGGGTGATCCACGGCTGCTTCACGATGTCCCACTCGAGGAGCCTGTGATACGTCTTCACCGACCAGTTGTCGTCGATCTCGTTGTTGACGCCCACCGCGCATCGCAACCACCAATAGGGCGCGTGGAGCGCGTGAGCCCTGTGCGAGTCGATGGGGTCCAGACCGGCACCCGCGAGCTTCGCCCGAACCTCGCCCTCGCTGTAGATCCGAACGTGCCCACCCTCGGCCTTCGGGGCGTAGTACTCGTCGCTCAGCTTCCAGCAGATGCGCTCGGGAAAGCGCGCCGGGATGGTGACGGCCACGGTGCCACCGGGCTTGGTGACGCGCATCAGTTCGTCATAGGCGGCGATGTCGTCGGGCACGTGCTCGAGGACTTCGGACGCGATGACCTTGTCGAACGTGGCGTCCGCGAACGGGAGCCGAGTGCCGTCACCCTGGACCTGGGTGTTGCTCAGCTCGCCGTCGAAGAAGCCGTCCTGGATCAGGAGCGGCTCGGTGTCGCGGATCTGCTCGAGCTCCGGAAGTGCCATGTCGCAACTGACGACGTGGGCCCCGCGTACGAGGGCTTCATACGTGTGGCGGCCGAACCCGCAACCGAGGTCGAGGAGGTGGTCGCCGGCTCGTAGGCCGAGTCGGTCATAGTCGACGGTCAGCACGGCTACTTGCTCCGGTCGGATCCGGTGACCCGAACGGCGTGTTCGGCCAACACCTCGCGGTACTGCTCGACCGTTCGTTGTGCAGTGTGGCGCCACGACCACTGGTTGATGACCCGCTCGCGGCCCTGCGCACCGACCTTCGCTCGCAGCTCCGGGTTGTCGAGCGCGTCGCGAATCGTGGAGGCCAAGGCCTCACTGTCGCCGGGTGTGGTGAGGAAGCAGGTCTCGCCATGGGTGCCTGCTACCTCGGGCAACGCCCCACCGGTGGTGGCCACGAGTGCGACCCCGCAGGACATGGCCTCGATCGCGGGGAGGGAGAAGCCCTCGTACAGGGATGGCACGACCGCGAGTTCGGCCTCGCTGTAGAGCTCCACGATGCGTTCGTCAGGGACGCCCGACACGAAGTTCACGCAGTCGTCCAGACCGAGCTCGGTCATCGTGTGGCTTGCATGCGAATCGGGTCGGCGCTTGCCGATGATGGTCAGCTCCATGTGGCGCTCCGTGCGCAGCTTGGCGACCGCTTCGAGCAGGAATTTGAGTCCCTTCATCGCCACGTCGGCGGACGCCGTGGTGACGATGTGGCCCGAACGCCGCTCGACCCCGGGCACCGGCAGGAACAGGTCGGGATCGACGCCGACCGGCACGACATGGATCCTGTCGAGGTCGACCTGATGGTCAGCAGCGATGTCGCCCTTCGACGATTCACTGACCGACATGATGCGCGGCATGCGCTTGGCCACCTGGGTCTGCATCTTGGTGAAGGCGTACCACCGGCGTTTGCCGAACTTCTCGGAGAAGCCGCGAGCGTGCTCCAACTCGAGCTTGCGATCGACGGTGATGGGGTGATGGATCGTCTCGAGGATCGGCCAGCCCTCCTGATGGAGCTTGAGGATTCCCCAACCCAGGGTCTGGTTGTCCTGGATGATGTCGAAGTCGTCACGACGGTCGCGGAGGTACCGCCATGCCCGGAAGCTGAACGCCATCGGCTCGGAGAACGTGCCGAGGTTGAACGAGAGGTGTTCGAGGGCGTCGGTCCAGTCCTTCCACTCCCACAGGCGGGGTTTGCGCATGGGGTGGGGATCGGCCCAGATGTCGAGCGACGGGAGCTCCACCAGTGGAACCCGTTCGTCGAGGATCGGGTAGGGCTGGCCCCCCAGGACCTCCACCGAGTGGCCGAGGTCGACGAGGGCCTTGGAGAGGTGCCGGACGTAGACCCCCTGGCCGCCGACGTGGGGTTTGCCTCGATACGTGAGCAGGGCGATGCGGAGCGGCGCGTCGTCGGGAGGAGGGGAGTAGGCCGCAGACATGAGGTACCAGGCTTCCAGGGCGAACATGCGCCGGTCAATCGGGCACCAAGTCTGCCGTGACTTACGTCGTAGACCACCGCCGCCTCACCCACATCGATCACTAGCGGCCCGCGACCAGTTCACCACCCTTGTACACGCCGACGATGTTCTCCTGCAGGTGGTCGACATCGAGTGGATCGCCGTCGACCACGACCAGGTCGGCGAGTTTGCCCGCCTCGATCGTGCCCAGGTCGGTCTCGACCCCGAGGAGTTCGGATGCCGTCTTGGTCGTGGCGACCAGTGCCTGGGTCGGGGTGAGGCCGGCCTCGACCATGAGTCCGAGTTCGCGAAGGTTCTGACCGTGAGGGCCGACACCGCTGTCGGTGCCCATGGCGATCTTGACACCAGCATCGATCGCCCGGCTGATCGAATCCGTGTGAGCCTCGATCACCATGTGCACCTTCTCGAGCACCCGATCGCTGAGCCGTGATCCCCCGTCGGCGGCCTCGACCACCATTCGCGGCGCGAGCAGGGTGGGAACCAGGTAGGTGCCCCGATCCAGCATCATCTGCACTGCCTCGTCATCGAGATAGATGCCGTGTTCGATCGAGCGGATTCCGGCACGGATCGCGGCCTTGATCCCGTCGGTGGCCTGGGCATGGGCCATCACGTGGAGGCCGGCAGCGGTCGCCTCCTCGACGAGGACATCGAGCTCGGCATCGCGGAGGTGGCCGCGGGTCGGATCACTGATCGGCGACAGCACCCCGCCGCTCGTGGCGACCTTGATGACGCTCGCTCCTTCGCGGATCAGCTCCCGCACCCGCTTGCGCATCTCGTCGGGCCCATCGACGACGCCGCTCGGCGCCCCGGGATACGGCACACGCACCTCGGCGCCGCACAGCACATGCGAATCTCCGTGTCCGCCCGTCTGGGACAGCATCGCGATGGAGATCTGCATCCGGGGACCAGCCACGAGGCCGTTGTCCACGGCCCGTTTGACCCCCAGGTCCGCGCCCGAGGCATCGCGCACGCTGGTGACGCCGGCGTCGAGCGTTGTCTGCATGTTGTGAATGGCTTGGTAGAAGCGATACGACAGCGGCGTGTTCAACCGTTCGACGGTGTCGATCGTCGAGGTGGTGAGGTGGACGTGGCAGTCGAAGAGCCCGGGGAGGATGGTCTTTCCGCTGACATCGATCTCGACGTCGCCGGTGAGCCCGGTGCCGATGTCGGTGATACGGCCGTCCTCGACTCGGATGTCGCCACCGGCGAGGGCGGCGCCGGTTCCGTCGAAGATCTGGCCGCCCGTGAACACTGCTGAGGTCATGGGCCACGGTAGCCCGGCGGGCTGATCGCTACCCTCAACGCGATGCGAGGACTGGTGCAGCGCGTGAGTCGGGCGAAGGTGACCGTTGGCGGCGAGATCGTCGGCGAGATCGGGCCGGGCTCGCTGGTCTTGGTCGGGGTCACCCACGACGACACGCCGGTCCAGGCGGCGAAGTTGGCCGACAAGATCTGGAACCTGCGGATCTTCGACGATGCCGATGGCGTGATGAACCGGTCACTGGCGGACACGTCACGCGAGGTGCTCGTGGTCAGTCAGTTCACGCTCTACGGTGACACCCGCAAGGGCCGCCGACCGGGGTACACCGACGCGGCGCGACCCGAGCAGGCCGAGCCACTCGTCGAGGCCGTGATCGCCGAACTCCGCTCACTGGGGGCGATGGTCGCCAGCGGTCGATTCCGCGCCGAGATGGCCGTCGAGCTCGTCAACGACGGGCCGATCACCCTCTCGATCGAGGTCTGATCCGGCCGTTCAGTGCCGGGCCCCAGGTCGCTCCCAACGCCACGAGGGCGAAGAGGAACATCGGCCAGCCGCCGAGCGCGACCGCCGGGGTTCGACCCGTGCGGCGGGTGATGGTGCCGTACAGCACGCGTTGCTCGCTGACTCCGGTGCGGGTGATGACCTGGGCGTCGGGAGAGATGATCGCGGAGAATCCGGTCGGAGCCGCCTGGAGCACCCAGCGGTCGGTTTCGAGTGCGCGTAGCCGGCTCGACGCGATCTGCTGACTCTGCACGATGGTGAGCCAGTAGCTGGACCCATTGGTGGGATTGACCAGAACCTCACCGCCGTTGCCGATGGCGTCGCGGGCCCGATGGTCGAAGAAGATCTCCCAGGAGATCGCCACGCCGAGAGGGCCGACATCGGTTTGCATGACCGCGTCGTCGGTGCCGGCGCGAACGTCACGAGCCGGGAGTTCGTCGCTGAATCGTTCGATGAATGACCGCAGCGGAACGAACTCGCCGAACGGCACCAACTGCACTTTGTCGTAGCGGTCGGTGACGGTGCCATCGGGGGACTGGGCGATGGAGTAGTTCTCGTTGGCCGAGCCGTCCTGCGCTCGTTCGAACCAGCCGCTCACCACCACAGCGTCGAGATGGCCCGCAAGCTGCAGGAGTCGAACGGATGCCTCGACACGCCCCAGCAGCTCGTCCTCGCAGCGACGTGGCGTGATGGCTCCTTCGGGCGCCGGGTGGACGACGTCTTCTGGCCACACCACGAGGTCGACGTCGCGATCGATTGTCTCGCTGGCTTCCATGTGCCGCTCGAAAACGGCGCGGGTTGTGCAGACATCGGCGCGGGTGTTCTGTGGGCCGCCGCCCTGGACCACCGCAACGTCGATCGACTCGCCGTCGTCGACGAAAATGGTGCCGCTGAGATGGCCACCGATCGTTGCGATCACCACGATTGCGAGCGCGAGTCCGGCACCCCACCACTTCCGGCGATGCGCGTCGGCGATGGCGATCGCCGCCACGACGACCACAGCCGCGAGCAACGGCGAACCGAAGAGTCGGGCGCTCATGGCGAATGGTGTCGCGACCCCTGCCATGGCGAAGGTGGCGATCGGTGTCCCCCCGAACGGCCAGTTCCAGCGAATGAGCTCCATCAGCACGATCGCCGCCACGAAGGCGACCGGACGAAGTCGCCCGACCCTGGGCGTCATCGAGCCGGCGAGGGCGAGGAAGACGGAGAAGATGATGACCGAGATCGGCCAACCGGCCGGTGTGAGGTCGAACATCCAGATCGTGGTCGGTACCGACCAGGCGAGTCCGGTCAGCCCCGACCGTCGGAATCGAGCCCGCCGATCGACATCCTCGATGTTGCGGTACCAGAGGGCGATCCCGAACAACCCGAGAGGCCACCAACCCCAGGGCGGGATGGCGGCCGCGAAGAGCAGCCCCGCCGCGATCGACCGCAGTGCGGGCCGATTCACGAGATGGCCCCGTCCATCAGAGGGCAAGGTCCAGTCGGTGCACGCCGCCCACGGCGCCGATGCCCTTGATGCGGACGGACACGTCGTCGCCGCAGCTCACCCAATCGGGCAGGTCGGTGGTGTCGGTGACGGCGAGCATCTCACCCGGCTCGGCCGCGGCACACAGCTTGGAGGCGATGTTGACCGGTTCGCCGATGTAGTCATCGCCTTCGAAGAGCAGTGCGATGCCTGTGGCGATCCCGACTCGCACCGCGAGGCCACTGTCGCGGAAATGGTGGATGAGGTGCGCGCCGAACGCGATCGTAGGGGTGGGATCGGTGCCCACGACCATCACACCGTCACCGAGCCACTTGGCCACTCGGACACCGCGCTTGGCCGCGACATTGCGGGTGATGCGGCGGAACTCACCGAGCAGGCGAACCGCGGCGTGAGGACCTCGGGTCCGCGTGTATGCCGTGAACCCGCTGAGGTCGACGAAACAGAATGTGCGGGTGACGTTGAGGTGGGTCTCGCCCTGTGGCAGCGCGTCCGGCGCGGCGATCTGGTCCGCCTGGGCGGCGGCAGCCCACTCGCGGGCGGGTCCGGTGTCTTTCGCGAGGAGTGGGACCAGGAGTTCCCCGGTCGGTTCGTCGGTCACGGCGGTCAGACTCTCACATTACTGCCGTCAACCATCGGCCTGGGGCTCGTGAAACGTCGGTGCCGGCCCGCGGTCGTCAGACTTTCTTGCCGCAGATCGGCCAGGGCTGACGACCACGTTCGCTCCACAGCGCACGGGTCATCGCATCCTGCCACCAGGGGTCGGCATCGATCGGGTCGACACCGACGAGCCATTCG
The DNA here is from genome assembly GCA_016845585.1 of Acidimicrobiaceae bacterium. Classification (GTDB taxonomy): domain Bacteria; phylum Actinomycetota; class Acidimicrobiia; order Acidimicrobiales; family Aldehydirespiratoraceae; genus JAACCU01. The sequence continues at coordinate 25,696 of JAERSO010000099.1, read as the reverse complement.
AAGTGTCGGCCGGCGACATCGTCCCAGGTGGTCTGATCGAACTGGTAGGCGCCGCGGTAGGTGCCAGATGGAGAGACGGCCTGGTAGTTGTCGGTCGATTCGCACTGACGCAGGCGGGCGAGCTCGTCGGCGCTGAGAACGTCGCGGAACTCCTCGGTGGAATCCAGGTACTGCACGATCTCCTCGACGGTGCAGGACGAGGCGAACATGAGCGTTCCGAGCGCGAGAGAGATGACACGAAGCTTGGTTGACATGAGGGGGCTGCCTCCTCGGGATGATCCCGTTCTGGCGTTTCGGGTGACCCGTTCAGCGACTCGTTGGTCGCCGGCATTGGGCAGGGCTGGTCACCGTCGCCGTTTCAGCTCCCGAAAAGCTAGGCCGTGTTCGTCATCCAACCGCAATATTGTGGCCGATTTCACAAGGGTGGGATTCGGTGCAAGATATGCCAGGGTGGAGTGCTCAGCTCTGGGCGGCGGCGCGGCCCTGGCGGACACACGCCGGGAGGCCGAGCCCGCGCATCTGGGCTCCGGCGACCGTCAACCCCGCAGCTTCTGCGGCGAGCTGAGCATCGATCTCATCGCAGCGCTCGAGATGGCCGGGTCGGTACTGCGGCAGCGACTGGCGCCACTCGGTGACACGGGCGATGGGGTCACCGTCGAGGCCCATCGTCGTGACGAGCTCGCCGCGCAGGGTGTCGACGACATCGGCTTGGGCCATGTCGACCCAGCGGGTGTCGTCGCTACGGCCTGCGGACACTCGTAGGATCGCGTGGGTGCCGTCGTCGTAGTGGGCCCACTTGGACGACGACCAGGAGCAAGCGGTCATGAGGAGGTCCTGGGAGCGGGGAACGAGAAATCCCGAGCCGTCGAGGGAGCAGGCGAGGCGCGACTTGTCGATCACGAATGTGACGAGCACGGCGTCGCCGTAGGCGATTCCGGCGAGGACGGCGGCGGACTCGGGCGCGAACGGGGCGATGAGGCCCGCGGTGACCCACGACGGCGATGCCAGAATCACTCGGCTCGCGTCGATGCACTGTCCACCGGCCCACACGCGCCAGCCGCCATCGGACCGTTCGAGTCGTTCGGCGGCGGTGTTCGTGTGAACCCGATCACCGAGGGCGGCACCGAGGGCGTCGATGAGCTTGTGGTTCCCGCCCTCGAGTCCGTTGAACACAGGACCGGCCGCGGCAGCCAGGTTGGCATCGACCTGGGCGCGCAGCGCCGCTCGCAATGAGCCCCCGACCCGCGCCGCGTCGGCGAGCTGGGCGGCACCGGCATTGATGCTGAGCTTGTCGGCCTCGCCTGCGTTGATTCCGCCCAGCAGGGGATCGATGAGCCGTTCGAACACCTCGGCACCGACTCGAGGTCGCAACACCTCACCGACTGAGGCGTCACCCACGAGGGGATCTGCCGGGGCATCTATCCGAGCAGCGAAGTCGGCGGTGCCGGCGGCGCTGATCAGGTCGCTCGCTTCGATCGGCTCGATCTCGAACGGCACACCGAGAACCGACGGTGAGGGGATGTTGCGCAGGGCTCCATCGAACCAGATGTAGGCCTGGGCCCCGGTCGGGGCGACGAGCTGATCACCGAGCCCGAGCTCGTGACAGAGCTCGACGACCTCGGGCTGCCGGGCCAGGAATCCATCGGCGGCCATGTCCACATCGAACGGCAGGCCCGCATTCTCGATGGGTCCGGCGTTCACTTTGCCGCCGAGACGACCGTCGGCTTCGAGCAGGACGACCTCGCGGCCCTGCTCGACGAGGTCGTAGGCCGCGGCGAGGCCTGTGATGCCTCCGCCGACGACGACTACAGGCGAGTTCATGATCACTCCGATTCGTTCTTCTGGGGGGGGTTAGTCGACCGTTCCTTCTTCGTGGACGGTCTTGACGACCTCGAAGAGGACGTCTGGGTCGGTGGCGGGCATGACGCCATGCCCGAGGTTGAAGACATGGCCGGGGTGACCGGCGTTGTCGGTGAGCACCGCCCGGGCCGCGTCGCAGGCCACCTCGGCACCTGCGAACGCAACCGTCGGATCGAGGTTCCCCTGGAGTGCGAAACCGGCGCCCACGCGTTCGCGAGCACTGGCCAGTGGCACACGCCAGTCGACACCGACCACGTCGGCGCCGACCTCGCCCATCAGGGGGAGGAGTTCGCCGGTCGTGACGCCGAAGTGGATGCGTGGGACACCCGTGTCGGCGACGCCGGCCATGACCTTGGCCGAGTGGGGATAGACGTAGCGGCGGTACTGGGCGGGCGAGAGAGCACCGGCCCAGGAGTCGAAGAGCTGGATGGCGGATGCGCCGTTGTCGATCTGGGAACGCAGTGAGGTGATGGCCATGTCGGCGAGGCGATCGCACAAGGCATGCCAGAGCGGTTCGTTGGAGAACATCAGCGACTTGGTGGTGACATGGTCTCGCGACGGGCGGCCCTCGACGAGGTAGCTCGCAACCGTGAACGGTGCGCCCGCGAAACCGATCAGGGGAACGTCGAGCTCGGCGACGAGCTGGCGCACGGTTTCGAGAACGTACGGCGTGTCGGCCTCGGGATCCAGGGGGCGGAGCCGGTCGAGATCGGCTTCCGATGTGAAGGGGTTCTCCACCTCGGGTCCGACTCCAGGCGTGACCGTGAGGCCGAATCCGACGGCGTGGGCCGGGACGACGATGTCGGAGTAGAGAATCGCGGCATCGACGCCGTAGCGGCGGACCGGCTGAAGCGTGATCTCGGTGGAGAGGTCGGGATCGGCGATCGCGTCGAGGATCGTGCCGGTGCCGCGGATGGCCCGGTACTCCGGCAACGAACGGCCGGCCTGGCGCATGAACCACACGGGCACTCGTTCGTGGGGGAGGCCACGGCAGGCCCGGATGAATGGGTGGTCGTCGAATCGGCCGGTCACGGTGTCACGCTAACCCTGTCGGCCGGTGATCCGGCGATCGGGCAAGTACCGTTTGAACGTGGCTCGCGGCCCGGTCCTCCTCTTCAGCGCGCTGGTGTCGTTCGGTCTCCTCGCGGCCGCGTGCGGCACCGCGAGTGTGGACCTCGCGGCCGAGGCTGGTGCTGCGGACTCGACATCGACAACCACGACATCGACAACCACGACCCCCGCGACATCGACGTCGACCTCGACGACATCGACCTCGACGACATCGACAACCACGACATCGACCACCACGACCAGCACCACATCGACCACGAGCACCACATCGACCACGAGCACCACGACCCGGGCTCCCGTGCCCCTCGAGTACGACGAGCAGGGTTTCGTCACGTTCGCCATGGCGGAAACGGTGACGTTGACGCTGCCGGCCAACGCGGTCGAATACATCGGGTTCCATGAGTCGGGCCACGACGGGGCGCGACAGATCTCACCGTTCGACGGTGCACCCCGCTACGTCACGATGGAGTCCCGCGGCCGCGGAACCGGTTCCCGGACGGCGGCCGACATCGTGGTTGCGCCGGACGCGGAGATTCGCTCTCCCGTCAGTGGCACCGTCGTGCGCGCCGGCAGCTACGTCTTGTACTGCGACCACTCTGATCACTTCCTCGTGATCGACCCCGTGGACAACCCCGGGTGGGAGGTCAAGATCTTTCACTTCGAGGATCTCCGGGTCGGAGTCGGCGATGTTCTCGAAGCCGGGGTCACCGTGATCGGCAGCCGCGCCCGCGTGCTCCCGTTCGAGTCGCAGGTCGACGAGTTCACCGCCGAGCCGTCGAACCCTCATGTGCACGTCGAAGTGGTCGACCCGTCGATCCCGGACCGGCCGGGTACGACTGGCAGCTGCTGACTGGGTCGACCGGCGCTGCTAGCGCGCTCGATCGGCTTGCTCGAGCAAGCCCACCCCGTAGCCCGACTTCACGAGTGGCAGCGCCAACTCCCGAAGCTCATCGGCGGTGATGAAGCCCATCTGGAAGGCGACTTCCTCGGGTGACCCGACCTTCAACCGTTGCCGGGTCTCGAGCACTCGCACGAATTCAGACGCTTCCACCAGCGAGCCGAAGGTTCCGGTGTCGAGCCACGCGATGCCGCGCCCCATCTGCACGGCGTGGAGATCGCCACGGTCGAGATACGCCTGGTTGACCGCGGTGATCTCGAGTTCGCCACGTGCGGACGGCGTGACCGACCGGGCGATGGAAACCACCTCGCTGTCGTAGAAGTAGAGCCCGGTGACCGCGTACGTGCTCTTCGGCTTCTCCGGCTTCTCCTCGATGCTCGTGGCGCGTCCGCTGTCGTCGAACGCGATCACGCCATAGCGCTCGGGATCGTGCACCTCTTTGGCGAAGACGCGAGCGCCCGACTGCAGAGAAGCCGCATCGGTGAGCAGATCGCTCATCCCGCTGCCGTAGAACAGGTTGTCGCCGAGGATCAGCGCGCACCCTTCGCCGTCCAGGAATTCCTCACCGATCAGGAACGCCTGAGCGATGCCGTTGGGTTCAGGCTGCGTGGCGTAGCTGATCTCCAGCCCCCACTGCGCGCCGTCGCCGAGCAGCCGCTCGAACGCGGGCCGGTCGACCGGCGTCGTGATGATCAGGATCTCCCGCAGGCCGGCGAGCATCAGAACCGACAGGGGGTAGTAGATCATCGGCTTGTCGTACACCGGCAGGAGCTGCTTGGAACTCGCGAGCGTCACCGGGTGGAGCCGGGTGCCCGTGCCTCCCGCGAGGATGATCCCCTTCTTCATGCCGCACACCCTTCAGTGCCGAGTTCTTCGTTCACCGGAGACCCAACCGGGCGCCTCGATAGGTGCCGTCCTGAATCGGCCGCCACCAACTCTCGTTCTCAAGATACCAATCGACTGTCTGGGCCAATCCCTGTTCGAAGGTGACGGTTGGGCGCCAGTGCAGTTCGCGTTGGAGCTTCGAGGAGTTGATCGCGTACCGGAGGTCGTGGCCCGGACGATCGGTCACGAACTCGATGAGGCGGCGCCGCGGTCCGAGCGGGGACTCTCCCAGTCGATCATCCAGTAGGTCGCAGATGGCTTCGACGACCTCGAGGTTGGTGCGTTCGGCGTTTCCGCCAACGAGGTACGTCTCCCCCTCCTCGCCTGAGATCGCGACGGTCGCGAGGGCGGCGGCGTGGTCCTCGACGAAGAGCCAGTCGCGCACGTTCTCGCCGGTGCCGTAGACGGGCAGCGGTTCCTGGGCGATGGCCTTGAGCGTCACCAACGGGATGAGCTTCTCGGGGAAGTGGAACGGTCCGTAGTTGTTCGAGCAGTTGGTGATCAGGGTTGGCACCCCGTATGTCTCGCCCCAGGCGCGGACGAGATGGTCGGCGGAGGCCTTGCTCGCCGAGTACGGCGAACGTGGCGAGTAGGGTGTGGATTCGGTGAACGGTGGGTCGTTCGGTTGAAGGGCGCCGAACACCTCGTCGGTGGAGACATGGAGGAAGCGGAAGTCGCCGTCTCGGCCGTCCATCGTGTGGCGGACGGCCTGGAGCAGGTGCATGGTGCCGAGCACGTTGGTCGACAGGAACGCTTCGGGACCATCGATCGACCGATCGACGTGGCTCTCGGCGGCGAGGTGGATCACGCGGTCGGGATCGAAGTCGCGGACCACCTGCTCGACTGCGGGTCCGTCGCAGATGTCGATCTTCGCGAACGTGTACCTGTCGCTTGCCGCCACGTCGGCCACTGACTCCTCGGTGGCGGCGTAGGTCATCTTGTCGACATTGAGGACCTCGTGGTCCGTGGCATCGATCAGGTGGCGAACCACTGCGGATCCGATGAATCCGCACCCACCGGTGACAAGGATTCTCATAGCAGGGCCTCTTCTTCGAACACTGCGAATGACGGTGCGGCGTCATCCTTTGCGGACAGGACTGCGGCTTCTGAACTCACGGGCCAATCGATGCCGAGATCGGCGTCGTTCCAACGGATACTCCGTTCAGCGCCAGGGTTGTAGAAGTCGGTCACCTTGTAGGCGACGACGGCGTCGTCGCTGGTGGTGCAGAAGCCGTGCGCGAAACCGGCCGGGAGCCAGAACAGTCGGCCGTCACCGGATCGCAGCTCGATCCCGCAATGGCGACGGTACGTCGGCGACTCCGGGCGAAGATCAACCGCCACGTCGAAGATCGATCCGTGGAGGACGCGCACCAGCTTTCCCTGAGCGTTCGGCTCGAGCTGGAGGTGCAACCCTCGAACGGTGCCCGTCAGCGCCGAGTGCGACTCGTTGTCCTGCACGAACTCGACATCGATACCGAGTTTCGCGAACTCGCGGCGATTGAACGTCTCGGAGAACGAACCGCGGCCATCGGCGTGGATTTTCACCTCGAGTTCGAGCAGCCCCGGGAGGGGTTCATCGATGACTTCCATTGCTGCGTCTGCCCTCTGGTTGACCGTGCTCGGGGGTCGTGAGTGTAGTTCGGCCATCGCCGACCGATCGGTCGCTTCTCGTTGGCTGGTACTACCTTCGGCACCAACGGCGTTGGTCTGAGCTTCGCCGGTTCGGCTCAGTGTGTGGCGCGCTCGATGAGCGAACGGATGGTGTCGCCGTCGCGTCCGGCGAGGACCCGTTCGGCCGCCTGTCGCCCGAGGGAGACCATGGATCCACGCGCGGTCGGCTCCATGTCGTCGAAGTGGGCCAGTGTCTCGGCATCGGGCTCGACCACCACGACGGCGGTGCCGCGACTGCGAATCGTCTCCACCTCTTCGTCGAGCTTCTGGGAGAACCATGTGCGCCTGGGATCGCCGAACCAGCTGCGGTTGTCGACGGTCGCGGTCATGACGGAGGAGACGATCACGAGGTCGAATCCGGCCATGGCCGCGAGGTCCGCGTTGGTCGCCGAGTGGACGGCACCGTCGATGTACTCGCGTTCGCCGATCTTCACCGGTTGATACACCGCCGGGATCGCCGATGACGCCTGGCACGCCTGACCGACACTGCCGCGGACGTCGTCTCGGCCGAAGACCACCCGACGCCCGTCGCTGGATCGAACCGCCACGATCCACGTCGGCTGTTCGGGCCAGCCGTCCGGGAGCAGTTCGTTGATACGAGTGGCGATCGCGGTGCCATTGAGGTTGCCGCGGGGCATCCCGCCCAGCGCGAAGCGGACCGGGTCTGAGTTCCATGGCGGCCACATCGCCCGGAGCGACATCGAGGGCGAGGACGGGCGCCAGTCCCGATCCTCGGCCGGTTCCTCGTACGGGGTGACGATCCGGTCGATGATCGCCTGACCCGCGGCGGAGATCTCGCCGCCTTCGTGGCGGGCACTGAGGTCGACCGGGTCGATTCCCGCGCGCAGTGCTGTGCTCGTGAAACTGCCGGCGGAGGTGCCGATCAGGAGGTCGGCGGTGCGGGCATCCCAGCCCGTGGCGGCATGCAGCCGGCTGATCACGCCGCTGTGCCACGGGTCGCCGCGCCAACCGCCGGCACTGCACACGAGTCCTACTGAGAACATGGAGAGGCAGGGTACTCATCTCAGGCCGAATCGGGAGTCGGGCCACGCGGACCGGCCGATAGCCTGAGATGTTCCCCCCTCCCCGGGAGTCCGACCGAGTTGTCCGATCGTCATCCTGAGCTCGACGCCGAACAGGCGTACCTCGACTTCGCATACGCATGCCTGGACGAGTCGCGCGAACGCGCGAACCGGATGACGTCCAACTACGCCCCGTCATCGGGCGGCACGACGCAGGCCCGCCACGAGCGGGAGTCGATCGTCGAGGGCGTCGTCCAGCGCCTCGCCCAGCTGAACCTGGGGGACCGGTCGCTCGTGTTCGGCCGGATCGATCCCACCGGCACCGGCGAGCGCTTCTACATCGGCCGCCTCGGAGTCTGGGACCGCGAACAGGACCCCGTGGTCGTCGACTGGCGGGCTCCTGTCGCCGAGCCCTTCTACCGGGCGACCGGGCGAGAGCCGATGGACATCGAGCGCCGACGCCACTTCGCCACCCGCGGCCGCACCCTCCTGGGGATCGATGACGAACTCTTCGGCGAACTCGCCCAGGGCACGACCAACGGCGAGGTTCGGGGGCAAGGCGCGCTGATCGCCGCGATCGAAGCGTCTCGTACCGGCCGTCTCGGCGACATCGTCGCCACCATCCAGGGCGAGCAGGACGAGATCATCCGGGCTCCCATGCCGGGTGTGTTGCTCGTGCAGGGCGGCCCCGGCACGGGCAAGACCGTCGTCGCGCTACACCGCGCCGCGTACCTCCTCTACACGCATCGCTTCCCGCTGGAGGGTCAGGGCGTGTTGGTGGTCGGCCCCAATCGGCTCTTCCTCGCCTACATCGAGCAGGTGCTGCCTTCTCTCGGTGAAGCCGGCGTCGAGATCGCCGTGCTCGGGGATCTCCTCCGCCCCAGGGTGCGGGTCGACAAGCTCGACGACGAAGCCACCGCCGCGGTCAAGGGCGACCTGCGGATGATGAAGGTGCTCGCCCGCGCCGTCTCGGATCGCGAACGTCCGCTGCGCGAGGACTTCCACATCGGCTTCGGCGTACAACGCCTCCGGATGACGATGGGTGAGTCGCGTTGGATCATCGGCGAGGCGCGCCGTCGGTCCCGCGGCCACAACAGCGGGCGCAAGATCGTCGAGGAGCTGGTCTTCCAGAAGCTGGCGGCGAGCGCCCGCAAGCAGGTCGACGCGGGCACGGTCCGCGAGCGGCTTCGGCACGAGCTTCCGATCCGCGAACTCCTCGAGTGGATGTGGCCGGTACTCACGCCGGCGCACCTGTTGCACGACCTCTATGGCTCACGCGCACTGTTGCGTTCGGCCAACCGGGCGAAGTCCGGCCCCATCTTCAGCGCCGAGGAGATCCAGCAGCTGCATCGCCCTCGCGCTCGTCACGCCGACGACGTCATCTGGCGGTTCCACGACGTGCCGCTGCTCGACGAGGCGCGAGCCCTGCTCGGATATCGGCCCGGCAAGCGCAACTCCGATGCCGTGCGCACCTACGGCCACATCTGTATCGACGAGGCCCAGGATCTGTCGCCGATGGAGCTCCGGATGGTGTCGCGTCGGTCGCTCAACGGCTCGATGACCGTGGTCGGCGACATCGCCCAGGCCACCGGAGCCTGGGCGAACGAGGGCTGGGGGAGCGTCCTCGCCCAACTCCCGGACAAGCGTGAGGTGCAACACCGCGAACTCACGATCGGTTACCGCATCCCCGGGCCGGCCATGACCCTCGCCAATCAGGTTCTGCCCCTCGCGGCTCCCGGGCTGCGTCCCCCGCAACCGGTGAGAAGCGATGGCGATCCGCCGCGCGTCGTCGACGTCACGACCGTTGCCGGCGTTGAGCTCGTCGATGTGGTGCGTTCCGAGATCGGGGCGGTCGTCGAGGGGAACGTCGCGGTCATCGTCCCCGACTCCCTCGAAGCTGCGGTGCGCGAGCTCTTCGAGGCCCACGACCTTCCGTTCGGTGGGGCGAACCGTCATGGGCTCGATCAGCAGATCACCCTCGTTCCGGTTCGGTTGGTGAAAGGTCTCGAGGTCGACTCCGCGGTGGTGGTCGAGCCGGCGCGCATCATCCGCGAGGAGCGTCAGGGCGTCCGCTCCCTGTACGTCGCGCTCACCCGGGCCACCAAGCGGGTGGCGGTCGTGCATTCCGAGCCATTGCCCGACATGCTGAACGAGTAGCCATGTTCGACGACTCACTTCTCCCCGCATCCGATGCTGCGCCCCGTTGTGCACCGCACGCCGAGGAGATCGAGTTGCATCCTGGCGGCTCCGCCTTGTTCGTCGACGAGATCATCGTCGTCGATGTGCCACGCCCATGGCCGAAGCCGGTCTGGGCCGCCGACGGATTCACCGCGGTGCCCGAGTGGGTCATGGCCGCCGAGGCAACCGGTCGGCGGGTCCGGGTCCTGGCCGCAGTGGGGGAGGAGGTCGCGCCGGAGGCAACGATCGTGGTCCATCGCCGGGTGGCGGGATCCGGCCTCTTCGAGCGGATCGAACACCGGTGTGCATCGTGCGACGCCGGTCAGCTCCTGGAGATCCTGCTGATCGAGGGCCTCGACGCCTCACCCCACACGGTCGTGGACGTGCCGGCGCCCGGTGCCGAGCTGCTCATCTGTGCGCAGGGCTCCCACGATGTCTGTTGCGGATCGCGAGGCACGACGATGGCTGCCGAGGTGGAATCCAGCCGCCGAGATGTGTCGGTGCGCCAGGTCTCGCACACGGGAGGACATCGCTTCGCCCCGACGGGCATCACCCTGCCCGACGGTCGGATGTGGGGGCTGTTCGATCGCGATGAGATGCTCTCGATTCTCGACCGCAGTGGCTCGCCGGCAGCGCTCGTCGATCGTTGTCGTGGCTGGGTGGGCGCCGATGGTCCCGGCCAGGTCGCCGAGGCGGCGGTGTTCGCCGCCGTCGACGACTGGACGTTCGACGAGTTGGACCGCGGTGTGGAGGTTCACGTCGACGACGATCACGACGGTCAGCGGTGGCGTTGCACGGTGACGGCCGGTGACTCGGTCTGGACGGTCGGGGTCGGCATCAGCCGGGTCGTGCCGACCATCAAGTGCGGTCAGCCCGGCGGTGGCAGGGCGAAACCCGGCACGGAGTATGTGGTCACGTCGCCGCCCCAAGTGGTTGCGCCCTGATTCGAGCCGGTAGCGTGTAAGGCATGCCTGACATGGCGCTCGGTGCCGCCGGCATCTCCGCAGAGTCGGTTTCGGTATCGCTCGATGGCGATCCGGTGCTGCGCGCCGTCGACTTCGCCACGTCGCCGGGTTCCCAGGTCGCCGTGCTCGGCCCGAGTGGTTGCGGCAAGACCACCCTGTTGCGTTCGCTCGCCGGTCTCCAGCGAATCGACGACGGCGAGATCCGAATCGGCGACCGAGTCGTCGCCGCACGTTCGTTGCACGCCCCGCCGGAGAGTCGAGGTGTCGGCCTGGTGTTTCAGGACTGGGCGCTGTTCCCGCATCTCACCGTTGCCGCGAATGTCGCCTACGGGTTGCCCGCGGATCAGCGCGGTCGCTTCTCGTTCGGCAGTCGTCGCCAGGCGCGATTCACGGCGCAGGTCGCCGCGCTTCTTGAGATGGTTGGCATCGGGGACCTCGCCGACCGTATGCCGGGCTCCCTGTCCGGCGGACAGCAGCAACGTGTCGCTCTGGCCCGGGCCCTGGCACCGAGGCCGTCGGTGTTGCTGCTCGACGAGCCGTTCTCCAGCCTCGACACGAATCTGCGCGCCGACGTCCGAGCCGATGTCGCAGGCCTCCTCCGGGACCTCGAGATCACCGCCGTCTTCGTCACCCATGATCAGGACGAGGCGTTCGTGCTCGGCGATGAGGTGGCGGTGATGCGCGACGGCAGGATCGTGCAGCAGGCGTCGCCGGCGCAGCTCTATGCCCACCCCGTCGATTCGTGGCTGGCGCGATTCGTGGGCGACGCCGACGTGTTGCCGGGTGAGGGGCGCGGTGATTGCGCCTCGACCCGGATTGGGCGGGTGCCGCTGCAAGACGAAACAGTGGGCATCGTGGACGTGTTGATCAGGCCCGAAGAGGTCGTTGTCGAGCCGGGTGACGATGGCGAAGTCGTAGCCATCGAGTACTACGGCCATGATGCCGTCACCACGGTCCGCTTCACCAGTGGCGAACACGTCCGGAGCCGCACGACGGGCGCCCCTCGATTCGCAGTGGGCGATGCCGTCAGCGTCCGTCACTCCGGAGCGGCCAGCGTTGCCTATCCCGGCTCGGGTATAGGGTGACGAACGTCATATGTTAAGTCAGCCTCACACGAGTTACGATCGTGTCATGAACACACCTCCTCTTCGTTATCTTCGCCGCAGTCTCGCTCCTCTGCTCGTCGTCCTTGCCCTCGTGGCCGGCGCGTGCGGAGGCGACGCCGAATCCTCGAGCTCAGACGACACCGCCGAGTCGATCACGCTCTACTCGGGTCGCGACGAGGAGCTCGTCCAGCCCTTGCTCGATGCGTTCACCGAGGCCACCGGGATCGAGGTCGAACCCCGTTACGCCGACTCCGCCGAGTTGGCCCTCTTGATCCAGACCGAAGGCGACAATTCGCCGGCCGATGTCTTCATCTCCCAGAGCCCGGGCGCGCTCGGCCTGCTGGCAGGCGAAGATCGGCTTGCGCCCCTGCCCGATGACCTCGTCGGCCTGGTCGACGCCGGTTTCGCAGCGAGCGATGGCACCTGGGTGGGCCTGAGTGGACGAGTTCGGGTCGTGGTCTACAACGCCGACCTCGTCGACGCGAGCGACCTGCCCTCGAGCGTGCTCGAGCTCACCGGGGCCGACTACGCCGGTCGTGTCGCCGTGGCGCCGACGAATGGTTCGTTCCAGGACTTCGTCACCGCCATGCGCAGCGAACTCGGCGATGAGGCGACACTCGCCTGGCTCGAGGGCCTGGCCGCCAACGGGGCACCCAACTATCCGAAGAACTCGGCGATCGTCGAAGCCGTTGGCCGTGGCGAGGTCGAGATGGGCCTCGTCAACCACTACTACAACCTGCGAGCGCTCGAGGCCGATCCGTCGGTGGCCAGCGTGAACCACTTCCTTCCCGCTGGTGATGTGGGTTCGCTCGTGATCGTCACCGGCGGCGCGGTGCTGGCGTCCTCCGACGCGGGGTCGGCCGGTGAGGAGCTGCTCCGGTTCCTCCTGAGCGAGGAGGCACAGGGCTCGTTCTCCTCCGAGACCCAGGAGTACCCGTTGCTCCCCGGTGTCGATGCTCCGGCCGGGCTGCCCGCGCTGAGCGGGTACGCCGCCGACACCATTGACTACGACCTTCTCGGCGACGGCCTCGCCGGCACGATCGAACTCATCCGTGAAAGCGGCATCGAGCAGTAGTTCCACCCGCGCCCCGCTCGGTCTGCAGGCCGCGGCGGTGGCGATCGGGCTCGTCTTCCTCGGCCCTCTCGCGTACGTCGTCTGGCGCAATGTCGATCTCGGCACCGACCTGGGGTCGGTCATCTTCGATGCGAACACCCTTCGTCCGCTGAGTCAGTCGCTCCGGCTCGGCTTCGCGGTGGCGGCCAGCACCGCGGTGATCGGCACCGGCCTTGCATGGCTCACGGTGCGCAGCGACCTCCCCGGCCGGAGGATCTGGCGCCTTCTCGCTCCGGTCCCGCTGGTCTTCCCCAGCTTCGTGGGTGCCACGGCGCTGCTGGCCGGCTTCGCGAGCGGCGGGCTGGTCGAGGAACTGCTGGCCCCACTCGGCATCGACGCCCTTCCCGACATGCGCGGTTTTCGGGGAGCGTGGCTGGTGCTCACCCTCTTCACGTATCCCTACGTGTATCTCCCGGTCGCGGCCCGGATGTCCTCGTTGCCGCCGAGCCTCGAGGAGTCCGCTCGACTGCTGGGCCGGAGCCCGTTCGCGGTGTTCCGCACCGTGGTGTTGCCACAGTCGTCGAGCGCGATCTGGGCCGGCACCCTCCTGGTCTTTCTCTACGCGATCAGCGACTTCGGAGCGGTTGCCTTGCTCGGATACGACACACTCACCGAGCAGATCTTCGCCGACAAGCTCTTCGACCAACCGCGCGCAATGGGGTTGTCCCTGGTGCTCGGTGGTGTGGCGTTGATCGTCGTCGTGGCGGAGCGTTCGCTCGACCGGCGCCGGCGTCGTATCGAGGTGGTCCGCTCGCGTCAATCCCTGATCGTGCCTCTCGGTCGTTGGCGCTGGCCCGCGGTCGGTGTGGTCGGAGCGTTCCTCGGCAATGCGCTGATCGGTCCGGTGGCGGTTCTCGGCTTCTGGGCCTGGCGTGGAATCACCGCCGACACCGAGTCGGTCGGCTTGGCCACCGACATGGGCACGCTGGTCGGTCCGACGCTTCGATCGGCGCAGGCGGGGCTCATCACCGCAGCCGTGGCCATTGCCGTCGTTCTCCCGCTCGCCTGGACGATCTCCCGCTACCGAAGCCGCGTGGCCGGCGCCGCGAACTCGATGGTCGTCACCGGCTTCGCGCTCCCCGGTGTGGTGATCGCACTTTCACTCGTCTTCTGGGCGGTTGACGCGCCGATCGTCAGTCGTTGGTACCAGACCCTGCCGCTGCTGATCATCGCCTACGTCCTGCACTTCGGCGCCCAGGCCACCCGCGCCGCCCAGGTCGCGGTCGACGCGGTGCCCCAACGCCTGGGTGACGCCGCGGCGACGCTCGGGGCCGGTCGCCGCCGCCGTTTCTTCAGCGTCGAGCTTCCGTTGATGACCCCCGGACTGCTGGCCGGCGCGGGGCTGGTGATGCTCTCCACGATGAAGGAGCTCCCCGCCACGCTGCTGTTGAGGCCGACGGGCTTCGACACGCTGGCCACCGAGATCTGGGGTGCGGCCGAGCGCGGCGCGCTTGCGCAGGGAGCGGTCGCCAGCCTGGTGCTCGTGGCCCTGAGCGCGGTGCTCACCTGGGTCGTCGTCATCCGCCGCATCGAGCACTACTGATAGAGCACACTGGGGACAGACCCCGGTGTGCTCTATTGCTGCGGTTCAGGACGTGGTGACGAGGATCCTCGCGGCGGCGAAGCCGCCGACGCCGACCGGCGCTTCGCCGATGTCGAGGGTGGTGGTGCCGTCCGGCGACGCCGACAACACCTTCCCCCGCGAACCTGGGACGATCGACGCCTGCTCCAGGAAGTCGAGCATGCCGTCGGTGAACTCGAGTTCTTCGGGGATGCGCTGCACGACGAACTCGTCGCCGACGACGATGGCGTCGAGTGTGACCAGTTCCGGGGCGACATAGTCGGTGCCGGGGATCGGGTTGCCGTGAGGACATGTGGTCGGGTCGTCGAGTCTCGCCATCATCGCCTTCTCGACGAGCGGCGAGATCACGTGTTCCCACTTGCCGGCCTCCTGGTGGGCATCGGCCCACGACAGACCGAGGATGTCGGTGAGAAAGCACTCGGCGAGTCGGTGTCGACGAACGACGGTCTCAGCCAGGACCTGGCCGGTCTCGGTGAGCAGGATCTCACGTCGACTACGCCTGATCAGCCCTTCGGCCTCCATCCGCGACATCATCTCCGACACCGCGGGACGACTGACCTCGAGGCGTTCGGCGATGCGGGCCTGGATGACGTTGACGTCGTCCTCACCCAGCTCGTAGATCGTCTCGCAGTACTCCTCGAACGCCGGGTGCCATTCGGGTGACTCGTACTCTGACATGAGACGAGTCTACTGATCGGAACCGAGTTGGTCTCCGAGCCATTCCTCACTGATCGCACCGGGTAACCCGATCGCCACCAGCTGGGTCCGAGAAGGCACGTCGGGACTGCCTTCTCGCGGCGACGACGCAGTCCCCGGTGTTCCTTCTTCCGTGAGGGACCAGCGGGTGCCGACTCGCTGGAACACGCGGGAGCCGTCGGGCGTGGCGATCACACCCTTGGCCCGCACGATGGCGGCCGGAAGGGCTTCGGCCATTGCTCGGATGGTCTTCTCCTCGATCACTCCGCCCTCGAAGCTCCAGGTCTCGAATGGCACGCCGTGATCATGGATGTGCCCGGCCTCGACCGGATCGCCGGCGCGGGGTTTCAGGTCGATCAGTACGGCGGGGTCGAGGACGGCGTTGACGGTGTGGACGCGGGGGACGCCGGGGGCCAGCTCGTCGAGGAGGTCGTCGATCTCGGTCGGGTCGGCGAGATCGGTCTTGTTCACCACCAGGAGGTCGGCCGCCGGAAGCTGCCCGCGGACCGTCTCGCCGACGTAGCTGTCGGCGGCGTTCGCGGCGAACTGCGATCCGTCGACCAGCACGACCACGAGATCCAGGCGGAAGCCCTTGCGATGGCTGAAGGCGGCGACGCCTGCGGGGTCGGCCACGCCGCTCGCCTCGATGACGAGGCGATCCGGCCGCGGCTCGAGCTCGGCGATGTCGGCGAGCGCGTTGGCGAGGCCGTCGACGAGGCTGCAACAGATGCACCCGTTGGCGAGCGTGACCGCGTTACCTTCGGCCTCCTCGAGGAGGGCCAGGTCGATGTTCAGCTCGCCGAAGTCGTTGACGAGGATCGCGACACGCTCATCGCTCGTGGCGAGCAGATGGTTGAGCAGGGTGGTCTTGCCCGCGCCGAGGTAGCCCCCGATGACGGTGACGGCGATGCGCCCGCCGCTCATCGGTTCACTCCCCGGTGCCGGCCTGGAACTTCCGGCCGCCGAGCACGGTGCCCCAGACGCCGATGTTCTTGATCTCCATCGGGTCGACCTCGTAGGGATCGTCGTCGAGGATGGCGAAGTCGGCGTACTTGCCCGACTGGATCGAGCCGATGTCGTGGTCGAGCTTGAGCTGACGGGCTGCGTCGATGGTTGCGGCCCTCATCGCGGTCTCGACCGAGATGCACTCGTCGGGGCCGAGGGTCTGGCCCGTCGAGGTCTGCCGGTTCACGGCGCACCACATCACGTGCAGATGGCCGAGTGGCGTGATCGGCGAATCGGAGTGGAACGAGAACGGGACGCCCATCCGCTCCGCGGTGCCACACGCATCCATTCGCGCCGCGCGCTCGGGGCCGACGGTGAAGGCGGCGTGCTCGTCGCCCCAGTAGAAGATGTGGTTGCTGAAGATGTTGGCGTGCATGCCGAGTGCCGCCATGCGTGCGTACTGCGACGGCGTGGTGAGCTGGCAGTGCTGCACCGTGTGGCGATGGTCCCAGCGAGGGTGACGCTCGAGCACCTCCTCGACGGCGGAGATGAACACCTCGGAGGCTTCGTCGCCGTTGCAGTGGCAATGGACCGTGAGCCCCGCCTTGTGGAAGATCTCGAGCACATCGGGCATCGTCTCGGGCGGCATCACCCAGATGCCGTTCTCGGCGTTTCCTTCGGGCGGGTTGTGGTAGTGGGGCCAGCTGATTCGCGCCGTGAAGCCCTGGATCGAGCCGTCGAGCAGGAGCTTGATGATGCCGAACTTCAGCTTCTCGTTGACCGGGTTGTCGCGGCCGTCGATCACCTTGTCGGCGAGTTCGTTGAGGTCCATCGGGCCACGGAAGGTGGAGCCGGCCACCATGACGCGGGCCGGGTAGTCGGGATCGCTGGTGACGTCTTTCCACTCCTGTAGACCGGCGTCGGTGAAGGGACTGCCGCCGAGATCGGTGACCGTCGTGTGGCCGGTGTTGCGGGCCTCCATGGCGTATCCCCACTTTGTCGCCGGTGTTCCCATCTCGACGCGCATCTTGCGGAACGCCTGTGTGGCGAGGCTCATGGCGGCGGGCTCTTGGAGCTCGCCATTTGGCTTGCCGTCTTCGCCCAACTGGATCCCGGGAGTGGGGTTGGACTCGGTGATCTCCTCACGGCGAAGCATCTCGCCGTTGACGGTGGCGAGGTGGCCACTGGCGTGCTGAATGAAGATCGGCCGGGTCTCGGTGACCGCGTCGAGGTGCCGGCCGACAAGTCGCTCACCCGTGAGGTAGATCGGATCGAGTCCCCACCCAAGCAGCGGCTCGCTCGGGTCGTCCATGTTCATCTCCGCCTCGCGGAGCCGCTCCTGCACGGCTTCGATCGACTTGCAGCCGGGCCAGAGCTTCCCGTTCGGGTCGCGACGATCAAAATACCCGAGGTAGGTGTTCGCCCACATGCCGCCGGTCATGTTGTGGGAGTGCGCCTCGATGAATCCGGGCGTGATGACCTTGTCGCTGAACGAGTCGTCGACGGTGTGGTCACCCCACGTCTTCAGCTCGGCGAGGTCACCCACACCGAGGATGCGGTCGCCTCGTACGGCCACCGCCTCGGCCTCCGGCAGACCAGGATTCATGGTGATGATCCTGCGGGCGGTGAAGATCGTGAAGTCAGACACCGGGTGGCTCCTCTGGCGCTCGTCGTCTCCTCGTTCTAGCATCTGGTTTGGAAGGGGCACTAACTTGTCTGTTAGGGTTCCTAACGCTCGGTGACGAGGGTCGCCGAGGAACACCTGGGGAGGGTTCCGTGAGTAAACGACTACTTGCGTTGCTGGCGCTATTGCTCAGCTTCGCTCTGATTGCCGCGTCCTGCGGCGACGACGATGACACTGGCGGCGATGACACGTCCGCCGATGATGCCGGGTCCGATGACGACGCTGGGTCCGACGATTCGGACGACGAAGACATGGCCGACGAGGACGACTCGACCGCCGACATGTCCGAGACCACCGACGACATCGAAGAAGACAGTGACGAAGGCGATGCCGGCGCCGTCGACGGCGAAGCCGTCGCGGGTGGCACATTGCTCATCCAGAGCACGCAGGTGCCGCGCCACCTGAATGGCACTGTCCAGTCCGGTTACGCAACCGCCGTGCCCGGCACGCAACTCAACGCCTCGCCGCTCCTGTTCGACGAGAACTTCCAGCCGCAGCCGTACTTGGCCGAAAGCTGGGAAGTCGCCGACGACGGTCTTTCGGTGACCCTTCACCTGGTTGAAGGTGCCGTGTTCCACGACGGTGAGGCGATCACGTCCGAGGACGTCAAGTTCTCGCTCGAGACCTCACAGGCCAACCACCCGTTCCGCACGATGTTCGCGGCGGTGTCGAGTGTCGACACGCCCGATGACCTCACTGTGGTGATCAACCTGAGCGAACCGCACCCGGCGATCCTGCTCGCCATGTCGCCTGGCCTGCTCCCGATCATCCCCGAGCACGTCTACAACGACGGCCAGGAGATCAAGGAACACCCGTGCAACGCCGGCACCGACTGCTTCGTCGGTTCGGGGCCCTTCATGCTCGCCGAGTACGAAGCGGGTTCGATCATCCGCATGGTCAAGAACCCGAACTTCTTCATCCCGGAACGCCCGTACCTCGACGAGATCATCATCGAGATCGTGCCCGACGCCGCCACGGTGGTCCTCGGCCTCGAGAACGGCGACACCGACTTCGCGGCGATTCCCGGTGCGGCCAACGTGGTCCGACTCCAGGACAACGATGACGTGATCGTCACCGCCGACGGCCACGCGGCCGTCGGTCCGGTCCAGTGGCTCGAGTTCAACCTCTCCGACCCGGCGCTCAGCGAGGTCGAGGTCCGACGGGCGATCGCCGACGGCATCGACCGTGAGTTCGTGGCCGAGGTGCTCGATCAGGGCACCACCTTCCCGGCGACGACCGGCTTCCATCCGGGCAGCCCGTTCCACAACCCCGACACCGAGCACTACGGCGCCGGCGTCGAAGCGGCCCAGGCCCGTCTCGCCGACGCGGGCATCGACCCGAGCACGATCGACTTCGCCGTCGACTACATCCCGCCGTCGCAGCTCGCGTACGCCGAGTACGTGGTGCAGGTCCTGACCGACATCGGCTTCAACGCCGAGCTCAACACCGTCCCCGACTTCCCGTCGTGGGCCGGTCGCGTGGCCGGTGGCGAGCACCAGATGACGATCAACAACGTCTGGAACTGGGGCGACCCGGTGATCGGTGTGCACCGCACCTACCTCAGCACCAACAACGTCGGTGTGATCTGGACCAACAACACGGGCTACAACAACGCCGACGTCGACGAGCTGCTGGCCCAGGCCGGCGCGGAGTACGACTTCGACACCCGTGTCGACCTCTACGGTCAGGCCCAGGAGCTCATCAACCAGGACGTCCCGATCGTGTTCCTCACCACGCCGCCGTTCTGGCAGGGCTTCCAGCCCCGGGTTCAGAACCCGCCCATCGGCATCTGGGGCCAGCTCGGCCCGATGCACGAGATGTGGCTCGCTTCCGAGTAAGCCTTTCATCTCGCCGGAGAACATGACGTGAAACAGATCGCGGCCAGGATCACCTGGAGTGCCGGGTTGATCCTGGCCGTGATCGTCATGTGCTTCAGCCTCATCCACCTCGCCCCCGGTGACGCTGCTGTCGTCATCGCGGGCGACAGTGGTGCCGGCGACCCCGAGATCATCCAGCAGATTCGTGAAGATCTCGGGCTCGACGATCCCTACATCGTGCAGCTGGGCGGCTATGTCGGCGATGTCGTCACCGGTGACCTCGGGACCTCGTACCGCTTCAACGAACCGGTCATCGACCTGATCTTCAAGCGGCTCTGGCCGACCATCCTCCTCGTCACCACCGCGATCACGTTCGCGATCGTCATCGGGATGTTGGTCGGTGTGTTCACGGCTCGCCGACCCGAGAGTCCGGTCAGCCACAGCGTCACCGTGTTCTCGCTGGTCGGCTACTCGATGCCGGTCTTTTGGACCGGCTACCTGCTGATCATCATGTTCGCCTCGAAAGTCACCTGGTTCCCCGTCGCAGGCATGGAAGACGTGCGCCTCGACGGCAACTGGTTCCAGGAGAAACTCGACGTCGCCCACCACCTGGTGTTGCCCGCCCTCACGCTGGGCGTCATCTATCTCGCCCAGTACGCCCGGCTGTCACGGGCGTCGATGCTCGAAGTGCTCCAGTCCGACTATGTGCGCACCGCCCGGGCCAAAGGGCTGGGCGAGAAGACCGTCGTGTACAAGCACGCGCTGCGCAACGCGGTGATCCCGGTGGTCACCGTCGCCGGCCTCCAGTTCGGCCAGCTGCTGTCGGGCGCGCTGCTCGTCGAGACCGTGTTCAACTGGCCCGGTCTCGGCCGGCTCGCCGCCGACTCGGTCTTCCAACGCGATACGCCGGTGCTGCTCGGCGTGCTCATCTGTTCGGCGACGCTGGTCGTCATCATCAACATTCTCACCGACATCGTCTACCGAGTGATCGATCCGAGAATCCGGACGGGAGGTTCGGCCGAATGACCGACGCAGCCCCCGAACAAGGCGACCTCGGTCCACCCGGCCGACAGGCGCTGCGGCTGTTCATCCGCAACCGGGCCGCCGTTTTCGGCGTGATCCTGCTCGCCGGCATCATCTTCATGACCCTGTTCGGCACCATGTTCTACGACCAGGATCCGAAGCGCATCATCGCCCGTCCCCTCCTGGGCCCGGGCGACGGCGATGCGCCGGCCTTCGGAACCGACTATCTCGGCCGCGATGTGCTCGCCGGTGTGGTCCAGGGCGGTTCGACCAGCCTCACCGTGGCACTGGTGGCGGTGCTGCTCGTCGCCTTCATCGGTATCAGCATCGGCGCGCTCGCCGGCTACTACGGCGGCTGGGTCGACATCCTTCTCATGCGGCTCACCGAGATGTTCCAGGTCCTCCCGGCGCTCCTCTTCGCCATGGTCATCGTCGCCCTGTTCGAGCCGAGCACCATGACCGTCGCGGCCGCAATCGGCCTTGCGTCATGGCCCCAGACCGCCCGGCTCACCCGCGCCGAGTTCCTGCGCCTCAAGAACCTCGAGTTCGTGAAGGCCGCCCGCGCCATCGGGGCGAGCGACTTCCGCATCATCTGGCGGGTCATCTTCCCCAACGCCCTCCCGCCGCTGATCGTGGCCATCACCCTCATCATGGGTGCGGCGATCCTGTTCGAGTCGGGCCTCGCCTTCCTCGGCCTGGGCGATCCGAATTCCCAGAGCTGGGGTCAGATGATCGGCCTCAACCGACAGTCCTTCCTCAACGGCTGGTGGACGGTCACGTTCCCCGGCATGGCCATCTTCGCCACGGTGCTGTCGTTCAGCCTGATCGGTGACGGCCTGCAGGACGCGTTCAACCCGAAGCTGCGGGGGCGCTGATGGACCAACCCCTGCTCAGCGTCCGCGACCTCACCGTCACCTTCGGCAGCTTCACCGCGGTCGACCGGGTGTCGTTCGACATCCACGCCGGCCAGACCCTCGCGGTCGTGGGCGAGTCGGGTTCGGGCAAGTCGGTCACCGCCCTGTCGATCATGCGGCTGGTCGAACTCGGCACCCGCGGCAAGATCGAGAACGGCGAGATCCTGTTCCGCACCCCCGAAGGCGACGTCATCGACCTGGTCCAGCAGGACGAAGACCGCATGCGCCACATTCGCGGTAACGCGATCTCGATGATCTTCCAGGAGCCGCTCACCAGCCTCAACCCGGTGTACTCGGTGGGTGATCAGGTCGCCGAGGCGGTCATCCTCCACCAGGGCCTCGACAAGCAGGCCGCCAACGAACGGGTGCTCGAGATGTTCCAACTGGTGCGCATCCCCGAACCCGAGAAACGCATGGCGCAGTTCCCCCACGAGATGTCGGGCGGGATGCGCCAACGGGTGATGATCGCCATGGCGCTGTCGTGCGGACCGAAGGTGCTCATCGCCGACGAGCCCACCACCGCCCTCGACGTCACCATCCAGGCCCAGATCCTCGGTCTCATGCGCGACCTGCGCGAACAGACCGGCGCCGCGGTGCTGATCATCACCCACGACATGGGCGTGGTGGCCGAGGTCGCCGACGAGGTCGTCGTGATGAACCGGGCCAAGGTCGTCGAACGGGGTCCGGTCACCGACATCTTCGAGAACCCGGCCGAGCCCTACACCCAGGCCCTTCTGGCGTCGGTTCCCCGGCTCGGGTCCATGACCGGCATCGCCGAGCCCGAACCGTTCGATCTCGTGGAGTACCAGGGATGAACGCAGCCGTCGATACGCCGCTCGTCGAGGTCGCCAACCTCTCGAAGCACTTTCCCGTCGGTGGCGGAGCCACCGTGCACGCGGTCGAGAACGTGTCGCTGCACGTCGGTCGGGGCGAGACCCTCGCGGTCGTGGGCGAGTCGGGCTGTGGCAAGTCCACGCTTGCCCACACGATGATCCGGCTCCTCGAACCCACGAGTGGCCAGGTGGTCCTCGACGGCGTCGACATCTCCACCCTCGGCAACCGGGCCCTTCGCGGCCACCGCCGCAAGATGCAGATCATCTTCCAGGACCCGTTCGCCAGCCTCGACCCTCGGCGCCCGGTCGGTGCGGCCGTCGCCGAACCGTTGCTCATCCACGGCATGGCCGCCGGCGCCGATGCCGACGCCCAGGTCGCCGAACTGTTCGAACGGGTGGGTCTCGAAGCGTCGATGATGCGGCAGTTCCCGCACCAGTTCTCGGGGGGTCAGCGCCAGCGGGTCTGCATCGCCCGGGCCCTCGCCACCCGCCCCGAACTCGTGATCGCCGACGAAGCCGTCTCGGCCCTCGACGTGTCGATCCAGGCCCAGGTCATCAACCTGATGATGGAGCTCCAGCAACAGATGGGCCTGAGCTACCTGTTCATCAGCCACGACCTCGCGGTCGTCGAACGGATGAGCCATCGGGTGGCTGTCATGTACCTGGGACAGATCGTGGAGATCGGCCCGCGTGGGTCGATCTTCGACGATCCGCGCCACTCCTACACGCAGCGCCTTCTCGACGCGGTTCCGATTGCTGACCCCCGCCAGCGCCGCGACCGGCCGTTGCTCACCGACGAAATCCCGAGCCCGGTCTGGGCCGAGGGAACGGCGCCCGAGCGCGTCGAACTCCGCGAGGTGGCCCCTGGTCATCTCGTCGCCGCCGAGTAGCAGCCACTCCGAGGAAACACCGACAGGACGCTGTCGCCGAGGGTCGATAGCGTGCCGACATGGCCGATCCGCTGGCGTTGTTCTCCCCACCCGTCAAGCGGTGGTTCGCGTCCACCTTCCGAGAGGCCACACCCCCGCAGGCCAAGGGATGGCCGGCGATCGCCGCAGGCGACCACACCCTGATCCTGGCGCCCACGGGCACGGGCAAGACATTGTCGGCGTTTCTGTGGGCGCTCGACCGGTTGGCCACCGATCCGGTGCCGGAGGACCCACTGGCCCGCACCCGGGTCCTGTACCTCTCACCGTTGCGGGCCCTGGCGGTCGATGTCGAGAAGAACCTCCGGGCGCCGTTGCAGGGGATCGGTTTCGCCGCCGAGCGCGAAGGTGATTCGGTGCACACGCCGACGGCCGGCATCCGCACGGGCGACACGTCGAGCAATGACCGTCGGCGACTGGTGCGGCACCCGCCCGACATCCTGATCACGACGCCGGAATCGCTCTTTCTGATGCTGACGTCGAAGGCGCGCGAGACGCTCGCCAATGTCCAGCACGTGATCATCGACGAGATCCACGCCATGGCCGGCACCAAGAGGGGCGCGCACCTCATGTTCTCGCTGGAGCGGCTCGAGGAGCTGTGTGAGACCCCGCCGCAACGCATCGCGTTGTCGGCGACCCAGCGACCCCTCGATGAGATTGCCCGGTTCCTGGGCGGCAACACCGTCGAGGGCGATGGCACGTTGCGGCCCCGCCCTGTCACCGTCGTGGACGCGGGTGCTCGCAAGGAACTGCAGATCGAAGTCGTGGTCCCCATCGAGGACATGGGCGCGCTCGGTGAGCGGGTCGAGGTTCCGCTCGATGCGCCGGCCACCGTCGCCACGCCGGCGCGGCGCTCCATCTGGCCGTCGATGCACCCCCGCCTCCTCGAGTTGATCGAGGAGCACCGGTCGACGCTGGTCTTCGCCAACGCCCGCCGGCTTTCGGAACGGCTCGCCACCCGGCTCAACGAACTGTCGTTCGAGGCCTCTGCGCTCGGCGAGGTCCCGTCGGCACCGGTGGCGATTGGAGCGGGGGACGAACAGGTCGGGCGTGGCGCGGCCGAAGGCGACGAGCTGGTCAAGGCTCATCACGGTTCGTTGTCCCGCGAGCGGCGGCTCATGGTCGAGGACGAACTCAAGCGGGGAGATCTCAAGGGACTCGTCGCCACCTCCTCACTCGAACTCGGAATCGACATGGGTGCGGTCGACCTCGTGATCCAGGTGGCGTCCCCGGGCTCGGTGGCGTCGGGGATGCAGCGCATCGGTCGTGCCGGCCATCAGGTGGGCGCGCCGAGCAAAGGCAAGATCTTCCCGAAGCACCGGGCCGACCTGGTGGAGTCGGCCGTCGTGGTCGATCGGATGCATCGGGGCCTGATCGAGGAGACCTATTACCCGCGCAACCCTCTCGACGTTCTCGCCCAGCAGATCGTGGCCATGTGTGCGATGGACGACTGGTCGGTCGACGAGCTCTCCAGCCTGGTTCGCCGGTGCGCGAACTTCGGCGAGCTGTCCGATGAGGTGCTCAACAACATCCTCGACCTCCTGTCCGGCACGTACCCGAGCGAGGAGTTCTCCGAACTGCGACCACGCATCGTCTGGGACCGGGTCACCGGTTCGCTTCGTGGTCGTGCCGGTGCCCAGCGGTTGGCGGTCACCAATGCCGGCACGATTCCGGACCGAGGCCTCTTCGGGGTCTTCCTGCCCGACGGCACGCGGGTCGGGGAGCTCGACGAGGAGATGGTCTACGAGAGTCGGGTCGGTGAGACGTTCCTGCTGGGCGCGTCGACCTGGCGGATCGAGGACATCACCTTCGAACGGGTGGTGGTCACCCCGGCCCCCGGCCAGCCCGGGAAGATGCCGTTCTGGCACGGCGATGGCCCCGGCCGCCCCTTGGAGCTGGGGCGCGCCATCGGCGCGTTCGTTCGGGAGATCCGCACCGAGGACGATCCGATGCCGCGACTGCGCGAGCGCCACGGCCTCGATGAGATGGCTGCGGAGAACCTCCTCGCATACCTGACCGACCAAGCCGAGGCCACCGGTGTCGTGCCCGATGATCGCACGATCGTCATCGAGCAATTCCGTGATGAGATCGGCGACTGGCGAGTCTGCATCCTCACCCCGTTCGGCGCGCAGGTGCACGCCCCGTGGGGGATGGCTCTCCAGGCACGGCTCGGGGAGGAGTGGGGGGCCGACGTCGATCTGATGTGGAGCGACGACGGCATCGTGATCCGCCTCCCGGAGGCGCTCGACCGTGTGCCTGTCGACGAACTGCTCTTCGATCCCGATGAGATCGACGAGATCATCGTGTCCCGTCTACCCGACACGGCGATGTTCGCCGCTCGATTCCGTGAGTGCTCGGCGCGGGCGCTGCTTCTTCCGCGGCGTCGGCCTGATCAACGGACGCCGTTGTGGCAGCAGCGACAGCGGGCCGCCGATCTCCTGTCTGTTGCGTCGAAGTACCCGAGCTTCCCGATGCTGCTCGAGGCGACGCGGGAATGCGTGAACGA
>JAERSO010000098.1 GCA_016845585.1 Acidimicrobiaceae bacterium | reverse complement strand
TCCGGACGCTCAGCATTCTCGATCGCCTCACGGGCGGCGCGAACGTGTTCGAGCCCCATGCGACGCCGAGCTTCCGAAAAGCTCACATCGTCGGCGTCACCGCGGGCCATGCAAGGAGGCTAGAGGCGCGACCGACCGACGTCCATGGCCACGATCACGTGGGCCTGGATCACGTGGGCGTGGATGACGAATTGGCGCGAGCGCCAACGTCAGTTGAAGCGCTTTTCCTTGATCTTGGCGGCCTTGCCGACACGATCGCGCAGGTAGTACAGCTTGGCGCGACGAACGTCGCCACGAGCACCGACCTCGATCTTCTCGACGATCGGGGTGTGCAGCGGGAATGTGCGCTCGACACCGACGCCGAAGCTGAGCTTGCGGACGGTGAAGGTCTCCCGGATGCCCGCACCCTGGCGGCGGATCACAACACCCTCGAACAGCTGGGTGCGCTCTCGGTTGCCCTCGATGACGCGAACGTGGACCTTCAGCGCATCGCCGGGGCCGAAATCGGGGACATCGTCCCGGAGGCTGAGGTTGTCGACAAGATCGGTGGGCTGCATGGCTGCCTCGTACGGATCGGGAGGTGAGACTCGTGAACAGGCCGGTCGGTTGACCAGGCCAGCAGTCGAGTTTAGAGGGGCAATGCCCCGGTCCCACCCTGCGAAGCGCAGGATCAGAGGTCGAACTCTTCAAGCAGCTTCTCGTCGGCCGCCGTCAGTCCGCCCCGGGCCTCGATCAGATCGGGGCGGCGGCGAAGCGTGCGGGCCAACGCTTGCGCACGGCGCCACCGCTCGACCTTTCCGTGATCGCCCGAGCGAAGAACTGCCGGCACTTCCCAGCCCCGGAACTCCGCCGGGCGCGTGTAGTGGGGGTACTCGAGCAGACCGTCGCTGAATGACTCGTCGTCGATCGAGGTGGCGTTGCCGAGCACACCCGGGACCAGGCGTCCGACCGCTTCCAGAATCAACAGCGCACCGATCTCGCCACCGGCGAGGACGAAGTCACCGACGGAGACCTCATCGTCGATCAGATGCTCGCGAACCCGCTCGTCGACTCCCTCATAGCGGCCACAAAGGAGCGAGAACCCGTCGGATTCGGCCAGCTCGTGGGCCATCGCCTGGTCGAACCGACGACCCGCGGGCGAGAGGTAGAGCAGAGGTCGCGGCGGATCGACGGCCTCGACCGCCCCGAAGAGCGGCTCCGGCTTCATCACCATGCCGGCGCCACCACCGAACGGTGCATCGTCGACGGTGCCGTGGACGTCGGTGGTGGTGGCGCGCAGGTCATGGGCACGCACATCCAGCACACCCTCGCTGCGACCACGACCGATGACCGACTCGTCGGCCATTCGATCGACCATCTCCGGGAAGATCGTGAAGATGTCGACCCGAAGCGACGCCGACATCAGCTGCCGTCCAGATCGAACAGGCCGTCGGGGACCTCGACCCGGATCTCGACGCCGGGCTCACAGGACAGCACGAACTGCACCGGCACCAGGTGGCCGGTGTCGAGTTCGAGGATGTCGGAGGCCGGGTTCTCGAGCACCTGGGCGACGCGGCCCCGTTCCGCGCCGTCCTGGTCGATCACCATGGCGTCGATCAGCTCATGGATCCACAACTCGTCGGGATCGTCGATCGGTTCGGCGGTGAGCACCGTGTTGCGCAGCTTCTCGGATTGGTCGCGGTAGTTCACGCCTTCGAACTTCACGATGTAGCCGTTCTTGTGCGGACGCGACGAAACGACGGTCAACGGACCATCGTTCGTCATCAAGACCGAACCGCGATCAAGCCGTTCCGTTCGATTCGAGGTGAGGAGCACATTCACGTCGCCGCGCACGCCGTGCGGGCTGGTGATGCGTCCGATTTCGAGCATTGAAGAGCCCGCCGACGCAACTGCGTCAGTCGACGAACTCGACCTCGATGGTCGGCACGTCGTCGTCGACGCCGGCCGCACGCACGACCGTTCGGATCGCACCGGCCACACGGCCCCGCTTGCCGATCACACGACCCATGTCGCCGTCACCGACGGTGACGTCGAGGCGCAGGGAACCGTCGGTGTCGCTCGCTTCGACCGACACGGCATCGGGATTGTCGACGATCTGCCTGACGACGTATTCACAAACAGCGGCTGCGGCGTCGGCGCTCACTCGTCGCCCTCCGCGTCACCGGCAGCTTCCTCGGCGGGAGCGGCAGCCGCCTCAGCGGCCTCCGCTTCCTTCTCGATCTGCTTCTTGCTCTTGCGGGCGGCACGCTCGGGGACAGCGGTGTCGATGGCTTCACCGGTGTGCTCAGTCCAGGCGCCGGAGATCTTCAGGAGCTTCGCGACACGGTCGGTCGGCTGCGCGCCGTGCTCGAGCCAGTGGACCGCACGCTCGTTGTCGATGTTGATGACCGACGGATCCTGGCGGGGCTCATAGGTGCCGATGATCTCGATGAAACGTCCGTTGCGCGGGGAGCGCGAGTCGGCGGCAACAACGCGGTAGGTGGGCTGCTTCTTCTTGCCCATCCGCATGAGGCGGAGCTTGACTGCCATTTTCGTGTGGTCTTTCTTCGGAGATGAAACGCGCGGCGAAACAGGGCCGAGCAACCGGTTAATTCAATCTGGGGAAGGTGCCTCTTTCCAACCTTGGACATCAAAACGCTGGGAGATGTAGCGTCGCGCATGGATCCCCACGAGAGCGAGTGGGACCGGCCGGTCACCCCGCTGATCGACGTGTTCGTGGTCGACACGTCTGGTGAGCTCGCGGTCTTCGATCCCCGGGACGACCCGAGCAACGATCCAGTGCTCGATCTCCGCGCCATCGGCACCGACGCTGTCCGCCAGCTGAGCGAGATGCGAGCGACACCCGGCCAACGCCGCGGTGCCCTGATCTCCGGTGCCGCCCGTGACGGGCACAGTGAGGAGGTCTTCCAGCCGGTGTTCGTGCCCCCCAACGCGGCTCGACCCATCTTCCTCAGCAATGCCATCTTCGATGGGGGAATGCCGACATGCGAGTCGACACGACCACCTGCCGGAACCACGGCGACACGCTCACCTGGCAAGTCGAAGTCGTCACCGGACCGTGGCGACGAGTTCGCCACGCCAAACTCCACTTCCACCCCTCCCCATCCGACAACCTCACGGTTCTCCAGCTGATCCCGAGGCGTCCCCGACGATTCCGTACGAAGCGATTCGCCCGCCGCGGCGTCATCGCCGTGGACGCACTCGGACGCCGTCTCAGTAGTGCGGCCGCCACGATCGCCCACGGAGGCGCCGAGATGATGCCGGCCTAGAACTCACCGGATGCCGAAGCCGGTGTCGATTATCTTGCGAGCATGACCGCCGAGCCTCGCTCGTTTCACGGGGTGAGCCGCCGCGTGCAGATCGAACGGATGCGGGAAGCCGCGCACACGGTTCTCGGTGAGCACGGCATCGGCGACGCCACGCTCCGCCTCCTCAACCATGACTACAACACGACGTTTCGGGTCGACAGCGCGGCCGGCCGCTTCGCGCTGAGGATCGGGCTGAACTCGACCCGAACCTCGGCAAGAGCATCACACCACGTCAGGCCCGCGCCATGGGCCGCCTCATCGCCGAACTCCACGTTCACGGTGAATCGTGGCAGCCACCCGAGACGACGACCCTGCTCGAGATGAACTCCGTCATGATGGACATGCCCAACCTGATCAACGGGTTGACGTGGGCTTCCAGGCGCGCGGCAAGAACGCTGAAGCGAGCGCACGAGGAACCGGACTCGGTGCTCGCGCCGATCTTCGCGGCCCCGACCCACGTGATCCACGCCGATGTTCATCTGTGGAACACCAAGTGGCACGATGATCAGATATCGGTCTTCGACTTCGAAGACTGCGGGCTCGGCGTGCCGCTCCAGGACGTCGCGATCTCAGCGTTCTGCATCCGTGACATGCCCCGCCATGAAGCGGCGCTCCTCGACGGCTATCGAGAGATACGGCCACTCCCCGACCACACGCCAGAGCAATACGAGGCCCTGGTGGCATCGCGCAGCCTGCTCCTCCTGAACAGCGTCGGGTCACAGGTCACCGCGGGCTCCGACGAATTCGTCGTCGGCCACCTCGACCGCACCGCCCACCGCATGAAGCACTGGCTGGACACCGGCACCTTCACCCTCGACCCGCCATAAAACGGAGAACGCCGCCGACCCCTGAGGGTCGGCGGCGTCCTACCAGAGTGTCAGATCAGATCGCGCGGACGTTCTGAGCTTCCTCGCCCTTGCGGCCAGGAGCGACGTCGAATTCGACGAGCTGACCCTCGTCGAGCGACTTGTAGCCGTCGCCCACGATGTTGGAGAAGTGAACGAACACGTCGTCACCGCCGTCACGAGAGATGAAGCCGAAGCCCTTCTCGTTGTTGAAGAACTTAACTGTGCCTTGCATGAAACTACTTTCGCTTCGATCAGACCTGGTGTCCGATCTACGAGAAGCGTATGGACTCCGGGCCAGAAACCGCCTTTTCGGTCGAGAAGAGCGCGTTCGCACTCGTGGCTAGGTGAGACCGGGGAAGCCGTCGCCGTCCTCGAGACCAGGGAGACTCAGCGGCATCTTCGGCACCTTTGCGGGCCCCTTGGCCGTCACACGGCCCCCGCCCTGCTTGTGCCGGCCACCCTTCTTGCCCTTCTTGCCTTTGTTCTTCTGTCGCTGTTTCGGGTTCTGCTTCTTCGTGCCGAAGCCCGCGAACTGTTTCATCATCTTGCGCATCTGCGAGAACTGGTCGATGAGTTGTTTCACATCGGCCGCCGACTGACCGCAACCGGCGGCGATCCGCTGACGGCGTGAACCGTCGATGATGTCCGGGTTGGCACGCTCAGCCGGCGTCATCGAGTGGATGATGCCTTCGATGCGGTTGATCTGGCGATCGTCGATCTCGACGTCGCGGGCCTCCTTCGGCATACCCGGCATCATCCCCATGAGGTTGCCGAGCGGACCCATCTTCTTGATCTGCTGCATCTGCGAGAGGAAGTCCTCCAGCGTGAAGGTGCCCTCCATCAGGCGGGCGGCGGCCTCCTCGGCCTCCTCCTTCTCAAAGGCTTCTTCTGCCTTCTCGATGAGGGTCTCGACGTCGCCCATCCCGAGGATGCGGCTGGCCAAGCGTTCGGGGTGGAATGTCTCGAACTCATCGAGCTTCTCGCCCGTGGAGGCAAAGGCGATCGGCTTGCCGACGACCTCCTTCACCGACAATGCCGCACCGCCGCGGGCGTCACCGTCGAGCTTGGTCAGGATGACACCATCGAGCTCGAGCGTCTCGTTGAACGAGTGCGCGGTCGTGACGGCGTCCTGGCCGGTCATCGCGTCGATGACGAGGAAGGTGTAGTCCGGATCCACCGCGTCGGAGATCTGGCGGACCTGAGCCATCAACTCCTCGTCGATTGCCAGCCGGCCGGCGGTGTCGACGATGACCACATCGCGACCGGTGCGGTTCGCCTCGGCAATGGCCTTGTTGGCGACGTCGACGGGATCGGTCGGCTCGGAGAAGACCGGCACGCCGACCTGTTCGCCGAGGGTGCGGAGCTGCTCGACGGCGGCCGGGCGCTGGAGGTCGGCGCCGACGAGCAGCGGGTTGCGGCCCGCCTTCTTGAACCAGGCCGCGAGCTTGCCCGTGTTCGTCGTCTTACCGGCACCCTGTAGACCGGCCATCAGCACCACGGTGGGAGGCTTCGATGCGTAGGCGAGCTTCATCGCCTCACCACCGAGGCTGGCCGTCAGCTCGTCGAGGACGATCTTGATGATCTGCTGGGCAGGGTTGAGCGCTCCGCTGAGCTCCTCGCCGACCGCCCGTTCCCGAATCCGGGTGACGATGCTCTTGACGACATCGAGGTTGACGTCGGCCTCGAGCAGCGCGAGACGAATCTCGCGCATCGTCTCATCGACGTCGGCCTCGGTGAGCTTTCCACGGCCTCGAATACGGCTGAAGATGCCGTCGAAGCGATCGGTCAGGGTGTCGAACATGCGGAATCGAGACTACCGGCCGACAACCGGTACCCGGACCGCGCGACCATGAACGACAGCCTTGCCGTTACCGTCACCGACGTGGACTTCTCCCCTCGTCAGTGGTTGATCGTGATTGCACTGGCCGCCGGATTCATCGGCGCCGCCGTCTGGATCTCGTCGTCCGACCCGGTGATCGTCGATGCCGACGACACCGCGGCCGGAGTCGACGAGGTGGCGCTATGTTCCGCACTCGGCCAGGTGTCGGCCTGGGGCGGCATTCTCGACGGCTCCGCCGACGGCGACGACCCTCGTGACGTCGCGAATCTACGGGTGGCGCTCAACAAGGCGCGGGGTGCCGCGCCGGTGGACCTGGCCATCGACATCGCCCGGCTTCTCGACTTCACGATGCTCACCGATCTGGCCCTCACCGACGACGCCACCTTGACCGACGCGCTCGCCGTCGGAACGTCGCAGACGGACCAGGAACGCGTCACCGAGGCGACCGAACGAGTCAACGCCGCCATCGTCGACTGCGGCCATGACGCCGTTGCGCCCTGAGCGGGTTGGCCGCGTACGCCAAGTAACGCTGGGGTCTGTCCCCAGCGTTACTTACTCGAAGAGGGCGTCGACGAACTCGGCCTCGTCGAACTCGACGAGGTCGTTGATGCCTTCGCCCAGGCCGACGAGTTTCACGGGCACACCGAGCTCGGAGTGGATGGCGACCACGATCCCACCCTTGGCCGACCCGTCGAGCTTGGTGAGCACCACACCGGTGACGTCGACCGCGTCGGCGAACTGCTTGGCCTGACTCATCCCGTTCTGACCGGTCGTGGCGTCGATCACGAGCAGGGTCTCGGTGACGGTGCCGGCACCCTTCTCGGCGACACGGCGGACCTTCGAGAGCTCCTCCATGAGGTTCGTCTTGGTCTGAAGGCGACCGGCAGTGTCCGCCATGACGATGTCGGCGTTGCGGGCGTTGGCCGACTCGACGGCATCGAACACAACCGACGATGGGTCGGCACCTTCGGCGCCGCGGACAATGTGGACATTGCTGCGCTCCGCCCACATCGTGAGCTGCTCGGCGGCGGCGGCACGAAACGTGTCGCCGGCGGCGAGGACGAGCGTCTTGCCGTCCGCCGACTCGCGGGAGGCCAACTTGCCGATGGTGGTGGTCTTGCCGACGCCGTTGACACCGACGAACAACCACACGGCCGGGCCGGGCTCACCACCGGCCGCGGCGACGTCGTCGGACAACGAACGGTCGAAACCGCTCAGCCGCGCGACGAGTTCGGCCTTGACGAGATCGACGAGGAGTTCGGATTCGGTGATGTCATCGGCCTCGGCTCTGGCCCTCACCGCCTCCATGATCTCCGTCGATGTCGCCACGCCGATGTCGGCGCGGATCAGGGCCTCCTCGAGCGAGTCCCACGTATCGGCGTTGATCCCTCCGGAGAACACACTGCCGAGAAACCCGGACAGCGACGAACGCGCCGTCGAGAGCCGTTCCCGAAACGTGGGCTTGGGTGCCGCCTCCGGCTCGGGCGCTGCCTCGGGCGTCGCGGTGTCGACGGGGGCCGCCACTCCCGGCGCGACATCGGCGATGTCGACGATCTCCGGCGTGGCGGCATCATCGTCGATGACGAGATCGGCATTGCGATCACGACGGAGAACAACAAACGACGCACCGATGATGACCAGTGCGGCGATGGCGATGATGATTGCGAACAGCATGACCGCCGCAGCCTACCGGCCCCCCACCCCACCAACTGGCGGCAGATATGGTCGAACACCGACGGTTTGTGCCGCCAGTTGCTCCCCGGAGTGGCGTTCCCCCGGCTACTGGGTGGTCATGCCGGCGCGGAACTCGCCGGCGAGCATCTGCCGGCGGGTCTCGTCGTCGGGGGTGCTCAGCCGCTCGAGGGTGACGCTGATGATGTCGGCAGTGCAGCGGTAGTCGTGGGGGTACGGACCCACCGGCGAACCGGTGTCGACGCCGACATCGAATGTCTCGCCGCTCATCGAGAACACGACCGGCACGGTCTGGTCGAGCCGCGCCCGGTCGACCTCGACGCCGTCGACGAAGAGGATCGACGTGCCGCCGGCGCCGAAGCCGCCGTCGTGCACGTAGAGAACCCGGATCTCGTGCTCGCCCGGCGACAGCGCCCCGGGCCCGGACACGGTGGTCAGGTGATGACCGAAGCAGTTGTACAGATGATGCGGCACTCCGTCGGCGTCGAGCCAGACCGTCCACCCGGCGAGCGCTCCACCCTGACAGGCCAGGACACCCTCGGCGCCGTCCTTCCCGACGACGAACCGGGCCGTGATCTCCGATGACGCGTTCTTGAGGTTCACGATCGAGCTCTCGGGCATGCGCACATGCGCCGAGGTGTAGGTCATCTTGTCGGCCTCAAGCGAGCGCGGGACGCGCAACTCGCCGTCTCGTCGAGCGCCCGCATCTCGCATCGGGTACACCCCGTTGCGCTGCGCTTCGACCTCGAACATGGCCTGCATGGTGGCCAGCTTCTCGGGGTGTGACGCCGCGAGGTCGACACTCTGCGAGAAGTCGTTGCGGATGTCGTACAGCTCCCACACTTCGTCGGCGCCATCGAATTCGTAGCCGGCGTAGCGGATCCACGGCACCCGGCCGTGGAAACATGAGGCCATCCAGCCGTTGTGATAGATCGCCCGGTTGCCGAGGATCTCGAAGTACTGGGTGCGATCGGTGAGCGGATCCTCATCGGTGCCGAAGGAGCCGAGCATGGAGACTCCGTGCAACGGCTCCTGCGCTATCCCGTTCACGGTCTCGGGCATCGCGATCCCCGCCGCGTCGAGGATCGTCGGCACCACGTCGATGACGTGATGAAACCCGGATCGAAGGCCGCCCGCGTCGGAGATCCCGTTCGGCCACGACACGGCCAGCGCGTTGCGGGTGCCGCCGAAGTGCGACGCCACCTGCTTCATCCACTGGAACGGTGAGTCGAGCGCCCACGCCCAACCGACGTTGAAGTGGTTCTCGCAACGCTCGGTGCCGAAGTCGTCCACGTGGTCGAGCAGCCATTCGGGGTCTTCGTGCACACCGTTCTGGAACGACGGCGCACTCCAGGCGCCGTGCACCGTGCCCTCGGCCGACGCACCATTGTCACCCGTGAGGTAGATGACGAGCGTGTCGTCGCCGACGCCCAACTCGTCGACCGCATCGAGCACCCTCCCGACCTGGGCATCGGTGTGGGCCATGAAGCCCGCGAAGACCTCCATGAGCCGCGATGCCACCGGCTTGTAGCGATCCGGGTAGTCATCCCATGCCGGGACCTGCTCCGGGCGCGGCGTCAACGCGGTGTCGGGCGGGATCACGCCGAGGTCGAGTTGGCGACAGTAGATCTCCTCGCGTAACTGGTCCCAGCCGCCGTCGAACCGGCCCGAGAACTTCTCGATCCATTCGGGCCAGACGTGATGGGGCGCATGCACCGCGGCGGTCGAGAAGTAGCAGAAGAACGGACGATCCGGAGCGCTGGCCTTCTGCCGTCGGATCCACTCGATCGCCTGGTCGGAGAGGTCCTCGGACAGGTGATAGTCGTCGCGCCCGACATTGGGCTGGATCGGTGTGGTCTGGTCGTACACGGGAGGCTCGTACTGGCTCGCCTCGGCGCCGATGATCCCGTAGAAGCGGTCGAACCCCTGACCCGTCGGCCAGCGATCGAACGGCCCCGCCGGGCTCTGCTCCCACGATGGGGTGAGGTGCCACTTGCCGAAACAACCCGTCGAGTAGCCGTGCTGGCGCAGGACCTCGGCCACCATCGCCGTCTCCCGCGGAATCGCCGAGTCGTAGCCGGGATAGCTGTTGGCGATCTCGGTGATGCCACCCATGTGGGCGGTGTGGTGGTTGCGGCCCGTGAGCAGGGCCGCCCTCGTGGGTGAGCACAGCGCCGTGGTGTGGAACTGGTTGTACCGCAGGCCCGCGTTCGCCACTCGGTCGACGGTCGGCGTCGGTACCGGGCCTCCGAACGTCGAGCATGTGCCGAATCCCACGTCGTCGAGCATCACCAGAACGACGTTGGGTCCGCTCGACGGCGTCGGCGACTCGAGGCGGCTCGGCGTGGAATCGGCGATCAGACGGGCGATTCCCCCTTCGAATTCGGGCGTCGGACTGGGGATTGCACCGTTTGTCACGGCGTCAACCTAGTTCCCGACGAACTGGCGGCACATATTGTCGAACACCGGCGGTTCATGCCGCCAGTTCATGGGTTTGGGGTTGCGGGGTGCGGCGTTGCAGGATCTAGGGTCGGCGCCATGCGCAGCCCTCTGATCCCCGCGAGCTTCGACGCGGACGACCGCAATGTCGTCAGTGCCGAACATGGGCAACTCGTCCACCGGGCAACCATCCAACAGATGGAACGCCTTGCCGAGCAGCTGTATGAAGTCCGCCCTGGCGTGTGGTGCATGGTCGGCAACGGCCTGTCGAACCAGACATTCGTCGAGGGCTCGGAGGGCCTCATCGTCATCGACACCGGCGAGTCCGTCGAGGAGATGCAGGCGGCACTCGACGCCGTGCGGAGCCACACATCGGCGCCGGTGGTAGCCGTCATCTACACCCACTTCCACTACTGCAATGGAACGACCGCAGTCGTCGAAGCGGGAGCCGACACGCCGATCTGGGGTCATGAGCTGATCGCCGACAATCTCACCAGGCTCGCCGCCGACGTCGGCCCCGTCGCCGCACGCGGGTTGATCCATCAGTTCGGAATGTCGCTACCGACCGACGGGCCCGACGGCTTGGTCGGCGCAGGACTCGGCCGGTTCTACAAGAACCCGGCGCACGGGCGCGGAACACCGGGCCACCTTCCGGTCACTCATCCTGTCGCCGAGTCCATCACCACCACGATCGCCGGACTCACCGTTGAGATGACGCACGCACCGTCCGACTCCAACGACAGCCTCAACATCTTCTTCCCCGACCTCGAGTTGTGTGTGAACAACATCGTGTGGCCCGCGCTGTTCAACGTGTTCGCCATTCGGGGCGAGGAGTACCGCGACCCTCGCATCCTGCTCACGGGGATCGACGCCATCGCCGGTTTCGATCCCGAGCACCTGGTCTGCGCACACGGACCGCCCCTCAGCGGACGCGACGAGATCCGGCTCGGAGTGACCGACGCTCGCGACGCGATCCAGTTCCTGTGGGACCAAACCGTGCGCAGCATCAACAAGGGCTTGACCCTCGGCGAGTTGATCGCCGAGGTCCGGCTCCCTGAGCGGTTCGATCGCAGCTATCTCACCCAGCAGCACTACGGGCTCGTCGAGCACCATGTCCGCCAGATCCACGTCGGGTTGCGCGGGTGGTTCGACGGCAACGAAGCGGAACTGTTCCCGCTGCCGACGATCGAACGCAGCCGCCGTCTGATCGCCCTGGCGGGTGGGCGCGGGGCAGTCCTCGAGCAGGTGAGGACAGCAACGACCGATGGCGATCTCCGGTGGGCATTGGAACTGGCCACCTGGCTGGTCCGCAGCGAAGCCGGGCCGGACGGACGAGTCGATGGGGGCAGCAGCGATGAGCGCGCCGCGCTCGCTGGCGTGCTACGGACGATCGGTCAGCGCACCACATCGGCGAACATCCGCAACTGGACGCTCACCCGAGCCCTCGAGCTCGAGGGATCCGTCGATCTGTCCCGCCATCGCGGCTTCCGGGTCAGCCGAGGGCAGGTGATGACCCGAACGGCCGCCACGTTCGTCCACGCACTCAAGACCACCATCGACCCAGGCCTGGCGGCTGACCTCGATGTCCATCTCGGCGTCGCCATCGGTGGCGAGCTATGCGGGCTCCATGTTCGTGGTGGCGTGGCCGTACCGACCACCGGACAGGATGCCGATCACACGATCACGATGAACCTCGACACCTGGGCCGACGTCGTGTCCGGCACGACGATGCTCGGCGATGAGCTCGCCGCCGGAGCCGTCAGCATCGACGGCGACGAGACCACCGTGCGGGCCGTGCTCGCGTGTTTCGAGGTGCCGTCACTTCGAGCCTGACGTCTCCACAAACCCGTCCCGACCGAACTGGCGGCACATATGGTCGGACTCCGACGGTCTATGCCGCCAGTTGCCGGGTTGTCGCGCCGGGCGGGGCGGCGAGATCAGTTGCTGCCGACGATGACGGCGAGCGAGACCCGCTGGCCTTCGCGGATCACGTCGATTTCGACGTTCTCGCCGGGACGGAAGAACTTGAAGTCGGCGGCGAGCTCTTCCATCGTGCGCACCACCTCGCCGTTGACTGAGACGATGAGGTCACCGACCTCGAAGCCGGCGTCCTCGGCGGGCGTGCCATCGTGCACAGCGGTGACGATCGCACCGATGGTGCCGTCGGTGAGCGTGTCGCCGTTGACACCGAGGAACCCGAGCTCGAGCGACTCGCCGTCGACGATCCGCTGGGCGATCAGGACGATCGTGTCGGACGGTACCGCGAAGCCGACACCGGCGTTGTCGCTCGACACACCATCGGTGCGGATCGAGGTGTTCATGCCGATCACCCGGCCCTGGCGATCGGCGAGCGCGCCACCGGAGTTGCCCGGGTTGATCGGGGCGTCGGTCTGGATCATGGCCACGGGGACGGGGTTGGCGGGATCAGAGCCGCCGAAGCCGTTGATGCGGTTGACCGCGCTGACGATCCCGGCGGTCACCGACTGGTCGAGTCCGAACGGGCTGCCGACTGCGACGGCGAGTTGGCCGACCTCGACGGATTCGGTTGGGGCGAACACCGCAGCCACGAGATCGACCTCGTCCGCGTCGACCTGCACGACTGCGATGTCGCGGGCGGAGTCTCCCCCGACAACCGTGCCGACCACTTCGACTCCGTCGTCGAATCGCACCGTGACCGTGGTGGCATCACCGGCGACATGATCGTTGGTGACGATGTAGCCGTTGTCGGCATCCCAGACGATGCCCGAGCCCTGGCCGAAGCCGGTCTCGATGAGGACGACAGAGG
>JAERSO010000097.1 GCA_016845585.1 Acidimicrobiaceae bacterium | reverse complement strand
GTGCCGCCGCCGTCCCCGCCGATCCGCAGTCCGTCACCCATCGCATCGCTCCCTTCCGGCCGACGCCGGTCACCGTCGGCCGGAGCGTACGAAGCCGCCCCTTCGCGCGGCGATGGGCGATCTGCCCACCAGGGAAGGCCGGGACGGGCGGTTCGCCCACCGCCTGCGAGGCGTGCCCGCTACCGGTTGATCCGCAACACCCGGCACGCCAGTTGGAGCGAAAGGCGCGTCTCGGGATCCTCGAGTCGAGCGTCGAGCACGTCGGAGATCCGCCGGATCCGGTTGGCCACGGTGTTGCGGTGGATGTCGAGATGGTGGGCGGCCGTCGTGGTGGAGCAGCTGCAGTCGAGGTAGACCTCGAGCGTGCGGAGGAGCTCGAGGTCGGGGTCGAGTTCGAGGACCGGTTCGAGCACCGACCGGGCGTAGCGGGCGAAGTCGTCCGAGCTGAACCAGCCCATGAGCACACGTTGCACACCGAGCTGGTCGATGTGAGCGGCACCGGATCGGTCTCCGCCGCGAGCGTTCGCGATCACCGCTGCCTCGTGCGCTTCGGTCAACGTGCGGCGCAGCCCGTCGAGCTCGGGCTGGGGTCGACCGATGCCGGCATGGGCCACGAGACCCGAGTGTGACTCGGCGAAGCCGCTTACCACGCGCGCCATCCGGCGAACGGTCTCCGAGTAGCTCTCGACCGCCGGCTCGGACGGCTCGCTGACCCATCCACTCCACCCGTCGTTGCGTTCGACGAGCGGGCCGCCGAAACCCTCGTCCCGCAGGCGGGCCCGCATCTCGGCGTGGAGTTCGATGATGCGGGCGGGGTCGGCGCCACGGAGCTTGATGTGGATGCCCGTGTTCCAGCCCGTGGCACTCCACCCGAGGTCGTGGATCTGGTGCTGTATGTCGCGCTCGACCAGCTCGCTCGTGTCGAGGATCTCGTTGAGGACGGCGATACGCCGCCGGGCGTCGCTCTCGGCCCCGACCCGAGCCGAGGCGAGGAGTGCCGTCAAGTACCAGGCGCCGATCTGCAGCAAGGTCCTCAAGAGGCGCTGCGCGCCATCCGACCCACTCGACTCACCCAGCAGCCAATAGGAGATGTCCTCGCCCGGAGCCAAGACGATGGCGGCGCTGTGCAGGGCGGCGGGTCCCGACATGTCGGCGCTGTAAGCCGACGCCGACGCGAGGCGCCGCCCGCCGACCTCGATCGGGGAGCCGGCGATGAGTTCGAGGTCGCGCCCCACGAGGCCGACGGTGGTCGCGCTGAGGTCGCCGATCAGATCGACGACGTCGTCGACGTTCGCCAGCCGCATCGCGCTCGTCTTCGCGAGGAGCTCGTTGACCACCGCTGCGTGTTCGACGTCGGCCGCCCACAACATCGCCCGGAGGCGATGAGTGAGGGCCATCGCATCGGCCTCCACAAGCGAAAGCAGCGGGATAGCGAAACGAGTGGCCAGCCGCTGAGGACCGAGCCCGATCTCGAACCGGTGGTTGGTCACGATCAACGCGGCCGCTTCCGCATCGGCGCAGACCCGCAGTGCGATGTCGATCTGGTAGAGGTGCTCGCCGATGTTCGCGGCATCGAGCACGACGACCTCCCCAGCGCGGGGCCTGGAGGCTTTGTCGACCGCGGTTCGGAGCACCACGTCGCTGACGGCCGAGTTCAGCCCGGCCTCGCCGCCGAGCGCCGACGCGTCAGCCAGCGCGGGCGATGTCAGGAGCTGCCCGACGGTGGCGGGGCGGTCGGATGCCATGCCCCGAAGCTACTCCTGCTCAGGAATCGCCGACCGAGGCGGCATCGAGGATTCGATCGATCGCGGCGGGGTCGGTGTAGAGCCGGGCCCGGGCGATCACGTCGCCCTCGATCTCCGCGATGGTGCATCCGGCGACCGACAGCTCGGGAATACCGCGGCCGGGATCGGCCGCACCGGTCATCCGCCACTCCGCCACCACCGTCGCCCCGGTCTCGAAGACGCTGTCGACTGCCCGCTCGTAGCCGGGGTATCGAGCCAGAAGCCGATCGGTCGCCTCGGCGTCGGCGTCGCGGTCGGCCAACAGAGACACTCCGTTGAGGGTGACGGCGAGGTCCGAGGCCAGGCAGCGCTCCATGCCCACGCGGTCGCGTGCGTTCTCGGCCGCGATATAGGCGAGGTACACGTCGGAAGGAGTCACGGGGTGACCTCCGGGAGGTTGTGGCGGAAGAAGTCGATCATGTTCCCGCCGGCCACGCCGGCCGCAGTCGCGGGATCGAGGCGTCGCGCCAGGCACTCGGTCAGGTTCGGGTAGTCAGCCGGGCACTTCAGGTCGTCGATCATCGAGAGATGCTCGCGTTTCACCAGCAGCTGTCGCCCGAGGATGGGGTCGACCTGCCGGACGAGGTCGTCGATGAAGTCGGCCCCGATCGCAACCGCTCCCGGACCGGCGACGCCGATCGCGTGCTCGACATGGTCGACGAAGCCCTCGATCGTCGGATCCGAGGTGGAGATGAACGGTCCGAAGGCGTTGATCGCCACAAAGCCTCCCGACGCCGCGACCTGCGCGATCTGGGGATCGGTGAGGTTTCGGGGGTGGTCGCAGATGGCCCGACACGAGGAGTGCGT
>JAERSO010000096.1 GCA_016845585.1 Acidimicrobiaceae bacterium | reverse complement strand
CTCGAGATCCACCCGCAGTGCCCCGTCGACCTCGTGTTCGAAGCTGTGGAGGTGGACCGACACGCCCCGTTCGGCCAGACGTCGTACGTAGGCCACGACCTGGGAGGCGCCCACGGTGCTGGTCACCGGATCCATCGACAGGTAGCTGACCTCCATGTCGGACACGGGTCCACCGATTCGCTCCGTCATGGGGCGTCCAGGCTCCGGAACACGCCGTCCCATGCGGACAGCACCGACTCGTCGCCGTAGGGCCCCAACGCCGCGGCGTGGCCGACCCTCGCCACGGCCAGCCTCGCCTCCGGGTCGGCTGCGTAGTGCGCCAACGAACGCTCCCAGTCCGCGGTGTCGACGCACAGGACGTCGTCGGGCATACCGGCCACCCCGCAGGCTCGACGGTGCGCCGGGGACTCCGACACGACCACGGGTAGACCGAGGCGCCAGAAGACCCTCATCCGGTTCTCGGGCTTGCCCAGTGTGTAGGGGTCGGACCGGTCCACGGGCACGATCGCCAGGTCGGACAGCGCCGCCACGCGCACGAGGCCGTCGGGGCTCCACGGATGGACCTCCACCTGGATGCCCCACCTCGCCACCACCTCGGTGACGTCGACCGTCACGTAACGGTTCATGAAGCGATGGGCCACCGGATCGGTCACCAGGTGGAGGACCACCTCGACGTCGGCGGCCAGACGCCGGATCGCCGGCAGGACCGCTTCGATGGCCTCGAGGGTCGGGTACATGCCCTCCCACACCAGGTCGAGTCGGTCGGCCCGGGCCGCTCCGGCCACCGGCGCCACCGGTGCGATCTCACGGTGGAGGTCCAGGGCCACGTGCACGTTGTCCGAATGGCGGGACAGGTTCTGGGCCTGTTCCGGAGTGCTGCAGACCACGGCGTCCGCCCGTTCGATGAGCCGGCACATCGCCCGGTGGTGGCTGGACACCGGACGGGAGAGCGGTCCGGCGACCCACTTGGCCAGGCCCCGCGCCGCACTCCGGAGACCCCATCCCTCGTCCAGGAAGGCGTCGGGAAGGTCGAGGACGATGCGGACCCCGTCGGGCGCACGACGCCAGCGGACGAGGTCGGCCTCGGACGACAGGACCACCACGTCCATGTCCTCCCATCCGTCCACCACGCGGAAGCCCATGCCCCGGTCGGCGGCGTACGCGGGGAACCTCCGCCGGTCGCCGGGCGGCGTCATCCTCGGGTCGAGTGGGACGTAGCCGATCCGCGGTCGCCCTCCTCCCCCGTCGTTCACAGCGTGGAGCCTGCCACGGCACCCGGGACCTCGGGTTCCATCCCCCGTGCCATGCTCTCGCCGTGCGGAGGATCATCGTGAACGCCGACGACTTCGGCCTCTGCGGCGACGTGACCCGGGGGATCCTCGACGCCCACGCCAACGGGCAGGTCTCCTCCACCACCCTGATGGTCAACGCTCCGGGGACCGACGAGGCGGTCGAGGCCGCCCACCGACACCCCGCGCTGGGGGTGGGCCTGCACTTCAACCTCACCGAGGGGCGACCCCTGACCGAGGTTCCCTCCCTCGTCGACGGGAGCGGTCGGTTCCTCCTCCGCGGCGACCTGGTCCGCCGTTGCCTCCGCCGGTCGGTCGATCCCGCGGATATCACCCGGGAGTTCTCCGCGCAGTTGGCCCGCATCCACGACCTCGGAATCGTCCCCACCCACGTGGACAGCCACCAGCACGTGCACATGGTGCCCTGGATCCTCCGGGGCATGGTTCCAGTCCTCGCCGGCGAGGTGTCCCGCCTCCGCGTGGCCCATCCGCCCCGTCGGCCACGGGGGTCGATCCCCGCCCTCGGCGCCGTCGCTCGCAACGCCACGATGTCGCTCGCCGCCCGGCGGCTGCGTCGGCAGTTCGACGGTCGGACCAACGACCGGCTGGTGTCGCTCCACCTCCTGTCGACGGACCGGGAATGGACGAGGAGCGGTTACGCCGAGGTCGTCGACCGGACGGCCCCGTCGGACCTCGTCGAGGTGATGGTCCATCCGTTCGCACCCGGTCCCGACCTGGAGGCGATGTACCGGGATGACCCGATCCGCGAGGTCCGGCTCGCGTTCGCCCGCCAGTGCTGGCGGGAACACGAACTCCTCGTCGGCGACGGGGACCCGCCCTTCGGCGACGACCGGTACCAGATCGTCAGTTGGGCGGAGGCCTAGCCGGCCCCCTGGTCCCCTGCCCGCGCCACCACGATCAGGTGTCCGGCCAGCCCGGCCGTCCCCGGCACCCGGGACAGGAGGTCGTCCACCGGGTCGAGGACCGCCGCGGCCGCCCGCCCCAGGCCGAGGTGGACCTTGTAGGCCCAACGGAGGGGCAGCAGCAGGCGCCCATGGGTCTCGACGTCCCGGAAGCCGTGCTCGAGGAGGTCCCTTCGCGCTCCACCCGGGGTCACGAACTCGCAGTGGGCACGGGTCGGACCGTCTGCCGTGATCGAACGACGGGACGCCACCGCCTCCCAGAGTGCGT
Organism: Acidimicrobiaceae bacterium; assembly: GCA_016845585.1. Lineage (GTDB taxonomy): Bacteria > Actinomycetota > Acidimicrobiia > Acidimicrobiales > Aldehydirespiratoraceae > JAACCU01. The sequence continues at coordinate 4,488 of JAERSO010000096.1, read as the reverse complement.
AGCCGTCGATCGCCCAACGGTTCACCATCGTGACGAAGAGCAGGCCCCCCGGTCGGAGGATCCGCCGCATCTCCCGGTAGGCGGCCAGGTTGTCGGAACGCGGGAGGTACCTGAGCACCTCGAGGGCGATCACCGCGTCGAACGAGGCGTCCTCGAACGGGAGGTCGGTGATCGACCCATCGACGACCTCCACCCCCGGGTTCAGTGCCCCGGCGCGCGTCCTCATCTCGACTGCCGGCTCGACCCCGACCGCCGAATACCCGGCCGCCACCAGATCCGCCACCTGGTGCCCGGTCCCGCACCCGGCGTCGAGGACCCGGGCGCCCGCGGGGAGGTCCGACAGCCGGTCGGCGAGCAGGCGGTCGATCTTCTCCCGCCCCAGGAGGAAGGCGGTCGACCGGTGTCCGGAGGCCTCTCGGGAGCCGTACTCCTCCTCGAAGGCACTGGCCTCCCGGTCGTGCTTGCTGATGGCGAGGTCGCGCAACCTCTCCTCGCCTGCGCCTGCTCCGCTCACCCTGCCTCCCTCGTCCTTCGTCGGTCGACCCACCACTGGGCACCTGCAGCCGAGAGTATGGCCAACGCCCAGAGGATCTGGCCCCGGTGGCGAAAGGCCGTGCCCAGATTCCCGTGGGTCACGGCACCCGAGGCGAGCACGACGGTCGTCAGCAGGGCGGGATAGGCCACCACGCCCGTCTCACGCCGCCGGACCCATGCGCCGGCCCCGGCCACGAGGAAGAGCGGGAGCCAGAGGATCGATTCGGCCGCCGCCATGGACCGCCGACTCGACACCGCCACCTCCCAAGGGACCGGTCGGACGGAGACCGCGACAAGTCCGCGGGGGAAGGCGGACAGGCTGGCCGACAGATCGTTGTGGACCGCCACGGCCTGGCCCGCGAGGTCGACGACGAACTTCTGCCCATCGTCCGATTCCTCGATCGGGCGATCCAGCACGTGGGCATGCCGGGTCGTGGTCGGCACCACCTCAGTCTGGGCCTCTCCGGTCGGTGTGCGAAGCGTGGTCGTCGGCCCCGATCCCGACCCCGATCCGCCGTCCGGCGTCCCGGTCGTCGTCACGATCGGCACCTCGGTCGGCGACACCGGGACGACGACCCCGCCCCCGGTCGGAGTGGTCGGCAGCATCGTGGTCGTCGTGGCGACCACATACGGGGTCGATGCCACGAACGCCCCCTCCGCCCCCATGGCCATGTAGGTGCGGACGGTCCCCAACCGTCCCACCGAGCGATTCAGGAACTCCAGGTCGGCGACGCCACGGCCCACGGACCAGGGAACGGCGACCAGGAGCAGGAGGGCCAGGACGACCCTCGACCGACGTGGCCCGGGCGAGACGGCGAGCGCGCACGCTGCGGCCCAGAGCATCAGGAACGCCGTCTGACTCCTCAGGTGGACCAGGCCCACATAGGCACCACCCAGGCCGGCGACCACCACGAGGACCCGTCGCAGGTCGGACGAGGCCTGGAGCCGAGCCAGGAGGAGGCCGGACAGCGCCAGGAAGACCCACACCAACGATTCCCGGAGCGCCACCGACGACCAGAGCACCTGGGACGGGGCGAGGGCCACCAGCAGGCCGGCAGCGAGCGCGAACGGGACGCGGACCAGACGAAGGGCGATCGCCGTCGTCGCCGCGGCGGTCGCCACGCCGTAGGCCACCGACACGGCCTGCCCGAGGGATCGGAACGGGCCGAAGATCTCGAACAGGGCCGTGACCTGCCCGGTGTATGCCCACGTCGAGCGGTAGAGGGACTCGCCGTAGCCCAGCCAGAAGACCTCCAGCCGTCCGTCGGCCGCCGCCTCGGCGACGGCCAGGTACTGGCCGGCATCCGGTGCCAGCGACCACGTGTCGGTCACGTTCAACGCGACTGCAGCGACGACCCGAGCAGCGAGGGCGACCAGGGCGACGGAGAGGACCGGACGTTCCGACATCCACCGCCCGGCAGGCGAGTCCCAGAGTGCCTTCATCGTTCCCCATCCGAGGGCGCGGCGGGCCAGCGACCACCGTGCCGCCGGGCCCGAAGGACCCGGAACAGTCGCCGGGCGACCGCGTTCGCCGGGATGGTCACCAGGCGGACCGGATCGAGCCGGGCCGCCGAGACGAGGTGGGTGGCGGCCGTGCGGAACCGTCCTCCGGCGAGGTGCGCGTACCCCACGTGGGCAGCGAGGCCAGCGCGACAACGCCGGAGGAAGGCCCGGCTGAACTCGTCCTCGGGGATGACCTCGTCGAGGAGGACCGACGTGTTGTCGGCCAACCGGTCGACCTGCCGGTGGGCCTGACCGCGGTGGTTCCGATAGCCGACCAGGATGCCGGGCTCGATCGCCAACTCGCCGAGACGCCGGATCCGCACCATGAACTCCAGGTCCTCGCAGATGGACACCCGGTCGTCGAAGAGGCGGACCTCCTCGAGTGCCGAGCGTCGGATCAGCCCCGAGGAGGCCAGGCAGAGGCCGCTCCCCTCCATGGCCAACCACCGGCGGAGCGCCCGATCGGGACGGCGGAAGGAGACCACGCTGGTCACGCGACGAGACCCGGAGTCGAACTGGGCGTATCCGGTGAGGCAGACGACGGCCCCGGTCCGGGACATCAGGTCCACCTGGCACCCGATCTTCTCGGGGTGCCAGAGGTCGTCGGCGTCGAGGAGGGCCACCAGGTCACCATCGGCACGGGCCAGGCCGGCGTTCCTGGCCGCGGACACGCCCGCATTGGCCTGGGCGACGAGCTGCACCGCGGTCCCGGACCGCTCGGCGAAGGCGGCGACGACGTCGGGGCCGTCATCGGTCGAACCATCATCGACCACGATGCATTCGTGGATCGGGTACGTCTGGGATGCCACCGAGGCCAGCGTCTCGGCGATCCACGGTCCCGCCTGGTACATGGGGATCACGACACTCACCCGCGGGGTGGACGACCGACGATCCATCATGCGGACCGCCGGAGGACCGTCGCCATCGACCCCATCGCCACGGCCGCCATGACGCCGAAGCCCGCCACGCGCACCCATGCAGCACCCAGGCTCCCGTGCTCCGAGACGACGAGGACGTCGCCCAGGAGGAGGGACGCCGATCCCAGGAGGGCCGGCAGCGGGAGGCGCCGGAACCTCGCCAGGCCTGTCAGGACGGCGATGGAGAGGAAGTAGAGGCCGATCAGGACCTCTCCGAGGGCCAGCACCGGGATGACCTCCCGCACGCCGGAGAAGCCGTCCCCGACCGCCGGGAGGACCACCTGGGCGCCGATCAGGCCGATCACCACCATCACCAGGCCGTAGCCGACCCCGAGCCGGACGATCAGCCTGACCAGGGAACCCACCGGGATCTCCCCCCCGGCGATGCGGTTGGCCAGGATCTGGGTGGCCGGGAGGAGCAGCAGTCGGGGTAGTTCGGCGGTGGTCGCCGCGACCGAGAAGACTCCCAACGTCGCCGAGGACGCCAGGAGGCCGATGACCAACCGGTCGGCCCGGAAGGCGAGGGTCTGCCCGAAGGAACTCCCCAGGACCGGAACTCCGTTCCGGATGAGGACGCGCCAGGCGGACGGGACGAACCGGACACGGCCTACCTGACGAGCGACCACGGCTCCCAGGTAGGTCCCGCCCACGACGTAGCCAAGTGCCGTCAGGCCGACCACCGAGGACACCGTGAGCCGTTCGGTGGCCACGAGGGCCAGGATCGGGACGACGGGAGAGACCCCGATCAGCAGGTCCCGAAGGCCGGTCTCCAGCGTCCGACGGAGGGCGAACGCCGCGTCGACCAGCATGTGGGCCACGAACATGGCCACGCCCAGGGCGGTACCGAGCATGATCGTCCGCCAGGACAGGTCCATGGCGGTGGTGCCGACGACGGCGAGGGTGGCTCCGACGAGGAGCGCCTGGACGGCGGACAACACGGTCGCCAGGCCGAGGTAGTCCTCGATCTCCACCCCCGATCGCCGGAGGATCTGGATCCGACCGCTGACGTTGGCCCCGAGGCTGACGAACTCGCTCCCCAGCATGGCCACTGTGAGGACCAGGACGATCTCGCCCCGGCCGCTCGGCCCGAGGTGTCGGGCGCTGACCGCTGCCACCAGGAGCGAGCAGCCAGCGGAGACCAGACGGGCACCCGACACGACGACCGACTCGCCCCGTCCGCGACCGAAGAAGGTGCGGAGACGCTCGGGGAGTCGGGACGGGCCGGGCTTCACCGGGCCGCCCGTCGTCCGACGGCGACCCACCACGGCGGCCCCTCGGAGAACTCCACGTCGACCAGGCCCGCCTGCTCGAGGAGATCCCGGACCTCATCGCGGCTGTAGCGCTTCTCGAGGCGGGTGCCGAACCGGTCCAGCGCGTCGTTCCGCATGACGGAGAAGCTCCGGTTCCGGTACTGGAAGAGCGGGAGCCTGGAGGGATCCCGTCCCAGCGCCTCCACGAGGCGGGCCATCCTGGCCAAGGGCCAGTACAGGCCGACGGCCAGCACGTCGGCCACCAGGTGCCGGAGTACCCGCGG
>JAERSO010000095.1 GCA_016845585.1 Acidimicrobiaceae bacterium | reverse complement strand
CGACGATCAGTGCCCCACCCAGGGCCCAGAGCGGCCCGAAGTGGCGGGCGTTGCCGGTCGCCGGCGTGGTGAGCACCGGCTCGACGGCCTGGCGCGCTTCCCAGGCGACCTCGGAGGGGTGGCGCCAGATGCGCTCCTCGGGTGCGGGAGGTCGACCAGCGGCCCAGTCTTGCGCGTCATAGTCCCCGAGTGCCACGTTGCCCGACAGTACTGACCAAATCGTGTGAGCTGGGCGCGCCCCCTTGCTGCGGGAGGTCGCGGTGCCGCCATCGATCGTTCCCCCTACGCTGTATCAATGCTCACGCCCCCCTCTGATGACACCTGGCTGGGACTCGCCGAGGAGCCGCTACCCGTCGGTGCCGCCGGCGATTGGGCGGTGCGCCCCAACTGTGGTGCCATGGTCGTTTTCAGCGGAACAGCACGCGATCACGCACCCGGGCGCGAGGGCGTCGAGCGACTCGAGTACGAGGCGTATGAAGAGCACGTGGTGCCCCGCCTGGCCGAGATCGCCGAGGAGATGCGACGGCAGTGGCCGACGCTCGGTCGGGTCGCGTTGCTGCATCGGATCGGTGTGGTGCCGGTCGGTGAGTCGTCGGTCGTCGTGGCGGTTTCATCGCCGCACCGTCCGGAGTCGTTCGAGGCTGCACGTTTTGGTATCGACACCTTGAAGGCCACCGTTCCCATCTGGAAACGTGAGACGTGGAGCGACGGCGAGTCGTGGGGGCTCGAGGCGCAGCACATCTCCGAAGTCGGCGAGTGAGGGGCGGGATTCGATGACCACGGCAGTGGCCTTTTTGGTGATTCCGCTTCTCGCCGCAGTGGTTGGTTCGGTGATCCTGTGGCTGATCTCGAAAGCCCGTCGGCCCCATGTGCCGGACTTCAACGAGCAGCTGCGAGCGATCGCTCCGAAGGAGGGGACCCCGCCGACACCGCAGTCGAGCGGTATCGTTCCCATCGACCCTTCCTCTGAGGAGCGCTGACCCTGGCACGCGACCTTGCGATCGATCTCGGCACGGCCAATACGCTGGTCTATGCCCGAGGTGAGGGCATTGTCCTGAACGAGCCTTCGGTCATCGCGCTCAACAGTCGAAGCGGCGAGGTTCTCGCCATGGGCCACGAGGCGTGGCAGATGATCGGGCGCACGCCGTCGTACATCGTCGCTGTACGCCCGCTCCGCAAGGGTGCCATCACCGATTTCGAGGTCACCCAGCGGATGATTCGATTGCTGCTGCAGCGCGTCGGCGTGAGTCGCTTGAACCGACCGCGGGTGGTCATCTGCGTGCCGTCGGCGATCACCGCGGTCGAGCGGCGGGCGGTCACCGAGGCCGCGAAGCGTGCCGGTGCGGCTGATGCCCGACTGATCGAACAGCCCGTGGCGGCGGCCATCGGCGTCGAGCTCCCGATCAATGAGCCGATAGGCAACATGGTGGTCGACATCGGCGGCGGTACGACCGAGTCGGCCCTGGTCTCGCTGGGCGGCGTTGTTGCACTGGAAGCGGTCCGAGTCGGGTCGTTCGACATCGACAACGCGATCCAGGGGTTCGTGCGTCGCGAATACGGCATCGCCGTCGGTGAGCGCACGGCGGAGGAGATCAAGATCGTGCTGGGTTCGGCGGCGCCGACCGACGACGAGGTCACCGCCGAGGTGCGGGGCCGTGAGTTGATGAGCGGCTTGCCGAAGACGGTCGTGTTGACACCTGAAGAGGTGCGGGCGGCAATCGAGGAACCGGTAGAGGCGATGGTCGACTCGGTGTTGAGCTGCCTCGCCCAGGCACCACCGGAGCTCGCTCAGGACCTGATTGTGCAGGGCATCCATCTCGTTGGTGGCGGGGGAATGCTGAAGGGCATGGACATGCGGCTGACCCAGGAATCAGACGTGCCGGTCCGCCTGGTGAAGGCCCCACTCGAGGCCGTGGCCCTCGGTGCCGGCAAGGTGATCGAGCACTACGAGTCCGTCCAGGCGATGTTCATGGATGGTGGCAGCAGCCGTCGCTAGCGATCGAGGCCCGGGGTGCCTCGAGTGTCGATGAGGTTGTCGTTGCAGACGATCTCGACCTCGCCGTCCTCCCAGTGGGCCCGGATGACCGTCGTGCCGGCCTCGACTCGGATGATCGTGTCGGCGTCATCGTCGACCACGGCGTCGTCCCCATCGACCGAGGAGATCGAACCTGGCTCGATGTCGATCCAGCGTTCATTGTCAGGATCCGTGACGGTGGCGCGGTAGCCCCGGTCGCTGATCGCGCATCCAGCCGCAGGGTCGTCGACGCCGTCCCACCCCGCAGCCGTGACAACGGCCATGGCGGCTTCCTGCGGGTCATCACGCACGATGTGATCGATTCGAAGGCCCGGTTCCCACTCGAGCATGTACAACCCGGATCGCGGTTCGGTGGCGTTGCCGTCGGCGGCGACAGCGATGATCTGGTCAACGACGAGACCGATCACCCGCCAACCTTCCTCGCCATGCGTCGTGAACGTGTGGGTGCCGGTCACCGCCAGCGCGAGTGTCGTGATGCACGACGTCTGATGGGTGTTGCCTGCCTCATCGCTGTTGTCTCTGAGCACACACACGCGGTCGCCGTCGAGGCTCAGCGTCGCACCGAGGAGGTCTCCATCGAGTGACTCGGTGAAGTGCCAGCCGCGGACTGGGAGCTCGCCGTCGGGCCCGTCGATCGTCGGATTCGTGGCGGCCACCGCGATCGCTCGCTCACTGAGCACCGTCGAGTCGGGTGGACCGAGGAGCGCGGTGATGGTGAATCCTCGCGCCGGCGAGAACTCGAGGTCGTCGACCACTTCGGCCAGTTCGGCCGGGAGGAGCTCCGAGGCGGTGAGTGACCAGCTCGCGCACGGCGAATCGCCGTCACCGTCGGCTTCGGTCCAGCGAACCGGGTGATCCTCGGACGTGGCACCCCGGTGCAGAACGATGTCGTCGGTGAGCGCCACGCTCACGTCGGCGCCGCGGACGATGATCGGCAGCCGGGCGAGATCCGCCCGGCCGTGAGCGCCGTCGTCCTGGTCGACGCGTGCCCGATGATCATCGTCGTCGTCCGCTTCGTCCTCCTCGTCGCCGTCGGGGGTTGATTCGGCGGGCTCGTACGAGACGAGCACGGCACCGCACTCCACCACCGTGACCGGTGGCGAGGAGTCGACCGATTCGACGCCGGGAAGCGTTTGGATCTGGATGACGAGATCCTCGACATCGGTGTCGTCGGGAACCTGGAGCCGGTAGATGGAGCCAACGTCGTCCAGATCGAACGGCTGGCCGTCGTCGGCACTGATCGAACCTGCGTAGACCCGCCGTTCGTCGGCGTCGAGTTCCTCGATCGACCCATCCGGGGTGAGCTGTTCGAGGAACGCCTCGACCGCGGCGACTTCACCGGCCGGGGAGTCCGGCTCCATGAGAATCGCGAACTCGACGATGTCGGAGATGTCACCGTCCGCCGGCTTGAGCGTGACGTCGGTGATCGCTCCCGTCTCGAGGGATGGCCGCCCCTCGGAGGCATCATTGCTCAGAGTGATGGCACCGGCCACGCCGGCGACCAGGGCGAGGGCCGCGGCGACGGGAACGATGAATCGGGCCCGTGACGGACCGGCGGCACGGTCGGCGACCTCGGCATGGACCTTCCGGAGACCGTCCTCGACCTCGAGGGCATCGGCGTGGTCGCCGAGTCGGTCGGCCAGCCGCCGACCGAGGATCTCGTCAGGTGATCGATCCCTGGTCATGACAGCGCGTCCTTGAGCTTGGCGAGGCCGCGGTGGATCGCGGGGCCGACGCTCCCGGGCCGACATTCGAGTGCAGTCGCGATTTCGTCCTCGGTCAGGCCGGCGTAGTAGCGCAGCACGATTGCCGCGCGTTGGCGGAAGGGGAGGGCGAGGAGCAGGTCGTCGATCTCGATGCCATCGGTCCCACCGGCCGATGACCCCGCCGGGTCTCGCAGGTCGACGACCTGCTCCTCGTGCGCCTGCTGCGCTTCGCGCGAGCGTTGGCGCCGTCGGCCATGGCGCCGACATGCGTTGGTGACGGATCGGTTCAGGTACGCCGCGGGACGCTCAACGGAATCCCACCGCTCGAGCAACCCGACGAAGGCATCGTGAACGACCTCGTGCGCAGTGCTCCGCGACCCCGTCATCAGGTAGGCCCGCCGGACCTGAACCGGGTGTTCGCTGCGGTAGAACGCGTCGAATGGGAGCACGGTCGAGCTGTCCTGGTCCGCCATTTCAGGAACGGCTGCGATCCGGCTCTTCGCCGTTTCATGCACCGCGGTCATCACCTCCACACATGTTTCGAGTCACGAGGACCCCGAATCCATGCATGACCGACGCAATCTATTCAGACGATCGCCCCGCAGGGGGGTCGGGGGGTGAATCGGGGCCCAGTAGCTCGTCGACTGCATCACGGACCTGACGATCTCGATCGGTGCGTGCTCGAGCCCAAGCCTCGTCGACCTCCGGACCGTCGAATGCCGAGAGCGACAACACGGCGCGGCGGCGAATGGCCGGTTTGTCGGTTGTAGCGGCGAGGATCGCCGGGAGGCCGTCGTCATGACCGATCGCTCCGAGCGCGGCGACTGCCGCTTCGCGGACCAACGGGTCGTCATGGGTCTGTGCGAGCTGAGCGAGATGGCGGGTGACGCCGCCCTCGTGCGGGCGCTCACCGCAGGCCCAGGCGGCCTGCTCGACGACTCGGGCATCCGAGTCGTTCAGGAGACTCCCAACCGGGGGCTCGGGATGGGCGGCCGCGAGTTCGAGCGCGGTGATGCGCACATGCGGATGGGCGTCATGGAGCACGGCGGCGAGTTGCTCGGGGCTGAGCATCCCGAGTCGATCGGCGGAACGAAGCGCGGCGGAACGAACGTGGGGGTCGCTGTCGGCGAGCGCGGTGACCACGGTGGCCTGGTCGTCGATGAAGCCGGCCATGGCCGCGGACTTCCTGCGCTCGCGTGCGTTGGCTTCCACGGCGTGACCCTAGCTGTCGTCATGGGTCGTCGGGCCCAGATCATCCAGGCCCAAATGCTCAAGTCGGACACGTGTCCGGCCGACGGGAGCACTGGTAATCGCATGCCCAAGGAGCGCCCTGTGTCTCATATCGTGATCCACGACAACATCGACGGAGTCACCCAGTACCGCCAGTTCGATGATCTCGGCCACGCGGTCTCCCATGTGGAGGAACTCCGCAACACCTCGGGGGTCGAGGGCACCAAGCTCTACGCCCTCAACGAGGTTGCCTTCGAGATGAAGCCGTACTTCCGGGTCGAGGTCGTCGATGCCGCCGCAACGGCGCCTGCCGCGCCAGTGGAATCCGTGCAGCCTGAGGTCTTGCCGACTGCAGAGACGGTGACCTATGCCGAGGCGTCGTCGGCACCGCTCGAAACGATGGGGCGCGACACGACTCCGCTCTCCGGTTTCGAGGAGCCGGCCATGGAATCCGTGCCCAACTTCGACGATCCGCCTGTCTCTTCCGCAGGAAGCGACGCTCGACGCGGGCTCTTCGGCCGCTAGAGCGCCGCGCCCGCGAGCGCTGCGGGCCATCGAAATCAGCTGATCGCCTGCTCCAGCAGGAAACCGAGACTCAGCACGGTGACGCCGACCACGACAGCCAGGGCGACGCCGAGCGAGACGATAGTCGCCGCCAGGACGATGAGGGCGCGCAGGCGCTCCCACCATCGCGTGTACGCCTTCCGCCCGACCACCGGGCGGTCGATGCGTTTTCGCACGAGTCCGAGCACCCGCAAGGAATCCATCACGATGTTGGTGTCGTCGTCACCGAACCGCATCTGGGCATGAGCGTGTGTCCAGGGTCGACTCGTGATGTGGTGGCGACGGCTGCGACCGGTAGGCACCATGATCGTGGCAGGCTGAAGTCGCCCGCGCGAGCCTGCGCTGACCAGCAACCCCGCCCCGAGGACGAGCATCCAGACAATGAGTGAGTTCGACACGCCGAGCGAGATGCTACAGCCCGTCGGCGATTCGCCAGCGCGGTGGTGGCAGGACCGTTTCACGCAGCGATTGGCGATCGTGGTCGGAATCCTCGTTGGGCTGGTCATCGTCGCATCGTTCGTGCCTGCCCAGTGGGCAGGTCGCATCATCCCTGGCCATTCGGTCGTCGACGACGGGAGTGTCGCCCTGAAACCGGGGTCGGCTCGATCAACGGAGTCCCGTGTCACGATCGTGGATCTGCCGGTGTTCGGTGCCGATGGTGAGGTCTTGTTCACCACAGTGGCCATCGACAGTCAGGTCACAATCTGGGACTGGGCTCGATCGGCCATCAGCGACGACATCGAACTCCGAACCCGCGAGGAGGTCTTCGGCACGCGAACGGTCTCCGAACAGCGGGCCCGCAATCTGGAGCTCATGCAGGCCTCGAAGGACTCGGCGGTCGTGGCTGCGCTCGGCGCTCTCGGCGTCGAAGCCATCGAGGCCACGGGTGTCGGATTCAACGGAGTGGTGGAGGACGGCCCGGTCGATGGCCTGCTCGAAGTGGGTGAGGTGATCGTCGTGATCGACGACACCTTGATCACCGACTTCGAGTCGTTGCGCGCCGTTCTCGATGCGAGTGCGCCGGGGCAGGCCGCATCGTTCACCGTCGAGCACCACGAGACGGGCGCGGTCCGCGTCCTCGACGTGGTCTACGGCGAACGGCCCGACACGCCGGAGGCGGCCTTCATCGGAATCGAGGGGCCCGAGGTCCGCGCCGTGGACGTCGACCTGCCATTCGAGATCGAGATCGATTCGGGGTCGATCGGTGGACCGTCGGCCGGCTTGGCCTTCACCTTGACGCTGATCGACCTGTTGACCGAAGGCGAACTGACCGGTGGCAATCGGGTCGCAGTGACGGGGACGATCACGGCCAACGGCACGGTCGGCAACATCGGAGGGGTCGGGCAAAAGGCGGCGGCAGCCTCCGCTGAGGGGGCAGATGTGTTCATCGTCCCGGCTGAGCTCGTCGAGACGGCCACTGAGCACGCCGCGGGCATGCCGGTCGTCGGCGTGGCGAACCTCGAGGAGGCGCTGGCCGCGCTCGCAGAGCTCGGCGGGCAGACGTCTGAACTCGCGTTGGAGCTGCCAAGTTCGGATACTCCGGCTTCGTGATGCCGGGGCATACCTGAAATTCGGGTGCGGCGACCCTACGATCGAGCAACCATGTCACCACAAGATCCGGTCGATCCTGCGTCCCTCGAGCAGGCATCCTTCGCGCTGGTTCGCCGCGGCTTCGATCCCGCAGCTGTGCAGTCGAGCCTGCGAGCGGCTGCGGCCGAGATCCGCCGGCTCGACCGTCTGAATGCCGAGTTGGAGGGCCGGCTGGCCGAGCAGGATGCGCTCGTCGAGGATCTTCCCGACGAGCGCTTGGAGGCTCGCCGCGTCGCCGAGGCGCTCGGCGTCGAGGCCACGCACGTACTCGAGGCGGCCCACGACGCCGCGTCCGAGCGCGCTGACCGTGCCGACCGCGAGGCCCAAGCCGTTCGGGCCGAGGCGATCACGGCCGCCGATGCACTCCGTGCTGAGGGCCAGCAGCAACGTGAGGAGATCATCGCCGGCGCCACCCGCGAGGCCGAGGAACTGATCGAGGAGGCGCGCACCCGTGGCCGGGACATGGTGGCGGAGGCACAGGGGGTGCGAGAGCGCATGCTCCGTGACCTGGCCCGCAAGCGTCAGACCGGTCGTGCCCAGGTCGAGCAGCTGCGTGCCGGGCGTGATCGCCTGCTCGGCTCGTTGTCGACCGTGCAGGACAGCCTCGACACGGCGATCGGTGATCTGGTCGAGTCGGTGCCCGAGGCGCGGGCAGCCGCCGAACGAGCGGGAATGCGCATCAAGGACGAGCCGGAGCTCACGCCAGAGCAACTCGAGGCCGAGATCGAGGCCGCACGACTCGTCGGCCACCCGCTGGTCGACGACCTCCCGGCGCCCACCGACGACGACACGTTCATCACCGGCGAGATGGAGGCGCTCACGCATGTCGACTTGGCGCTGGATGCAGTCGACGAGCCGGTCGTCGAGTCCGAGGAACCAGAAGCGGACCACGACCCGGAGCCGGACCCCGAGCCGGAACCGGAGCCCGAACCCGAGCCATCACCCGAAGTCGACATCTTCGCGAAGCTCCGCGAGGCTCACGACGACGAGGACGGCGAGGACGACGAGGCTCACAACGACGAGGACGACGAGCCGGAGCCCGAGCCCGAACCGGAGCTCGAACCCGAACCGGAGCCCGAGCTGGATCCCGTCGCCGAGGCCCGGGAGACAGCGATCTCGACGGCAGCCCGCTCGCTGAAGAAGGTCGTGGTCGACGAACAGGGCACCCTGCTCGACGGGGTTCGGCGCAGTGGGGCCGACGCCATCAGCCCAGTTGTCGACGCAGAGGCCGCCCCGGCTCCATACAGCGACGCGGTCCGACCGGCGCTCCTCGAGTTTGCGGCGGCCCTCGGTGCGCCGATCGGGGTCGAGTTCGAAACCGCGCTCGATCACGTTCATTCGCTGGTGGTGCAGCCGGTCCATCAGCGTCTCCGTGAGGTCGCTGAGGCGTCGGGCGATCCTGATGAGATCTCCGACGTCGTCCGCGGCCTCTATCGCGAATCCCGGAGCCGGCGCGTGCCCGAGGCTGTGGACGCTGCGGTTTCTGCGGCGCATGGTCTCATCGTGTTGGCCGGCGCCCAAGGCCAGGTGCGATGGAGTTGCGCAACCGACAGCGTCTGTGGGCCCGACTGCGCCGACAATGAGCTCCAGGGGCCGATCGGCGCGGGCCAGGCGTTCCCGACGGGCCACACGCATCCGCCCGCTCACCCCACTTGCACGTGCCGTCTCGTTGCGGAGGACTGACGAGAACGAGTCCTGCGACCGCCACACGCTGAGCCCGGCCGGTAGGGTTCTTCGGGCATGAGGCGAGTTGATGATCTGCCCCCATCCAGGCAACCCCGATTCGGGGGCCGAAGCCGAGTCTTCTTCGCGATTCTCATCGCGGCGTTCGTGGTCCTGGCGCTCTCTCTTCGGGGGATCGCCGGCTTCTACACGGACTATCTCTGGTTCGATTCGCTCGACCGAACCGATGTCTTCACCAGTGTCCTCGGCGCGAAGATCGCTCTGACCCTGATCTTCGCTGGCACGTTCTTCGTGTTGATGTTCGCGAATCTCTTCATCGCCGATCGTGGCGCACCTGAGCTCCGAACCCCCGGGCCCGAGGAAGAGCTGCTGGCTCGATACCACGATCTGACCGCGGGTCGAGCGGGCCTCGTCCGAGGCAGTGTGTCGGCGCTCTTCGCCCTGATCGCGTCGGCCGGCGCCGGGAGTCGGTGGGAAGAGTGGTTGCTCTTCGTCAACCGGCAGGACTTCGGTGTCACGGATCCACAGTTCGATCAGGACATCGGCTTCTACATCTTCCAGCTGCCCTTCCTGAGTTTCGTCGTCGACTGGGCGTTCGCCTCGATGGTGATCGTGTTCATCCTCACGGCCATCGCGCACTATCTGAACGGTGGTATCCGTCTCGCCGCCATCGGCGCGGACCGTGTGACGTCGCACGTCAAGGTGCATCTGAGCGCCATCCTCGCCGTGCTCGCCCTGGTGAAGGCGGCCGACTACTGGCTGAGCCGCTTCGAGTTGACGGTGTCGACCCGGGGTGTTGTCGATGGTGCGCTCTACACCGACATCAACGCCCAACTGCCGGCGACGTCATTGCTGATCGCGATCTCGTTGTGTGCCGTGGTGCTGCTGGTCATCAACCTGCGGCTGCGGGGATGGGTCATGCCGATCCTGGCGGTGGGGCTGTGGTCCTTCACGGCGATCGTGATGGGTGGCATCTACCCGGCGTTCGTTCAGCGCTTCCAGGTCGAGCCGAACGAGACCACTCGGGAAGCCGAGTTCACCGAACGAAACATCTCGGCCACCCGTGAGGCCTTCGGGCTCGTGCCCGATCTCGATCTCATCGAGGCGTCCTACGACTACACCGAGGACCTCACCGAGGCCGAGATCCGTGGCCACGCCGACACGGTCCGCAACGCCCGGGTGCTCGATCCGCTCGTCAGCCACCCGACCTTCGAACGATTCCAGGCCGAGCGTGAGTTCTACGGGTTCAACGGCAGCCTCGCGTTCCTCGAGCAACGCAACAGCACCACCTTCTTCGATCCTGCGCTCGACACCGATCGTTATGTGATCGATGGACAGCTCACTCAGGTGATCCTCGGTGTCCGTGAGCTGAATCTCACCGACCTGAGCTGGGAGCGCGAACACGTCCGGCTCACCCACGGCTACGGCATCGCGCTCGCCCAGGCCAACGCCACCACGGGTGAGGGGCGGCCGAACTTCCTGGTCGGTGGTCTTCCTCTGTCGACCGATCCCGCCATCGATCTCGGCCTCGACACGCCGCAGGTGTACCACGGCGAGGGCCTCGACGGGTATGCGCTCGTTGGGAGCACGGTCGAGGAGATCGACTATGTCGACAGCGCCACCAGCGAGAACGTGCTCACTCGCTACGACGGTGAGAGCGGTGTGGGACTGGGCTCGTTCATTCGCCGCGCGGCATTTGCCATGCGGTTCGGTCAGATCGAACCGCTCATCTCCAATTTCGTCACCGACGACACGAGGGTCATCTACAACCGCGATGTTCATCAGCGGGTCGAGGAAGTCGCCCCGTTCCTGGAGTACGACGCCGATGCCTACCCGGTCGTGGTCGACGGCCGTATCCACTATGTGATCGACGCCTTCACGACATCGAACCGGTATCCCTATTCGCAGCGCGCCGATGCCAGTGGCATGGTGGAGGGCGATCTCGACGGCGCCGCGTTCAACTATGTCCGCAATTCGGTGAAGGCCGTGGTCGACGCCTACGACGGCGATGTCACGTTCTACGTGATGCCGGTCGACGATCCGATCATCGATGCGTGGCGCTCGGCCTTCCCTGACCTGTTCACCGATTTCGACGACATGCCCGAGGAACTCCGCGACAACCTGCGCTATCCGCAGGACCTCTTCCGGATCCAGACCAACATGTGGGCCCGCTATCAGGTCGATGACCCGGTCAGCCTGGTCGTCGGGAGTGAGGACTGGGCGGTCGCCCAGAACCCGGGCCGCCAGGTCATCGCCGGATCCACGTCCGAGACGATCACCGATGAGGACACTGGCCTGTCCACGAGCCGTGAACGCCGTGTCGACCCCTACTACACCCTGCTCGAACTGCCCGGCGAGGATGAACCGAGCTTCGTCACGCTGCGGAGTTTCGTGCCGTTCGACGAGAACGACAATCGCCGCGAACTCGAAGCGTTCATGGTGGGGGAGACGAGGCCTGATGGCACGTCGCGTCTGGTCAGCTATGAGATCACGTCGGCTGATGCACCGGGTCCGGTCCTCATCGCGTCTGCGATCGCGCAGAACGAGGAGATCTCCAGTCGGTTGACTCTGCTCGACGACTCCGGTTCCGAGGTCGAGTTCGGCGATCTCGTGTTGCTCCCGATCGCCAATTCGATCCTCTGGGTGCGGCCGCTCTATGTGGCTGCGGAGGGTACGTCCTCGGTGCCGACGCTCGAAGCGGTGATCGTCACCATCGGCGAGGGCGAGCAGATCGCCATCGGCGAGAACCTCGGTGATGCGTTGAGCCAGATGTTCGACGGAGCCGACTTCAGCGACATCCTCGGCGCGACTCCAGCGGAGGTCGTCGACGACGTCGATGATCCAGTCGGAGACGACGATCCGCAACCGGACACCGGTCCACTCACGGCAGCCGAAATCCTGGCCGAGGTCGCTCGGCTGTTCGAGGCTCGTGACGCCGCACTCGCTGAGGATCCCCCGAACCGGATCGAGGCCGCAACGCTCGAGGATCTGATCGCCGAGTTGCTCGCCGATGTCGACATCTCGACGCTGGAGCCCGACTCCGTCGATCCGGGCGAAGTCGATACCTGACGTTTCACTGTTGTGTCGACAGAATGACACAACATCCGTCGGGCTCGTGACGGACTCTTCTGCCCATTTCGTACACAATGGACTCAGCTTTCGGGCGGCGGTCCATAGCGATTCCCCGGTGGGCGACAAGAGCTCCCACCGGGGCCCTCGTGTTCTTCAATCTCGGAACCTCCCTCCGATTGTGACGCTGAGGTTCCCCTCCACAACCGCCGCCCGCGAGCGCGTCGTCGCTGAGGCTGACGCCGAAGGCCGAATGGGCCGAACTACTGTCGCGGGGACCGAGTCGGGAGATGCCATGCGCCGAGTACAGCAGTTGATCGCGTTGATGTTGGCGGTGGCCATGCTTGCCGCGGCATGCGGGGGCAGCGACGAGGACAGTGAGGAGACGGCTGCCGTGGACGACGCCGCAGACTCGGCGGGCGACACGGTTGACGACGAACCGGCCACCACCGCCCCGACCACCACGCAGGCGATCCCCGACGCGGCGATCGAGATCCCGGATCTCCAGATCAACCTGGTGGAATTCGGTGACGCCGGCTTCGTGCAAATCGTCAACAACGGCGCCAGTGAGGCCGTGCTCGACGGGATCATCCTCTGCCAGTTCCCCACCTATGTCGACCTCGGCGAGGTGATCGGCGGAACCATCGCGCCGGGTGCGACCGCACAGGTCGATGCCGCCACGATGGGCGGGCTCGATGCCGCCGGAGGCGAAGCCGCGCTGTACACGGCACGCGACTTCACCAACCCGGACGCCATCTTCGGTTTCGTGCAGTGGGGCACCGGTGGCGAACGTCACGAGGTGGCCACCCAGGCGGGCATCTGGCCGGCAGGCGCGAGCATCGAACCCGATCCTGCCTTCGGCAACATCGAACTCTTCGGTGACCCCGCCGACCCCGAGTCCTGGTCCTAGGGTCTCGACGGGGCTCGATCAGCGAAGCGTGATCTGGTCCTGGGTGATTCGGCCGGGGTGATCGTGACCCATGGCGTGGGCGAGCAACCGGAGATCGTGGCGTAGCGCGTCGATGTAGCCTGCGGTTCGTGCCGCCTTGTCGGTCGGGTCGAGTCCCCGCACCAGGCGAGCATTCTGGGTGGCGACACCCGTCGGGCAGTGGCCGGTGTGGCACTTCTGGGCCTGGATGCAGCCGACGGCGAGCATGGCCTCGCGACCGACATTGATCAGATCGACACCGTCGGCCAAGGCCAATGCGGCCGGCGCCGGGAAGCCGAGCTTTCCCGCGCCGATGAACGTCACGCGTTCTGCGATGCCGGCATCGGTGAACGCCTGGCGCGCCAGGGCGAACCCCTCGCGGAAGGGCAACGCAACATGGTCGGCGAACAGGAGCGGTGCCGCGCCGGTGCCGCCTTCGCCACCGTCGATGGTGATGAAGTCGGGGCCGAGGCCGGTTCGTTGCATCTCGTCGGCGAGTTCCGTCCAGAAGTGGGGATCGCCGACCGCTGACTTGATCCCGACCGGAACACCGGCGGCGTCGGCGATCCGCTCGACGAACGCGACGAGCCCGGCGACGTCGTCGAACTCGCGGTGGCGAGCCGGGCTGCGCACCGCAATCCCAACCGGAACGCCGCGGGCCTCCGCGATCTCGGCCGTCACCTTCGGCCCGGGGAGCAGCCCGCCGAGGCCGGGCTTTGCGCCCTGGCTCAGCTTGAGCTCGACGGCGCGTGTGGGCGTGCCTTCCATCGAGGCGAGCATCGAATCGATCGAGAAGCGTCCTTCGGTGTCGCGGGCCCCGAAGTAGCCGGTGCCGATCTGGAACATGAGATCGCCGCCGTGGCAGTGGTGCTCGCTGATACCGCCTTCCCCCGTGTTGTGGATACAGCCGGCGAGTGCCGCTCCACGGTTGAGGGCCTCGATCGCCGCGCTCGAAAGCGAGCCGAAGCTCATGGCCGAGATGTTCACGATCGAGGCCGGTCGGAACGCTTCGGCTCGTCCCCGCCACTCGCCGAGCACCTTCAGGGACGGGATGGGTTCGTCGGCGTCGCCCTCGATGGGAAAGGCGGAGTGGTGGAAGAACGGGTAGCCTGCCTCACTCATTGCGTTGTCGGTTCCGAACCCGAAGTAGGCGTTTTCGCCCTTGGCCGATGCATACACCCACCGTCGGTGATCTCTGGAGAACGGCAGCTCCTCGTCGTTGTCCGTGACGATGTACTGCCGTAGCTCCGGCCCGACCCGTTCGAGCAGGTAGCGGAAGTGTCCGATGATCGGGAAGTTGCGGAGGATGGCGTGTCGCTTCTGGAGCAGGTCGTACACGGCCAGGACGACAACCAGGACCACGATGATCACAACTGCGATTTGCCACCATGTCATGGGGCCGAAACCTAGCGGCCGAGAACGGTGGAAGCCGCCGCGACCCGAGGGTCGGGCGGCTCCGTCGCGCCCGCCTCGTCGGCGGGAGGGTGAACGAGGCGGGCGGTCGAGGCGTCAGTCGTCGGTGAGATCCTCCAGTGCATCGCGGAGGGCTTCGATGGCGTCTCGGCCGTCTTCCATCCCTTCGCCGATCTGCTCGTGGGCGCTACGCAGGTCGGCCCGAGCAGCATCCAGGGTGGCGGCGCCGGAGCCGTCGTTGTACCCGGCCGGGGTCACGGCCAGGACGCTGTCGGCAATGCCGGCGTTGGTCGCGGCGGCGGCATCGAAGTGGGCGACCGCGGCGTCGCGGTGTTCCACTGCGTCGTCGACGTCGGCTCCGGCGGCGATTGCGGCTTCCACTGCCGCGTCGAACGCGGCGACGATGTCATCGCCGACGCCGAGAGCCTTGTCGACCCGGTCAGCGGCCACGGTCAGATGGGCCTGCGGTATGACGACGAGGTACACGCGGTAGCCGGGGGCCACCGTGAGACAGAGCGCGAGCTTGTCCGCCGGGGTTTCGGCCTCCTCGACGTCGAGGGCCAGCTGGGTCAACCCGGCTTCGGTGGAATCGATGATGCCGTCGATGGTGGCTTCATGTCCGTCGGTGAGGGCGTCGATGCCGTCGAGCCGGACCTGCACGTTGCCGAGGTCATTGAGCCGACGTTCGATGGCTCGTTCGCATGGTCGATGCCGAGCCGAGTCGTCGCTGGTGCTCTCGGCGCCCGTGTCCTCGGCAAAGGCGGGCGTCGCCATGCCGAGCGTCAGGCCGCCGACGAGAAGGGCGCCGGCCAGTCGGGGGATTCGGGTGGTCATGGTTTTCTCCTGGTTGGGGTCGATGAGATCGGGTCAATCGCTGCTGGCCTGCGCGTTGGCATCAGCAGCGAGGTCGGAGGCGATACCGCCCAGCTCGTTGCTCAGCTCGGCGAAGAGTGCGTCGATCGCGTCGAGGGCCTCGTTGGCTTCGTCGAGCGATGCGGTGTCGAGTGGCGGGGAAGTCGTCATGGTCGCGACCTGGTCGGAGGTCGCGACAGTCGTGGTCGACGCCTCTTCGGTGACTGGTTCGGGAGAGGAGTCGGGAGCAGCGTCGGTGTCAGCATCGACGTCGGCCGAGGTGTCGCCGGACTCGGTGACGGCTCCGTCGCGCTCGCCGCATGAGGCGGCGATGAGGGCGATGGTGAGACTGGCGAGCAGGAGGGCGATGCGCTTCATGGCCCTCACGTTGCAGAGCGCGTGCGAGCAGGGTGCGAGCGACCTGTGATGAACGTGTGAGCGACGTCGACCCGCCCGGGGTCAGCTCAGACGCTGGGTTTCCCAGACCTGCTGTTCCTCGCCGTGGATCAGTTGATCGTCGGCGCGGCGGAATCCGAGCATGCGCAACATCTCGGCACCGGCACGATTGTCGTGGGGCACCACGGCGTGGACGAGGTCGGCGTTCAGGCGACCCCAACCGTCGTACATCACCGCATTGCCGGCCTCGGCCGCGAAGCCCTGACCCCAGTTGCGGCGACTGAGTGTGCAGGAGAACTCGACGGTGGCGTCCTGCACGTCGGTGAGTCGGTGGAAGCCGCACTCACCGATGAAGGCGCCGGTCTCGGCGTTGCGAACCGCCCACAGACCCCAGCCCTCGGACTTCCAGCAGCGCTCGTTGGCTTCGAGCAGATGCGCGGTGGTGGCGCGGTCGCGTGTGCCGCCATCGACGGAGCGCATGACGGCTTCGTCGCTGTAGAGCGCGGCGGCCTCATCGAGATCGGCCGCCCCCAGAGGCAGAAGCACGAGGCGCTTGGTGCGTAGCGTTGGTGCGTCCACCCCTTGATCGTGCCACGCTGGGGGACAAAAGTGGCACTCGAATGAATATCCGTCTCGATCCGATCACCGCAGCCCTCGGCGCCGAAGTCTCCGGCGTCGACATGGCGAACGTCGATCAGGCAACGCTGGACGAACTCCGGAAAGCCTGGCTCGATCACAAGGTGCTCGTCCTGCGTGACCAGCACATCACGATCGATGAGCACATCGCGTTCGGTCGGTTGTTCGGCGACCTCGAGATCCACCCGTTCGTGGTTGACGTGCCGGGCCACCCCGAGATCGTCAAACTCCGCTCGACGGCGAACGAGCAGGCCGCGGCCGCGTTCTGGCACAGCGACGTGACGTGGCGCGAGGAACCCTCGATGGGCTCGATCCTCCGGGGCGTCGTCATTCCCGCGGCTGGCGGCGATACCTGCTTCGCGGACGCCGGAGCGGCCTATGACCGGCTGTCGCCCGAGTGGAAGGAACGCATCGACCCGCTCGTCGCCGTGCACGACTTCACCCGGGCGTTCGGTTCCAACCTGTCCGATGAGGAACGGGCGGCAAGGCAGGCCGAGTACCCGCCGGCGCGCCACCCCGTGGTGCGGACCCATCCGGAGACCGGCAAGCGATCGATCTACACGAACCGTGTGTTCGTCTCCCACATCGAGGGCCTGCCGGCCGACGAGAGTTGGGAGACCATCCAGTACCTCGAGCGCCAGATCATGAACCCCTCGATCCAGTGCCGAGTCCGCTGGGATGTCGACACCTTCGTCATGTGGGACAACCGGGCGGTGCAGCACTTCGCCACCAACGACTATTGGCCCGAGGAACGCCAGGTCGAGCGAGTCACGATCATCGGCGATAGACCATTCTGATGAGTGATTTCGGACCAGTGGTCAGCGCCCAGTGGTTGGCCCAGCATCTCGGGGAGGCCGACCTGGCCGTCGTCGACTGTCGGTGGTACCTCGACGGCCGATCGGGGCGCGAGGCGTACGAGACTGCGCACATCCCGTCCGCGGTCTGGGCCGACATCGATGCCGACCTCGCAGGTCCTGCATCGACGGAGGGCGGTCGTCATCCGTTGCCCGACCCGATCGACTTCGCGTCGTCCATGAGTCGGCTCGGCATCGGCGACGCCACCCGTGTCGTCGCCTACGACGACGTCGGCGGGGTGATCGCCGGTCGGCTCTGGTGGATGCTCGACGCACTGGGTCACGAGGCCGCGATCCTCGACGGTGGGCTGCGCGCGTGGGACGGACCCTTGGCGGCGGGGCCGGTCGAACCGATCCCGGCCGCATTCGCTGTCACACCGTGGCCCGCCGACCGCGTCATGACGAAGGCCGAGATGGTCGAGGCACTCGGGTCCGACGTGACCCTGCTCGATGCTCGCTCGGCGGACCGTTTCGCCAACGGCGGCCCGGTGGATCCCCGGCCCGGGCACATCCCAGGCGCAACATCGGCGCCGGCGACCGACAACCTCACCGGCGGTCACCTGCGGTCACCCGAGAATCTCGCCGCCCACTATGCAGCGTTGGGTGCGGACGGTGGGGAGGTCGTCGCCTACTGCGGCAGTGGGGTCTCCGCGTGCATCGATCTGATTGCGATGAGGGTGGCCGGTCTGCCGGACGGAAAGCTCTACGTCGGCTCATGGTCGGCCTGGGGCGCCGATGAGGATCTGCCGAACGAGGTCGGCAGCGGCGACTGAAACTACGCTCGCCGCCATGGAATTCGATCTCATGACCGGCGGCAACAACCTCTCGTGGGCGGAGTCCGCCGACCAGGCTCGCAAGCTGCAGGACGCAGGTTTCTCCGGGTTGCTCTACACCGAGACCAGTTCGGTGCCCTGGATGAGCATCACCGCGGCCTCGATCGCCGCACCCGAACTCTTCTTCACCACCGGCATCGCTGTTGCGTTTCCGCGCAGCCCGATGGTGTCGGCCGCTGTCGCCTACGAGATGGCCGCCAACACGAACGGCCGGTTCCGTCTCGGTCTCGGCAGCCAGGTGAAAGCTCATGTGGTTCGCCGCTACGGCAGCGAATTCGACCGTCCCGCCGCCCGGCTCCGTGACTATGTCGCCGCGGTGAAGGCCTGCTTCCGTGCGTTCAACCGAGAGGAGAAGCTCAGCCATGAGGGCGACTTCTACGAGCTCTCGCTGCTGCCGCCCGACTGGGCGCCCCGGGCCCACAACCACCCGACCCCAGTCGACATCTCGGCGGTCGGCCCGGTGATGACCCGGGTGGCCGGTGAGGTGGCCGATGGGGTCCATGTCCATCCGCTGCATTCGATGCACTACATCGAGAACCGACTGCTCCCGGGCCTCGCCGAGGGCGCGGCCAAAGCGGAGCGCGATGTCGACGATCTCGAACTGATCATTCCGGTCTTCGCGTGTCCCGGTGACACGCCCGAGGAACAGGCGGTGTACGCCGCGCAGGCCAAGCGTCAGATCGCCTTCTACGGATCGACGCCGAACTACGCATTCCAGTTCGACGATCTCGGCTTCGAGGGCACCACGGCGAAGATCCGCGAGAAGTTCAAGGCCGGCGATCTCGCCACCATCGGTGATGTCATCACCGATGAGATGCTCGACCACTATGCGCTCGTCGCGAGCTGGGACGACATGGCCGACAAGCTGCTCGAGCGTTACCGAGGCACCGCCGGTCGCGTCGTCATGTACCTCGGAGGCCCCCAGATGCGAACTGATCCGAACGAGCTCGGCAAGTGGGGCGAGATCGCCCAGGCCGTGCGGGCCGGCTAGTTGCTGTTGCCGTCAGCGGCCATCGTCACGTCGGCGGTGGTCGTCGTGGTCGATGTGGTCGTTTCCGCTGGTTCGTCGATGATTCGCTGCACCGCCGGGGGTTCAGCGACGGAATCGGAGAGCAGGGGCGGTGCGATGGCGTTGGTCACCACGCCGGCGCCGGTGGCGGCGGTCGAGCCGACCGCGACAAGTCGAGCCGGTAGTTCGACGAGCGCAGCGAGAGGCCCGAGGCCGACACGCTGCCGACGAATGCCGGCGTCGAGAAACGCACGCACGACGGACGGGTCGAATTGGGTGCCGGCATTGTCGACGAGTTCTTGCCGTGCCTTCGCCGCGGAGATCGGACGCTGGTAAGAGCGGGTCGACGTCATGGCGTCATATGCGTCAGCGACCGCGATGATGCGTGCGCCGAGAGATCTCGGTCATGGCAAGCCCGTGCGGATACCCCGCGCCATCCCACCGCTCGTGATGCTCGGCGATGGCGTCGACCCACTCGCCGAGCCACTGCTGCACTGGGCGCAGGTGCCGGTATGTCGAGTCTTCCCACGTCGTGGAGCAGGGCTGCCCACCGGAGTCGATCGAGGTCGTCGCCGGTGACGCCCATCTCGACGGCGATCATCTCGGCGTACGACCGCACCCGGTCGCCGTGGCCCCACGTCGCTGTCTCGTGGCGGTTGATCCTGGCCACGAGGCCAACCAGGTGGTCAGCTTGGCGGCCCTGGGCCGATGCAACGCCGGTGTCGGTGTCGAGGTTGCCCGCTCGGATGGCGAGCTTCGCCGCTCGCCATCGCGAGGGCGCGATGTCAGGGAACGTCAGCGACATGCTGAACAGCATCCCCAGTGAACTGAGCCGCCGGAGGGAGCGGCGGACCAGTTGGTGGACCAGGATCGACAGAGCGAACGCGCCCGCGACCCAGACGGCGAGTCGATCAAGCCCCTCGGGTTGTGGCCCGGCGATCATGGCGGCACGGACGGCGATCCATGCGGCGAGGAGCGGGACTGCGAACAGGGCGACGCGGATCGCCCAGCCGAGAACGGGTCTGGCCGACCACTGCTCCACTGTTGACGTCTCGATGTCCATGCAGATCCATCGGCGCGATTGCCGGCGGCCTGAGGCGCCGATCAGTCGGATCGAGGCAGCGCGTAGGTCCCTTGCGCGGTGGACACCAGCCGATCAGGCCGGTCGTCCATCCAGATCTTCACCGTGCCGACCACGGAGGTGCGGCCGGCCTTGTCGAGCTCGGCGCGGCCCCACATCACCTCACCCTGCGCGGGTCGGAGGTAGCGGATCGAGAGTTCGGACGTGAGCGCCATCGGTTCCACCCGATCCACGGTGGCGAACGCCAGGTACCAGAGGGTGACATCGGCGAGGGAGAATTGCGTGGGCCCGGGCACGAACCCGCCGGGGCGCAGCGAGGTCTGATCGATCGTGGCCCGGCCGAGCGCACGGGTCGGGCTGATCTCGATGCACTCGTGCGGGCTCTGAGCCCAGTGGCCACGGACGGCCTGGTTGATGACATCGGGGGTGAGGGAGAACTCGGTCACGCCGTGATGATGGTCGGCGCGGGGATGGTTGTCGAACCGGTTCCCGACGGTGCTGCCGACTAGTTTCGGGCCATGGCAGAGTTCCCGCGCGTGTTGGTACCGGTTCACGGCCCGTTCCGGCCCGAGAAGATCGCCGGCGCCGCAGAGGGCATGGGCCCGTACGGCGACGCCACACGAGCGTTGGTGGATGCCGGGCTGGTGCAGCCCGATCTGATCACCGGGATGACGCTGGCGTTGATCTCGAACCAGCCCCGCCGCCCTCGACCCGAGGGCGAACAGAAGGCCAGCAGCGCGGAACGCAAGGTGAGTGGCACACACGGCGGCGTGTGGGTGCGCGAGCAGTACACCATCCATTGCCCCCTCGACGTTGACGATGCCTGGGAGGTCACCGGGGAATCCACCGGCCGCTACGCCCGCAAGGGCCGGCGCTATTCCACGACCACGTCGACGGCGCGCAACGCTGCCGGCCGGCGGTTCGCCACGAATGTCTCGACCGGCCTGTTGAGCTATCGACCGGACCCCGACCTGGCGGATTTCCATGAGGGGCTGGCGCTGGAGGACACGCCGACGCCGCGGCCCGACTGGGATGCGGCCGAAGCCAATCCGTTCCTCGACTCGCTGGGCACGGCCGAGGTTGGCTGTGTACTCGGCGGCGACGAGGTGCACGTGACGCTGGCGATGATGGCCGCTCGCGACACCGACAATCCTGACAACCCGATCCACTCCGACCCCGAGGAGGCTCGCAAGGCGGGCCTGAGTCGTCCGATCGCCGGCGGGTCACACGTGGCCGCGTTCGCTTTCGAGGCGATCATGCGGGAGTTCGGCTCCGGCTGCCTGCTGTACGGGGCGCACACCGACCTTCGCTGGCGGGCGCCCACCGAGGATGACACCACGATCATCCCCACGGCCACGGTGACGGCGGCCGAACCGGATCGTGTGGCCCTCGACCTCGCCGTCGACATCAAGGGCGGGCCGACGGCCATGGTTGGCTCGATCGTGATCCCGCGCCCTCGATGACCCGCCCCCTCGCTGATCTCCGGGTCCTCGACCTGGCCGACCGCTCGGCCGCGCTGACGGGCCGGATCCTCGCCGATCTCGGCGCCGAGGTGATCATGGTCGAGCCACCGGCCGGCAACTCCATTCGCGGCCTCGCTCCGTTGATCGGCGGCGGTGAGTCGGCGGCGCATCAGTACTTCTCCGCCAACAAGCGCTCGATCGTGCTCGATCCCGATGACGACCAGTTCGACGCCCTCGCCGCCACCGCCGACGTCGTGATCGACAACGGCCAGTTGGGCCACGGCCGTCTCCTCGCCGCCAACCCGGCGGTCGTCCACTGCTCGGTCACGCCGTTCGGGCTCGACGGGGAGTGGCGCGACTGGAAGGCGACCGACTTGATTTCGGTGGCCGCTGGAGGACTGGCGTGGCTCTGCGGCGAGACGCGAGGCAAACCCGTGCAGGGGGGCTCTGACGTGTCGGCCGCGATGGCGGGCCTGATTGCCGTCTCCGGGATCTCCGTGGCGCTGCAGGGTGCCGGGTCAGGCGTGCATATCGACGTCTCGCTCCAGGAGGCGGCACTCATGGCGGCGATGCAGACGGCCACGCCGTCGCACTGGACATGGCACAACCGCATCCCGCGACGGCCCGGGCTCTCCAACGCCCTGCGTTGCGCGGACGGGAAGTACGTCGGTCATCTCGTGCGGCCGGATCGGTTCGACGACTTCCTCGCCTGGGCCGAACGGGAGGGGATCGACCATGGCATGACAAGCGAGGATTGGCGGTGGGCGATGCTCAGCGCCCCCCGCAAGGACAACCCGGTGTCGGCCACGACCCTGGCGTTGGCCGCCAAGCTCACACGCGACGAGTTCGCGGCCGGCGCGCTGGAGGCCGACATCGTGTGTCTGCCGGTGCTCGGGTTCGACGATCTGGAACACACCGAGCAGTTCATCGTCAACGAACAGTTCCTCGAGGTCGACAACGAGTTGCTCGGCCAGTCGCTCGGGTTCGTCCGGTCGCCGGTCGACGGCATGCGCGATGAGATCGAGATCCGGCGGGCCCCGACGCTCGGTGAGGACCATGCCCTGCTCGAAGAGCTGACTCGCACGCCGGTCTCGACACCGCCATCGGGTGAGCGCGACCCGGCCACCGCGCTCACCGGGCTTCGGGTCGTCGACTTCACGTGGGTGCTGGCCGGGCCACTCGGCACGAAGGTGCTGGCGAGCTTCGGCGCGGAGGTGGTCCGCATCGAGTCGTCGACCAAGCCCGACTCGATCCGCAGCCAGATCGGCCCCGACGGCGTTCCCGATCCCGACATGGGCGGCCTGCTCAACACCGTCAATGTCGGCAAGCAGTCGCTGGCGGTCGACCTCACGACTGAAGCCGGTGTTGCGCTCGTCAAGGAGCTGATCGCCACCGCCGACCTGGTGGTCAACAACTTCCGCCCCGGCGCACTCGAACGCATGGGGTTCGGCTACGACGTGCTGCGCGAGATCAAACCCGACATCATCCTGCTCAACCTGCCGGGCGCCCACCGCCATGGACCGTGGGCGGATCGACCGAGCATGGGCAACATCTTGATGGCCGCCTCCGGGTTCAACATGTTGACCGGCTTCGAGGGCGAACGGCCCCGCGGCGTCGGCGTTGCCTATCCCGATTTCACCGCGCCGCACCTCATGGCCACGGCCTTACTCGCTGCGCTCCGGCAGCGCGACCGCACGGGGGAGGGCCAGGAGATCCACCTCGCGCAGCTCAGCGGGATGGTGTCGCTGCTCGGCGCCGAGTGGCTGGCGTACAAGGCCACCGGCGAGCTGCCGCCGCGCCGCGCCAACCGTGATCCGAACCATTGCCCGCACGGGATCTTTCCGGCGCAGCCGAGCGCGCACAGCGACGACGAGTGGATGGCGATCGCGGTGACCGGCGACGACGAGTGGCGGACCCTGGCAGGGCTGATCGGCGGTGACCTGGCCGACGATCCCCGGTTCGCGACCCACGAGTTGCGCAAGGAGAACGAGGACGCCCTCGACGAATTAATCGCCGCGTGGACCGCGCCCCAGGACAAATGGCAGCTGGCCCCGGCCCTCCAGGATCAGGGGATCGCGGCCGCGCCGGTGGAGCATCTGGTCGACACATTCGAACGTGACCCACAGCTCCGGCACCACTATCAGACACTGCAACAGCCGGTACGACCCGACGTCGACGTGCCGGTCGAACGAGAGCCGGCGCGCTGGGTCGGTTATGAGCATCGACTGCGCCGATCGCCTGGGGTGGGCGAGCACAACCATGAGATCGTGTGCGGCATCCTCGGCCGCTCCAACGAGGAGTTCGCCCAGCTGCTGATCGACGGTGTTCTCGGCTGAATACCAGTTGGGGAAGCCGACTGACCCCGCTATCGTTCCGTCTGCGGGGTGGAGCAGCTTGGTAGCTCGTCGGGCTCATAACCCGAAGGTCGCAGGTTCAAATCCTGCCCCCGCCACCA
>JAERSO010000094.1 GCA_016845585.1 Acidimicrobiaceae bacterium | reverse complement strand
CTCTGGGGCCGTCTTGCCTGGCAGCTCGGTGGACGCGAAGGCTACGAGATGCTCCGGGCCGCCGACGAAGGTGTCGACGGTCAACGCGGAGACATCGACAAACCCTCACTCATCAAGCTCTTCGAATTCGCTGGACCATCGATCGTCCTGATCGATGAATGGGTCGCGTACGCGCGGCAGCTACGCGACGACAACCCAGGCGCCGGCGGATCCTTCGGCTCACAATTCACCTTCGCTCAAGCACTGCTAGAAGCCGCGGCAGCGGTCGACAACGTGATGGTGCTCGTCACACTCCCTCAATCCGAGGTCGAGGTAGGCGGAGAACAAGGCGTCCGAGCGCTCGCTGAACTCAAAGAAGTCACCAGCCGCAACGCAAAGAAATGGCTCGACCAGCAGACCGACGAATCGTTCGAGATCGTTCGTCGCCGACTGTTCGAACCGATCACCCCAGAAAACGCCCGGATTCGTGATGGCGTCATCCGCGCCTTCCAAGAGATGTACCGGGGCGACCAAAAATCGTTTCCCGCCGGGTGCCACGACGACAATTTCCGCCAAAGAATGGAGATGTCGTACCCAATCCATCCAGAACTGTTCGACCGACTCTTCGAGGACTGGTCGACAATCGAAGGGTTCCAACGCACCCGCGGCGCGCTCCGACTCATGTCGCTCGTCATCTCTGAGCTGTGGAACCGAGGCGACACCTCACTCATGATCATGCCCGGGACGCTCCCGCTCGATTCCGGAGCGGTCGCCGCCGAGCTACGCAAGCATCTCAAAGACGGCTGGGACGCCGTCATTCAAAGCAATGTCGACGGCCCCGGTGCCCTCCCGACCAGCTTGGATCAGAACAACAAACATTTTGGTCGGCTCAGCGCAACCCGCCGTGTCGCCCGATCGGTCTACATGGGTTCGGCGCCACGAACCGATGGCAGCAACGGTGTCAACATCAATTCCGTCATGCTGGGAAGCACCCAGCCGGGCGAACCCGTGCGCCAGTTCGAAGACGCACTTCGGCGCCTCGCCAACGAAGCAACCCACCTACACAACAGTGGCTCCCAGTACTGGTACTCGCTCACTCCGACCCTTGGCCGTGAAGCAGCCAACCGGGCCGAAAGCGAATTCAACGATCTTGACGCCGACGCCGAACTGCGCCGACGCCTGAGCGAAGAAGCCCGCAATCGCGGCTCCTTCGCCGGCGGCGTTCAAGTGTTCGCCGAAGGTCCTGGCGACGTTCCTGACGATGACGACGGTGCTCGGCTGGTGATCCTGAACCCGAGCGCAGCCCACGGGTCAGGCACAACCACCGCTGCGACTGAACTCGCCGAGAAGATCCTCAACCAACGAGACGGCGGCCCTCGCGTTAACCGCAATCTCCTCGTGTTCGTCGCAGCAACCCAGGCCCGCGTCGACGAACTTCGAATGACCGCCCGGCGACACCTGGCATGGAAATCAATCGAACGCGACAAACAGCTCGATCTGAAAGAAAGCCAAAGAGAACAGATTGCGGACAAGATCGCCGAGACATCAGCCGCGTTGGAATCGATGCTCGCCGACACGTTCGTGCAGGTCTTGGTCCCAACCCAAGAAGCCGGAACCCCCGACATTCGCTGGACCACCTCGAAAGCGACCTCCTCGGATCCCATCGCCGAACGGGTAAGCAAAAAGCTCGCCAGTTCCGAACTGCTGATCTCCAACTACGCAGGCACCCGCCTCAAGATGGACCTCGACCGGTACTCGCTGTGGAGCGATCGCCACGACATCAGCGTCGCCGACGTCTGGGCCAACTACTGCCGGTACCCACACATGACCCGACTTGCATCGCTCGACGTGCTCACGTCAGCGATCAGCGACGGCACCTCAAACCTGAACTGGGTAAGCGAAACCTTCGCCTACGCACAGGCACACGACGGCACGGCATGGGTAGGCATCAGCAAGGGGGAACACGTCAGCCCCGACCGAGCCGGACTTCTCATCGACCCTGAGCACCTGCCGGCAGAGGAACCCGAAAAGGACAACGAAGGCCCAGACGGGGAAAGCACGAGTACCGACGGCGGCGGCGAAACAGAAACCCCTGACGGCGACGACAACTCACCCTCAGGCACGCCGGACACCGATGCCAAGCGGCAGTACTACGCACTCTTCGAACTCGACACAGTTCGCGGCGTACGTGACCTCGGCGCAATCCTCGAAAGCGTCACCGCTCATCTCGGCCCGAACGTCGAACTCTCACTGGAAGTCCGAGCGGCCAGCGATGAGGGATACGAGGACAGGACCATTCGCACCGTCTCCGAAAACGCCGGGAACCTCGGCGCAACGGAAAGCGCGTTCGAATAGCGGGCTGTGCCGGCGGTCCGTTCCGCGATTTGCCGGTTCACAAGCCGCTGGAGAGCAGCGCTGATCGATGGTGAAGTCCAAGAGCGGGTTGGTGGAGCGCCGTGCTTGACTAGCCACGTGTTCTCTTCGTTTGTCGCAGAGCAACTCGGCCATTACGTCTACCTCCTTACCGACCCGCGCAACGGCGAGATCTTCTATGTCGGCAAAGGCTTTGCCAACCGAGTGTTCGCCCACGCCGCAAACGCGCTTGAGAGCGAAGCCGATTCAGACAAACTCGACCGGATCCGGTCGATCCATGCAGATGGAGAATCCGTAAGGCACGAACTGCTTCGATTCGGCATGACCGAACAAGCTGCGCTGGAAGTCGAAGCCGCAGCGATTGAGTTGCTCGGCCTTACCGATCTCACCAACGTCGTCTCTGGACATCACATCGGTGAACGCGGGCGCATGACGACGTCCGTGGCGATCTCACTGTTTGAGGCACCGCCAGTTGAGGAGATCACAGAGAAAGTCCTCCTCATTCGGATCCCGAGGCTCTGGCACCCGTCGATGAAGGCAGAAGACCTCTTTGAGGCAACCGCCGGCTGGTGGCGGCTCGGGCCGCGCAGAGAACAAGCCGACTACGCCTTCGCGATCAATCGAGGCGTGATCCGCGAGGTGTACCAAATCGACTCGTGGCGAGAACGCCAACCAGGGGACCGAGGTTGGGAAGACGATCTGGAATCTGGACGACCGCGCTGGGGTTTCACCGGCGTCATCGCCGATCACCTCGGCCACTACCGCAACCGCAGCGTCGCTCATCTCTTCCAGCGCGGAGAAGCAGGCCCGGTGAAGTACCTCAACTGCTAGCCCTGAAACCAACTGGGCCCTCTCCTCGCAAACCGAGAGCAAAGCAGCGAACCCGAACCTTCAACGGGCAGTCCTTGGGTTTTCCGAGGTGTTGTAGCCTCACGTGCGAAACGAGTCTCGGGGGAGCTGACTGATGTTTCGAAAGCGGAGCCGGGCCCTAGCGAAAGATGCAGCTGCGGCGAGAGAGTCGTTTCACCGAGCGCTCGCTGGTGGCGGCTGGCCTCCCGAAGCCGAAATGTGGCGGATCGCAGCAGACGTCCTCGGTAACGCCAGCTCAGCAAACGCTGCCCAGTTCTCTCGGTACGCACTCGTCCGCCTTTCGGAGTACCTCCCCTTCGTGAACCACCCGGCCGTTGCGCCTACCTGGGCCTCGATGGCAATCACGACTGCAGCTCTCGACCTTGCCGAAGCGAAACGGTGGCGCAGCACCAATGACTGGTCCGCAAGCCTCGCTAAGGGTTTGCGAACAACAGCACGAGACGCTGCGACTCTCGAATCCGGACTCAAAGGTGAGCCAGCCGAGATGCTGACGATGCGCTGGTTCGACGAGCTAGCCGCGCAACCTCTCGGAGAACAGGTGGGTCTGCCGCGGGTAGCGGTGACAGGTTGGTTTATGCGGCCAGGGCCGCTGTTGGGGTCATGATGGTTTCGTATTCGGTTGGGGTCAATCGGCCGAGGGCGTCTTGGCGTCGGCGTTGGTGGTAGGTGCGTTCGATCCA
>JAERSO010000093.1 GCA_016845585.1 Acidimicrobiaceae bacterium | reverse complement strand
GCCCAACATTCACTACGGCCTGCGCCCGCTGGTGGCTCGTGACATCGAGGATCCGCTTGAGCTCGATCTCAACACCGCCTTCGCGGTCACCGCCGCCACCGCGAAGCCGACGGGCGTGAGCTTCACGTCGGCCGACACCGTCGATCCCGTCGTCGACCTGTTCGACATGATGCTCGGCGGCACCGGGCGCTTCGCAGCCCAGCCGTTCTCGATGGCGGTGGTCGTCCACGTCGTTCCGCCGCTCCGCTTCTCGCCCGAGGGCTGCGAGATCATGGAGCGGGCGATCGAGCGGGGGATGATCATCCAGACCTGCTCCGCCGGACAGGCCGGAGCCACCTCGCCGCCGTCGCTCGCCGGATCGCTGGCGCAGGGCCTTGCCGAGATTCTCGCCGGTGTGGTGCTCGCCGATGCCATCAAGCCCGGCCATCCGTGCATCCATGCGTTCATGCCGTTCGTTTCCGACCTGCGTACCGGTGCCATGACCGGTGGCAGTGGCGAGGCGGCGGTTGTGTCGGCGGCGGCCGCTCAACTGCTGCGAGATCTCGACATTCCCAATGCCGTCTCCGCCGGCATCACCGAATCGAAGACCGCCGACGCTCAGGCAGGCTATGAGAAGAGCTACACCGTCACGCTCTCGGCGCACGCCGGCGCCGACATGGTGCAACTCTCCGTCGGCATGCTTGGCTCGATCATGGTGGCGAGTCCCGAGATCCTCGTGATCGACGCCGACATGTGCGGTGCCATCCTTCGCTCGGTCCGAGGGGTCGAGGTCGACCCGTCTTATCTCGAACTCACTGTCATCGAGGATGTCGTCAGCGGCGAGGGGCACTATCTCGGGAGTCCGCAGACGCTCGAGTTGATGCGCAGCGAGTATGTCTACCCCGACCTTGGCGACCGCCAGTCGGTCGCCGAGTGGGTATCGGCCGGCGAGCCGAGCATCTGGGATGCGGCCGGCCAGAAGGTCGCCGAGATCTTGGCGGCCGGGCGACCGGACCATCTCGACACGACGAACGAGGCCGCGGTTCGCGCAGCGTTCCCGATCCATCTGGAGCAACACCCGTGACCGACCGTTTCGAGATTGTCGTCATCGGCGGTGGAGCCGTCGGCGCGTCGATCCAATGGCACTTGGCGGCGGCCGGACGCACCGACTCGGTTCTGATCGAGAAGCACGAACTCACCGCCGGTTCGACGTGGCACGCGGCCGGCAACGTCCCGACGTTCTCCAACAGCTGGCTCGGTCAGCGCGCCGGGAACTACGCGTGGGAGACCTACTCGAAGCTGGCCGATGATCCGGACGACCCGATCACCTATCGCCACACCAGGGCGTTCTGGCCGGGCCACACGCCCGAGCGCATCGATCACTTCCACCATCTGGTCGCCATCGCGACCGGCCTCGGGTTCGATCTCGAGATCGTCTCGCCGGCCGAGATGGAGGCGATGCATCCGTACTGGTCCGACGATGGCACGGTCATCGCCGGCCTGCTCGACCCCTATGAGGGCGATATCGATCCCAGCGGCCTGACGCAGTCGTTGGCCCGGAGATCGCGGTCGATGGGTGCCGAGGTTCGGCGTCACTCCCGAGTCGTGGATATCGACCGCCTCGAGGGCACCGATGCCCGCTGGCGCGTGCACGTCGAGGCCAAGGGTGAGACCTACGCGATCGACTGCGACATCGTCGTCAACGCGGCTGGTTTCTACGGCGCCGAGATCTCGGCGATGGCGGGTGTCGGCGCGCCGCTTGCGGTGCTCGAGCACCAGTACCTCGTCACGGGCGCTGTGCCGGAGTTGGTCGAGAACACCGAGATCTTCCCGCTCGTCCGCGACCCGGAGATCATGTTCTACCTGCGACGCGAGAACGACCGTTTGCTGTTCGGCAACTACGGCCACGAGGGTCGCACGGTGTGGGAGAACGGTGCGCCTGACGTCTTCGACGCGTCACTGTTCGCGCCGGATGACGAAGGCATCGCCGAGATCGCCGAACTGGCGATGGCACACGTCCCGCTGTTGGGCGAGGTCGGTATCGCTGAGTTCGTCAACGGTCCCATCACCTACACGCCGGACATGAATCCGCTGATCGGTCCGGCGGCAGGCGTCGAGGGCTTCTACCAAGCGGTTGGCGTGCAGATCGGTATCACCCACGCCGCAGCGGCCGGCAAGGTCCTGACGGAGATGATCACCGGCGGCGACACTGAGTGGGACGTTTGGCCGTGGGATCCTCGCCGCTTCGGCAATTGGGCCTTGGCTGGTTCCGGTCGCAACTCCTACACCAACACCCGGGTACGGGAGATGTACGAGCATCAGTACGGTGCCCCGTTCCCGCATCGCATGTGGACCTCAGCCCGCCCGGTGCAGCAGACCGCGCTCTACGACACACTCGCTGCCAAGGGGGCTCGCTTCGGGCAGATCGCCGGTTGGGAGCGCGCCTTCTGGTTCGGTTCCGACGAGTACTCCCACGACACGCTCAGCTATCGCGACGAGCACTGGCACGATGCGGTCGCCGAGGAGTGCCGAGCCGTACGCGATGCCGTCGGCGTGATGGATCACGGCGGCTTCACCCGCTACGAGATCTCCGGCCCCGGCGCAGCCGACTTCCTCGATCGCGTCATCTGCACCCGCCTTCCGGGCACCGGCCGCGTACGGCTTTCGTACCTGCTGCGTCCGAACGGCACGGTGTGGAGTGAGGCGACGATCGGACGCGTTGCCGACGACCACTTTTTGTGGCTCGGCCCGACCGCAGCGCGCGAGCGTGACGTCGACTGGCTCCAGCAGCACCTGCCCGACGATGGTTCGGTCGAGCTGAGGCTCGGTACCGAGCGAACATCGACCCTCATGGTCATGGGGCCCAACTCGCGTGCGCTGCTTTCTCGCCTGACCAACGCCGACCTTTCGGCGTCGGCGGCCCCGTGGATGTCGCTGCGCGAGATCGAGATTGGCGGCGTGATGGCCACCGCACTGCGGGTGAGCTTTGTCGGCGAACTCGGTTGGGAGCTTCACGTCGATGACGCCGACCTCATCAAGCTCTACGAGGCGCTGTGGTCGGTCGGTGCGGATCTCGGGCTGCGCGACTTCGGCTCCTACGCCCTCAACTCGATGCGCGTCGAGAAGGGGTACCACGGATGGGGGAGCGAGTTCGGTGTGGAGTACACCCCGTTCGACGTTGGCCTCGATCGATTCCTTGATCTCGACAAGCCTGATTTCATCGGCCGTGATGCCGTTCGTGCGATGGCCGATCAGCCGCCCGGTTGGAGCTACGGCGTGTGGACGATCGACCCCTCGTCGATGCCCGGTCCGGTCGGCGACCCACCTCCGTCAGCTCCGATCCGCGTCCATGGTGAGGCCGTCGGTTTCGTCACGTCGGCGGCGATGGGTTTCCGCACGGGCGAGCGGGTCTGCCT
>JAERSO010000092.1 GCA_016845585.1 Acidimicrobiaceae bacterium | reverse complement strand
AACCCCGGCGAGACCGAGATCTGCAACGGCACCGACGACGACTGCGACACCTACACCGACAACGACGACAGCGACCTCGACACCTCGACCGCCACCACCTGGTACGCCGACAGCGACTCGGACGGCTACAGCGACAGCGCGACGAGCCAGACCACCTGCGATCAACCCTCGGGCTACATCGAGGCCAGCAGCTCGGCGGACTGCGACGACTCAGACGAGTTCACCTACCCAGGCGTCGCGTTCAACGAGTCGTCTTCGACGGCGTGCATGACCGATGCAGACGAGGACGGCTACGGCGATGACTCGCCCGTCTCGGGCGTCACCGCCGGCACCGACTGCGACGACGGCGACGAAGACATCAGCCCCCTCGCCAGCGAGATCTGCGACGGCGTGGACAACGACTGCGACGGCGACGAAGACGACGACGACAGCAGCCTGGACACCTCGACCGCCAGCACCTGGTACGCCGACAGCGACGGCGACGGCTTCGGCGACGAGGATGACCCGGGCACCCTCGCGTGCGAGCAGCCCTCGGGCATGGTGGACGACCACGACGACTGCGACGACGGCGACGACGGCGTGAATCCCGACGAGACCGAGGTCTGCGACGAGGACAACAGCGACGAGGACTGCAACGGTGTGGCCGACGACGACGACAGCGGCGTCGACACCAGCACCATGTCGGACTGGTACACCGACAGCGACGGGGACGACTACGGAGACGAGGACGGCTCGGCCACCACTCAGTGTGACGACCCCGGCAGCTCGGCGGCCGACAACACCGACTGCGACGACACCGCGGACAACGTCAACCCCGGCGAGGTCGAGGTGTGCGACGGAGTCGACAACGACTGCGACGGCAACACCGATGTGGGCCTGTGCGGTGACTTCACCCTGTCGGAGGCCGACGCCACCTACACCGGCAAGAACTCCGGCGACCAGTTCGGCATCTCCTTCAGCATGAGCGGCGACATCGACGGCGACGGCCAGGACGACCTGGTCGTGGGCGCCAACTACTACGACAACACCTCGACCGACGACGGTGCGGTCTACATCTACTACGGGCCCACCACGAGCGGCGGAAGCACGGGCGCGGCCGATGGCAGCCTCCTGGGCACGGGCGCCGACCAGCTCGGGAACTTCGTCGACAGCTCTGGAGACCTCGACGGAGACGGCTACGACGACATGGTGCTGTGCGAGAGCGTCAACGACGACGCCGCCACCAACGCCGGCGCGGCCTACGTCGTCTACGGGCCCATCAGCGGGAGCTTCAGCAGCAGCGCCTCGTCCTATGCGGACGGCGAGCTCCAGGGCAGCAACAGCACCGACCTGCTCTGCAGCGCGGCGCGCATCGTCGCTGACATCGACGACGACGGCCTCGCCGAGCTCTTCGTGGGCATCGGCGGGTACGACGGAGGCAGCTACAGCAACAGCGGCGCGGCCATGGTCTGGTACGGGAGCGGCACCGATCCCTTCTCCAGCGTCACCGACGTCTTCAGCAGCGGCGCGTCCGGCGGCTACGACATCTACATCGATGGCGATGCCAACAACGACTTCATGGGGAACGCGGCAGCAGAGGGCGGAGACATCGACGGCGATGGCTTCGGCGACCTGGTGGTCGGTTCCTATGGCTACGGCACCGGCGGCGCGGCCCTGCTCATGTACGGGCCGCTGAGCAGCGTGGGCAACATCGCGGGCGCAGACGTCGACGTGCGCTTCCTGGGCCAGAACTCCAACGACTACGTCGGCTACTGGATCTCGACCGGGGGAGACGCCACCGGCGATGGGCAGACGGACCTGCTGGTGGGCGACTACCGGGGCTACGACTCGAGCGGCTCCACCCGCATGGGCGCCGCCTACCTCTTCAGCAGCGGCAGCTACTCCGGAGACGTGTCCGTCGACAGCTACAACGCTGTCCTCTACGGCTCGGCCGCGAACGACGCCTTCAGCTACGACACGCTGCTGGCCGACATCGACGGCGACGGCACGGCGGACGCCGTGCTCGGGGCCTACCTCAACGACGACGGCGGCAGCAACGCCGGGGCCGTCTACGTCGTCTTTGGTCCCCTCTCCGGGTCCTACGAGGTGTCCACCGACGCCGATGTCGAGATCCTGGGCGACACGGCGGGCTACCGCACCGGCCTCGCCATCCGGTCCGGAGACGTCAACGGCGACGGCATCGAAGACATCGGCATCTCCTCGCCCTACGCGACCGGCAGCAACACCGGCCAGATCGACCTCTTCTTCGGTGGTCTCCAGTAAGCCTCGGCGCGGTCGGAGCTCGAGCCATGCGAGCTCTGAGACACACCGAGCCGAGGCCGAGAGTCCGGAGCCCTGCGGAGCCAGGAGGCGAGGCCTGACATCAGGGCCTGTCGAGGTCTTGAGCTGGTATCTTCCCGCAACCCACAAGAGACCGGATCAACGAGCCGAGGCGAACCATGAAGACACTGGCACACATCTCCACCGCCCTCCTCCTCACCGGGCTCGTCCTCGTGGGCTGCGGCGACAAGGATGACGACACCGGCACCAACGACACAGACGCCGGCTCCGGCACCGACTCCGGCACCGACTCCGGCACCGATCCCGACGCCCTCTCCGAGTGTGCCGAAGAGATCCTGGCCGCAGACGACGAGGCCTACGAGACCTGCTTCGCCTCCGAGGAGACGTACGGCCCCTGCCTGACCTGCGGCTACTGGGAAGACGCCGACGAGGCAGGCTCGGAATTCGACTGCGTGACCTGCCCGGACGGCTACGAGATCGACGTCGTCTTCCCGGACTGCAGCGGCGCCTGTGTGCCCGAGGGCACGGCCACCACGCCGCTGTCCGAGTCGGACTGCGAGGCGCCCGACCTCCCCGACGAGATCCACGACACCTGCTTCTCGGACACCCTCGTGCTCAGCGCCTGTGAGATCTGCGGCTTCTACGAAGGCGCCGACGAAGCCCTCGACCCCGCGGCCTGCCTCACCTGCCCGAGCGGCTACGAGACCGACGGCGTCTACCCCGACCGCACCGGGAACTGCGTCGAGGAGGGCACCGGCCTCGGGCCCATCGCCACGTCACGCCGTGAG
>JAERSO010000091.1 GCA_016845585.1 Acidimicrobiaceae bacterium | reverse complement strand
GGGCGTCACCCTGTCCACCCTGGAGCCACCGTCGGCCGGCGACCTCCCCCCGGTCGGCGACCGGCCCCGCATGGTGGTCAGCCGGTCCCGCCCGCCCGCCGAGGCCCTGTCGGTGTGCGAGGCCCTGGGCGGCGAGCTGGTCGAGATGGGCTCGGCCGGCGCCAAGGCCATGGCCGTGGTGCGGGGCGAGGTGGACTGCTACGTCCACTCGGGCGGCCAGTACGAATGGGACAGTTGCGCCCCGGTGGCCGTGGCCCTGGCCGCCGGTCTGCATGCCTCGCGCCTCGACGGCAGCCCACTGGCCTACGACCGGCCCGACCCGTACCTCCCCGACCTGGTCATCTGCCGGGTCGAGTTGGCCGACGCCGTCCTGGCCGCCCTGGCCGGCTGAGCGGCGGTCCCGTCGTGCGCGTCGTCGTGGCCCGCTGCACCGTCGACTACGACGGCCGGCTCACCGCCCACCTGCCCGAGGCGGTCCGCCTGCTCATGGTCAAGGCCGACGGCTGCGTGGCCGTCCACGCCGACGGCGGGGCCTACAAGCCGCTCAACTGGATGATTGTGCAGAAGAAACGTTAGACGCCCGCGACGAACTTCGCGTGGATGGCAAGATCGGACCCATGATCCGTGGCGGGGTCGTCGACGACTATGTCGACGAGAAGGTGCGGCGTGGCCGTTGGCGCAAGTCGTCGGCGTACGTGAATCGTCGGCTGCTGCTCGAGTTCGCGGAAGAGTTCGCCGGCCGGCACCTGGACCAGGACGCGGTCGAAACGTGGATCACGGGCGGCGACCTGTCGGCGCATTATCGGCGGCGGCGCTGGTCCGTTGTCCGAGGGTTTCTCGATTGGGCCGGCGTCGACCTCGAGGTCGAAGCGCCTCCCGTGCCGGGTGCTGTCCCTCGGCCGTTGAAGGACGTCGACGTTCGGGCGTTGCTTGATGCGTGCGATGTCCGCGACAGGGTCATCGTGTCGCTCGGCATTTGCGAGGGGTTGCGGCGCGGCGAGATGTCGCGTCTCGAGCTGTCCGACGTCGACCTGGATGGCCGGGTGATGTTCGTGCAGGGCAAGGGTGGCCGGCAGCGGTGGGTTCCGTTGACGGACGCGACGGCCAGGCGGGTCGTCAGGTACGCCCAGGAGGAGCGTGGCTGGGCGGCTGGGCCGCTCCTGCGGTCGCGTCGAGGTGGCGGCGGGTTGACGCCTCAGAGTGTCAGCGAACGGGTTCGGAAGGTGATGCGGGCGGCGGGGATCTACGACCAGGGCGTCACGTTGCACGCTCTGCGGCATACCGCCGCGACGGCGTTGTGGATGTCGTCCGGGTCGGACCTGTTCATGGTCCAGCAGCTGCTCGGCCACTCGTCGGTGCGGACGACCGCTATGTACGTCCGGGCGAGGCCGACTGATGCGATGCGGGACGCTATGAACGCTGCGGCGCGGTGATCGCTTCGAGTGATATTTGCGAGCTGCGGAATATCGCCGTCGAAGATGGGTCTAGAGGACGAGTTCGACGCCGTAGTAGGCCCTCGAGCCGTCGGGAGTCCTGAAGCCGCCCATGATGCGGGCCGGCACCGTCCTCGAGGAGCCGTTCAGGTCGCCGGCCAGCTGCTGGTTCGAGTCTGAGGACGGCAGGTAGCCGACGGTTCGGCCGTCGATTTCGACGACGATGGCCCACGGGTCGTGCCGGTTGCCCTGGTCGTGCCGGATCGTCGCTGCGCCACGCCAGTAGGAGCCGTCGTGGTCGCGGTTCCGGCCGACGGACTTCTCCAGGGCTTTCTGGTAGTGGGATTCGCCGACGACTTCCTGGGTGAAGTGATGCGGTGACAGCTGCGCTGCTTCGCCGGCCAGGGCGTCGGTTTCGGTTCGGGCTTCCCGACGTTCTGCGAGTTTCTCGTCAGCCTTGTCGAGGCCCTTTTTTGCGAGCTTGCCGGCGAGGCCGGCGGCCTTTCCTAGTTTCCCCATGCGGCCACTATGGCCGCGTTTCGCCGCGGGTGCTAGCCCCAGCCTTCCGCTTTCGCGTCCTCGACGAAGACTGCGGCCTCCATCGTCACGCCGTGCGTCGGGGTGATCATCCACCAGGCCTGCATGGCCGGCTCCGCTGAGAACGCGTTGATGGCGGCGTAGGAGTCCCAGCCTTTGAGGCTGCCGTTCACGATGAGGCCACCGGAGGCGGCCATCGTCAGCTGGTGCCAATGGCCCATGACGAGGATGTCGTGCGGCTTGTGGACCTGGAGGCGTGCCTGGAGGCGTTTGATGGGCGGCCAGATGCCGCCGATGCCGCCGCCGCCCTTCACGGCGTCGCCGTGAGTCAGCAGCATCGTCGTGTCGTACACCTTGATCAGGGCGTCGTGCGATTCGGGGACCTGCCACGTAACGGACTCATTGGACACCAGCTGCGCTACCGAATGGACGAGGAGCCAGTCCCAGGAGTCGCGGGCCCGGCCGGCGGTGCGGGGCTTCAGGGTGAGTCGGCCGTGATTGCCGACGACGGACACCACGTGGACCCTGGGGAAGACGGCGGCGAGGTGGTCGATGCAGGCGGCAAGGTGGCCGGCCCAATGCGCGACGGTCAGCGGCATGTACGGCGTCTCGTTGTGTTCCGCGGCGTCGTGCAGCGTTCCGTTCACGAGGTCTCCGCCGAGGAGGAGGAGGAGGCCCTCGATTTCGACGCCCTGGACCTGGTCGTACGACAGGCCGATGACCTTGTCGGCGAATCGGCGCAACCTTTGCTCTGCGATTCCACGGTCGTAGGCGTTCTGGCCGTTCTCCTCGAAGCGGACGACCTCGTCGAAGTGGCAGTCGGACAGCAGGGCGCAGACGGTCGCAGCGGACTTCTTCGTTCGGCGACGCTTCGCCCAGGGCGGCAACGTCTGCGCCGTCGCCGTCTCGTACACCTCGACGCGCCGCTCAGCGTCCTCGAGGGCGGCCCGTGCGTCCCGGACGTCGCGTTTCAGGGCCCGGATCTTTACGGACTGCTTTGCGGCCCGGTTCTCGGCCTTCCTCAGCTCGTCGAGGAGGTCGAGCTCGTCCTCGAACTCGTCAAGACTCGGCACGCCGCGCCTGGTTCCGGGCCTTGATGAGATCCGACAGGAGATGTCTGGTGGCGTCGTCGTAGCCGATGGCCTTCAGCCATTCAGCGACGACCGTTGCGCCGGCGTCCGACGCCCAGATTTGGGCCAGCACCTCTTCGGGGAGGCGGTCGGTCCATTTCGGCCTCGAGCGGTGAGGCTGGTACGAGCTGACGAAGTCAGCCAGGTCCGGGTTGCTCAGCGTGCCATTCCAGGTGTCGGGTCTGGGTCTGCCGGATGTCTCTGACGTCGGTGCGGACTTCGGAGACGTCCTGGCCTATTGCGTCGAGGCGTTGGAGGTTCGCTGCGTGCTGGTCGGTGTTCTCGGCTCGGAGGCGGGCGACGAGCACCGACGCGACTGATGAGACGCCGGCTGCCAGCACGAGTCCCGCCGCCGCGAACACTTCGGCCATGTCATCGGTTGAGGAACGAGGCGACCGCCCGGTTCCCGATCAGGGTGGACAGCCAGGCGAGGAAGCCGCCGGCCAGCGTGAGGATTGCCGTGATGGTCGCCGCGTCGAGGCTCGTGTCGGCCAGCACCGCGGCGAGAACGCCGAGGATTGCGCCCTTTCCGGACTGGTCCGCGACCTGGTTTCTGTTATTCACTTCGTGGCCTCCTCGAGGAGTTCGATGATTCGGTCGAGCTTCTTGTTCTCGGCGATGTGGCCATTCCATACCCACGTTGCGAGGTCGGTTTGGAGCTGGTCGAGGCGCTCCTCGAGTTCTGGCGTCACGTTTTCCTCCGGGTTTGGCCTCAAAGTTTCCCACTCGGGAGTCGGTCCTGGGAACGGTCCTCGAACGGTGCGGGCCTGGTGGTGCCACGGCTC
Source organism: Acidimicrobiaceae bacterium (assembly GCA_016845585.1). Lineage (GTDB taxonomy): Bacteria > Actinomycetota > Acidimicrobiia > Acidimicrobiales > Aldehydirespiratoraceae > JAACCU01. The sequence continues at coordinate 17,092 of JAERSO010000091.1, read as the reverse complement.
CCCTTTGACGGTTTCGAACAGTCCCCATGAGCGGAGGATCTTGTGGAGGCTGTCCCAGGAGGCTCGTCGGTGGTGCGTCAGGTCGGCGGCGTACGCCCAGCCGGTGTCCTGGACCTGGTGGTACGAGCCGCGCCAGGTGGTGCCCTTGTGCTGGCCGATGATGCGGTCCGGGTTCGCCGCGAGGGCGAATCCCGGCCGCCGTTCCTTCCAGCCGGCGTACAGGTATTCCTGCGCTGCGCGGGTGCGGGCCCCGGACTCGATGCGGAGAAAACGACGCAGGTAGTCGGATTCTCGGTATGCGCCGGCGAGGCGGTAGACGAGGAGCGGGTCGAGCTGCTCGACGTTCTCGTCGCCGTCGTCGCGGAACTGCTGGAGGTAGAGAACGTCGTCGCCCCAGCCGGCGTACATCATGCGGTCCGGGTCGGCCTCGAGGTCTTCCGGTTCGCTGTCGCCGACAGGGCGATGGTCAGCAGTCCGGTGATGATGGCCGTGTCGCCCGGCTTGTTCGAGAACAGGGTGACGACGTCGGACAGGGCGCAGCCGCTGTAGGTGAGGATTCCGGCCAGGATGCCGTCGTGCGCCAGGCGTCTCATCGTTCCACCCACGAGGTGCTGGCCTCGTCCCAGACGGCCTCGCCGTCCGGCTTCGCGACTGGTGCCTGCCAGGTCTTCGTGGCGGCGTCGAAGTCCCAAGATGGGAACGGCTGGACCGGGTCGTAGAAGCCGACGCCGTCCCAATGGGAACCGACGCCGGCGAAGTTGTACCGCAACGGCCGGCCGCCGTCTCGGTGGACGTTCGCGTGCGTGTTGTAGGAGGTCTGCACCCAGGTGCCGGAGCCGGGGAGGAGCTCCTCGAGGAAGTCGATGCCCGCCTGCTCGTCCTCAGGGTCGCCGAGGACGGCGTTATCGACGACCAGGACCCGTTGGACGACGCCGTCGTGGACTTCTGCGTAGTGCGCCATCAGGCTGCGTAGCGGATGATCACGATGCCGCTTCCTCCGTCGCCTCGACCGCCGCCGCCGCCGGTGTTCGCGTCGCCGTCGATGTCTCCGCCTCCGCCGTTGCCGCCACCGCCCGCACCGCCCGTGCCGAACGCGGTCCAGCCGTTGCCGCCGCCACCGCCGCCGTAGGTCTGGTTCGATCCCGTCTCGTAGTCGTTCGTCGAGCCGTCGCCACCGTTGCCGCCAGCGTTGCCTGGCGTGCCGTCCGACCCGGCCGCGCTCGCACCACCACCGCCACCGCCAGTCGCCCGACCGGTGCCGTTCGAGTTGCCGTCGCCGCCAGCGTTGCCCTGTCCGGCAGTCCCCGCGCCGCCGACGCCGTCCGTGCCTGAGATGACACCGGCACCGGCACCGCCAGAACCACCGGTCCGGCCGTTCACGGTGCCACCACCACCACCACCACCGGTCGAGGTGATCGTCACGCCCGTCGAATCCGACCCGTCGGTGCCGTTGCTGACACCAGCAGCGCCGCCCGCGCCGACCGTGATGCTGTACGCCTGCGCCGTGACCATCACCGTCGAGGTGCGGAAACCTCCCGCACCGCCACCACCGGCGACGTTCGCCGAACCGTCCGAACCGCCGCCACCACCGGCCACGACGAGAACCTCGACCTCGCCGCCCTTCGTAACAGTGAACGTGCCCGACGAGGAAAACTTGTGGGACTTCCAGCCGGTGTATTCGTTGACGGTGCCGCCGGTTGCCTCGACGCCGCCCTGACCGGCCGCGGCGAGGAGGGCCCGCATTTCTGCGCCTACTGGCATCAGCTCATGTCGGCCCCGGCGAGGAATCCCAGCCAGGTGGTGCCGCCGTCGGTGGTGAGGAACGTGAGGACGTCCACATCGCTCGCGCCGGTCGACAGCGTCGGCGCGGTCGCTCCGGCCCAGTCGACCGAGGCCGGCCAGGTGACGGTCCGCGAGCCGGTGCCGTCCTGGGTGAGGATGAGAGTGAACGAGCCGGCAGTCCCGGACGCCGGAGGGTTCGAGAACGTCAGCGTGCAGTTGTTGTCCAGGGTGGCCGTGTGGACGTTGCCGTCCTCGAGGTCGACGGTTTCCGTGGTGCCGGTGTTGCCGTGGGCCTTGACGGTTTCGCCGTAGTCCTTCAGGACGAAGCTTCGGAACGTGTGCGTCCACGCGGAGCCGTCGTAGACCATGAGGCCGACGTCGTTCAGGTAGACGACCTGGCCCTGCGTCGGGCTCGTGATCGCCGCGTCGCGGGCCGTGGCGTTCGTGAACCTGTTGATGGCCTGGTCTGAGACGCCGTTGATGTCGCTGGCCTCGAGGATGTCCCCGGTGGTCCAGTTTTTGTACGTCATTTGTACGTCACCTCAGAATCCGAGAATGCCGGTCCCGAGCTTGTCGGTTCCGATGATGAAGCCGTCAGCGATCATCTCCGCTGTCGAAAGTTTAGTAATCCACCTGTCCGGCTTGATTCGGTGTTCGACGCCCTGGACGGTCAGCGTCTTCGCGATTCTCTTGCCGCCCGGCGTCGTCCGGTTCACGGTGATCGGGTCGAAGAAGTCGAGGTCGAGGCCGGCCTCGACGCGGGTCTGGACGTTGTCGGTCAGGTCCAGGGTGATGGCCCGGATTCGCAGCTCCGGGTCCTTGCGGGCAGCGACGATCATGCGGGCGTGGTCGAGGGCCTGCACATCGGTGTCCATGATCATCGAGCTTTTAACGAACGATCGTTTGAAATAGTCGTCGATTGACGTTTGGTTAGACGCTTCCTGGGCGGTGCCTCCGGTGCGGGTGATCCGCGCCGAGTTGATCAGCAGCTGCTCGTCCATTTCGAAGTCGACGCCCTGGTAGGTGACGTCGGTGCCGTCGTCGTCGAAGACGGTCGGCGTTCCACGGGCCTGCTTGACGGAGTTCGACCGTGAGAGGAAGCGGACGTCGCCGTCTCCGTCGATCCAGAAGCCGCCCATTTCGGCCTGGGCGACGCGCTGCAGCGCGGTGAGGGCGTCCCTCGAGGTGCCGTCGTCGTCGAGGAGCGTCGTGTCTCCCGTGTCGACCTGCCGGACCGAGGTCGGCCAGTCGATGGCGTCGAGGATGTCGTCGACGCGGCCGCCGGTCGCCTGCCCGGCGCTCGTGCCGGCCACGGCCGTGATGTTCGACAGGTTGAACGCCCGGAACGCATCCACGGCGGTGATCGTCAGGAGCGACGCGTCGACGCCCGGCTGGTAGGCGTAGTCGAAGTCCTGCGTGAATCCCGAGAAGAGGATGCGTTCGGTGCCGTTGTACGTCGCTGAGAGGCGCAGCTGGAGCATCGGAGCCGGGTTGCCGTGCGTGCCGTCCTGCGGGTCGAACTCGCCCGTCTCGTCGAGAACCTGGACGGTCGCGACGCCGGCCTCGAACTTGTCCAGGGCGCGGGTACGGCCCCGCCGAATCGTCGCTGCTCGGACCCTCGAGGTGATGTCAATGGGTTCGTTCGCCGAGGTCCCGAAGACGCCCTTTCCGATGGTCGCGACCGTGGAACCGATCACGAGCGTCGGGCCGAAGCCTGGGCCTCCGGCGAACCGCAGGGTGACGGTCAGCGTCGGGGCGGGTGCCATCAGTCGAGGACGAGCTGCCGGCCGGACTGCTGCGACTTGATGAGTCCGGTGCGGACCGTTTCGACGAGTTCGCCCTCGGTGACGACCGAACCGGACACGTTGATGTTGACGGTGGTGCCGCCGCCGGCCGCCTGGACGAGCTGGTCGTTTCGGACCGCGTCGGCGATCCCTCCGGGCCCGGAAACGCGCATCCCAGCCGTCAGGCCGGTGTCGCCGGGGTCGACGAGGACGTCGGACAGCGTCGACGGGTCGAACTCCCAGTACGAACCTCGAGGAACGCTGGAGGCCGTCGTGTCAACGGCCCGCAGCTTCTTCGTCGCTGCGGCCGTCTGCTTCTGCTTGCCGTCGAGGCCCAGCAGGCCCCGCAGCCATCCCGGCAGCGTGCCCAGGATGGCGTCGCCGATGCCCTTGAGGCCCGCGATGAGGCCGTCGAGGAGCCAGCCGGCGAGCTTCTTGCCTCCCTCGACCAGGTCGGCGGCGACCGCGCCGAGGAGTTCCATGACCTTGCCGGGAAGGGCCTGCACCAGGGCGACGACCTTGTCGGCCAGGTAGTGCGAGAACTTCCAGACGAGGCCGCCGAGTTCAGACACGAGGCCTCGAGCGGCCTTGCCGATCCGGTACGGGAGCCGAACGAAGACGTCGACGACCAGGTCGACGGCCTCGACGGCCAGGTTCTTGAAGTGATGCCACACATCGGTCATGTCGCCGCGGAACAGCGCCTGGATGAGGCCGGCCACCTCGGCGATGACGTCCCACAGGTTCTGGAAGACGGACACGATGCCGGCGACAGCCGCTTTGGTGATCGGCAGGACGTACTTCTCGAAGAAGTCGGCCAGCACCTTCGCAGCGTCGGCGATGCCGGTGAAGATCCGGGCGACGGTCCGGGCGAACGTCTGGAACCGATCCGAATTCGTGACGTCCCGGAACCATTCCGATACGCGTTCGTAGGCGGGCCCGATGGAATCGAACGCGGTGACGAGGCCGTCGAACGCCTTGCTGATCGCCGGAGCCGCAGCAACGGCGACGCGGTTCTTGAGAAGCGTGAACTTCTCCGACAGCGTCGTCGTCTCGGCTGCGGCCTTGTTGATTCGGTCGCCGCCGCCGTCCATGATCTCGAAGTAGTCGTCGAGCTCGAAGCGGCCCTCCCGGACGGCTGCGGCCATGTCCGGGCCGGCACGTGCGCCGAACAGCTCGAGGGCGATGGCGTTGGCTTCCGACGCCGAGCCGGCGTCCTTGATCTCCTGGGTAACGCGGCGGAACGTCTCGATGGCCGGCTCGCCCTCCTTGGCCATCTTGCCGAGCGCCTGACGCATCGAGCCCATGACGAGCTCCGCGTTCACGCCTTCCTTCTCGAACTTGCCCAGAAGGGCGGCGGCCTCCTGGAAGTCGAAGCCGAGCTGACGCATCGGAGCGCCGAACTGCACGAGCTGGTCGGACAGCTGCCCGAACTCGATGCCCGTCGACTGGGCGATGGAAAACAGGTAGTCGGCTGCGCCTCCGGCGGTGCCAGCCATGTCGCCCCAGTCGCCGAGGACACGCGACACGCTCGAGATGTTGCCCTGGAGGTCGGAGCCGGTGATCCGCGACAGGTTCAGCATCTGCTCGGAGAACGACTCGAGTTCCTTGCCGCCGAGGCCTAGGCGCGTGTTGATGTCGGCGACGGCCGTGGAGACCTCCTCGAAGCCGGCCGGCACCTTCGTCGCCAGGTTCTTCGTGATGTCGATGAGGCCCTCGAGGGCTTCGCCGGTCGCTCCGGTGCCGACCCTCAGGGTCCGTTCGACCTGTTCGAACTCCTGGCCGAACTTGAGGACCGCTCCGGCTCCGGCGACGCCGAGGCCAGCGAAGCCGGCGGCGGCGGCCTTCATCGACTTGCCGACGGCCCCGGAGAACTTGCCGACGCGCTTCTCGGCTCCCTTGAGGGCCTTGTTCAGCTTCTTTGCGTCGCCGAGAATCGCGACGTTGATTACTGCCGATTTCGCCATCTACAGGCCGTGCTTCTTGCGGAGATTCTGGACGTTCTTCTCGTACGCCGAGACGACCTCGTCGCGTCGCCGATCTATTGCATCGTAAAGGAACGGCTGGGGCGTGATTTTCCGCTCAGGCCAGCCGAAGTGAATGGGTCCGGCGTAGGGAACTCTCTTCTTTCCTGCCCGGACTGATCCTCGTGTTTTCGTGCCGGACGCCCTGACGGTCGCCTCGAGCGCGCCGGTCACCCTAGGAACGAGCGGCCGGGCGGCCTTCGCGACGATTTCGGCGGCCTCGAGGTTGACGGCCTTCAGTTCGGCGACGGCGTCGTCGCCCATCGCTTCGAGGGCCTTACGGAGCTGCTTAGCGCCCTCGACCTCGACTGCCGCCCGCTTGCCCACGCTGCTGCTCTCTCATCCGTTCGTTGTGCGCCGCCCTGAGGGCCTTCACCATCGACGGCGGGGCCTCCAGGAGGGCTGTGATCGGTTGTCCGGTGACCAGGGCGAGCTGCGCGAGGTGGTACGTCAGGCCCTCTCGACTAAAGGGGCGTCGTTGTTGACGACATCGAGGTCGACGAGCTTGTCGACGAATGCGTCGAACAGCGGCACCGTCCTCCCGGAGCGTCGCGCCCCGTCCCAGGCGAGCCAGGCGAGGTGCTTGAGGTGGATGGTGCCCTCGGCGAACGCCGACGACACGGCGGTGTCGAACTGCTCTTCGAACCGTACGAATGTTGCGAGCTTTGGGGTGATCTCCCAACGCTCGCCGTCCTCGAGCTGGACGGTCAGCGTCAGGTCGATCATCAGCTCGTCGAGGTGGTGACGGCTCCAGCGAACGGCCACGTGACGCTGAACGTGGCCAGATCGCCGACTGCGTGGTCGACGAACGGAACCTCGGTCACGAGGACCGACACGCTCTTCTGCGGGTTCGTCGCGCCGGTCGCATCGCTGGTCGGCTTGACGGTGACCGTCGTGGTGGTGCCCAGCAGCGGGTTCAGCGTGGCGTAGACCTCGCTGGCAGCGAAGTCGGCCTGGAACTCGATGGCGCACGAGCCGTCCTTGAGGCCGGCGATCCGGGTGACGTTCGAGTCGCCCATGCTCGTGCTGTCCAGTTCAGCTGCCGATTCGCTGAAGCTGATGCTGCTGATGTGATCCGACAGGTCGACCGAGTTGATCGTCACCTGCGCGTCGTTGCCGAGGTACTTCGCCACGGTCTACTCCTGTTCCTTCTTGCTCGATGATCCGTCGAGGTGGCCGCCGGCGACGAGCGCGTCGACGTTGGCGTCCTCGAGGTCCTGGTCCGTGACGAACTCGCCCGGATTCTTTCCGGCGACCGCATGGTTTCCGGTGATCTTGAATCGTGCCATTAGGCGATTACCTCCACTTCAAAAGTAGCACCGAGGTACTCCGAGTCTGCGACGACCCTGCCGCCGTAATCGAAGCAACGGACGACCTGGCAGTCGTACGCATTTCCACCGAGTGTCTTGTCGCCCAGGATGGCCGTTTGGACGGAATCAGCGCCGGAGATGTAGGCGTCGAGGGCGTCCTGGGCGGAGTGCGGCTCCCATCGGGCGACGAGGACCTCGAGGTGGAACGTGAACGTCGTCAGCTGCCCGGCGTCGTTGCCAGAACCGTGGTAGCTGGCGACGTTCGATCCCGGAATGACGACGGCGGCCGGCACGACGACCCGATCCGGGAACGTGTCGAACGCGACGGCCAGCGCACTGATCGTCTCCAGCCTCGTCTTGAGGCCGTCGCGGATAGCGCCGTAGTCGGCCATCTAGGCGACGCCGACGAGGCGGTAGCCGGCCAGCAGCGACCGGATGTCCGGGTCGACTCGGCTGATGCGAACAGCGTCGGCCGACACGCCGGCCTGGAAGCCGAGTGGCGACGAGCGGCGCTGGTACAGGCGGGCGGCCAGCACCGTCGCGGCCTGCTTGATCGGATCCGGGACCGTCATGGCGAAACCCCACCAGGCGGTGACCTCGACGGTCGGCCGGTTCGAGGTGTACCTGGGGAACCAGGCTCCGTCCACACGGCGAATGAGGCGGTACGGGGCGGCGTTGCCGTCCACGATCCACTCCGACGTCTGCGTGAGCGTCTCGTCGTAGTCGCCGTCGTTCTCGGTGTCGACCTTGACGACCATGCCGGTCGTCTGCGCGATGTCCGGCAGCTGCACGGTCACGTGGTCGGTCGGCCGAAACGTCTTCGCCGTCGCCGAGCCGGGGACGACGAACGTCCGACCGCAGATGTTGTCGATCTCGGCTTCGGCCGCCTCGACGGCAGCGTCGATGGCCGTGTCCTCGGTCGTCGTCCCGGACGGAATGCCCAGGTACTCCTTGACCGTCGCCCTCGAGGTGTAGTCCGCCACCAGACGTCCTCAGACGCCTCAGGAGGCCTTCCGGGCCTTCTTGCCGGTGCCGGCCTTCTTCGGAGCCGCCGAGGGCGCAGGGGCGCTCGTAGCGGGTCCGACGCGGCCGGCCTCGATCTTCGCCATGCGGGCGTCGTGGTCGCTGGTCGTCGTCATGATGCTCCCGGTGTGGGGCGGCCGGCCTGCTCGCGTGGCCGACCGCCCCGACCGTGGTGGGGATCTAGTTGGGGACTAGAGGGTGTCGTTCAGACCGGTGCCGCTGATGATGGCGACGGCGGCGGGGTCCTTGATCCCGAACGCCGAGTACCCCCAGCTGACCAGCTTGACGGTGAGGCTGCCGGCCCCGATCTGGTCGAACTCGACCACGTTCGGAGCGCCGGAGCCGTCCTCCCAGAGGACGCAGTCGTCCATCCGGGCGACCAGGACTCGGTCCTCGTCGGTGCCGGCCCCGAGGTTCGTCGGGATGGAGGCGTCGAGCAGGACGGGGACGCCGGCGATGTTGCCGACGGTGCCCTGCGGGACGTTGACGTTCCCGATGCCCATGGCGTTCTGCGGGGCGTTCATCGTCGGCAGGACCAGCGGACGGTTCGAGTCGTCCAGGCCCTTGCCGACGAACCAGGCCCAGCGGCGCGGGTGCATCGTGATCAGCGTGGCCGGCTTGTAGATGGAGCCCTGGACGGTGTTGACCGCCGACAGGAGCTTCTCGTACAGGCCGGCGGCGGTGGCCGTCGCGGCGGTGTAGGTCACGCTCGAGGTGCCCGAGTACGACAGGACGCCGGTGTGCTGGCCCGAGGAACCGTCGCCGCTGATGATCGCGTCGTCGATCTTCTGGGCGTAGGAGGCGACCAGGTCCTCGATGACGAGGTTGGAGACGCCGACGCCGCGGTCCAGGGCCTGACGGCTGAGGTCGACCTGGGCCCCGTAGGTCTTGAGGCTGATGGTCTGGGTCGTGTCGTCGGGGCTGGACTCGGTCAGGGCGGCGTTCTCGGCCGACTGGGCGGCCGTGGTCGCCCCGGTGGTCAGCCGGGTGATGGTGATGTCGGTGCCCGACGCCGGCAGGGGCTGCCGGTTGCAGGCGTCGGCGAACGGACGCGACGCCCGTGCCTTGTCCTGGGCGAGGGACACGAGGTACTGCGGCGGCACGAGGCCGGCGAAGTTGCTCGTCGAACTGTCACGCATCTCCATGCGGTGCCGCTCGAGGCGGCCGGCGGCGGCGGGGTCGCCGTGGACGGCGGACCGGTAGGCGTCGACGAAGAAGTCGTGGTCGCCGCCCTCGCGGTACGTCATCGGCTCGTCGACGATGGTGACGCGGCCGGCGGCCCGCTCCTCGGGCTCCTCGGTGTTGGCGACCTCGGCCCGCAGCTTCGCGGCCTCGAGGTTGGCGACCTGGACGGAGCGCAGCTCGGCGATGCGCTCGTCGAGCTCGTCGGCGCGGCCCTTGAGGTCGCGGAGGTTGGTGTCTTCGGTGTCGGTGAGGTCGCGGGACTCCTCGGCGGCCAGGTTGACGATGCCTTCCTGGGTGCCGGTGATCTCGGCGCGCTCTTCGACCAGCTGGTCGAGCAGCTTCATGTTCGGTTCACTCCTGAATCGTTTTATTTCGGATTCGAGGGTGCGAACCGGGTGGAAGTCCGGCGCGATTCGCGGCGCTCGTTTTCGACGATAACAGCGTCGTGTGACGTCGTTATTCGACGGCGGTCAGCAGGTGCCTCCAGCTGGCGAGGCGCGGTGCGAGGTCGGGGTCGTCGGGGTCGAATGCGCGGACGGAGACGACCTGGGCTTCGGCGTACGCCGGCTGGGTGACGAAGCCGACATGGTCGAGGCGGGCCTCGAGGCGCGTCACGTGCTGCCGGCCGTCGACCTTCTCGGTCTTGTTGCGGATCGGGATGAAGCCGACCGAGAGGCCGGTCACCATGCCGTCGAGGGCGAGTTGCCTGGCTTCTTCGCCGCGGGTGGTGCGGGCCAGCCGGAAGTCGGCGACGAGGCCGTCGGCGGTCTTCTCCCAGGTGGCCGCCATGCCGATCGGGTTTCGGGCCCGGTCGTGCTGCTCGAGGAGCGGGATTCGGTCGCCGCGTTCCTTGATCGTCTTGTCGAAGACGTTCCGGGAGAACGACTCGACGTAGCTGCCGGCGTCGTACGTGGCGTGCCACGGGGCGACGATGCCGACCAGGTGGTGGCCGTCGTCGTCGTCTCGGACCTCGAGGCCGGCGAGCTCGACGGTGCGGGTTTCTACCTCACCCATCGGCTTCCTCCTCGGCGTCGGGTTCGGGGACGGGTTCCGGGCCCGGAGCGGCCATCAGGTCGAGGTCTTCGAGTTCGCGGACCTCGTCGATGGTGAGGAAGCCGGCTCGGAGGCCGACCTCGTGCGCCTGGTAGCGGGCCATCGTGTCGGAGCGCAGCAGGCCGTCCAGGTTGAACTTCGCTTCCTGACCGCGTGGCAGCAGCTGCGACAGGCCGGCCTCGAGGCGGCTGATCCACGGCCGCAGTGTGTACGAGACGAACAGCTGCGTGTCCTGCTGGACGTTGCTGTACGTCTTCGAGTCGCCCATGGCGACGCCGACGAGGAAGCCGGGGACGCCGAAGACCGTGCAGACGGCTCCGGCGTTGAAACGGCGGGAATCCAGCAGCTCGATGTCGGCGTGCGAGAACGAGAGCGCCTGGTACGTGACGCCGCCGGACAGGACCGCCGGGGATCGCTGCCGGCCACCGTGCGCTGCGACGAATGCCGCCTTGAACGCTTCGGCTTCGTCCTTCGTCATTTCGCTATCCGATTGGATGACGCCGGACGGCATCGCGCCGTTGACGAACGCTTCGCCCGCGTAGTCCTCGCCGGCGATGGCCAGGCCGAGGGTGCGTCGCTGCACGGCGATGGGTCCGAGGCCGGTCGCATGGCCGGGAAGGGTGACGCCACGGAGGTGCAGGATGTCCTCGGGGTCGTACTCCTGGCCGCCGATCCGGTAGGTGACTTCGCCGTCGCGAACCTGGACGAACACGGCCGACGGGGCCAGCACCACCATCGAGGTCGGATGACCGAGCGGGTCGCGGCCGCCGACGAGGGCGTAGGCGTTCCCGTCGATCAGCAGCGACGTCACGAGTGCCGCGATGGTGTCGACGCGCGTCTCGGATGGGTCCGGCTGGGCCAGCACCCTGGGCGTATCGACCTCGATCCCTGCCCGGTACGAGCCGAGCGGCAGCGACGCGATCGTGTCGGAGATGATCTGGACGCACCGGTAGGCCGCCGGAATCGACAGGACGGTCGATTCGTTGACGGTGATCGGCCCGGTCGTCGGCTGTGGGACGAGCCCGCGGGTCGGCAGGACGAACGAGTCGGCCCTGGTTTCGGCGGTTGGCCGCAGTAGGCGCGCCAGCATCAGTCAGACCTCGAGGCCAGCTCGAGGCCGATGCCGACCAGCGTGCAGGCTGCGCCGGCACCGAGGGCGAAGATCCAGACGCCGCCGATCATCCACAGCGAGACGAGGACGACGAGGAATCCGGCAGTCTGGAGAAGAGAACCGAAAATCGACATTTGGGGCCTTAGAAGATTGCGGGTTTCGGCTTTGGCTGGTGGGCGGAAACGACGCCCCACCTAGCCAGAGTAGCCGCCACTAGTGGCGTGATTATTACGGTCGACCGTCGATTCCATGCCCATTGTTCTGCCAGGGAACGCTTCGATGCCGCCCCGACCGCGTCGGTCAGGAGACGGTCGCCCAGGTGCGTCACGGTGCCGTCGACGACGCCGTCGTAGAAGCTGCCGCACGCCCTCGCGTAGTCCCGCATTCCGAGGGCGATGACCTCGACGCCGGCACGCTCGAGTTCCATGATGAGGCTGCCGGCCGGCGAACCTCCGTCGATCACGACGGGTGCCCGCCATTTCTTCCACAGCTCGACGAGGCGGTCCTGGAGCCAGCCGACATGCGACCGGTGGTCGACGATTTCGACGGGCGTAAACGCTCCGTTGCGGCCGCACGCGGCGATGGTCGCAGTATCACGTTGGGGTGATACATCGACGCCGAGGACGACCTCGTAGCCGATGGCGACGTCCGGCTTCTCGAGCTTCTCCCAGTCGGTCATGGCGATCACGGCGACGGCTTCGATGGCCGGCCAGACGTTCAGCCATTCTCTTGCGAAGAGTTCCGGTTCGGTGGTGCTGGCCGCTTCCTCGACTGCGTCCAGGGTGACGCCTCGCGTTTCGGCGAGGGTCGGGATGGCCTGGTGCCAGACGTCGGGGTCGAGCGGGTCGAACTTGTCTTCGGTCGGGGCCCATTCCTGCCAGCACAGGCTGCTCGAGGCCTGTTCGTGGCCGAGATTCCGGTAGTGGGCGAGCATCGTCGAGTTCGCGTCGCCGGCATTGGAGAGGATCCACAGCTGAGCGTTGTCGCGGGTCGCCATGGTCGGCTGGAGCGCCGCGATGACGTCCATGGTGTGCGTGAGGGCCTCGTCGATGACCACCAGGTCGATGGTCAGGCCTCGAGCGCCCTTCCTGTTGGGCGTGACGACTCGGTACTGCGCTCCGTTTTTCATGTGGAGCGCTTCCTGGCCGTTCGCCCTGGAGACGCGTTGGACGCGTTTGGAGAGCGACGAGTCGGTGATGCGTTCCACGTGCTCCTCCCATTTCGCCCTGGCCATGTTGCGGTCCTGGGCGGTGAAGGCGACCACGTGGCCGTCCTGGAGGAGTTCGAACGCGATGCGGGCCGCCGCCAGGGCCGTCTTGCCGTTCTGCCGGCCGACGGACACTCCGACGGTCCGGTAGGCGTAGCGGCCGTCCTCGACCTCGAGGGCGACGTCGGCGACATGCTGCTGCCAGTCGAACAGCGGGAAGCCGAGCGCATCGCCTACGAGCCGCAGCTGCGGGCCCAGCGTGCGCCGTTTCGACCTGGGCGTGCCCCATCTAGGCGGGATCACGGCGCAGCTCGATGGCCAGCTGGTCCCAGACGTCGCCGGTTTCGTCGACTCCGAGCTCGTTGAGGGTGCGGACCATCTGGTTCGCAATGTTCGCGACGTTGCCGAGGCCGTCGCCGGTCGTTTCGATCCGGTCCCAGGCGCGGGCCAGGCCGAGCAGCGATTCGGCCAGCACCGCGTTCGGAGCGGTCAGGCCGGCGAGAACGACCTGGGCGGCTTCCTCGTGCCGCTTCACCACGACCTCGAGGTCTTCGGGCCGGCCTTGCGCTTGTTCGTCATTGCAGCACCTCGGCTCGAGTTGCACTTGTGGCACGCCGGGACGAGCTCGCCGACCCACAGCTCGGGTGCCGGCGCTTCGGCCAGGGGCGGCACGTGGTCGGCGGTCGTCGCTGGACGCTCCCGGCACCAGACGCAGACGGGCCCGCCGGCCAGGAGGCGTTCTCGGGCTTTCTGGTACTCATGGCCTCGACCTCGACTCATGTCGCCTCGATCTCGCCGGAATGCGCCTCAATCTTGACGGTCGGGGTGGCCGGGGATTTCCCACCATTGCCTCGCTGCCGGGCCGCCCTGGGGAGAGTTTTCGTGGAGGGGGGCGGGATCAGCGGCGTTTCGCCTGAAAAAACAGGCCCTCCAGGAGGCCCTCCAGAGGCCCTTTTTTGGCCCTTTTTGAGGCGGTTTCGGTAGGCCCTGAAACACTCGATGGAGCAGTGCTTTCGCTTCCCGGTGCCGCCTCCGACGAACTGCAGCGCGCACTCGGCGCAGGTTCGCTCGACTGCGTCAGGTTCGAAGCGGAGCCGGCGCAGCTCCCGTGCGGTCAGTCCTCCCCACACTCCAATGGTTTCGTTGTTCCGGTCGGCCAGCACCCTGCATTGGGCCGCTACGGGACAGTCCTGGCAGATCCGTTTGGCTGGCCTGTAGTCGGCGTCTCTCGGTCTTCCGTAGCCGTGAGTCGGCGTTGGGAAGAACACGGCGGTGTCCGAGCCTCGACAGGCGGCGTGGTGGACCCAGTCGATGACGCAGCGCTGGTCGCAGTCCTTCGGATCGCCGCACCACGAGCAGACGTCCTCGGTCACGAGCCCAGGTCGAGCTGGTCGAGGAAGTGGAGGAAGTGTTCCTGGTATCGCTTGTCCTCGAGCAAGGATTCCGGCCGTCTGCGGTGCCGGCCGCATCGCTTGCACTCCTGCCATTGGATGGGCGTGCCATCGGTCAGCACCGTGACGACGGTGTCGGAGAACCTGCATTCCTGCCCTGGTCGCATACAGCCGTTCATTCGTTGGCTTCCCGTGCGACGTCCTCGAGCATCCTGTCCAGGGCGTCGATTTCCTCCATGGCTGCGAACCATGAGGCCACCAGCTCGGGGTCCCGCCAGAACATTCGGAGTGCGAGGCCGGCGGCCAGCACCACGAGGGTGGCGTTCTCGGTGCGTCGGTCATCGGCCAGCACCTCGAAGTCTTCGACGGATTGGATGACTCTGAGGCTGTTGAGGAGTTCCTCGGGGATCATTCGTCGGTGGCCTTCCTGGCGTCGAGTTGTTCTCGGAGGTGGTGGGTGAGGCGTAGGGCCTTTTCGATTTCCTTTCGTTCGCCGTCGGTGATGACGGGTTCGAGCCATGCGAGTGCCTGGACGAGGTGGTAGTCGGCGTCTCGGAGGTGGTCGAGGGTGCGGAGGCGGTCGTGTTCACACCACACGGTGCAGGCCCTCCCGGATTGCGCGGATTTCGGCCGCGTTGTCTATTCCCTTGTCTGTAGTGGCTGCGTTTTCGCAGGTCGGCCTCGCGGTTTCCGCGAGCGGATTCGCGGAATACGTGAGTGATTCGCGGTTTCCGCGAGCGGATTCGCGGTTTCCGCGAACGCCGGTCAGCTGTTCGTAGCCTCGGATTGCGATGCCGGCGGCTCCCTCGTCGATCAGGCAGGCGTCGAGGAGTTCGTCGAGCTGCGCTGCGGTGGCCGACCAGGAACGGCCGGTGAACTTCGCTACCTGGTCGCGGCTGGTGGCCGGCACCATGCCTGTCTGGAAGTCGGCGGCGAGGACGAGCTCGAGGTACAGGCCTCGGGCCCTCCAGGAGACTCTCCCGGCGATTTCGGCCCATGGTGCGGCCTGGATGACGGTGAATCTGGTCATCGTCCAGCCGCCTCGAGGATTTTCGCTGTCACGCGGATGATGACCTCGGCTTTCGTCGCCGCCTCCTTGAAAGCGGCGTCGGCGCGGTCGAGGACGGCGTCGCGGGCGACCGGCGGGCCGTCGGTGAGGTCCCGGAGGTCTTCCAGGGCGTCCTCGAGGTCGATGAGGGCGCTTCTGAGGCCTGCGGCGGTGCCGGCGACCGTGTAGGCGCTCATCGGAGCATCTCCCGGACCTCGAGGAAGTCGCTGGGTCGGATCACCTGCGTGCGGACCTTCGTGACGCCGTTCAGCATCCCGAGGACGGCCTCCTGGGCGGGCGTCAGGCGTCCCGTCTCGCGCTTCAGCTCCAGGAAGAGCAGGCGGTCGTCGCGGACGCAGACGAGGTCCGGGAATCCGGCCCTGTTGCGTCGCGAGTCGTAGTCGTGCCAGACCCACCAGCCCTCGAGCTCGGCGAGGTCGACGACCGTCTGCTGCCAGTCGGCTTCGGTGATGAGGCCGCTGATGGTGTTGCGTCGGATCATCGGTTCACCATCCGATGCATCGCGTAGAAGCCGGCCACGAGGATCAGCCAGGCGGCAGTCCACGCAAGCGCGTCGATCAGGTGCGTCATGACGTCCTCCGGGCCCGGAAGAGGCGGCACGGGCGGCCGCCGACGGTGATGGAACGGCCGCATTCCTCGACGAAGCCGGCGACCTCGAGCTCGCGGCGGCGGGTGCGGACCGTTGACGCTCCGGTTCGACCGTGGCGGTCCTGGTATCGGTCGACGAGGGCCTCGTCGGTCATCGGGCCGAGGTCGCAGAAGATGTCCAGGATGTTCTGCTGGATGACGGTGAGGTCGCCGAGCGACTGGGCCGCCTCGTGCGACGTCGACGGGTCGGTGAGTCGGGCCACGGCGGTCATCCGATGGCCCCGATCTTGACGAGCTCCTCCTCGACTGCGTCCCAGAGGTAGTCGAACTTCTCGCGCTCCAGCATTTCGGGAATGTCCGTCGGGAAGCCGGCCTGGAGCAGTCCGGCCCGGACTTTTCCCCTTTCCTCAGGCGTGCAGGCGTTCAGGCGGTCCTTCAGCTGCGCCGTGTCGACCAGGTCGACGTCGGTTTCGCCGGCCAGCGTCTTGCGGGCCTCCTCGATGGCGGCCTTCGCTGCCTTCTTCGGCGGTGCCGGTGGCACCGGCGGCTGGGGCGGCGAGTCGTTCGGGACGACGGCGAGCCGGACGCCCGTCTCGTCGGGCTCGTCGGTGTCGCCCTCGATGGATTCGCCGGACGCGTAGCCGAGCAGGCCGAGGGCCCTGCCGAGGGCCTGCGTCATCGCCCGTTCAGGGTCCCGCGTGTCCCGCACGCCCTGCGCTCCCGGCACCGGAGCCCTCAGGGCCCTCGTGCCGCACGCCTGGGCCAGCACCCGGTGGTTCTTGAGGTCGGTGATCTTGCAGAAGCCCCATACTCTGGGAACTTCGCCGCAGACGTCCTCTACGGCCCATTGCTCGATGCCGAACTCCCTTGCTGGGAAGTCGGCCCGGAACGCGGCCAGCTTGTCTGGCACTCGGACGATGTCCATACTGAAACCCCCACGGTCCAGCAGTTCCTGTCACAGCCGGCCCGTACAGGTTCGATGCCTGTGGGGAGGTGTTCCGTGGAACTGGATGAACGCCCCCAACACGCTGACCGTCGCGGAGTCCGACGAGGACGGGGTGGAGGCCGTGTGGACGGTCCGGAGCCCCAAGGGCGAGGTGCTGGCCATCACCGTCCACGAGGTGCTGGCCGAACTCGACCACGAGATGGGCGTCGACCCCGGCCTCCAGAAGGACGGGGTGGAGGCCCACCTCCAGGAGCTGCTGGCCGCCGACCCCACCACCATCGCCGACGGCCTCCGCCTGGTCCGCCGGGAGTTCCCCACCGACATCGGCCCGGTCGACCTGCTGTGCCGCGACGCCGACGGCGAGGCAGTGGCCGTCGAGGTGAAGCGCCGGGGCGAGATCGACGGCGTCGAGCAGCTCACCCGCTACCTGGACTTCCTGAATCGCGACCCCATGCTCCGGCCGGTCCGGGGGATCTTCGTGGCCCAGGAGATCAGGCCCCAGGCCCGCGTCCTGGCCGAGGACCGCGACATCGGCTGGGTGGAGGTCGACTACGACGAGCTCCGGGGCATCGAGTCCGACGCCCTGCGGCTCTTCTGAGATGTCCGGCGACGCTCCCCGTCG